>NC_018866.1:651666-1303333 GCF_000305775.1 Dehalobacter sp. DCA
CATAGACTGGCTCGCGCAAATAATGATCACACAGTGTTCTGACATCAGAAGGCATCGTGGCCGACAGCAGGGCTGTTACGCGGTCGGCAGACAAGCTGCCAAGGATGGTCTCCGTCTGTTCCAAAAAGCCCATATTCATCAGTTCATCCGCTTCGTCAATAACCAGGTATTTGATATAAGAAGTATCCAGCGTCCCTTTCTGAAGATGATCGATCAGCCGGCCAGGCGTTCCCACCACAATATGCGTTTTTTGCTTCAGCTCTTTCTCCTGATAATAGAAAGGAGATTTGCCGTATACTGCAGCAATTTTTAGTCTTTTAAAACGGCCGATATGAAACAGATCCTCTTTGACCTGGATGGCCAGTTCTCTCGTTGGCGTGATGATCAGGGCCTGAGGTTTATTTTCTTCCCAATCCACCATCTGGCAAAGCGGAATAGCAAAAGCAGCCGTCTTGCCGCTGCCGGTCTGAGATTTAACAATCACATCTTTTTGCGCCAGGATAAGCGGAATGACCTGCTGCTGGACGTTCGTAGGCTTGTCATAGTTTAGCAGCTGAAGGGCTTTTAATATTTCCGGACTTAACGGATAATGCTGAAAAGTAGCCTGGTTCATGCGGTCATCTCTTTCTTCATCAGGAATATGTATAAAAGGAATATGTATAAATTTTTAGATTTACTCGGGTTAGTCACCGTAATGGACGGCCGCTTTCGGTCGTTGTGTCATCCTGACACAAAATCCCGCGCTTCGCAATCCATGCTCCGCTTGACGCTGTCCATCCATTACGTTGACTTAGTCTGGAGTTAGTGATCAGTCTAGGGAGCACAGTTCCGCTGTGAGCGGAGCACGATGCGAAGCGCGGCTTTTTGACGGCCACGGATGGCCTAATGTCGCGATGTCATGGAGGGGCAAGGAGCGACTCACCAAGGATGGCGCAACAGCCGGAAAGCGGTATTGTGCCCCACAGACTAGCTCTAACAAAATGATATTAAAAATAGTAATGCGATTTACGAATCGATCTACTATTATTATTCTATTCAGTATTATTTCTGCAGATCAGGAATCAATTCCTTTATTCTTTCTTCAAGTGCCTTATTAACGTTAAATACATAGCAGCAACCTAAACAAATACGACCCCCTTACAGAAAGGAGGCCGCAGTCCGCGTCATGGATTTAAATTACATATTTGCAGCAAGCGCATGTAGGGACAAATCATCTGATCTTTCGGCGATATGGTTCAAAACCTTGATAATGGTTGCAGAAGAAGAAGTCTGTTTGACAACTTTATACTCTCTGGAAGTTTCCCCATAGATATTTCTGAGGACGCCAAGAACATCATTTTTAACGGCCGCAAATTGATCCGCTTCAAAAGCATTCGCCAGTTTTTTAAGCTCATTACTAAAACGCATAAAAAAAACACCTCCTTCTCACATGCTCCAATACTTCAGGAAGTGTTACTTCAATATTTCAGAATTCAGTTAAACAATGACATAAATGAAATCTTGATATCCGTAAAAATACTCCAAAAGATATTATATAGAAGGAATAATGATGTGTCAATCTTTTACGGCATCATATGTTACGGCATCATACGCTTGATTAACGCTTGATTAAGACATCTTCTGCCTATATTAAATAATTTACTTATTCAAAAATATAATGCAGAACTGATCAAATTGTCACTTATTCGAGGAAAACTGATGGAACTTTTAGCTTCAGAACTGGGAAATAAAACGAACAGTTCTGACTTCTTTTTTACCGGGATGTTTTCTTTGATTGACGTCCTGCTGAACAAAAGCATGGAGCAGGTGCTCCAGGGCCTTTCCCTGCCGGATCATGTAAAACTGACCTTGCTCGGCCAGGATAATAAACAGCGGCGCCTATTGGATTTCATCATCGACTTTGAAAATGCGCAATGGAGCAAAGTCGAGAATCAGAATCTGATCAGCAAGCTCAGTATTCAGCGCTTTATGCTTTTATACGTTGAAGCTCTTAAATGGACCAGATCCCTGGATTATTAACATGGAAATGTTCATGGAGCGAAGCGTATCATTCGAGCAAAGGCAGGAATGAAAAGTTCAGACAATCGATCAATCCACGGTTCGTCAGGCGCAGTTCCGGGATAACAGGCAGACTTAAGAGCGCCATTGTCATAAACGGCGAGACCAAACTGCATCCTAGCTCTTTCCAGGCTTCATCAAGCTGAGCTACCATTCCGGCCACTTCTTCGACCGGTCTGTCCGACATTAAGCCGGCAATCGGCAGAGGCAGTATGGCCAGCACTTTCCCGTCTCTCACTGCGGCCATCCCGCCGCCAAGGTCAGCCAGTGTGTTGCCTGCAAGCGCCATATCCTCATCATTTACACCGATAATGATCAGATTATGGCTGTCATGAGCCACTGTTGATGCGACTGCCCCGCTCTTCAGCTGAAAACCTTTGACATACCCGAGGCCATAATTTCCCGGGCCGCCGTGCCTTTCCAGGACCATAACCTTGGCAATATCGGCTGTAATGTCAGGATATACCTGCCCTTGCGCTGTTCCCATCTCGATCACGCGATGAAGGGTTCCGGCCTGGGCTTCTTTGATCTCGATGACATGTACCCTGACCGTCGTTCTTCCTTCCGGAGCTTTGATGATGAAGTCTCCGGATTTCAGTTTATTGGACAGATGAACGGAACTGCGGAACTTCTCCGGATAGCTGACGGACGAAATTTCAGCCAGCATCCGTCCTTGTTCTGCTATGATTTCCCCGTCTATCATTACTTTTTCTACGGTGACTTCCGCGAGGTCACGCAGAAAAACAATATCTGCACATCTGCCAGGCGAGATACTCCCGAGATGCCGGTCAAGACCGAAACACTGAGCAGGATTAATGGTTGCCATTTGAATCGCCGTAACCGGATTGACACCCTGACGAATCGCCTGGCGGATCACATGGTTGAGATGTCCTTTGGCCAAAAGGGTATGCGGATGCACATCGTCCGTCACCAGCACGGCATACCGGGAATCTACTTTGTTTTCAGTAATGGCCCGGACGGTTTCCTTAACGTCCTGCCAGGCTGAACCTTCCCGCAGTTTGGCATACATACCGAGACGCATCCGGGCCAGGGCATCCTCCCTGGTCGTACTTTCATGGCAGGACAGGATTCCGGCTGCTGCATAAGCCTGCAATCCTTTTTCGAGATCAGCAGAAGCGTAATGCCCGGTAACTGGCTTGCCGGCGTTCAGCGTTACCTTTAATTCGGCATGAACATGCACATCACCAGAGATGACTCCCGGATAATTCATCATTTCCCCGAGTCCGATGATCCGGCCGTCCTGCAGCGCTTCTTTGATTTCAGCCGGACCAATCACCGCTCCGGCATCTTCAAAACCCGGGGCAGCAGGTACACAGGATGGCATGGTGGCAAATACTTTAAGCGGCATGGCCTGTCCTTCTTCGACCATCATCTTAACGCCTTCCAGGCCGAAGACATTGGCAATTTCATGCGGGTCCATAACAATACACGTCGTTCCCTGCGGCAGAACAGCCCTGGTGAATTCCCTCAGCGTGACCATGCTGCTCTCAACATGCAGATGTCCGTCCAGAAAACCCGGTGCCAGTGTATAGCCTGAGGCATCGATGAATTCCGTCTGTTCCCCGATGGCAGGCGCGGCATTACCGACCAGGACAATCCGGCCGTGTTTGATCGCAATGTCCTTGTTTTCTTCGATTTCACAAGTATTTACATTGATGATCCGGCCGCCCCTGATCACCGTGTCCGCTTTCAGGATACCCATGGCGGTTTGAGCCAGTTCGGCTGTTTTCTCCTGAAAATCTTTCACGAGAAAATTGAGTACACAATCATTCAACACGTTAATCCCCTCGTTTTATTTCATGGATGATTCCTTTTAGCTATGATCTTAGCTATGATCACTTTTATCAATGGATTTTTTCATCTCATTGACTATAGACTGTTTTCTGTCTGGGCGGCAATCAGGGTGGCTGCTCCGTATTTTTCCCTTAAACACGGTTTCTCAATCTTACCGGTTGGATTGCGTGGGACCTTGTCGAAAATAATCCGGCGCGGACGTTTATAGCGGGGCATTGGTGCACAGAAAACGCCGATATCTTCTTCTGTGCAGATACTTCCCGGTTTGAGTTCGATGATTGCTGCGGTAATCTCACCCAGGCGCGGATCAGGCAGACCAATCACTGCGACATCCTTAATCGACGTATGCGCACGCAGGAAGTCTTCGATCTGAACCGGATAAATATTCTCGCCGCCGCTGATGATCACATCTTTTTTTCTATCGACCAAATAAATAAAGCCGTCCTCATCCATCCTGGCCACATCACCGGTCAGCAGCCAGCCGTCTTTCAGGGCTACAGCCGTGGCTTCAGGGTCGTTGTAGTAGCATTTCATGACACCCGGACCTTTGACCCTCAGTTCCCCTACCTGACCCTGTGGAACCGGACAGCCGTTTTCGTCAGTAATTTGAACTTCCCACTGATAGCCGGGTATACCAATCGCGCCCACTTTATGGATGTTCTCTATTCCAAGATGCACACAGCCCGGTCCAATGGACTCACTCAGGCCGTAATTCGTATCGTATAGATGATTTGGAAAATAGTTTTTCCAGCGGCGGATTAGGCTGGGAGGTACCGGCTGGGCTCCTATATGCATCAGGCGCCATTGGGAGAGCTCATAATTCTCCAGCTTGACTTTGCCGCTCTCTATTGCATCCAGAATATCCTGGGCCCACGGAACGAGAAGCCAGGCGATGGTGATTTTTTCCTCGCTGATCGTCTTCAGAATCCACTCCGGTTTGACGCCGCGCAGCAGTACAGCTTTGCTACCCGAGAGCAGGCTGCCGAACCAGTGCATTTTGGCACCGGTATGATACAGGGGCGGTATGCACAGGAAATTGTCGTCACGGGTCTGCCCATGATGGTTTTGTTCCGTATAACAGGCCGACATTAAGCTCCGATGCGTATGCAGGATAGCTTTCGGGAAACCGGTCGTCCCAGAAGAAAAGTAGACGGCCGCATCATCATCGTCAGACAGTACAACTTGCGGCACCTCCGAGGAACTGTTCGCTGCCAGCCGGTCGTAATTCTCTGCGAAGGACGGACGGTTTTCACCCGCAAATAAAAGCGTTTTGACTTTAGGGATCTGATCATAAATCGTTTCCACACGGCCGATAAACTCCGGTCCGAAGATCAAAGTCATTGTATCGGACAATTCAAGGCAGTATTTGATTTCTTCAGCCGTGTAGCGAAAATTTAAAGGGACTGCAACGGCGCCGGATTTTAAGATACCGAAGTAAATCGGCAGCCATTCAAGGCAATTCATTAATAGAATAGCGACTTTATCGCCCTTCTTAATGCCTCTTTTCAGAAGGAAATTAGCCATACGGTTCGCTTTTTCGTCAAAAACCCGCCAGGTCATTTCCAACCGGTATTCCCCTGCCGGATTGTTTTCGATCAGTTCATACTCTCTCCAGGTGACGTTATGGCTTTCTTGAAGATCCAGATTAATCTCGGTCAGACATTTCTCCTGTCCGTACAACGCTGCGTTGCGTACCAATAATTCAGTAATGGGCATTGTTCAATCTCCTCCCGTTCTACCATTACAACATTTGTTTGTGCTGAAACAAATTGATTTATATTAAACTGTAAATTTAAAATGCAAAATCAGTAGCGGTTATCAAAGATACGGGTCGATTTCTTTTCGCTTCGGGGAAGTTCCCCAATCGCTACGGCTTTTGGGACGACGGAGATCCCAATTTTTGCTTTGCAATGCTGTTTAACGTCTTGTTCAAGCTGCTTTTTATCCGCATTGTTCTCGGTCTCAAAGAACAGCGTCATGATATCCTTGCCGCTTAAATGGTCAATCATGACCTGGTATTCACTGCTGGCGCCTTCTACTTCGCGCAGAAGCTCGTCAATCTGACCCGGGAAAATATTCACACCCTTGACTTTGACCATATCATCGGTACGGCCGATAATGGTATCGATTCTGGGGTAAGCCAGACCGCAGGCACATTCTCCTGGCAGGAAACGGGTTAAATCATGGGTGCGGTAGCGAATCAGCGGAGCACCTTCCTTCTTTAAGGTCGTGATCACCAGTTCCCCGATTTCGCCTTCCGGTACCTGCTGGCCGGTATGCGGGTCGATAATCTCAAAGTACAGATAATCATCCCAATAATGCATGCCGCATTCGTAATCGCAGTTCATCGCGATACCCGGTCCGTAAATCTCAGTCAAGCCATAGATATCGTATAATTGAACGCCCAGTTCACCGGCGATGCGCCGACGCATTTTTTCGCCCCAGCGTTCCGAACCGATGACTCCTTTGCGCAGGTGGATTTTGTCCTTGACTCCCCTTTTGGAGATCTCTTCAGCCAGGAGTAAGGCATAGGATGAAGTCGCGCACAAAACGGTACTCTTTAAATCAATCATCATTTGAATTTGTTTATCGGTATTGCCAGGGCCCATCGGAATAACCATGGCCCCTAAAAGCTCAGCTCCGTTCTGAAAGCCGATGCCTGCTGTCCACAAGCCGTAACCCGGCGTAATATGGACCCGGTCCAGGCTGGTCAAACCGGCTGTTTCATAGCAGCGTTTAAACATGATGGCCCAGTCTTCGACATCCTGCCTTGTATACGGAATAATGACCGGGGTGCCGGTGGTTCCGGAAGAGGAGTGAATCCGGACAATCTCACTGTCGGGAACAGCCTGCAGGCCAAGCGGATAAGCTTCTCTCAGATCATCTTTATTGGTAAACGGTAGCTTTTCAAAATCTTCCTGGCTTTGCATGCTCTGAAGTTCGTACCCTGCAAATTTCTTGCTGTAAAAGCCGTCGAGACTGCAGAGCTTGGTCAGATTTTTTTTAATCGCTGCAAACTGGGTTTCATTCATCCGTCTCATACACAAATATTCCCCTCTTCTATGTTTTGGGCACCGGCCCGAAGGGCCTGAATGTTCATGTCCAGCAGTTTGGCCGGCAATACGCTTTCCAGAGCAGTTTCCATGTCCGTAAGTGTAAAGCCAAGTACACCGCTGCCTGCTGCTGCACCGAGTAAGGCAGTGTTTAAGACTTTTGGTGAGCCGCAGACAGAACAGACTGCATCGCTATCCACAATATAGAGCCGGCTGACGTTGTTTTGCAGATAGTCCAGCATCGTCTTCCCCTCATAGCCTTCAGCCGAGAGTGAAGCTGTGACCGGTTTAATCGCTTTTTGACTGACAACGACGGTCCCTTGAGGCTTTAAAAAAGGAAGCGCCCGTACAGCTTCCGCGGGTTCAAAACCAATCATTAGATCAGCTGTCTTCAGTGCTACCAGCGGAGCGTGAATATTTTCACCGATCCTTACATGGCTGACGACGCAGCCACCCCGCTGGGCCATGCCGATCGTCTCCGCTGTACGAACTTTTAAGCCTTTTTGCATCGCGGATTGGGCAATAACTTTGGAAGCAAGGACAATTCCCTGACCGCCTACCCCTGCTAAGATAATATTCATACCGGCTCACCTCCTATCGCAGCAAAGGAACAGACCTGTGCACAGAGGGAGCAACCGTAGCATAAAGCCGAATCAATTTCAGCCTTATCCACTTTCCAGGTAATGGCCGGACAGCCCAATTCTTTGATACAGCGCTTGCAGCCGCTGCATTTTCCGGGATCAACCGTGAATTGCGGCCCTGGTTTGGCTATTGCAATGCACGGATATTCAAAGATCACCGCTGAAACGCCACGCACCGCTGCAGCATCTTGGACGGCAGCGACCGCTTGTTTTAAGTTGAGCGGATTACATGTCGTAATCTGTTTAACACCCAAGGCCTGAAGGACAGCCGGAATACTAATTTTTTCAGCGATATTTCCCATCATGGTTTTCCCGGTGCCTGGGTGTGGCTGATGACCTGTCATCGCCGTTGTCGAATTGTCGAGAATGATCAATACGATATCGGTTTCATTGTAAACAGCATTAATCACACCGGCAATGCCTGTATGAAAAAAGGTTGAATCACCGATAAATGCAAAATTAACCGTATCCGGTTCAGCGCGGTGCAGTCCCTGGGCAATCGTAATGCCTGCACCCATGCAGAGGCAGGTGTCGACCATCTCCAGCGGACTTGCATTACCAAGTGTATAGCAGCCGATGTCACCGGAAAAGACCGCTTTCTTACCTTTCATGGCTTTTTTCACCGCGTAAAAAGAAGCGCGGTGCGGACAGCCGGCACAGAGTACCGGAGGCCGGACCGGCAGAGCCGGCTGCTCAGGCTGTATAACTTCTACAGTCTGTTGATCCTCTTCAGCTATGCATTCTTCTTTATTGTATATATCCTCTTGTTTAGCATTCAATGTGGAGAGATTTAGACGGCAGTCTTCATCCTGGTTAGGCTTCTTTAAGAATTTCGTGATTGCCTTGCGCGCGATTTCAATGCTGTTTTCCCCAGCCTGAGGGGTATGGCCGCTCAGTTTGCCGAAGACTTTGACAGGCAAATGGTATTGGCCGCAAAGGAAAATCAATTCTTTTTCAATCACTGGATCCAGTTCTTCGATCACCAGTACTTCATCGAGGCCGCTTAAAAATTCCAGGGCCAGTCTTACCGGAAAAGGATGCGGTGTGGAAATTTTAAAAAGTTTATAGTCAATATTCGAACTATTTTTCTGTACATCGTTTTCGCGTTGACGGCACTCCTTCAGGACCTGGATTGCTTCACACGTATAAGCATAACTGATGCCGCCTGTGGCAATACCTTTTTTACCGCAGCCAGTTAATGTATTGCAGGGATAGGAGGAAAAGTCCGCTTCCAGGATTGGACGCCTGGCTTCAATTTGCAGATGCTTTTCATAAGAAAGACGAGGAAAAATCGTCCACTTCGGATTTTTGACAAAAGCATCGACCGAAGAAGCCGCCTGGGCGGGCTCGAGTACGATAGAGGCGCTGCCATGACAAACACGCGTGGTTGGACGAAATAAGACCGGGGTCTTGTATTTTTCCGAATAGGCAAACGCATCGCCAATCATCTGATAAGCTTCTTCCGGTGAAGATGGGTCAAAGACAGGCAGTTTGGCAAAAGAAGCAAAATGGCGGGTATCCTGCTCTGTCTGGGAAGAAATAGGTCCGGGATCATCGGCAACAACGATGACCATTCCCCCTTCTACCCCGATATAAGCGAGGCTCATTAATGGATCGGAAGCAACATTAAGACCAACCTGTTTCATGGTGACCATCGTTCTGAGACCGGCATAGGCTGCACCAGCCGCAACTTCCAGTGCGGATTTTTCATTGACGGACCATTCAACATAAATATTCCCGGGGTTCTTCCGGGCGACTGTTTCCAATATTTCGGTGGAAGGTGTGCCTGGATAGCCGGTTACAACCGCAACGCCGGCCCGGATAGCTCCCATGGCAATTGCCTCATTCCCCATTAAAAGTACTTGTTCCATGAATCGTCCTCCTAAAGGTTATCAAGACCAATAGATCAATATAGACCAACAAACCAATAAGCCTGCCCTTTGGAGAAAGACAAGCTTTGAAATTGCAAAATAACATATTTAAGTATAATTCTTTTTGGCATAATCGTCAACGACATTACTGTCTTTAAGGCAATTATTTAAAATCTCTTAATGGGATTAACTTTAAATGAAGCAACTGCCGCGATGATTGATAGATTAATGACTGCTTAACGCAATATGACTTCCCTCGAGACCTCTTGTGATCGTGACTTTTTTGTCGATCCGGTCTTTTAATTCGCTGACGTGAGATATAATGCCGACAAGCCTGTTGCCGGAGGTTAAACCATAAAGCGTGGCCATTGCCTGTTCCAGTGATTCGGCATCCAGTGAGCCAAAGCCTTCATCGATAAACATCGTATCGATCTCCACACCGCCGGCGAAACTCTGAATGACATCGGAGAGGCCTAAAGCAAGGGATAGCGAAGCCTTAGAAACGACCTCCCCGCCCGATAAAGACTTTACGGTACGGATCTTTCCGGTGTAATAATCGAGCACATCAAGTTCCAGCCCGGACTGGGAACGGTTATCCGCTGGATTTTCTCTGCGCAGAAGTTCATAACGTCCATTGGACATGGATGCCAGCCTTTTGTTTGCCTCGGCGATAATCTGGTTAAAGTAGGAAGCTTGAACAAATTGCTCAAAAGCAATTTTCTGCTTCCCGGTCAGTTCCCCATTGGCAGTTTTGGAAAGGCTGCTGATGATCAGGTAGTCAGCTTCCAGCTGCTGCCGTTCTTTTTGGGCCAGCGAGACAGCCTGGTAAATCCGTTCGTTATTTTGCAGCCGGGCTGCCATCTGCTGAAGTTTAAGATCCAAACGTTCTTTTTCCAGCTGCATGCTTCTTTGCTGTTCGACTATCCCGGCAGTGTCCTGCCGTTGCTTATTCTGCGTAGCGGTTGTGAGTCTTATAATATCAGCCTCAGTACGGCGGCAGTTTTCATCATAATCCGCAATGCGCTGTTTCAGTTCTTTGAGACTGTTTTCAGGCAAAAGAGCCGTGTGGTAGGCGTCTTCAACCGAGAAGCCTGCTTCGCGAAATTTGGCAGTATATGTTTCAAGAGCAGCCTGACAGGCTGAAGTCACTGTCTGCATTCTTTTTTCCTGATCAGCCAATAGCGCAATACTTTCATCAAGCATACGTTTGCTGCTCAGATAATCATTTTCAGCCTCTTGCAGCGCCTGTTTCATTTCTGTGAGCTGCACAGTCAAACGTCCCACAGTTTCACCGGCAATTTCCAGGGAGGAATAGTCCAGACCAGCTTGAAGCGTTGCAATTTCACTGTTCAGGGCACTGATAGCCACAGCGAGTGTCCCCTTCTGTTCGGTCTGCTTCTGCAAAGTTTCTTCCATCAGTTTCAGGGTCTCTTCAGTTTTCCGCAATTGTTCCAGACATGCCTTGCGGCGTGCTCGCTGTGCTTCCAGATCAAGACACAGTGCTGTTCTATCCTGTATATCCTTGGAGACATTTTCCTGTTCCTGTTTTACCAAAGAGGATAGATCTTTCAGCCGGTCAGCTACCATCAGCGGACTGCCGGAAACGATAGAGCTGGAATCCAAAGTATACGAAGCAAAGAGACTTTGGGTATCCTGAAGAAGATGGTTCAGGGTCGTGTCAAATTCCGTCTTTTTACTGCCGGTCATTTCACTGGCCTGCTGCAGGCGCTGCTGCTTTACTTCTTTCAGACTTTTCAGCTTTTCCATTTCTTTCTCACTTGGCGCATCCGAAGTAGGTTTGGCTTTCAGCGGGTGTTCCGTGGATCCGCAAACCGGACAGGGAGTGCCATCGGTCAGATTTTCCGCCAGAAGACCGGCCTGTTCCCTCCAGAAAGCATGCTCTCTGCGCTGATATTCTTCATTGACTGTCTGATAATCCTGCTCGGCCGCAAGGAAAGTATGCTGCAGTCCGGCGTATTCAACCTGCATCTTTTGTGCGGAATTGACCCCTTTAGAGAGAAGATCCAGCTCATTTTTCCGGTTATTAAGCAGTTCCAGCGCATTGTTGCATTCCAGCAGATGGGTTTCCACACCGCTCAATTTTTCCGCTTCTGTACTTAATTGTTCTTTCTTTGCTGTCAGGCTGTCCTTTTCTATTTTTAATTCATTTGAGATCTGTTCAAGGTTTTGCCGGGCTTTTATCTTTTCTTCATTATCCAGCTTGAGGTTATCGACCTTGTCGTATTGCGGCAGCGTCTGCGTTATTTTAGCCAATTCAGCGGTCAATTGTTCCCGGAGAGGTTCTTTCAGCTGTACGGCTGTCCGGACTGCCAGCAGTCTGGCTACTTCCGGTGTCAATTGGGCAATGACAGTCTGCAGCTCTTGTTTGCTGGAGATGAGTCCGTCGTAGTCTCGCCTCTCTCTCAAGTAAAGGTCTTCAAGCGGTTTGATTTCATGCAGTGCTTTCTCAGCTGCGGACACTGCTGCTTCAGTCTGCGTCATTTCTGCTGCATTCTTCTCAAGTTCCGCCAGCTTGTTCTTGGCTGCATCCAACTCTGTAAATGTCCTGTTGAGATACTCGGCTTCCGTCAGTTCGGATGCCCTAGCCAGCATGGCTGCAGCCAGCGTGTCCGAATTTTTCCTGTCAGCGTTAACCTGTGCTCTGTCCAGATCGATCAGCATGCTGAGCAAGGTGAGGCTACGTTCCGTTCCATGGATATTCCGTTCCGATTTCAACCCGGACAATTCGCGGCATACGGTAGAATACCCATCTTGATTTGAAACCTCGTCTTCATCAGTCTGCATGCCGTCCAAATGCTGCAGTATTTGCCGGGTGCTTTCCTCACACCGGGCTTTGAGGTCTTTTTCCTTTGCTTTTAACGCATCTTGAATGGTCAGGTAAATATCGGTATTGAATACCTTACGGAAAATACCGGCTCGTTCACTGCTCTCGGCCAACAGCAGTTTCAAAAATTCGCCCTGAGCAATCATTGCAATTTGCTTAAACTGTTTCGCGTCAATTCCGAGCAGAGAGCCGATCGTTTCGGTTACTTTACTGCTGCCGGCAATGACCTCCCTATTGGGCAATACAAGCGCAGCATCCGCGTTTTCCATGGTAAATCCTAAACCGTTTTTCTTAGGACGCTGGTATTTGGGGCTGCGGATTATTTTATAGATCTGGCCTTTGTGGGAAAATTCCAGTTCGACATACGTTTTGGTATCGGGGGTAGCAAAGTCGCTGCGCAGGGTGTCCACAGTGCGCACTGAACCGCTGGCCCCGTCAAAAAGCGCATAAGCAACAGCATCAAATAGGGTGGTCTTGCCGGCTCCGGTATCCCCGGTAATCAGAAACAAACCCTCACTGCCAAGCTGGTGCAGCGGTACTTCAACCTTTCCGGCATAGGGTCCGAACGCACTCACAACAAGGTTCAAGGGTTTCATCTGCGATCCCCTCCTGTCTGTTCGATGATATCCTGCATGATCTTTTGTTGTTCTTCAGACATTTCCTGGTTGTTCTGCTTCAGGTAAAATTCTTCAAATAGCTCCAGCCGACTTTTACACGCAACATCACCGGAGGCTGATGACTGTGAATCAGCCTCCTGCCTGCTGCGGCTGTTGGCAAAATCAAGACGCATGATATTCGGATACACCTGGCGCAGCTGTCCGATTGCATCATAGATCTCATTCTCGTCCGTCAGAATCGCCCGGATATAATCCTCCGAGGGCTGATCCTGAGAAGTTCCCGTCCGCAGAAGCTCAGCCAGAGGCCCTTTGATTTCACGCAGATCGCGCAGGGCGGTCAGCGGAATTTGATGGATTCCAAGCTTGCCTTTTTCCGCAAATTCCAGGATGGTCACCGATTTTTGCTGCCGCGCTTCGGAGAAAGAATATTTGAGCGGAGAACCGGCATAACGGACTGTTTCACGACCAATGCACTGAGGACCATGCAAATGACCAAGCGCAACATAATCAAAGGCTTCAAACACGGAGGCATCAATGTTATTCAGTCCGCCAACGGAGATGGTTTCCGAATCGCAGCGTTCCGGCTCATTGCTGCCGCTGGTAATGAACTGGTGCGCGACCAGGATGTTGCGCTCACGGGTATCTATGTCAGAAGACGCTATAACGGCTCTGACAGCATCCTCATACGATGCAATGTCCTGACCGGGATAAAAGGCCTGGACAAAGGCAGGCTTAACATACGGCAGCAGATAGATATGAACAGGGCCATAAATATCACGTAACGAAATATGCTTTAAGCTGCCGTCAAAGGTCCCGGCAATATGCAGTCCGTTATTTTGCAGAATCCGGCTGCCAAAATTTAAACGTTCCGGAGAATCGTGGTTGCCGCTGATCAGGAAGATCTGGAGCTTGCGTGCCACCAGCTCCGTCAAAAATTCATCCAGCAGGCCCACCGCTTCCCCCGGCGGCACACTTTTATCGTAAATATCTCCGGCCAGAAGCAGCCCGTCAGGTTGAACCTCGTCGGTAATCCGCAGAATCTGGTCCAGGATAATCTTTTGGTCTTCGAGCATGCTGAACTCATTGACCCGTTTGCCGATATGTAAATCTGCAGTATGCAGCAGCTTCATAGCATGATTCCTCCAATCAATTCTTTCAGTGCTATTTTTAATTCAACATGAGCTGACAGAATCCTCTGTTTGATTACGGTGAAGTTTTCTCAGATGTCAAATCTGTTGCAAAAAAAGAACGCCATATTGGCATCCTTTTTAAGTACAGTATATTAATACCCATTAGATTATCTTGACCTACTATTAAATTAACGTGACGTAATCTAACCGCGCCCAAGCGGAACACGGATGTGCAGCGCGGCTTTTTGCGCCAAGGAGGGCGCAATAGCCGAAGAGCGGTTAGATTACGTCACGTTTACATGCAAAAAACAAAGTAATAGCAAAGTAATTTTTTATTTTATATAACTGTTATCCTTCAGAAGGACGTCATGTGAACCGCCTTCCACGATGCTTGTTGCGGATACGAGCGTGAGTTTGGCGTTTTTATGCAGTTCTGGAATCGTCAGAACCCCACAGTTGCTCATGGTTGAACGGACTTTGTTTAGGCTCAGGGTTACGTTGTCTTTTAAACTGCCGGCGTATGGCACATAGGAGTCAACGCCTTCTTCAAAAGAAAGCTTGCCGTCACCGCCGAGATCGTAGCGCTGCCAATTCCTGGCACGGTTAGAGCCTTCTCCCCAGTATTCCTTCATGTAGCTACCATTGATATTGACTTTGTTCGTCGGGCTCTCATCAAAACGCGAAAAATACCGGCCAAGCATGATAAAATCGGCCCCCATCGCCAGAGCAAGCGTAATATGATAATCATGGACAATACCGCCATCCGAGCAGACAGGGATATATATTCCTGTTTCCTTGAAATATTGATCGCGCGCGTTAGCAACTTCAATCAACGCGGTAGCCTGTCCGCGACCTATCCCTTTTTGTTCGCGAGTAATGCAGATCGATCCGCCGCCAATGCCGACTTTGACAAAGTCAGCCCCTGCTTCGGCCAGGAATAAAAATCCCTCGCGGTCCACGACGTTCCCGGCACCAACCTTTACGGATTCACCGTATTTTTTGCGGATAAAATCGATCGTCCTTTTCTGCCATTCCGAAAAGCCTTCGGAAGAATCAATGCAAAGAACATCTGCTCCGGCATTAACTAGCGCAGGCACCCGTTCTTCATAGTCCCTGGTATTAATCCCTGCTCCGACAATATACCGTTTGGAAGCGTCCAGAAGCTCCCTTTCGTATTCTTTATGGGAATCATAGTCTTTGCGAAAGACCAGATATTTGAGGTTTTGGTCTTTATCGATCAAAGGTAAAGCATTCAGCTTATGGTCCCAAATAATATCGTTGGCTTCACTCAGGGTGATCTGATCACTTCCGCAGATCAGATCCTCAAACTTTGTCATGAATTCTTTGACTTTCGTATCTTTGGACATTCTGCTGACGCGGTAATCTCTGGTCGTAACAAGACCCAGCAGCTTACCCGTAGCTGTACCGTCCGAGGTCACAGCCACTGTAGAATGGTCCGTTTTGGTTTTCAGGGCCAAGATGTTCGCCAGCGTGCTGTCCGGGGTTATATTGGAATCGCTGGTCACAAAACCTGCCTTATAGTTTTTGACCCGCGCAATCATCTGAGCTTGGGTATCAATCGGCTGAGAACAATAAATAAACGAAATACCGCCTTCTCTGGCCAGAGCGATTGCCATTTTATCGTCCGAAACAGACTGCATGATTGCCGATACCAGAGGAATATTCGTATTAATGGAAGATTCCTCACCTTTTTTGTATTTTACAACGGGAGTCTTCAGACTTACATTTGTCGGGGTACAGTCTGCCGAAGAATACCCGGGTACTAATAAATATTCTCCAAAGGTATGGGAAGGTTCATCAAAATAAATTGCCATATCAATCTCTCCTTTGTCATTAATAATCATCATTCAAAACATTTTATTGCATAAAGCTTGTACTTCTTCATTTATATATCAGGCGTCAGCTAAGTCTTCTTTAAAATCAATAACAAAGATACAACCATAAATATTCTTATTCGCTAAATATTATCACATTCCCTTCAAAAATCAAGATGTCAGTAGAAATTCAGACAATTTTAAATGCTAAGCATCGCCAAAAACAAAGGTTAGCAGGATTTCCCTGCCAACAAAGATAGTGTATAGTATTCATAGTATTGATTGTTAGAAAGGATGACGCCTGTGTACGATAATATTCTTGAGACCATTGGCCATACTCCACTGGTCCGGATTAACAGATTAAATCCGAAGCCGCACGTTGCGCTGTATGCAAAACTGGAGGGCTTTAATCCGACTGGAAGCATCAAAGACCGCATTGCCTTAAAAATGATTGAGCAAGCCGAAGCGTGTGGCTCGCTTGTCCCCGGCAAGACCATTATTGAACCGACTTCCGGAAACACAGGGATTGGCCTCGCCATGATCGGTGCCGTCAAAGGATATAAGGTAGAAATCGTGATGAGCGAAGCCGTATCTGTGGAGCGCCGCAAAATGATCGAAGCTTTTGGTGCCAGGACAATCCTGACCGACCCATCCGAGGGAACTGACGGAGCGATCCGCAAAGCACACGAGCTCTGCAGGATGTATCCAGAGAAATATTTCATGCCGAACCAATTCTCAAACGAGTACAATAAGCTCGCCCATTATTATACGACTGCGCATGAAATATGGGAGGAGACCCACGGAAAAGTCACTCACTACGTTTCCGCACTTGGTACCTCAGGAACGCTCATGGGCGTTGGCATGGGTCTTAAGGACAAGAATCCTGCGGTTCAAATTATTGAAGCCCACCCTGAAAAGGGCCATTATATTCAGGGTCTTAAAAACATGGAAGAGGCTATTGTACCGGAAATCTATGATCCCAGCAAGATAGACCGGACAGTCATGATCGAATCTGAAGCCGCCTTTGCCATGGCCAGAGCCATCGTCCTCCAGGAAGGTATCTTTGTCGGCATGAGCAGCGGAGCCGCAATGATTGCAGCTTTGGAATGCATCAAAGATATCGAGGAAGGATTGATCGTGGTCCTGTTTGCCGACCGCGGGGAAAAATATCTGAGTACGAATCTATTTAATTTAGCTGAATGAGCAGCAGATATCGTTCCCTTTCCCCGCATGATATATTGTCAAGCGATCAGTTGTGAATCTTCGATACGACAAAATTTCTAAATTTAAGGAAATCGTACACGTGTACAATTTCTTTGGTTAATGAAATAAAAAAATGATCATATTTTACGGTATTATCCCTTTGCCACGTAGTATTATGGGATAGTACCGATTTTATATTGTCTGGTTCTTGAACTGTGTATCATACAGCTTTTTATAGATCCCGTCCCGTAACAATAAGTCCGCATGTTTTCCTACTTCCGCAATCCGTCCTTTTTCCACGACAAGGATCTGGTCGGCCTCCAGTACCGTGGAAAGCCTGTGGGCAATAATAAAGCTTGTCTTCCGTTGCAGCAGCGGAACCATTGCTTTTTGAATGTACAGTTCCGACACCGAATCCAGGGAAGAAGTTGCTTCATCAAAGATAATGATCCGGGGGGCTTTTAGGATAACGCGGGCGATCGAGATCCGTTGCTTCTCCCCTCCTGAAAGCTTGATTCCCCTGTTTCCCACTACGGTCTGGTATTTGTCCGGCAGCATCATGATAAAATCGTGGATATAAGCCGCTCTGCAGGCTTCTATCATTTCATCTACCGTGGCATCTTCCCGGGCGTATTTTAGATTTTCTTCAATTGTATCATTAAATAAATAAGGCTCCTGCATCACAATGCCGATTTGTCTGCGCAGAGACTGAAGTGTTAGGTCCCTGATATCTTCTCCGTCAATTTTGACACAGCCGTCCATGACATCGTACAGTCTTGGGATTAGATTCGTGATGGTTGTCTTCCCTGCCCCACTCGGGCCGACCAGCGCGACCATGGTTCCGGGAGCAACGGAGAAGTTGATATCCCGGAGAACAGGTATTTTATGGTCATACGAAAAGGAAACGTGTTCAAAATCAACTTGACCGACAGCCGAGACGATGGTTCTCGCTTTGTCACGATCCACAATCTCGAATGGCTGGTCAAAATAGTCGAAGATCCGCTGAAACAAAGCGAATGAACGGACAACGCTGATATGGATATTTGACAGCTGGGCTGCAGGGGTATAAAGTCTGGCCAGCAGTGCCACAAAAGCCACAATTTCCCCGACGGTGATTTCCCCCTGCATATAGAGGTAACCGCCAAAAAAATAGATGAGCATCGGCCCAATAAAGGTAAAAATACTGATAGTCATCGTGAACCATTGCCCGGCTAAAGACTCTTTCGTCCGCAGACGGGATTCTTCCCGATTGACTTTTTCGAATTTCGTATAATCCGCTTTTTCTTTCGTAAAAATTTTCATCAAGATCGAACCGCTGATGCTGAATGTCTCCTGTAAAATCTGGTTGAGTTCATCGACCTTGGTCTGGGTCTGGGATACAATCTTCCATCTAACTTTGCCGACCTTGCGCGTCGGTATTACAAAAAGCGGAACGATCACCATGCCGACCATCGCCAGCTTCCAGTTCATCGAGATCAGTGCTGCAGCTGTGGCGACAAGCGTCAGGGTACTATTAAGCGTATTGATGATCGTGCTGTTCAGCATTTCCTGGACGCCATTGATATCGCTGTTCATCCGCGTGATGATTTCACCCGGTTTGACCGTCGAGAAAAAACGCAGGGACATATGCTGGATATGGTCAAACATCTGGTTTTTCATCTTATAGATAATATTGCGAGCAATCAGGGTTTTGAGATAATTCTGTCCGACCATCAACAAACCGCTTAAGACGGCTGCCCCGATGGCAGCCAGCATCAGAATCGTCAGGTACCTCATATCGTGCTGAGGCAGAGCCTCATCTAAAATACTCCGGGTCGCTAAGGGCGGTACGAGTCCAAGCAGCGCTGAAATGACCAGGGACAGGATGATCACAACGGTTTGTTTCCAGTACGGAATAAAATACCGGAAGATTCTGGCCAGCATTTTGCCTGTGATCTTCGGCATTTCTACTGAATCATCTATAAAACGAACCCTGCCAAGACCCATGTTACCACCCACCCTTCCGATTAATTCTCTATGGGTAGCTTAGCACGCCTTGGCAGGATTGAAAAGTCTTTAACAAATCTCCTAATACCAGTATTGAGTATACCCGTCCCAATTATCAAATAAGATATAGAATGAGTCTCCGTAGTACATTCCACCGTTAAACGCATTCGAGCCATATCTTGTTTGAAGGTCATTCAGCATAGCCTCCAGCCACACAAGATAAGCATCGAAATGATTATCCAGCACGTCGGATTCAGCAGCATCTGTCTCAGGGGTAACCGTAAATACGATAAATGCACTTCCATCATGGGAAGTATCGGTATTACCCTGATAGGCAGTCACGGTAACGGCATATTTTATTGTTTGGCCAGCAATCACGTTTGTGCCGTAGGCATTCTGAATATAAGAAGCCATATTGGAAAAGACACTGTAAATGGCCGGGAGAATTTCCGGCAGCGTTTTATTAATATTCTCCGAGAGCATTGGTTTTAACAGGTTAATCGGAACCGCAAAGTTCAGGTTCTGGCCGCCATAATACACAGCAGCTGTGATACCAATGACTTTCCCCTGCTCATCCACCAGCGTCCCGCCGCTTGACCCGGAACTGATCGGGGCAGAAATCTGAATATATGTCGTTCCGTTAATATCTCTGGATTTTGTGCTGATTAAACCGTTGGATATGGTATCCTCCAAGCCAAACGGGTTGCCGATCGCATAGATATTATCCCCGGTTTCAATCAGGCTGGAATCACCGAGGGAGACTGCAGTCAGTCCTGTCGCACTTATTTTAAGTATTGCCAGATCGGTTGTTTCGTTATAGCTTAAGACCTTTTGGACATCATAGGATGTCCCTGCAGCGGTCTTTACTTTAGCACTGTATGAGCCTTCAATTACATGGTAGTTCGTCGCGACTTTGCCGCTGGAATCAACAATAAACCCGCTGCCGCTCCCCAGAGCATTCCCGCTGCTGTCATAGGTCTCAATGTAAACGATAGAAGGGCTGACCTTGGCAAAGATCTCTTTGGCGGTTAAGGTTCCTCCCGTTTCAATCCCAAGGTAACTGTTGACCAGGGATGATGAAATTGCAGCTTCCCCGCCAAGTATATTCAGCTGTGTAATACTGGAGCTTAGGGCTGATAAGTAATTATTAATGCGGCTGTCCGATGTTTTTCCGGTCAAGATGATCGGTGAGCTCAATTTGGCGGCATAGGATGAGCCTGCCAAGGCATCGGCAAAATTATTACCGGTTGCTAAAAATGTATTGCCAAAGGCATATTCGGACTCAAAAGCTTTCAAAACCGCTAGATTTGTTGCGTAGCGGTCGGTGCCTTGAATGCGTGTCGGGCTTGGAAGCGCGTTGACGACTGAATCATTGATCTCAGCTGTATTGCCGATCACATAGGTTTGCTGAATACTGTTGCTTGCTACATATTGTTTCAGACTTTCACTGACCGTACTCTTGTCCACCAGGATCATTGGAATTTGTTTTTTGCCGGCGTAGGATGAAACCGAAAGCGCATTCGGATAATCACCCCCGGGAGCGACGACAAGCATCCCAGATGTATTACCGATACGCTTGGCTATCTCAACCGAGGTATAATATCTGTCGTTTCCGGACAGTCGGGTAACTAAGATTCCCATCGACTTCAGCTGGGCTTCAACAGCCGTAGAAACGACAGCTGTTCCACCGACAATATAGACATTCTTTGTGCCAAGCGCAGTCAGCGTGGACTTCGTAACCGCCGTTAGACTATCTTTTTCCGTTAATAAGATCGGAGCATTATATTTTGTTGCCAGAGGGGTTGACGCCAAGGCATCTGGAAAGTTGCTTCCGCAGGCGATTATCGCCCACTGTGAGCCGCCGGACCAACCTTCTTTGGCAATATTAGCGGCAGTGGTATATCGTGTATCCCCAGAAATCCGATGCGTAGAGATCGTGGATGACGCCAAAGCATCAGGGACAAATGCGCCCAGACATAAGATTAAAGTCAACAATACAAAAAAGCATCGCTTTGCGTATATTTTCACTTTTTATCTCCTTTCACCTTATAGCTGATTATATCCTTACATAATCCTCTATATGAAAGTGATTCTACCGTTATACTATATCATACCATTATTTACCGAAAAATAACGATCATAGAAAATATGCAAAGAAATTTTGCGAGCATACCTGTGAGGCTCAAAAGGTTATCGGCTTAAACCGGAAGCCCAATGGATGGGATGAATCAAGATATAAAACGGGCCGGCGCTGCTTTCTTCGAGTTTTGGGTAAGGAAACGGCTCCCAGATACCGCCTGAATCGCTCATATAAGTGAAGTGCTGGATTATGGGGCCATAGGCAGTGCCGATAATACCATAATCGTGCGGATCTTCTCCGGCCATAATTGCCTGATAATTCGTAACGCCTAGCCTGATATTCTCTTCTGCCCCGTGGGAAGCAATAGTATATACATTTCCAAATTGCTGACGAAAATGGACAATTTCGGACTTTAACCGTCTTCGCAATTCTTGTTTGACATCCGGTGTTATATCCTGCGCAGATTTGAGATGATATTGCAGTGAATAATCTGCCAAAGTCTCATAATGCAGTCCAACTTCATGTCCCAGTGCCCTTACTTCTTTGAGAACTTCAGGATCGGCGGTGCACCAACGAAAATAATAGGTGCTTTTGACGCCTTTCCGATGTTCAAGTTTTGCCATAGCTAAAGCATCCTCAGCGGATACATCCACATCATGTCTTAAAACGATAGTCTTCTTGGTAATCGGAACATGGTTATAGTAATCCATAACTCTTATAGGTTTGTAGCCAAGTAAGATAATTTCATCTAGAAATCCTTCATAGTTTTTTTGATCCACCGGCAATATGATCTGTTTAATCGAAGCAGTTTCCGGTCGAAGTGTTAAATAGCGTATTGAGCTCACATGTCCGGGGTTTTTCGCCACAACCACATATTTTCCTGCTGAAAGCCTTTTTTTAACTGGTGTTTTGCCAATATACGCGTTATTGACATAGATCGGGATTCCCTGCGCCGAATCGGAACTGATTTCAAGATAATAGCTATCCAAGCCTGTTTGAATCGTAATTTCTTGCGCTTTCTCATCCAAGGTCACAATAGCCCCTATCTTTTCTAAATAATCACGGAAAGAGGAAATAGTATCCTGATTGAATAAGTGATTCGGAATATGGAATTTAATGATATTAACTTGGATAAATAATTTTCCACTCATTAGAACAACTGCCAGCAAAAGTATGCCAACGATGGCTACCTGGGACTGTCGTGTAACGTTTAATTTCATATTCTCAGCTTTCCCCTGTCGTTCTCGAAAATACGTACCGATACATTTCTCTGAAAAGACATATCGGCTTTAGACAAAAATAAATCTTTTGTGAATTATCTTAATAATAAGATAATACGTATTATTTTTCATTATGTAAATATAAACTTTTTCGGCTTCTAAAATAGGTTAAATGTATGATGTTGTAGAAAATTAACGAGCAGGACTTTATAATAAGTACAACCAATTATTTGTTTTGAGGTATCTATTATGCATAGAAAATCATATGTTACCCGCATGCCCAATAAGACAGGAGCTTTTCTGCTCGCTTCCAAAATCATTGCCAAATACTGCGGCAATATTGTCCGAGTGAGCTACAATAAAGCGGTCGATCTTCACATGCTGTTTCTGGATGTCGAGGCTACTGCAGAAAACCATCAAAAGATCGCCAAAGAACTCGAAACGGTCGGCTATCTAAAAAATGAACTCTCCGAAACACGCGTCATCGAGGTCAATATAAAAATCCCGGATCAGCCTGGTGCCGTACTGCCTGTCCTGAAAATCCTGGATCTTTATAATATTAATATTTCGTATCTAAACTCGAGTGCCAACGGTACACCCTATCAGGATTTCAAAATGGGCCTGCTAATCGAAAATCCGGATATGATTAAAATGCTGCTCAATGATATCAGCGCAGTCTATCAGATTGATATCATCGAATATGATGATTTTGAAAAGAACTTGGACAATACGATTTTCTATATCCGGCTGGCGAATGAAATGCAGCATATCCTTTCCTTAAGCACAGCACAGACCATGGAATTCATCTCTGAATCAAACCGAATCCTCCAGATGCTGCAGGAGACCGGTGAGAGCCCCAAAAAAGTCTTTGGCTATATCCGTCGTTTTGCGTATTTTATCAGCAAGTACCGCGGCAGCCATTTCAGCGCCGACATCGATCAGGTCCAGATTAGCGAACAGGTCACACTGTACAGCATCCAGCCGCCCTGCGGCAGCAACACCTATGTGCTTGCTTCAGCTGAAGAACTTGTTTTGATTGATACCGGCTATGCAATCTATGCCGAAGAAATGTTCAAGATATTCAAGGAGCTTTTTCCGGCCTGGGATACGCTGACTAAACGCGTCTTTATCACCCATGCCGATGTCGACCACTGCGGCCTGCTCTCCAAACTGGAAGGCATACGTATCGGCTTAAACCAAAAGAGCGCCGACAGTCTACGGTGTCAAGCCGCCGGAATCCCCGACTACCGTGAAACCAGCGATCTGGGCTGGGGCTACAGCAAGCTCAGCCGGATCATCTCCGGCTATTCCCCGCCAAATCCCGCACAGTTCGAGGTACTTGACGTCGACTCCCCGACCCCGGCACCCGAAGAACACCAGGAACTGATCCCTATCGCGAAATTCACCGTTGCGGATCTGAAATTTCAGGTTCTCGAAGGCAGCGGCGGCCATCTTTACGGCGAGATGATCTTTGTCTGCGAAGAATACGGTCTGGTATTTACCGGAGATAACCTTGTAAATATCAGCGGCTTCTCCGAGGAAAGAGCCGAGTTCAATTCCCTGGCACCTTACCTGATGCGGAGTGTAAACATCGACTCGCAAAAAGCAACCGAGATGCGCAGTCAGATCATGC
The DNA here is from genome assembly GCF_000305775.1 of Dehalobacter sp. DCA. Lineage (NCBI taxonomy): Bacteria > Bacillati > Bacillota > Clostridia > Eubacteriales > Desulfitobacteriaceae > Dehalobacter > Dehalobacter sp. DCA. The sequence goes on from NC_018866.1 coordinate 675,654, forward strand.
GGCTGCTGGGTGAGTTAGAAGACAAAAATAAAAAGCCCTGCCTCGTCTGCGGCGGGCATGGACCCATATCGGCACTGGAAAACGGGGAGCTTAAGGCTCTACAAAAGGCCAGGTTAAAACAGCCTCCAACTTGGTATTAACGCCAAATTTCAGAAGGATGATATTAATCCGTTCACTGAGAACACGGGCCGACACGCCTAAAATGGAAGTAATCTCCTTGTTGGACAACCTCTTGGCCAATAATCGCATGATTTCTTTTTCTTCAGGAGTTAGTATTTTTTCAAGAATTTCAACAGGCTTAACTGGAAAGTGCATATCATCAATGTCTATCTGGTTTTTAGGAAAAGCTAAAGGACTTTGATAAAAGTATGTACCGCCGTCCATGACCTTTAGAATGGCCTGAACCACTTCCCGGATATGCAAATCCTTTATGATTACCCCCTCGGCTCCTTTATTCTTTGCTGCAGTGACATACCCTTCCTGATTAAATTCAGTCATCAAAATGATTTTTACTGTGGGCGCAATTCGTTGGATTTGTTCGATCAAAGAGATTCCGTTGCCATCATTCAGATGGATATCCAGCAATACGACATCAGGCTGAGATTGACGGACAAAATCAAGGCATTCTTCCCCATTTTTTACAATTCCCACTGTTTCAATTTGCGGCTCCATGGAAAAAAGGAATTTGGTATTCTCCGCAAAAGGCCCGTGACTGTCAACGATTAAAACTTTAACGTTCATTTAACCCACCTAACTTCAATTGTATCTTAATATACCGGAATCGTAGCTTTAAGCGTTGTACCTCTCTGAAAGCCGGAACTGATCAGCATTTGTCCCCCTAGGCTCTCAATACGTTCTTTCATGATTGCTAAACCGAAATGTGCCCCGCCTAACGATCCTTTTTCAAGTTGATCAGGATCGAAACCTTGTCCATTATCCTTCACCGTTAATTCTAATTTATCTCCACTTAGTTCAACACGGACTGTCTGCTTCTTTGAACCGGAATAACGCAGTGAATTGATTATTGCTTTTTGTATAAAGCGGTAAGCGGCTATTTCGACGTCTTCTGCAAAACGATCATTTAACTCAATACCTTCTGTTTCCAGTATAATGAAATTTGGTTCCTTTAGCATAATATCCTGAGACAGCGATTGTATGGCAGGAATTAAACCCAAATCCGATAAAACCAGCGGACGCAAATTGTGAACCGTTTGATTCAGATCATAGTTCAGATCATTGATCTGATTTCTGATCCGGGAAACCACCTGTTGGGTCGTATCATCACCGAGATTTTCTTTTTCCAATATTTTCAGCAGGCGGCTTATATCCAGAGCACTATGTACCGGGCCATCCAATATTTCTTTGGCCAGACTTCCTCTGTCTTGCTCAATCATCCGAATTAAGGAATTTGTTATACCCTGAAGTTCCCAGTTTCTTCTCCGGGAGCACCAGGATGTTAGGGTCAAGTTATTAATTTCCTTGGTTAGGTCACCGATGACGAGCAGCATCAGCACTTCGTAAGCCAGCTGACCGGCAAGTAAAGTAAGAAAAGGTAATTCGGACTTTTCGAATTTGATATGAGAATAGCGGTGCCCAAAGAAAATGCCACAAGTGGAATTATGGGAGACAAACGGCACAAAAATCTCAGCGGGACAATCGTCCGAAAGAAATCTTGCTTCCAGATCTTGTATTTGGTTTCTACGAAAATACGCTTCTAATTCGGACTGTTCTTGGTGGTTTTTCCTAAACCGGCCAACCGCTTTTCTCAAGCAACCGGTCTGTGCATTTTCAACAATGATGAACACCCCGTCAATTCCTAGCTTCTTGATTGCTTCTTCAAAAATGTGGTCTTCACAGATAAGGGAGGTTATGCTGTTGTTGAGCTCTGTAACCCTATGTTTTAGGCTGATATTTGTTTGGAAAAAGCTAAACCTTTCCAATAATTTACTGATAATTAGTCGGAGAAGATAAAAGCAAACAAAAAACAACAGGCATAGCACAAATGTTGCCAAATAGGATTCAGCGCTGACTATCTTGATAATTTTACCCAAGTATAAAAAATAATGGACAATAATGCTTAAAATGAATGCTGCAAGAAAGTTTGTGATTATTGTTTTATATATCCTGCGGCTGTCTGGTAAGTATTTGTTCACGATAACGTAATATAAGGAAAACGGAATAGCCAAAATGAATAAATAACTCACTTCAGTAAAAAGCTGCTGCAAATAAAAAATTTGTGGAAGAGCAACAAACAATATACTTGGAAAGAAGCCAATTACGATTCCCGATAAGAGAATTCCAGCCTCATTTTTTTTCGGTTGTTCTTTGGGCAAAAGGAATGCTTGGCACAGATTCCATACTGAAAATATGATACCAATAATCATATTAGACAAAGCCAGTTCTCTTAGTAAGTCTGGTAGGTGTATGAAGCCCCAGGAGTGTAAAGCAGTTAGAATCGAAATCACTGTAAAGCAAGCAAATGTTATTTTACTCCCAATTGATTTCGTTTTATTATTCAATAGAAAATTTGAAGTAAAAACAATCAGAAGCACAGGAGCCAACGAGAATGTAATATATTCTAATTCCTTAGCCAAAGGTAAAGCACACCCGGAAGCATGTGTGAGAACAATTGCCACCGCAAATAGCCAAAGCAGCCAAAATAAAAGACGCACTTCTTTCAAAAAAGGCCTCTTATACCAGGCTATAAAGCCCACTAACCAAAAAACAAGACCTATAATATACAATGGAGTTTGGCTTAAAACCATGATCCAATCGGGCAGATTTTCTATTGTAATTTGCTGTACTGTCGAACTATCTGCTGTACAAAATTTAATTGTGTGAGCGCGTTCCAGTAATCCCCATTTATGTGTCGAACCAAATTTTTCCGGGTCCATCCCATCAACTTTCAGGATCTGATCCCCAAGCCGGATACCGGATTGATATCCTTCACCATGAGGATCACAGATAGTAACCAGCCAGTTACCATCAATGTTTTTAAGGTTAATACCGATATAGGGTTGATTCAGACAAGTAACAAAATAAACAAGCCCCAGCACAATAAAGAAGATACTCGCAATATAATATATTTTCCGATTAATAAATCTATCCCACAAGTTTTATCATCTTCTCCTTTTGTTTTTCCGGAACAGGAATTTCCTCCAGATTTTCCAGGGCTTTTTGACGGTAAATCTCAAACATCACGGTGCAGTACTGCGCAACCCCTTCTTCGGCAGCAATTTGTTTCAACTGTTGTTTTTCTTTATCTCCAAATGCTTGTGGTCCTTCGCCGTTAGTTTGCGTTAATCTTATAAACTGTCCGGCTGTTTCGCCTTTGAGCGTATGACATAAATATACGTACGGCAGGGTTTTCTTATTGCTCACAAAATCTTTCTTATTTTCAAAATCTAGAAAATCGTTGAGATCGTTACGGATTTGATTCATAATCCCGAAATTGAGACCAAACTCGGCCATTGTTTCTGCAAGCGGTTCCGTAGCGTTTCCCAGAATGGCCCCTACCTTACAAGCACAGGCCGTAATACTACCTGACTTTTGCCTTACCATATCAAAGTATTGTTCCAGCGATACCTGGGGGCTGTCCGCATAGAGAAACTCCTGGAACTGTCCGTTACTGGCCGTGATTCCCATACGCTGCAGCGCTGTACAGACTTCCCTGTAAATCCTGTCATCCGGTATTGCAGCTATAGCTTCAAAACTAAGCATTAAAAGACAATTCGCCAGATTAATGGCATTGGCCTCGGGGATCCGGCGCCAGGGCAAATCCTCATGATCCTTGTCCTGAATATCGTCAAAAATATCCGCTGCCAGGGCAAAGAACTCCATACCGATCCCCCCTGGCAGCGTAGCTTCCGCATCCCCGCCTGTACACTCACAGCTCATACTGGTCAGATGAGCCCATTTAAATAGCTCACCCGTTGGGCTGTCGGCATTAAGCGAAGTTTGGATCATCCGGACCATTTCTGCACTGAGTCCGTACATTTTTAAAATTCTATCAATTTCCGTATAAATAATCTGATCAAACTGAAGATTCATTGTATTATTGCCACGTAGCTAGAGGACCTACTTCTAATGCAATAGTACCCCCGGAAACTTCATCCCTGAAAACAACTCTCTGAATTACAGAGAACTCAGTAGGTTTAACTTTACGGTGTTTTTCCTGGGTTAACACGTTCTTGGGATCTTTGACACATTCATGAACCAAATTGGCAATACCTTCATAGTTCATCCTGAAAACCCCTTTCATAATAAAAAAATTTACCGTTTGTCTTACTGAAAGTAGTCTTTAGTCAAAGTTTTCATTCATTCTGGTACATTTCCTTCAGCTTGATCAATTATAAGGGAAATTCTTCAAAAAGCACCATATTCCTTTAGCGAATAATGGGATGTTTTGTCGAAGTTTACAATTTGATCCATGACAGTACAAAAATAAAAGCCTTGCCCCGTTTGCTGCGGGCATAGGCCTCTATCATTTGATGCTGGTACTTAAGCGTTTCTCCTTCAAAAGGATCATCTTATGCAATAAATAATTGCCGCCATGGATGGCGGCTCCCCAGATGTTTAAGAATTAGGATATTTGATAAAACAATATTGATTTAGTCCGGTATGGCTATCTGACATAGTTTTAATTAAGTTAAATCCAAAATGCTCATATATTGCAATTTGTTTAGAATTAACAGTTTCTAAGATTATTGGAATATTATTTTCATTACAATGCTTAACAATGGGGGTAATCAATGCCCTTAAGTTACCTTTGCCCCGTTCTTCTTGGGCAACAACAATTACATTTATATGATAATAGTTCTTTGTGATAAATTGTTTTTGCCAGTTTAGATCAATAGCTTTAGATACAGTTTTAACGTTATCTGTATATAATTTAAAATCCGCTTTACTAATTTGGTGTCGTAATTTTGATGACGCCTGTATACTTAGTATAAGTTGCTTTAACAATTTAGATTTCTTTTTTTCGTAGCCTATAATGATAGAATTTAACTTATTGTCTAGCGAATAAACATCTCTTGTTTTTTCAAATATATCTAATTGCACCTGGAATAGCTTTTTTAGAAATTCTTTCTCATTTGTTATCCCTTTTGTTTGCAAAATAGTTAAGGGATCATCAATAAAACACTCTGTCAGAAGCTTAGCAGCTGGTTCAATTTGATTTTGAGTTATCCTTATCATATTAACCTCCATTGGAACTACTCTACTCTTACGGCGGTTCCGGAAGCGCTGACCATCAGCATGCTGCCGTTGGCTCCGATGACTTCATAATCCAGGTCGATGCCGACTACGGCATTAGCACCCATCTGGAACGCCCGGTCTTCCATTTCTCGCAAGGCGATATTGCGGGCTTCCTGCAGTTTCTCTTCATAGGTGCCGGAACGACCGCCGATCACATCGGTGATACTCGCAAAAATATCGCGGACAATATTAGCTCCCATAATGGCTTCTCCGGTAATCACCCCGTAATATTCGGTGATCCTGCGTCCTTCTACGGACGGTGTCGTTGTTAAAATCATGTTGATTTCCTCCATTAAGTTTATTAAGTTACCTATCATTCACAACAAGGGATTCCTGCATAATCTTGTTAAAAACAGTAACCAGATATGGATCAAATTGTTTGCCGGCGCATTTATTGATTTCTACAAGTGCACTATACGGGTCCATGGCCCGTTTATAAGGCCTTTCATGCGTGATCACATCGTAGGAATCAACAATGGATACAATCCTCGAGAACAGCGGGATTTCATCTTCTTTCAGCCCCTGCGGGTAACCTTTTCCATTCCACCATTCATGATGACCGAGAACGGCTTCTGAGACATGCGCTAATTCCCTGGACGACTGCGTGATCCGATAGCCGATTTCGGAATGTTTTTTCATAATGCTCCATTCTTCCGGGGTCAATTCGCCTTGTTTTTTTAAGATTTCCCCCGGAACACCGATCTTGCCGATATCATGCAGCATCGCAACCTGGACCAGTTCGACGATCTCTCTTGAGGACAAGCCGATCTGATTGCCGAATTTACTGACCAGACTTTTCAGCCTCATGACATGGGCTTCCGTCTGATAATCTTTTTCCCAGAGCAGTTTTTCCAGGAACTCGATGATGGCAAGGCGAGATTTCTTGCTTTCATTTAGTTTGTTGCTATACATTTTTTCCTCAGCCTGGCTGATCATTTTTGCCAGGGGTTGTTCCCTGTTCTCATAAACCGTCAGGCCAAACGAGATATCTATTGGTACCGTTTGCGGGCGGGAGATTTTTAAATTGTTTTTGATATTGTTTAAAAGCACGCCGGCCTGATCAAGCGGCACACCAGGCATGATAATGATAAATTCGTCCCCGCCCCATCGGATAATCACATTCTCAGTGCCAATCGTCTCTTGCATGATTCTGATCCCGTCAGCAAGCAATTCATCCCCTTTTTCATGACCAAAGGTGTCGTTGATCAGTTTCAGACCATTAAAATCCCCCATGACCAATGTTGCAGGCATGAGGGTTTTCTTCAGGAAATTTTCCAGCGTGTTTTCAAAATAAGTACGGCTGTAGGCGCCGGTTAATTTGTCATAAACAATAAGGTGCCTGATATTAGCTTCTTTGCTTTCGAGCTCCTCCCGGATGCTTTGGAAGTACAGGGCCTGCATATTGAGATAAGCAAGCAGACCAACAACGCCGGCAACTAAATAACCGACAGATGATGGAATGACCTTCATAAATTTGCACAACGGGTAAAGTAAAATCGACAAGGCCCAAAAAATATAGGTATAGCCAAGCATTATTCTGATCGAGCTTTGGGGTGTTTTTGCTTTAAAACATGTAATAGCTGCTTTGGACAACAATGCGATGATGCAGACAACAGACAGAAGTAAAAGAGCGGTTGTCGGGAGTCCTTGGACAGTAATACATATAAAAGTAAGGATCAAAAAACCTGCGCTGATATCCCAGAACACTGGATAGCTTTTCTTAAAAAATAGCTGCGTACCCTTGAATACCAGCCAGTAGCCTGCAATCGAAGAGGCATAGTTGATAATTGGAAGCACCAGCGACTGGCTGCCGGTTTCCAGCAATGCAATTCTGGAAAGATAGGTAATCATCATCATTACAATAGAAAGGCTCCATGCCAAGAAATAGTGTTTTTTCTCGGAAAAATATAAAAAGCCGTAAGATATCAACAAGACCAGGGTAATCGAAATACTGCCTGCGACGATCGAATCCGCTGTCACATTAAATCCCCTCCTCAGAAAAAAAAATCGCGGCCAAAGCAGCCGCGGTTTTCATCTTCTGTGTGCAACCCGACTGTCAATATGCTTCAGCACTTAGACTCGTAGCTTTGCGTCCCTGCTTTTCAACAGGTTTGCCAATGGATCATATGATTTTAACTTAATTATAGTAAAATACACGAAATCTGTCAATAAATGTATGAATAATCAATAAATGTATGAATAATCAATAAATGTATGAATAATCAATAAATGTATGAATAGTCAGACTCTGAATATTCATACATTTATTTGATTAATATTATGCAATAGATATTATCATCCAGATCAGATTCTTTTTACATGGTTTTCAAATTTAGTTCATGTTTTTTTCCTTTGGATGATCAGGATAAGACCTGCCAGAATCAGCAGGATCGGGACCACCAGGCCTAGATCTATATAGCGCTGAATTGACGTTACAAACATCCCAGTAAAGGATATGCACGCTACAGCGGTTAGAATAAAAACAGGCACCAGCAGACCGCGCGGGCGTCCGGAAAATAAATAGAGTTGAAACAGACCGACTGCAACAGCCAGCGGATAGACCGGCCAGGTATATCCGGAAAACTGCCAGTGCGTAAAAGTCTCAAAGATGAACAACAGACCAATAACGGTAAGGATACCACCGGGAACTAGCAATCCGGGGCTTTCTTTCTTACTGAAATAGTTGAATTCAAAAGCAAGACCGAGAATAAGGATCAATACCGGCCAAAGAAATTCCATACTGAAGATTTGCCAGTTGCCAAGATTATCTATAAGCAGCAAGCCTCCTGTAAGGATTAGAATGATTCCCCAAAATAAGCCGCTTTTGTTCATATAGAGCCTCCTCTCACCTTATAAAGGTTAATAAAGTACTCGAGATTTAAGAACTACAAATTCATGTTAGATAATGGATTATTTTGATAAATAAAGTTCCCCGTCGTAGGAAGAAATCCTTCCATATAAATCAGGCCGGCGGTCTCTAAATATCCCCCACTCCAGCCGCTGAACCTCGAGTTGGTCCAGATCAAATTCCGCGACTAGAACAGTTTCTTCGTTTCGTCCGGCCTCCGCTATCTTATTGCCCTGCGGCCCGGCAATGAAAGAAGAACCATAGAAGGTGATTTTGGAATCATCCTGTTCCTCGACACCAATCCGGTTGGATGCGACCACCGGGATCAGGTTCGCGGCAGCATGGCCGAGCATGCAGGCCTGCCAATGGTCTTTGGAATCAACCGTCTGATCTAGCGGTTCTGAACCGATGGCTGTCGGATATAACAGGATCTCAGCCCCCATCAAGGTCATGCAGCGGGCAGCTTCCGGGTACCATTGATCCCAGCAGATGCCGACCCCAATCGTGGCGTAGCGCGTCTGCCAGACTTTAAAGCCTGTGTCACCGGGGTTAAAATAGAATTTCTCCTCATAGCCTGGTCCGTCGGGGATATGACTCTTTCTGTATTTGCCGAGGATCTCACCGTCGGCATCGATCATGGCAATCGTATTATAGCGTGCATAGTTTTTCTTCTCATAAAAGCTGATCGGCAGGACGATCTCCAGCTCTCTGGCAATTTTCCGGAAATGTTTGACTGCTTGATTGTTTTCTAGCTCAGCAGCATAAACGTAAAAATCAGATTTTTCTTTCTGGCAGAAATACGGGGTCTCAAAGAGTTCCTGCAGCAGGATAATTTGCGCTCCCCGGGCTGCCGCCTCCCTGACCAGTGTCTCCGCTCCGGCAATATTTTCTTCAACGTTACTGGTGCAGCGCATCTGGGTTGCTGCCACTTTGACGTTTCTCATCGTTAATATTCCTTCCCAACTGCCTGATTTCGGTGTGTTCTGAACCTGATCTTACAGGTGTTTCTACTATTTTGTTAATTTGTATGCATTTTCTATTTTACATGATGCAGAAAAAAACCACAACGCAGAAGAGCGCAACATATAAAAGATGTATCTGTTACGCTCTCCTCTTCATTTATATTTTTATTTCAACTTTTGGTATATATTGTTGGGTAATTCATACATTCACCTTAAACGTTTTACCGCAGGCATCTGCTGGGTTGTACAGTGAACATTGCCGCCTTCCCCAATAATTGCCATTCCATTAATGGTGCGGATCCGTCTTTCCGGAAAGATCCCGCTCAGGGTCCGAATAGCCAGGGCATCTGCTTCGGCAGCCTGGCCGCCAAATACAGGTAAAATAATTCCGCCGTTGACAAAGTAAAAGTTCAGATAACTCAGCGTCAGACGTTTACCGTCGGCAAATACGGCGGGAGGCTGCTGTATTGGGATGATTTCAAAGGTTCTTCCTCTGGCATCCGTTTCCCGGTTTAACACCGCGAGGTTTTCCCGGGTAATCGCATAATTCGGATCGCAAGGGTCATCACAGACCTGAATCAGGATTTTGCCAGGCGAAGCAAAACAGGCGATATTGTCGACATGTCCGTCTGTTTCATCTCCACATAAGCCTTTTTCCAGCCAGATGACTTTGTGGATACTTAAATATTTCTTCAATAGTTCCGTAATCTGCTCCCGGGAAAGATCAGGGTTGCGGTTCGGATTGAGCAGGCATTCGGCCGTTGTCAAGAGTGTACCTTCTCCGTCCACGTGCAGCGAGCCGCCTTCCATAATCAGCGGCGCATCAAACGGTTTCAAGCCGAGGTGCTTCAATATTTGCGGCGCGACCTGGTTGTCCAGATCCCAGTCCGGATATTTGCCGCCCCAGGCATTGAAGTGCCAGTTGATGCCGGCTATATCTCCCTGATCATTGACGATAAACGTCGGCCCGTTATCCCGAAGCCAGGCATCATTATGCGCCAACGGCAGGAGCTCGATCTGCCTGTTCCGAAAGCGGCCTTCGAGCAGGGACCGTTCGTCGGGGTTTACCAATACGGTGACGGGTTCAAATTCCCCGATAGCTCGAATAATGTCGGTATAACCCTCGCAAACAACCTCGTAATTTTCCGGATGACACATTGATACCCCGACCGGCCAGGAAATAAAGGTACGTTCGTGTCTGGCCCATTCCGCAGGCATTCTATAGTTTATATCGCTCGGAAACATCAGTTTATCCTTTCTTTAGTAACAACATATATCCATCATTACTTTCAAATCAACTTTTGTCATGATGATTATTTATGGTTCATTTTACATGAAAATCCAACCACTTTTCAAGGCATAAAATCACCCCACGATAATTGTGGGGTGCATCAGACAATATTCAATGATTGATGGGTATACGTTAAAGTTATTCTTTATCTTGAAACTTTTCCGTGTCTTCACGCCGGATCTGGGCGCGTTTGATCTTGCCGCCGATCGTCTTCGGCAGTTCGTCGACAAATTCGAGAATTCTCGGGTATTTATACGGAGCTGTCACCTTTTTGACATAGTCCTGGATCTCTTTTTTTAGCAATTCAGAGGCCGTATAGCCTTTGGCCAGCACAACAGTCGCTTTGACGACCGTTCCCCTGACGGCATCCGGCGCGCCGGTAACAGCACACTCCACGACTGCGGGATGCTCAATTAGTGCACTTTCAACTTCAAAAGGACTGATCCTGTAGCCGGAAGCCTTAATGACATCGTCATTGCGGCCAACAAACCATAAAAAGCCGTGTTCATCCCAGTAGGCCATATCCCCTGTGTGGTACGTATCGTCATACCACACTTTATTGGTAGCAGTTTCATCCATGTAGTACCCGCAGAACAATCCGGCAGGCTTATTGGAATCAGCCTCGCGGATAACCAGTTCTCCTTCGACTCCCGGAGGGCATGGAGCTCCGTTTTCATCGACCACATCAATCTTGTAGGCTGGATTCGGTTTGCCCATCGCTCCTGGATAAATATCCAGCCATTCAAAATTGGCAACCAGCACGGTCGTCTCGCTCTGGCCAAATCCGTTTAAGATGCTTAAGCCGGTAATGCTTTTAAAACGGTTAAAGACATCCGGATTTAAGGGCTCTCCGGCTGTGGAGCAGTGAACAATCGAGGACAGGTTATATTTTTCAAGATTGTGTTCAAGCAGGAAGCGATAAATTGTCGGCGGTGCACAAAACGTGGACAGCTTATATTTTTGCATCATTTCCAAAAGCTTTTCAGGGATAAACTTGTCCATATCATAGACAAACTGCACTGCGCCGCAAATCCACTGGCCGTAAATTTTCCCCCAGCCGAATTTAGCCCAGCCGGAATCGGAAACCGTAAGGTGAAGCCCGCCGTCCACGACGCGCTGCCAGTATTTAGCCGTCACAATATGACCAAGCGGATAGGTGAAGCTCTGAATGGCCATTTTGGGCATGCTCGTGGTCCCTGACGTGAAATAGATGATCATTGTGTCGTCATTCGTTGTCGCATCAGCACCTGTTGGCCGGACCCAGTTTTCGGAAGCAGCCTCCATGCTGCTGTCAAAATCAACCCAGCCGGGACGCCGGGCCCCAACTAGAAACAGCGTTTCGAGCGTTGACGATTCTTCCCTGGAAGCTTCGACATGGTCGAGAATTACCGGATCATGATAGGCAATGATCGCTTTAATCGATGCGGCATTATTTCGATAAATAATATCCTTCTGCGTAAGCTGATTGGAAGAAGGAATATAGATCGCGCCGATTTTGGCCAGAGCCAGAATCGCTATGTACACTTCATAACGCCTTCTCAGAATCAGCATGACTTTGTCGCCTTTGCGGATCCCGGCTTCGCTTAACATGTTCGCCGTTTTATCCGAGTATTTTTTCAGGTCGGCAAAGGTAAAGATCCGTTCATTACCATGGTCGTCGCACCAGACCAGCGCTGGACGCTCTGGTTCCAGACGGCCATATTCATCGACGATATCATACGCAAAATTAAAATTGTCAGGTACTTTCACTTGATAATTCGCACAAAAATCTTCATAAGAATCAAAATCGGTTTTCCCGATATATCTTGAAGCGAGGTTCATCTGTTCACATCCTTTATAAAAGTATGACGGTCAAAAATTTTGCTGATCTTTTTTCGAGGGCCAGCATTTTATGTGGAATCAAGGAATTAAAATACAGAGAGTCTCCCGGGTCCAACACATATTCCATACTGCCAATGATGACTTTCATCTTGCCTTCCAGACAGAAGTTAAATTCCTGTCCGTGATGGGAAACAAGTTCAGGACTATTTTCTGCATCCAGGGTCACCAGCAGCGGTTCAATTTTTCTGTTAACGTACTGATAAGCCAGACTCTGGAAATCATACTGGTCATACCGTTCAACTTTGAGTCCCTGTCCCTTTTTGATGAAGCAGACATCATGCAGTTTGGGCGAGACACCGGTAAGAACATCCGTTAAATCAACCTGATAACAATCGGCAATTTCATAGAGAATACTGATCGGAATATCATCTTCGCCTTTTTCATACTTCAGATATTCTTGGACAGGCAGTCCGATTTTACGTGCAGCCTCTTCTTCGGCCCAACCGGTAAGTAATCTTAAGCCTTTAATTCTCTCGGCAATATCCCTCACCTTTTCATTCATCTTTCAAGCCTTCCTTTCGCGTGAAATAGTGGATCATGTAGTGATCCTCGAGGTACAGCCAGCGGGCCTTACAGCTTTGTTCCTGCACAACGGCATTTGTCTCGAGAAGATGATCCGCTTTTTTGGCATCTTCCAGCCGGCAGAATGGGCAGGCATGATGCCGTTTGGCGACCGTGGAATAACAGCGTTCGCCAAGTTTGACACCGCTGTCCTGTGCCGCCTTATTTGTGGCGACAACGATCCGGCGGCTCGTAATCAGATAAGCCGGTTCTTCGATCAGCTCCAAGCCCTTGACAAAGCATCCGATGTATTTCTGTTTGCGTAAATCAAGCTGAATCTTCATAAAGCGGGTGTGCTTGATTTTATATTGATTCAGACATCGGGTGATCCGGCTTTCATCTTTCTGGGAATGAAAAAGGAATTTCATCCCGTATTCAAAGCCGTCATCTTTGGGGGTCTTGCGAATAATCAGCGCATTAAATGAGAATTCTTCATTTTCAAACGTAAACATGATATCGATAATTACAATATTGACAGGAATATCCACTGGGATAAAAGCATATATCCCGCCTGTGCTCAAATCCAGGATTGCAATCGGAAATGTTTTCTCCACTTCGACCTTCCGGTTGTTAATCGAGGAAATCTTCGCTGTGGCTGGAATATCATTGATCAAATCGACACGGAAATACTTCCGCTTTTCCTGAAAGTCTTCCATCCAATCACCCCATGAAACAGTTTGAAAATCATGTCGATGCGTTTTTCTGATAAATACCATTTTACATGATGTTGGATAGAACCACAACGAATGTACCCGCAAAAATTTGCGAATAATATGCCACGGATGAGTCCGGATAAAAAAATACCAGGGTCCAAACATTAATTTGGAGACTCTGGTATTGTTAAAAACAGTACAGAAATATTGAGTTTTATCGTTACAAGTTTTACAGATTATTTTCTGGATTAAGCGCTTCTGGTTTCTTTTCCGTTTTTTTCTTTTTTTGTTTCTTAATATTTTTTGGATTTTTGTCGCCCATACGGATCCTCCCTTACATGATATAGGAACATTTTATCCAAATTATGGCTATTCTATACATTACAAAAGGGATGCTGTTAAAAATGGGACAGCACAAGTATCAGCAATGGGATTGATAAACAGCTAAGCAAGGTTGAAATCAGCACCGTCTGTGATGCCAGACGTGCATCATTCTTATATTCAATCGCCATTAAAACCGTATTGGTCGCAATAGGCATGCCGGCCATGATGACCGGGATGGCAATCAGCCACATCTGATCAATCCGAAAGATATATTTGACCAAAACCAGGGTTAATAACGGCATCACAAGCAATCTGACGACCGACAGGATATAAATGCCGATATCACTGAACATCTTTTGGAGCGGCAGTTCACTTAATGTCGCCCCGATGGTCAGCATTGACAGAGGAACACAGGTATTTCCGATCGCATCGATCGTGCCGGTCATGAATTCGGGCAGCGGAACAGCGGTGATAAATAAAATGAACCCAATGATACTCGCACCCACGCCCGGATTAATAACCTTTTTCAGGTTTAGCCTTGCAGGATGCCCGGTTTTATCCGTATTCATAATTTTAATGCCGAGCGTATACAACAACAAGTTGAACATAATATTGTAGATCGCAGCATAAAATATGGCTTCTTTGCCATAGAGCGCCTGAAATATCGGAAAGCCTAAAAAGCCTGTATTTGCAAAAACAATTCCGAAATTAAAGATGGCTTCTCTGGTCAGATCTTTGGTCAGGATCTTCGCTGTCAGTTTCCCGACGAGAAAGGCAAGACCGTAACAGGGTATCGTAAGCAAGAAAACAAAAAGTGCCGTATGCAACCTCTCCGTAGTAAAAGAAACTCTCATCCCGGACAGGATCAGGGCCGGAAGTGCAATTGTCAGGACAAATTTAGAAAAAACCTGAGTTGCTGCCGGCGGGATAATTTTCACTTTAGCCAGGACATAACCCAGCAAAATCGTTAAAAACAAAATCCCCAGTTGATTATAGACGCCTTGTAGTTCCACTTTTCTCTCTCCAATAGTTTAAGCTGAAATTTAACGAAAGTTATACAATTTATTATTATATCATAAGCTGAAGTACTTTTTGAAATGCTTTTGGAATCGGCAGGTTCTTCAGTTTCTCCCTGGAAATCCAGGCAAGCCCTGATTTTACTTCTGAGTCCGGCTTAAGCGAAAACAAAATGACATCCATTTGCCAGACCTGATGTGTGAAAACATGCCGAACGCTGCCCAAGTGTTTAATAAATCGGAGATCTAACTCCCATTCCCTACGGTACAGTTCTTCCGCAGAAGGACCGGATTCCTTGTTTACGAGCGGCAGTCCCCACATGTTGCCGAGCAGCTGTGTATTGCTGCGGTACTCCATTAGAATATCCCCGTCGTTATAGACAAGCGCCGTCCAGTAATCGAAGCGGGCCGCTTTTTTTGCTTTCTTCTTAACCGGCAGGACAGTCTCCCTGTGCGTACGATGGGCAGTACAGACGGTACACCAGGGACAGTCCCGGCAACCGGGAGTATTGGGTGTACAGCACATTGCGCCAAGTTCCATCAGTGCCTGGGTAAATTCGCCCGCCCTATCTTTGGGAATCATTTCTCTAATCATTTCAGCAATTTGCTTTTGAGTTTTTTGCTGACTGATGTCAGCTTCAAGTCCAAGCAGACGGGTTATGACCCGCAGAACATTCCCATCGACAGCCGGATAAGGCAGATTGTAGGCGATGCTTGCAATAGCCCCAGCCGTATAGTCACCGATTCCTGGCAAAGCGCGGATTTCCGGATAAGTGCGCGGAAAATTCCCACTGTACCTGTCGCGGACCACGACGGCAGCTTGATGAAGGTTCCTGGCCCGACGGTAGTAGCCGAGACCTTTCCATAAGGTTAAAACGTCTTCTTCATCTGCGTCAGCCAGACTGCAAATATCCGGGAACCGTTCCAGGAACCTCAGGTAATAATCTATAACCGTATCGACCCGTGTTTGCTGAAGCATGATTTCCGACAGCCAGACCGCATAGGGGTCGTTCGTTCTTCTCCAGGGAAGATCCCTTTTATTTTGGTCATACCAGGCTAATAGTGAATCCGTAATTTCTGTCGATTTAGCGAAGACATCCTTTGATTTAACAACTTTCTCTGTTGATCTAGACAGAATTACTTCCCCTTTCTGTTGGATATTGCAGCTTTCAGCAGAGCTCATCGGCCATTTTTCGCAATCTGGCATCCGCCGTGCAGAAAATAACCTGACGCAAGTGTGATAGTTCCTGCAGGTAAGCCAGTGCTTTCTTCCAAAATCTCTCGGTTCCGTTCATTGATCCGGCCAGAAAGAACAGAGGAATCTCAGTGCTGCTGTCCTCAAGGGCGGCTTCGGCAAGGGCCAGACGATAAGCAAAATAATACGAATAGGCTTCGGCCATCATCAGTTCTTTTTTATCCGACAGGTTCAACGCAAATACCCGTCTCAAAAACCGCTGTGCTTTAATCTTTAGAACAGTGCCGTTCTCGGCCTGCCATTTTTGCAGCGAGGCTTCAAGCAGTTCCGCCGTATCATCAAGGGTATGCTGTAATTCTTGATAGGTCTGCCATTGCTGTTTTACGCTCCCGAGTTTTTTCTCCAAGTCATGGTCAATTTTCACAGCCTGACTGTCCTGAAGGTCTTTACGGATCTTCTGAAGCCGGCTGTTTTTCTCTGAAAGCGCCTGGCGGGAAGCCGCGAGGGCGGCCAACCTTTCTTTTTCCGGCAGACATGCTTCACGTTCCAGTTCGGCAAGCGGTTCCAAAGTTCTGGACAATTGATCCAGATTCCGCTTATTTAAGGCGATATCATACTGTTTCTTCAGCAAATCATATTCTTTTTCAGTTTCTTCTTTGATCCGCAGTTCACGCGCAATCAGCAGCACAGCCTCAAGGACCTCGTCAATATCGGCATCAGACGAGATTCGGTTCTGTAATTTTTCGCGCAGCTGTGATGCATATTCCTGCAGTTTCTGTTCTGTTTCCTGCTGTTGTCCTGTCTGTGCCTGCCGCGTCTGAAGCATTTCCGCACTATGGCTGTTTTTCTGCCGGTACTCGTCCCAACCGCTTTTCCAGGATGGAAAATCGGAAGCCTTGACTATCTCAAAAGCTTTTTGCAGCCGTTGACTGCGGGACAGGATGATTCTGTGCAGTTCCTTTTCCCTTTTAACCCGTTTCCTGATCAGGTTATAATCCGTCTGGATCCGGTCTGTGGCCTGTCTCTGATTCTGGTACGCTTCGATCTGCCGTATGAATTCTTGATAGTCTGCAGCTTGATATTTTTGCAGAAGCTTTGTCAGACGCGAAGCCAATCTGTCTTCGATGCTGACTGCGCCGGACCGCCGGATAACCCTCCGGTCAATCATGCGTCCGAGTACAGAGTCCTGCCATTTTTTCAAGCGTGTGTATGATCGGGCAAGTGAACGTTGGTCTTTGTCAGTCACACCGGCAATCAGCGCATATTTTTTGAGTTTGGCTTTTTCTTCATAAAGGGACCCTTCCAGTTCCTTCACGGTATCAGCCAAACCGGCAAAGCTTTCAAGTTCCTTCTGCGCGGCACGAAGCTCTTCTTCAGTGTTGCGTAAGTACTCCTCCTCATTTTCCGGCAGTTGCCGATAGCCGGATGATCTTAGTGAATCCTGAAGCTCGTTGATGGCCTGAGTCTGCTGGGTGATCAAAGCTTCGCCCTGTTCCGCCTCTTTTTGAATCAAGGCCCAGGCATAACACTCTTCCCGCAAACCTTCAATCATGTTCCAGTCAACCTGTTTATCCTGAACAACGGCCGCCAATCGAATCCCGGTATCCCTGCGCAGTTCTTCGAGGCTGGCAAGTTCACCCTGCAGACGGCGCAATTCACGGTAATCAAGGTTCTCTCTCAGGATAACAAGCCGCTGCTGAATTTTTTCCATCTCAGCAATTTTCTCCGTCATAAGATGCTGTTCAGCCTGCAGGTTCTTAATTTCGATTTGCAGAAAGCGCTGTTCCTCCTTCCGGTGGCTTGCCTCTTCCCAATCTCTTCTTAACGCATCATACTCGGCTTTAACCTGAGCCATTCCATCCGCCTGTTCTTCGATGCGTTCCTTTGCTCTGGCCAGGGCGTCATGCACCCGTACCAGGGAAAGCTCTTCATTTCCGACCTGCTGGAGATTGGAGACCCTTCGGTACAAACCATGCTTATTGGTATCCGGCCAGCCAATAAAGCCGCCCTGCCGGATTGCCTCAAAAGTCATATTCAAACCTGTCTGTTCACCGGAAAGCAGGATTTCTGCCAATCCTTGTCTTTTCCGCTTGTCTGACGGTACTGCCGATACCCGGTCGTCATAGTATTCCTGCAGTAATTGATACAAAGCTTTTGCCAGCTCGGGTTCCTCCAGATACAGCACCGTAAAATCCCCGGGCAAGGACCACTCTGTATCCCCGAGCAGTGGATGCCCCTGCAGCCCGATCTTATCAATCCTCATAATCTTCCCGTCCCTGACTGATTGCAGCCAATCCAATTTTCTGAACCAATTCCCAACGCCGCTGTTCTTCAGGCCGGTTTTCTGAAGAAAGGCGTTTTTGGATATCTCTCCTGAATACTTCGCTTAAATCCGGGAAGCCGTTGGTTTGGCGTCTTATAACATTGCCATCGGCGCAAAGAGCCGGACCAGACTGGGATGTATGGCAAACCTCAAAGTAGCTGAAGTCTTCGGAGAGAAGCTGATGCAAAGTCTGGACTGTACTTTCCGGATCCGGATATGGCCCAGACAGAACAATCCGGAACAAATCTCTTTGCCGTTCTTCTTTCGTTGTATCCGCCAAAAGCCCGCTAGCAATCTCTTTGGGTTCAGCCGCCTGCGGCCAGAACTTTTCAATGTAGTTCCGTCTGCCAAGTTCCACAAAATCAACCTGTGTCAATTTCCCGTCTGTTTCTCCAAAAAGCACGCCATGCGGCCCGCTGTCCTGAAAACTCCTGGCTTCAGGGGATCCGCAATCTGCCCAGAAAGTATCACCGATCTGATGCAGCCCACTGAATTTCTGCTGATGCCCTAACGCCAGATAGGTTAAACCACTTGCTGTAATCGCCTCTGGCTCCAGAGGAATAAACCTATCCGTATTTTGTGGGGACGCTATCTCTGCATGGAGCAGCATCATCTGAATAGGTGCGTTGTGTAAGGCAGGCTGAATCATCCCCAGATCAATCAGCTCCTGACGGTAATTCGTCCATCCCGAGCCATAGATGACAGTCCCTTTGGCCGGAATTTCAATATGGCTGACGCCCCCCGCAAAGATATGAACATTACCGGGCCATTCAGCAAAACGGTAGGCCGAAGAGATGACCAAAGGATCCTGATCCCCAGGAGTGATAAAGACACGGGTGTCCTTCAAGCCGGAGAACGATCTGTAGACACGTTCGACCGTTTCTTTACGCGCATTCTCTTGGTCGAATAAATCCCCTGTCACATACAGAAAATCCACTTTTTCTTTTTGACAAAGCGTCAAGACGGCTTCGAAGGTATGCCATAAGTCCTGATTACGCATTGCTGTCCAGCAAGCCGGTCCTTCCCAAGAACGGCTGTCAAATTGAAATCCGGCACAATGCACAAAACGGATGGTACTCGCCATTTTTTACACCTCACCCTGATGACACCAAAACATCAATCGATCGTCGCTTACCAGCCATGTAAACATCACAGCAAGCAGAATGTTTGCTGCCAATACTATTTCCCAAGTATGCTGTTATGTTAGTTCTTGGGGACCCCGGCAAATTCCTGCTTACGATTGCAACTTACTTTTTCGCTCTATAAAAAATAAAAAGCCAGAAATCTTTCTGGCTAAGATCCTGCATGTTTTCAACCAGAAAAACTGCATTTAGACAGATCTCTGATTGATTCGGGCCAAGCGTCTGCGGCGGGTGACAATCCTGTAAATCGCAAAAATAATCAGCGCTATAACAACAAGAACAACAGAATAGACCGTCAGGGTTATTTTGTTCGGATTGGCGAGCAGGGATATTGGATGATGGCTGTTATCTACCACTTTTCTTCCAAGTACCATGCCGTAATCATCAGAGATCGTTGGAACTCCGCCGACTTTAGCAAAGGACTGAAGATATAAGGCGAGGGCCTGCCATTCTTTGACTTCGGCATTATTTCCGGCTGTGTCTTTGACGATCTGGGCTTCAAAATCTGTAACCGGCATACCATCTTCTGTTTTTGGCACAATCGATAATAGACCGTAAGATTTATCGCCGACGATCGAAAGCATCTGAGCAGAATACAAACCGGCAACCACCCTGTATAATTTGGTATCGTCAATCTTTTCAATAGAGCCGTCCGGCTTCTGCAACACGGCGTCAGTGACCTTATTGAATATCATCCGGTTCGGATTATACGTGAAATCAATGCCTGACATGAACAATTGGGCTTCAGCCATCATCGGCGAGATCGAGGCATCTACTTCGCACAAAGTCTTTAATTCTTGGCCGGTTAAATAGACAGAAACCAGCGGATACCCCGGAATATTATCCGGACCGATCCCGAGGGAGCTTACGCTAAAGGCGTCGGCTGTTGTGATCGTCCCTTTAAAAAAGGTACCTCTGATCGTCCCGGCAGGTACAACTGCGACATCCACCGGAACATAGCCGGAACCTTCCGCCTTTTTCACAGCATAAACGTAGGCATCAGAAATCAGGTTGGCCAATGGATCTTCCTGATGCGTATTCAATATGTCGTTGACCTTCCGGAAGTTATAGGGGGATTCTGCCAATACTTGATCATAATTTAACTGAAACGGAGCAAAGAATTTGTCCTGAACCTGTTGTTTGAACTGACTTACAATACCGGCAATCCGCGGATCCTCAGGCAGTCTTTCATCGATTGCCGGCAGACGGTAAGCGACAAGTCCCCATTCTGAAGAATCGGATTTTTGAGAAATTTGCAGAACACCGAGGTACTTGCAGCTGTCTCCGGCGGAACAAATGAGCGTCTTGCCTTCAATGATCGGTTCTTCAAGTTTAGTGTGGGTATGTCCACTGATAATCACGTCAATATCCGGAACTTTTTTTGCCAGGATCCGGTCTTCAGATTCGGATGCCTTTTCCCAGGTCCCGGAATGAGATAAGCAGACAATTAAATCAACTTTTTCCTGGTCTTTCAGGATCGAAACGATCCGTTCGGCGTTCGCGACTTGATCCGTGAATTCCACTTCGGCTTTCGGTGCGTTGGATGCCGCATCGTTTCCAATCAGGCCAAAAATACCGATCTTTACCCCATTCTTTTCAACGATGGTGTATTCGGTGATCCCATAATCCTGATAAGCCTGTTGCAGAGCTGCCAGCGAAGGCGTTAAGCTGCCGTCCTCCTTGGCCGGAAAGGCAATATTAGCCTGAACGATCCGGGGCAAAATCTCCCCGTTTTTCCGCGCAGCAACAGCTGCCTGAAGGCTGTCGGCCAGTCCGGAAGCCCTGTAGTCATATTCGTGATTGCCCAGGGTTACAACATCATACCCCATCTGCCCCATAACGCTTAGCTCCGGGGAGTCTGTCCGAAAAATCGTCTGAAATGGCGTTCCCATGGAATAATCTCCGGCATCGAGGAGCAATGCATCCGGGTCATTCTCTTTCTCTGCAGCAATGGCGCTCTGGAGTCTGGCAAATCCGCCTGACTGGTTTATCACACCGTTTTGTTCATCCTTGACCGGCAGGAGATGATCATGCATGTCATGTGTAAACAAAATCGTCATACTCTTCTGAGTTTCGGCCGAGGCAATAGGAGAATTCATAGGCAAAACAAACATTGTGCCAATCAGGAAAGCAACCAAAGCAAATTGGATTCTTTTCATCATCTTTCCCTCCTAAATTTCTATGTCTATGCTATCGGTCTACCTATCTATCTATCTATGCGCTATGTTATTCTTGCCAATCTTGGAACTTAGCCACTGAATTATATCCTGAAGAACTTGAGAACGATCCGTTTCATTGTGCAGTTCATGTCTGCAGTTTTCATATTGTTTTACGGTAACATCACGTATTCCAGCTTGTTGGTAACGCAGACGCAGAGCTGTGATAATTTCTCCGTAGTGTCCGACAGGATCCATTTGACCGGAGAGGATCAGAATCGGGATGTCTTTCGGGATCTTCCTGATGTTAGACTTCTTTTGCACTTGCAAAATTCCGGCAAAAAAATCATGATAAAAATTCAAAGTACAGGTTCCCCCGCAGTGAATATCCTGAATATATTCATCGACAACAAGCGGATTGGTGGTAAGCCAGTCAAATTCCGTCCTGGTTTCTGCGCATCGGGCATTGAAGTTTTTAAAAGTCAGCTCATGAATGAATTTGCTTTTGTAAAGCTTTCCTTTGACCAGAGCCATCATCCGACATAAAAAGCGGCCAAAATACAGCATAAACGTCGTGTCTCCGCCCGGTCCGGATAAAATAACCCCCTGTACTCCCTGCTCATCTCCATAGAGATGCATATAATGCTGAAGAATAAAGCTTCCCATACTATGACCAAAAATGAACAACGGCAGTCCGGGATTTTCTTTTTTGATCAGGGCAACAGAATCGTAGACATCATGTACCATATGGTTCCAGCCGTCTTGACCTGCAAAACCTTCCAGGCCTTGTTTTTCAGCTGTTTTGCCATGGCCTCTTTGGTCGTAGGCATAAACAATGTACCCTGCCTCCGTCAGCTCCCTTGCAAACAGTGCATATCTGCCGGAATGCTCCGATATCCCGTGGATAATCAAGATGATTGCTTTGGCAGGGAGTGTATCCGGCTCCCATTTGGCTGTAAATAGTTGATCCGAAGGATAGATATTCCAGGAATTCTGCTTTTCTCTCATTCTATTCCCCTTAACGGCAAATTAGAGGTATGTACATTCGTTTAATGAAAACACTCGTTTAATGAAAACTGATCACACCTAATATATCATCTTGAAGACAAATTATCATCCTTTTCCCACGTTATAAATATTTCCAGAATTTTGGACATGCCTTTTTTCCAATGAATTGTTAAAATACTGGTAAGAAGCGAACGAGACCGGTACAGAATCTAGATGAAAAAATTTGACGGAGTGGAGGATTTCAATGACGAAAAAAATCGTTGTGACGCTGCTTCTTTCTGCTATCCTGATTCTCGGCTTAGCTCAAGTAACGTCTGCTGCCCTCGGCGATACACTTCTGAAGACAGGCTCGACGGGGACGGATGTCGTCGAACTACAAACCAAACTCAACTATCTGGGTTACAGTGTCGGCACAGTGGATGGAATTTTCGGACTCAAAACACAAGCCGGTGTCATCGCTTTTCAGAAAGCCAAGAATTTATCGGCTGACGGAATTGTTGGGCCGATCACGGCTTCAGCCATAAACACCGCCTATACGAATAAAGCGCAGGGCGTCAAAGCCAGCACGATTGTTGCGACGGCCCAGAAATATATTGGTGTCCCCTACAAATGGGGAGGCACTTCCCCATCGACTGGGTTTGATTGTTCCGGATTTGTTCAATATGTTTTTGCGCAAAACGGCATTACCCTGCCGCGTATTTCCAGGGATCAGTACCTGGTTGGCAAAGCGGTTAGTTTCGTTAATTTACAACCCGGAGATATCGTTTTCTTTTCAATGGCCCGAAACGGTGTCGTTGATCATGACGGGATTTACATCGGCAATAACCAGTTTATCAATGCTTCAAGCTCCAAGGGTGTTGCTGTATATAGTTTCGGAACCTATTGGAAATCTGTCTATATCGGGGCAAAACGGGTGATCTGAAAATAAATACAAACGATAAAACGTAACGAAGCATAGATAATAAACAGGTGAAATCATTCACCTGTTTATTATCTACTCATTATAAAATCTAATCTTTTAGGGAGCGTTCGATGCGTTTCAGCAGCTCGTGCAAAGAATCCTGAAGTTCTTGGTGGAGCGGAATGACAGCAATCTCATCTTCCTCAGTCAAAGCCTTTTGCAGTTCTGAGGCAATGGAGTGCAATCTCTTGGCGCTGATGTTCCCTGCACTTCCTTTGATTTTATGAATAATTGGGGCCGCTTCCCTGTAACGCTTGTCTTTGATCTTTGCCGCGATAAAAACTGCGTTGTTCTGATTTTCCTGGTAAAATTCTTTTAAGACTGCATCATAAATTTCTTTCCTGTTTCCCAGACGCTTAACTCCTTCTGCTTCGTCCAAAACAGGTTCTTGGCGAACTGATTTAAGAGCAGTATCCGCCTTTTGAGGAGTACTTTGAGTATTCGATTTTTTGCAGTCTTTATTAATCAATCTCCAAATCGTACTGATCAATTGTTCCGGTTCAAAAGGTTTACTGATATAATCATTGATTCCAAGGTTTCGGCACTGTTCTTCCACGCCTGTCACAGCATCTGCGGTCATAGCCACAATCGGGATGTTAGCGTCTAAGCCTCGGATCAGACATGTTGCTTCATAACCATTTAGTGTCGGCATATGCAGGTCCATCAGGACCAGATCAATCTCCTGCTGCTGTTTGGTAAAAATGTCATAACCTTCTTTGCCGTTATCGGCGAGGAATACTTTGAATCCAGCTTGCGAAAGAATTGTCTCTGCGATCATTTGGTTCGTTTTATTGTCTTCGACAATCAGAACATGATGCGGCTCGTCCGGAATTAATACCGCCTCCCTCTCTCTCTGGGTGCCATCTATGTCCTTTTCTGGTATTTTATCCTTAAAAAATATTTCGATAATGGCATTGTACAGAACAGAGGCAATCACCGGCTTAGCGATAATAAGCTCAATTCCGGCTTCGTCCGTCAGTTTAAATAGGTTCTCGCGCAGGAGCGGAACCAGTAAAATAATTTTGGGTCTGGATGCTATTCCCAAAACTGTTTTCAAGCGCTGGACAAAATCTATCCCTGAGGAATCTGAAGTATCGTTATTGCCAACAATCAATAAATTAAAGGGTCTGCCGGAGACGGAAGCGCTCCTGAGCATGATTTCAGCTTCTGCTCCAGATTCTGTGAATGCTGCTGTCATCTTAAATGAACGCAGGTATTCTTTTAAGAGACAACGGTCTGTCGGGTTCTTTTCCAGGACAAGGGCCTTGATTCTGCGCATTGGCAGCCGTACTGCTTGCCTTTCATATTCCTCCTCCTGAATGGAATCAACTTCCAAGGGCAAATTAATGGTAAAAGTTGAGCCCTTGCCGACTATACTCTGTACCTGAATCTCACCGCCCAACAGATCTACAAAACCTTTGACGATCGACATACCAAGACCGGTACCGCCAAAACGCCTCAAAATGCTTGAATCACCCTGATCAAAAGGAACAAACAATCGCGTACGCTGTTCATCCGTCATCCCAAGGCCATTGTCACGAATGATGAATTCAATCTGGTGAATCTTGTTTTTGATGTCCACTAAGCGGACATCAACAGAGACTTCTCCATTCGCTGTAAATTTTATGGCATTATTAATGACATTCAATAGAATCTGTTGAATCTTGGTTGGGTCGCCCCAAAAAAAGACGGGAAGATTCGGATCTTTTTTAAAAAGAAAGGTAATATGCTGTTCCTCAATTTTTAATGATGAAATATTGATGATTTGTTGAAGAATTTTGTCAAGATTAAACGAGATTCGTTCAACTTCTATTTTGCCGGATTCAATTTTGGAGAAATCGAGTATATCGGTAATGATCGCCAGCATATCCTTTGCAGAAAGAATAATTTTGCTGAGGTAGTTGCTTTGAGATGTATCGAGGGGGGTTCGATTCAGCAGATAAGCCAGGCCCATGATAGCATTCAATGGAGTTCTGATTTCATGGGACATCCGTGCTAAAAAAGCTGATTTGATATGATTGGCGGCTTCCGCTTCATCTTTTGCTGCTTTTAAGTCGGTTTCCGCTTTGATTCGTGCAGCAACTTCTCTTTTCAATCTAAGAATCCAGAACCAGGAGACCAAAAGCACACCGAGAATAATGGCCCCGACCATTGCAGCATAAATGATGATTTTGTGATAATCAATCTTATTTTCAAAACCAATCCATTTGTTGGTGATCCCAAGCTTTTCCTCTGACGTAATTCCGGCCAAACCCTTATTGATAATTCCGACGAGCTCCGGCCAGTCGTTACGTACGGCAATATAGAGATATTGCTTCGGATCTGAATTCACTTCAATATATTTCAGATTGGTCAGACCGTTGGTTTTGATAATATAACTTGCCGTTGCAAGATTCCCGACATAATAGGATTCCTTCCCTGCCGCTACAGCTTCAAGCGCTGATTCTTCAGTCAGATATAGACTTAAGTTTATGGAAGGAAATTCTTTTAGGAAGCTGTTATGTGAGCCATCTTTCTTGACTGCGACAGTTTTGTTCAATAGGTCACTCAGGTCTGTCACAGTCTCATTATTTTCTTTAACAACAATGACTCTTTGAAAAGCGTAATAATAATTGGAATACAAAAAGTATTCTTCCCGTTCCTTGGTCAAGGTCACGCATGGCAGTATATCCAGCTTTTTTTCGACCGCTTTTTCATAAGCTTCCGACCAAGTAATATCCTGAGAAATTTCAAATTTTATTCCGGTTCTTTCACTGATTAATTGAAGATAATCGGCAGCGATTCCTTTATATACACCATCCGTATCCAAAAATTCATACGGCGTAAATTGGGGATCAACACCGACGCAAATAACCGGATGTTGTTGAATAAAATTCTTCTCTTCCGGTGTAAACTCTATTTCGTTGATTTGTGCAGCGCAAGTCTGATTAAATATAAAAATCAGGGTCAGACTGAGCAAGATCACACGTGTTCTTTTCACACGTATCCCTCCCCCGCTAACGAACAGTCTGAATAAATTTGTATTTGATCTTACGGATTTCGTTTTCAACTTCCATAAAGGCATCGGTTATATTCGGATCAAATTGGCGGCCCCGTTCATTTTGAATAATTTTCAGGGCTTGTTCATGATCCACTGCGGTTTTGTACACTCTTTCACTGGTCAAGGCATCATAGACATCAATAATCGACATTAATCGGCCGCATAAAGGAATCTCTTCAGCTATTAGACCATAGGGGTAACCGGTTCCGTCATACCTTTCATGATGCGTGCCGACGATATCAATTGCCGTTTTTAAAAAGCTGGCAGTATGATCCGGGTCAAGTTCGTGCGTCAGCGCTTCAACGCCGTACAACGTATGTTTCTTCATAATTTCAAATTCTTCCAAATCAAGCATCCCCGGTTTAAGAAGAATTTTATCCGGGATCCCAACCTTACCAATATCATGGAGGGGAGCCGTTTGAAAGATCTCGGTAATATAGTCATGATTCAAAATTTCAGCATAGGCATTTTTGGTCTTCAGGTATTCACAAAGAATTTTGATCATCCATTGCGTTCGTTTCACATGATTGCTGGATTCAATATTTCTTGCTTCCAATAAACCGACTAACGCATGGATTGTGACATCACGGGTAATTTCCAGTTCACGGGTTCTCAGTAAAACCCTTTCTTCAAGAACAGCATTTTGCATCGCGATACTTTGATGCGCTCGCCTCAGGCTTAGATGAACTTCAATTCGTTTCCTTAGCGACCCCATGTTCAGTGGTTTTCTTATGTAATCAACAGCGCCAAGTTCCAACCCTCTAATTTCATTTTCTGTTTCGTCATAGTTTGTTAAAATCAACGTTGTCATATTTTGATAGGTTTCATTTTGTTTCAAGGCCTGCAGGACTTCAAAACCGCCCATCCTGGGCATATTCAAATCCAAAATCATAATATCAATCTCCGGGCAGCGCTCTACAACTTGCATCGCTTCGATCCCATCGTAAGCAAAAAGCAAATGATAGTCGTAGAGCATATTTTTGATCAGCATCATATCCGTTTTTGAATCCTCCACTACGAGAATTTTAACGTTCATCCTTTACCTCCTATTCTCCTGCTCGCTCAAAATCTTATTGCCCTCAATTTCCATGGTTTGAAGTAGTTCCTCCGTCGCTAGTTCCCCTTTCATGACCCGATGAAGACCTGGCGCATAATACTGATCTTTAATCTTCTGCCACTGCGGCACCGGCACATCAATACTGGGACTTTTAAAACCTTCACTAAACGAAAGAAATTCCGGATAGAGCTGAAAAAAATCACTGTCCTGCAAATCATTCCTTACCGGGATACGGAATGGATAATAAGCCTCATGTTCCGGGCTGTACTCTCCCTTGAGAATGTTTTCCTGGGCCTCTTTTGAAATGAGATAGCGGATAAAACAGATCGCTTCTTCTTTCCGATCCGGGCTAAGATTGGAAGGAAGCGCCAGCATCATTGGTCCGACTTCCGGTAACAAGCCAATGTCATCAAGGCGAATAACTCCAACTTTAAACGGATTCCCATTCTTCCAGATATCCGTGACACCCCATACCCCTTGGAATTCAAACGCGACTTGCTGCTCCCGGAAATAATCCATGACTTCCACACCTGAGTCCTCTTTCCACGTATCCTGAGCGTATTTCCCGAGGGTATTTTTATAAAAATCGATTGCAGCGATGGATTTCCCATTATTAATCGTCACAGTTGTCCCGTTACTATCTACAAGGCTGGAACCAAACCCATAAATAAACTGGTTGACCATCCAGGAGATATCGTTATGATTAGCCCCGACCAGGCCAATGCCTTTGGCTTCTGTGCCCTCTTCAACTTTGGCACAGGCAGTCGCTAAATCGTTAACGCTCTTAATCGTTTCTGGATCTACACCGGCTTTTTGCAGCAGGGTCTTGTTGTAAAGCAAACAAATCGAATGCCCCAGCCAGGGAATGCCGTAGGTTTTTTGATTGATGACGCCCAGCCCCCATAAATTAGGGTAAAAATAGTCCTTTTCAGCCTGAAATTCACTAGTCAGGTCCAACAGCTGGCCATGATTTCCAAAATACTTGATATAACGGTAAGGAAGAACAAAAATGTCCACGTTTGAATTTTTGTTCAGTAACGTCTCAATGACAGCGAGATCTTCGTCCCCGTCAGCCAATTGGACTTTTAAATGGTTTTCGCCCATGGCATTGTATGTTTCTACTATTTTTTGAATCGCTTCTCCTCGGCCTGAATACGTCTTCCAGGTAATTCTCATAACCAGCGGTTCTTTATTCATGTCCTCAGCCATGCCTTTCAGATAATCGTTTGGCACGCATCCCGAGAACAGCATCATCATCAGAAGCAATAAAAGCATAGTATTCTTAACCGTCCAGCTTTTCACTCTGAAAACTCCTTTTCCGACTGTCTTCAGCAAATAACACGATTTCAATCCAAATTAGACCCTATTTTTTATTATTTTACCATATATTTCATTATTTTTGTTAAAAATACAGCTTCAAAATTCATTCTGTTCAGCCGTCCTTCAGCCGTTCATCTTTACTAAAGATTAGCTTTATTGTATATTATCCACGAAAGCATGCATTGGGGTACTGGAAAGGATGAGAAAAATGAAACATAAACACGATCACCTACACCAACAATCTTGCAGCTGTGGCCATGACCATTCCCAGACCGGCCATGCTGTGCATGTCCATGACGCTGGGTCCTGTCCTGTCTGCAGTGGCGTGGAAGCCATAACGCCGGAAGAATATCTCAATAAAATAGAGGAAGCCGTCAATAAGCTCCCTCTGAATAAAACCACAGACAGAATGAACCGGCTGATCGTCTTGACTGCCGGCACGGCTGCCTCAGCCGCTGAACACAAAGATATGGTCCTGCTCCAGATTACTGAAGTCTACCTGACCCTTCGTCTGGCGGAGGAATCCGGTCAAACGCTGGCTCCCGAGGACGCCCAGCGTCTTTTCCGCGAGCTTTCCGGGCAGGCCGGCCTTGCGCTTACTGCCAAATATGGTCTGGAAGGATTGACCAGGGTTGGCTTGGACGCAGACTCTGGCAGCACGCCGGGAACAGCCTCGCTTGTGTTTATTAGCTGCTATGCAGTCGGCAAAGTATTGATGCAATATTTCAGGAAGCTGGCGAAAGGATCTGTGTTTACTGCGGAAGAAATCAGGGACTGCTTTCGGGCAGCGAAGATTGAAGCAGAACGGCTGGCACGGAAATAAATGTGGTACAACTATTTTATATACCTTGTACTCGTGCAACGTTCTCAAATTCTCTACTCAAATAATTCATGAAAGCTTGATTACCCCAATGAGGTCTGGGGGGCACAGTTCCAGCGTTAAGCGGAGCATGGAGGCGGAGCGCGGCTGTTTGTGCCACGGATGGCATAAATTTGGGTATTTATTTCAAGAGCGTTGTACTAGACATACTTTTTAATCACGATGGACTGGCGGCCTTTTTTAGAAAGTCCACCTATTTCCTGAAGCTTAATTTTTCCGAAGCCGCGCAAAGATAGCGTATCCCCTTCCGCAACCGTCTTATCTGTTTTGTCACATTCCAGCGAATTCAGCATGACCTTTCCGGATTCAACATATTCCCCCGCTTTGGTACGGCTTAAGTTAAAACCTGCCGCGACCACACTGTCCAGCCGTAATGAGGCTACGGTGTCTTTCAGCAGAAGAACTTTTTCTTCCGGTATTTGCAGCAATCCCGCAGGGATGATTGCTGTTTTTATTTTGACGCGACCGACTGATTCCAGATTGTTTATCAGGAACGGCAGGATTTCTTTCAGGACAATCAGATCCGTGCTGTTTTCCCCGACCAGAATGTCACCGACCGTTTCCCGTTTGATTCCTGCCCCCATCAAACTACCTAGGAAATCCCGATGCGACAGGCCGCTGTCTGCAGGATATTCCGCCCGGATAAAAGCTAATGGGCAATATTCATCATCCTGAATGACTTGTTCAGGCTCCAAGTAGTCCGGCAGAAAGACCAATACGGTACGCTCAGCCCCTTCATAGCCTCCCCAGAAAAAGTGCCGGGGGTTTCCGCTCGCTTTCAGCGCATTTCCAAGCAGCACCCGCTGCTGTTCATTACAGAACCGCGTGCAAACCGGAATATTTTTCTTTTCTGATTCATCAAGTTTGTCCAGCGCCCGCGCAAGCAGCAATTTGCTCTCTTCATCCTGGGCATATTTTTTGACGGTTTCGGTTTTTGTGATCATGGTTATGTTCCTTCGGTATAAAAAACTATGTTAATGATGATTATTGCCATTATAATTGTTTCAATCTGCTAAAATCAAGATTAAGTTAAGCTTTTTAGTTATCCTCTAAATAGGCTTGTCCCAAAATCGACACCAGTGTCGATTTTGGGACAAACTGTCTATAGCTTTCATAGGAATAACACTGTAAATGTTAGTCTTATTTCTGATTTTTTGGTGATTATCTTTTCCGTCTTACCTGGTGATATGAAAAATCTGTAATAATCTGCTTCTTTCCTTAATTCGCCAATATTTAGACGGTAAAAACAATTTACCCTAAGCTATTAATAAACCTAAATGGAATCGGCTAGCTGGACCGGTTCCACTTTTGCCTTTCGTTTTTTTTTGCATAAGGAAAAGGAGACGGGAATTCCATCTCCTTGCAAAATATTTTCTGTTATAAAAGGCGTTCAGATTTCAATATTATTTCTCAATGCATGGATATATTTATCTGCTTTTTCCGTTGTAAGTTGCTTCCCGTCTTCATCAATTTCTTCGAGTTCATTCGTCACACTGGCAATAGAATCACACTGTTCATCACAGTATTCATATAACCCAGAAAACCATACTGTATTAACCCAATCGAGAACAGTCTTTTCAGATATAGTCCCTGTTTGGTATTTCTCAAGTACTGCTATTAAATGAATGCTGCATATTTGGACAGGTTTATCTATTTTTAACTTATTCAACCCTTTAGGCAACAATTCAAGCAATTGGTTTTTGAGAATTTTTAAGTCCAAAAGTGAAAAAGGCGACCTTCGGGTCGTCTTCCTCTTTTATTTAACCATAACAAGCGACATAGTGTTGCAACATTTCCAAAAGTGCAAGTTGATCATCAACCCAATGTAACGCAAATGGCGCTTCATTATAATTAGCAGACAATCTATGATTGATCTCTCTTCCGTTACAGACTTTTCTTCTGTCTTCAAATTTCCGAGTTTTTGCCGAGTTTTTGCCGTTTAACAAGTTGCTGAGGAAATATAATCAAGCTGAAGGGAGAAATATTACAGAACGGCTAAACTATTTTCTTGATTTTAGGACCCTAGAAAAAAGTTACCAAGCAGGTTTACGAATATCCATATTTCTTCTCTTTGCTAATTAATCAGCTGGTTCAAAAATTTTCAAAAACAAAGGAGAGATATTATGTCAGTAAAAGTAAATACCGCAAGCGCTTCAACTGTATATCATGGACCAAGTTCCAGCATTTATGCCTCTGTGGGCAGTGTTGGCATAGAGCAAGTCGAGGTCTTCGCCGTGGAAAAAAACTGGTTCTATATCGAGTACTACACCGGAGCCACTACCAGGAAAAGAGGCTATGTCCCGTACAACACAATCACGAATCCGGCTACTGTAGCGGCCAGCGTCCCGACCCGGTCTTTAACCGGCTATGCCGATGTTTCAACCCTGAACATTACGGTATGCACAGGTCCGGGAACCTCAACCACTTATCCATTACCCGGGAATGTCTATGCCACGGAAGGTTTCACACGTTTTAATGAAACCAGCGGGAGCTACACGTATATTGAATACAGTACATCGTCTGGCACCAAACGTGGATACGCCTTGACCAGTCAACTTGCAAGCAGGAACAGGGGGGTGCTTGCGAACGTTTCATCATCTGCTACCATTTATACCGGTCCCCGCAGCAATTACGTAACCGGGGGAGGTGTTTACTCCGGAGAATACGTAGTTATCCTGGAAAAAGACGCTTCTTCCTGGTACTATATTGAATTTAACTCAACTTCCGGCAGAAAACGCGGTTACGTCGATCAAAACTTAATTACGCCATATTCTTCGACCAGCGGACTTGGATCACTGAAAACATTTCAAAATGCAGCTTCCATCCAACAGAATGTATATGTTTATGCTGGACCAAATTTAGGTTTTGCCTCTATTGGCTCCTTATCCGCTG
The DNA here is from genome assembly GCF_000305775.1 of Dehalobacter sp. DCA. NCBI lineage: Bacteria > Bacillati > Bacillota > Clostridia > Eubacteriales > Desulfitobacteriaceae > Dehalobacter > Dehalobacter sp. DCA. The sequence continues at coordinate 708,420 of NC_018866.1, forward strand.
ATGAGACTGTCTTTAGGATTGAGGGTGTTACTGCAGAGTCTGCCTATTCTTTTATCGAGTACACAACCTCCTCCGGTCAAAAACGGGGCTATGTGTCGGCCAGCGGTCTTCAGACTCTCACTGGAGCTGTCGCTACGATTGCAAATGCAGACACTGTTTATCTTGGACCAAGTGACATAAACTACGCGTCTGTAGGAAGTGTCAGCCAGAATGATCCGGTCCTGGTTCTCGGCAAGGAAAAATCGTGGTTCTATATTCATTACCCCACATCAAGCAATAAGAAAAGAGGCTATGTTCCATACGACTATTTGAATGATCCCTCTACCGTTGCCGCAGGTGTCTCGGAGAGGACGTTTACGGGTTGTGCCGATGCAACCAACCAGGATCTGACGGTCTATACCGGACCGTCGAACAATTACACCGCTTCTGGAACTGTCTATTCTGGTGAAGGGGTCACCCGCTTTAATGAAAGTCAAAACGGCTTCACCTATATTGAATTTAGCTCCCCCTCCGGAACGAAAAGAGGTTATGTCGATACAACGCAATTAGCAGACAGGAACAGAGGCGTTCTGGCTGAAGTCACTTCCACTCCGTCCACTGTCTATTGCGGCCCGGATGAAACCTATTTCCTAAGCGGCGGGGTCTCCCTGGAAGAGTTCGTCGTCATTCTGGAAAGAGACATTTCTTCTATTTATCCGACGCAATGGTATCACATCGAATACAATACAGCCTCCGGACGAAAAAGAGGCTATGTCAATCAAAACTGCCTGACTGCTACAGGCTCTCTGAGTTCTGTTCCGGCATTGCGAACAGGTATCGGTTTAGCAAAAGCTGTCGGGAACCAAACCGTATATACCGGACCAAATACCAATTTTACAACAATCGGCACAATTTTCGATAACGAAAGAGTAAGCATACTAAGCAGCGCCTCGGTAGAATCAGCCTATGCTTACATCGAGTACAACACAGGTGGTTCGGCAAGCAAGCGCGGCTATGTATCGACAGGAGTCCTTCAGTCGACTTCAGTGACCCTGCCAACTATTTCCATTGCTAATGTTGTGGAAGGAACTTACGGTACCAGCGGCAATAACCGCTCCCTAAAATATTATAAAATCGGCAGTGGCAACAATGTACTGGCTGCAGTATTCGCAGTTCACGGATTTGAAGATGCCTGGGCGGCTGACGGCGAGGAACTGGTCAAAATCGCCAAAACGACGATTGAAGAACTTGCTGCGGAAAACCTCTCCGCATGGACGATCTACGTTATTCCCTGCGCCAATCCGGATGGAATCCTGGACGGTTGGACAAATAACGGTCCTGGTCGGGCAACAGTCAGCGCAGGCAAGGATATTAACCGTTCCTTCCCGTATACCAATAATAACGACTTTTATCCTTATACTAACACCAGGAACTTTAACGGTTCCTCAGCACTGGGTTCAGCTGAAGTGCTTGCCCTTAGTCAGGTCTTGCTGCAATGGAAAAGTGAAGCGCAAACCATGGTTTTATTAGATGTTCACGGCTGGCTCAATGAATCTCTTGGGGATACAGCGATTGGGCAATGTTTTCAGAATCAGTTCGGCTCAACTTTTAGTCTTAGCACATTATCTAGTTCCGCCAAAGGGTATGTAAGTCTTTGGGGACAAAATAATGGCATGCGCGCGGCGTTGATTGAGCTTCCTTTCCCCAGCTCACCACAAGATATCCTTGACAGGGATTTTGCCGGGAAATTCGTTTCAGCTACGTGCAATATGCTGAACGCTATCGCTTCAAGTGTGGCAGTTACGGGCGTCACGGTATCTCCCAGCCAAGTAACGCTTGCTTACAATCAGACCCAGCAGCTTACAGCGACCGTGTCCCCGTCCGACGCAGCGAATAAGGCAGTAATATGGTCAAGCAACAATACAAATGTGGCAACAGTGAGCAGTACTGGCCTTATAACCGCAGGCGCAGCTTCAGGAACCGCAACGATCACTGTTCGGACTGTAGACGGCAGTTTTACGGCAAACTCAGCAGTGACCGTTGCCTCAGCATCTATTCCGGTTACCGGAGTAAGCGTAAACCCAACATCCGTCAGTTTAGATGCGGGGGATACCCAACAATTGACAGCTGCCGTCGTTCCAGCCAACGCGACGAACAAGGCGGTTACTTGGTCGTGCAGCAATCAAAATGCCTCTGTCAGCAGTACCGGACTGGTAACGGCACAATTAGCCGGGACAGCTACTATTACCGTGACTACTAACGATGGAGGATTCACAGCAACAACGGCGGTAACCGTATCGGATAATGGAGGCGTCCCTGTAGGATATAAAACCTATAAAGTGGGTGCTACGTTACCAAGCGGCAGTCCATTTGCCGGCTGGGCGGTAGGTCAGGGATTTAACGACAAAGAAACAAATAATCATGGGCATCTGGGTTACGATATTAACCTAGGAACTGACGTTGGCCCTAACGTAAAGCCCATATTCGGTGGAACAGTGGTATTTGTTCGGTCTGATAATTCGACCTGGAACGGGCGAATTGTTGTCATCGAGCATAACTTAACAGGTGTCCGAAAATTCTATTCCTCTTATTCACATTTAAACACTACGAGTGTGAGTGAAGGAGATCCTGTAACAACCAGCACTATAATAGGTACCATGGGTGGGTCAGCAAATGGCAGTGATGGAACTTTTGGCCCTCACGTACACCTGTGCACTTACACTAAGAGCAGTTACGACACTGACCCGATGGGATATTGCGGCGCCCTCGATCAAGTAAAGCAATTGCACCTTCTAACATTTGAACAAGCTGCTGGAAACTATTATAATAACTATTACTATGGTGGGGATACAAGTAAGTTCCCCCGTTGCGGCGGATGTTGTTTTTATGATCCATTTGGGATCGTTAGTACTAACGGTCAGATCATTGAAGCTTTTCATCCTTGAGAATGAATTAAAAACTGGCGGGGTAACTCGCCAGTTTTTGCTTTGGGCATTCATCTATAATAATAGAAGCCCTAGACATTTTAAAATGAATAAGACAGCTCAGTCGCTCGCGTTTGAAAGAATTATTTTGGATACATGATCGGTAGCATCAAATTCCAATTTAAATATTTTTTCTCCGTCACTGTACCAGATGTTTTTAAGACCGTTTTTGCCAAACCAGATATACCCATAAATATCAAGATGTTGTACTTTCCCATACAAGGTCTGGATTTTATCATTATCCCCAATCTTACTTTCGTTTTTCTCATTTGGTAATTTAGATATAACCGACTCCAACGAATCACCCACTTGAATACCCCTTACAAAACTAAGACCGGGATGAGCTGTTTCTATACTCAAAAAGAAATAATTCTTGCCTTCACCTTCGGGATAATAAAATGACACCTTTGTATCCGCGTATTTTCGTGTCATAATGACTTCAATACTATCTCCATGTTCAGGCAATGTTTCCGCATCCAATAAATGGCCGAAAAGTTTATCTGCCTGCTCAATCGTTAAATCTAAAGGAAAGCCGATGATTTCTCTCGTAAAGAATGGCACCTTGTACATTGCTTGTTTTGTTTGTTCTGCAGGCACCTTTTCAAAAGAGGTCGGTAGCTGCGCTTGCTTCCGTTGGTCATAGGGACGTAATTGGAGGTTGTTATAGGTAATCTGCAGGTATCCATTATTAATGGTAAGAGTACCCTCTACATGCTTAAGCTTATATCCTGATTCTTTCTCGTCTGCGGAATAGGAGGCCTTGCCGTCCGGTTCCTTCCGGGCGTATGTGCTGAATCCTCCTTGGGTAATCTTTCCTTCCTGATCGTATTCCGCAACAAAAAGATGAAAATCAAAACCGTTTTCCGTTTCGTTATAGACTTGAATTTGCGCCATATTCCTGTCGCCGTAATTACACTGCCACACTCCTGAGAATTTTTCAGTAGTTGGTTCTTCTGTCTCTGCTGGTGCATTGGAGCCAGTATCTTCAGATGATTCAGATGTTATGGATGAGTCCGGCGCTGACGTTGTGCCTGAATTTGAATTGGCCGTTGAGGTACACCCTGTAAGAATTGGAATCAGAATTACTAAAATCACTAGTAAATGGCACAAAGATCGCGATTGTTTGTTCATTTGCCGTTTTTCCTTTCTTTCATTTATTCACGTGTTTTACTTAAATAAACTATGAATAACTACAAAGAATGCTGTTTTATTTTTTATTTGATTATCCTTACTTTTTTTACCAATTATAAATAATTACTACCTATAATTCAAGCAAAAGATTCCATAATCAATTACTGACGTGTATGCCTTAGATTAATCGAGTAGGAGGGGGCGTCTCGCCCCCGGCCTCTCACACCACCGTATGTGCGGTTCCGCGTACGGCGGTTCAATAGTTTAAGTGCAGTACCTCGTATTTCTTGGCTATGTCATCATAGCCGAGGGATTCGAGGTATTTGTCAGTCAACGTATGATTAAGTATCCCGCTCCCGGCTACTCTCCAGTAGCCTTTGCCAGTGTACCCATTCTTGTGTGCCCAGTAAACCGACATGCCGAGTGCTATCAAGTTCCCGATTCGGGTTTTTGGTTTCTTCCACTGCTTCCAGATATACATCCGTATCCGTCGTTTCAGCCACCTGTTCAGTTCCTGAATTCTGCTCTTCATACCGGCAATAGCGTAATAATTAAGCCACCCCGTTGTATATAGCTTCAGTTCCTTCAGAATCTGTTGAATGGCCCTTCCGCGATTCCGTTTTGTGATGCCTTTGAGCTTTTCCTTGAATTTCTTCATTGACTTTTCATGCACCCGTATTCCCGTACCTTTGCCCGTCCTGTACAAGGCAAAGCCAAGGAACTTAAGCTTCAGCGGTGATCCCGCTTTACTCTTTTCCGAGTTCACTTTCAGCTTTAGTTTCTTCTCAAGGTACTGCTTACAGCTTTCTAATACACGTTCTGCTGCTCTGCGGCTCTTGGTGTAGACAGCAATGTCATCCGCGTATCGCAAATGCTTGTGCCCCCGTCTTTCCATTTCCTTGTCGAATTCATTGAGGTAGATATTCGAAAGTAACGGAGATAACGGGCCTCCCTGTGGGCTGCCTTCCTCCGTCTTGCTTTTCACTCCATTCTCCATGACTCCGCTTTTCAGAAACTTCTTGATGAGGTCTATAATCCGCTTATCTTTTACTTCTTTGCGTATTATATTCATCAGCAGTTCATGATTCATCGTATCGAAGTATTTTGACAGATCGATATCCGCTGCGCGGGTATATCCCTGTTCGTAGTACTCTTTCGCTTCCTTCATGGCTTGCTGTGCGCTGCGCCCCGGTCGATAGCCGTAGCTTGCCTCCGAAAACAGCGGTTCAAAGATTGGTTGCAATATCTGCACCAATGCCTGTTGCACCATCCGATCAATGACCGTTGGCACACCAAGTTTTCGTACTCCTCCATCCGGTTTGGGTATCTCTACTCTCCTAACCGGTTGAGGCCTGTACATCCCGTTTCCTAAACTCTGTAGCAACTCCTCTCTGTGTTTCCTGAGCCAGGGCAGCATTTCATCCACGGTCATTCCGTCGACTCCTGCTGCTCCACCGTTTGACTTAACCCTTTTGAAAGCCCTGTTCAGGTTTTCTCTGTCCAGAAGTCTTTTCATTAGGTCGACTGCACCGTCTTTTTCCTTGGTTTCTCGTTCAACGATGCTCCGCGCTCCGCCGTTGTCTTCGGGTTCCACCCTATCTTCCGGGCGGCAGCCAAGGTTTCCCTCGTATTCTGCCTTCTTCACATCGTCCACCTTCTTCCTTCTTCAAAAGACTACTACTGTTCAGCCCTTCCCGCGTTTCCGCGGTACTATAGCTTCTGCTGACTTCTCATGCCTCAGCTACACATCACTGCGCGGTTTGCTCCTGTGGTCGTCGAATGCGTCCCTCTTGTCGGGAGCGTGGTATGAGATCTCCCCGGGTAAGAACAACAACCTTCATCCCATGTAACCGCCGCATTTACTGTACAGGGTTCGGGTAGTATTGGACTTTGTTTTATTAAGCAAACTCGTCCACCCTGATTCAGCCTTATATGCGGTTTCTGTTCGTCGGTTCAGGACTTTGCTTACGGCTTCCTTTAGATTCCACCTCACGATGGACACCCTTGCCGTTCGGCTAGCACTTCCTACTACCAAGCGTGCAGCGGACTCTCACCGCCGAGTTGTTGCCCATGCCGGGCGCACTTAAAAAGATGACTTCTGAATAACTCAGAAATCATCTGATGATTGGCTGATTATTATTTTCCGCCCGACAATTCAGTTGACGTTGGTTCAATCCCCACAATCGGAATATTTGTCCTGTTCCCATTGATATCCTCGTATACGACTGCAGCAATGTTTTCTTCAGACATATCTACACTAACCCCCGGCACTACTAAGAAGACTCCAGGTTCATACGTTTTATTTTTCTTTTCTGCGAGAGATTTCCGGAAAGATTCTGTCTGTTTATACCCAACATCCAACGAATAATCTATTCCAGCTTCTTCATCCTTAGTTACAATATTATAAACTTTGCCGCTTGATCCCACCATTGCAACGATTGCTCCTTTTGGCAGCATTACTTTATCTCTTCCATTTGTATTTTCTATCGTCATATAAACTTCGGCGAATTTTGTATTTGTGCTCGTACTGATATTAAAGTTAACTTTCGTTATTTCGAAGCTTAGTTCATTCCTGAGCATTTTGTTATTTTCAACTTTAACGGGCGAGCTTGTTTCTGCAGAAGCGGTTTTATTAAGATCTGCTATAATGATGCCCCCTAGTAAAAGGACGGTAGCACAAATTCCAGCAATGATTTTCGGTACTTTTTCATTATCTATCCTTCCTTTCTTTGTAATGACTTAAATTAGTAGAGTAAGTCTATATAATAAGCATAGACATTACCTGTATCAAAATTTGTGTGGACGTAACCAGAGTATGCATGCCAATACCCTGTAAAATCCGCGTAATCTGTCACTCGTAGTAAGTGCATCTGGCTGTAAGTCTTATATACCTGATTGGAATTCAAAGTACTATTATAAGATATTTCACAAACTACTGAGCTTTCGCTTTCGCTAGAATATAAATTAAGATCTGTAATAACATATGCCCCGGTTGCAGGAGTTACTTTCGAACTCAATGCGTAACCATAGACAGCTCCGCCTCCTGCGTATCTGCCCATAAGATATCTATAACCGTTTGTTACAGTTGTTGACATTAATGCAAGTGCTTCTCCGGTTCCCGTCGTCATAACGGTGCTTGAACTTGATGAAGCCGAACTCTTCAATGGCGTGGATTCAATAGTTGCGTAGAGTTTCCCTGAACCATCTACCGAAGCATATGCCGGAGATATATTGGCAATAAGTATGAAGGACATCGTTAAAACTATTACTAATATTTTATTAAAATTTTTCATTTTTTGACTCCTCTCTCTTATCTTTATTTTTACTTACTGCTGAGTAAAGATTGTTCGAAGCTTCTATACCAAAATCACCTCGCTTCCTATTTCCAGGAAAAAAATCTTTTGAATAAGACTCATCTGCTATTTTTGCGTCGAATCATATCTATTCTCATTTACTGCAAATATAAAACAACGAATGTTATTGCTGCATTACCGCTTTACAATTTCCATTTTGTATTATTTTCCATTTACTAGCAACCGTATAAACTACAGGTCTTGAAAATTTATTTTTCCGGTATTCACTACAGTTGGCTCCTAATATTCTCTAGAGAATACCCTTATAAAACCCATTTAAGATCACTTGATACTTTCTATTTTAATCCACTCTTTATTTCCTGATAATTTAATGCTGCTTCCAAACGGGATTTAACTCCAAGTTTTTCCAAAATGTTGCTGACATGATACTCCACCGTACGTTTCGAAATTCCCAAACTTGCGGCAATTTCCTTATTTCTTAAACCTTTTGCAATTCGAACGAGGATTTCAGATTCCCTCTCTGTCAAAACTTTTTGCGAATCCTTCACATTTAAAGAAGCTTTATGAACCAAAAATGGATCGGAATCATTCAATCAAAACCTTGATTTTAGGACGTTTCACTATCTATTCCCCCTAAGGAACAGTAAATAAATAAAAACAAAAAATATTAGAATTGTTTTCTATTCACCTATTCTAATAGACAATCTAAGGCAACTTTTGCAACACTTTTCGCAGAAAAACTTATATCACTTTGTTTTCTCTGATGTTAAATATTCAAGCTGAGAGGTTCACTGTAACACCTACACGGGGTACGAGGTTAAATAAAAAACCATGTCAAGCCTAAGCTCTGGCACTACCGCCTGAAGGCGCTCAACCCTGCGATGCTCCAAGAGTTCACCAACGACATATACCTGCACGAGTATTTCAAGAGCATGCTCGTGAACATCATGGGCATGCTGAACGCGGCGCTCGACTACGCCGTCCACCCCTGCGATTCATCAAAGACAATCTGTTCTGGTACATGAACAGGCCTCGGTCGCTGCCGAAGCCGATCTGCGGCTTGCAGGGGGTATCACCCTGCTTCACATGGTTAACTCGGGTTTTCCAAATTGTACCACATCATCATTTTAAATAGGAATTTTCTCACAAGCAAATATGACCCAAAAAGTCAAATTGCTCAAAATAAAAATGCTGCCAATCGTCTGAATAAACGATGAACAGCATCAATTTTTTCTGCCACTTTACATTTTATATTAGGAAATAAAATCAGCCTACATCTCGTACATCTTCTTGCGCAGCTCCTGAATATCTTCACTTTCCAGATATTCGTCATACGTGATCTGCTTGTCAATAATTCCGTTCGGCGTGATTTCAATGATTCGGTTGGCCACGGTCTGGACAAACTGGTGGTCATGTGAGACAAACAGAATCGTTCCCTTATAATTGATCAGCCCATCATTTAAGGCCGTGATGGATTCCAGGTCGAGGTGATTGGTCGGTTCGTCAAACAACAGCACATTGGCGCCGGAAAGCATCATCTTTGCCAGCATGCAGCGGACTTTTTCGCCTCCGGAAAGTACTGCTGCTTCCTTCAGCGCTTCTTCGCCGGAGAAAAGCATTCTGCCCAGCCAGCCCCGGACGAAGGTTTCGGTCTGGTCACCGGAATATTGTCTGAGCCAGTCGACAAGGCTCAGATGAACATCGTCAAAATAGGCCGCGTTATCTTTCGGGAAATAGGACTGAGATGTGGTGACGCCCCATTTGAAGTCCCCGCTATCGGCAGTTGTTTCCCCGATTAATATTTTAAACAGGGATGTCTTAGGCAGACCGTTAGGACCTACGAACGCGATCTTATCACCTTTACTAACGATAAATGAGACATTGTTCAGGATCTTCTCCCCTTCTACTTCTTTGCTGATTCCGTTCACGGCCAACAGGTCATTCCCTGCTTCCCTGTCCGGTTTAAAATCAACAAACGGATATTTGCGGGATGACGGTCGGATGTCCTCTAGCGTCAGTTTTTCCAGAAGTTTTTTGCGGGATGTAGCCTGTTTGGACTTGGAAGCATTGGCACTGAACCGCTGGATAAACTCCTGCAATTCTTTTTTCTTGGCTTCCGTCTTTTCATTGGCATCTCTCATCTGCTTCAACGCCAGCTGGCTTGATTCGTACCAGAAGTCATAGTTACCGACATAAAGCTGGATTTTGCCGAAGTCAATATCGGCAATATGCGTGCAAACTTTATTTAAAAAGTGTCTGTCGTGAGAAACGACGATCACGGTGTTCTCAAAGTTATACAGAAAGTTTTCGAGCCAGGTAATGGAGGCAATGTCGAGGTGGTTTGTGGGTTCGTCCAGCAGCAGGATATCGGGACTTCCAAAAAGAGCCTGGGCCAAAAGAACCCGGATCTTCTCATTGCCGTCGAGTTCCTTCATTTTTTTCGCGTGGTACTCTTCGCCGATACCGAGTCCGTTTAAGAGGGTTGCCGCTTCGGATTCTGCTTCCCAGCCGTTCATTTCCGCAAATTCCGCTTCCAGTTCGGCGATCTTCATGCCGTCTTCTTCGGAAAAATCGGGTTTGGCATAGAGAACTTCTTTTTCATCCATAACCTCACAGAGCCTTTTGTGGCCCATCATGACGGTTTTTAAGACCTCAACTTCGTCAAATTCAAAGTGGTTCTGCTTTAAGACAGCGATTCTTTCGCCGGGGTCAGTCGATACATCTCCTTTATTGGCTTCAATCTCACAGGAGAGAATTTTTAAAAAGGTCGATTTACCGGAGCCGTTCGCGCCGATGAGTCCATAACAGTTCCCGGGGATAAATTTAATATTGACGTTTTCAAATAACGCACGTCCGCCGTAACGAAGAGATATTCCAGTCGTACTGATCATTTTATTACCATCCTTATTCGTGCAACCAAGTCGCCATTATAATACAATCAAGTAGTCATTATAACATAAGTAATCAGCGTTTGTCGAAGGATTATAATTTCGCAGCAGCAATTTTTTCAGCAAGATCGTTCAGATAAATCCAGCGTTCCATCTTGCAGGCAATGGCACATTCCAGCTCTTCTTTCTCGGAAAGCAATTCCTGCAATTTGGCATAGTTACTGGTCTCCCGCGAAATGGTTTCATCCAGTGTACGCAAGTTTGCTTCGAGCTGTGCAATCTCTTCTTCGATCTTTCCGTATTCCTGTTCTTCCTTGTAGGTAAACTTCAATTTTTTCCTGGGTTCGGCGGCTTCACCCTGGGGATCAGTACAATTAAATTGGTCTGAAATGCCCATGTTGCTTGAAGTGATTAAAGTATTTGAAGTACTTGAAGTACTTGAAGTACTTGAAGTACTTGAAGGGCTGTTTCTCTTAGAACTATCTTTTTCTTCTCTGCCCTTATCCGTAATTTGTTCCAGATAATCCGAATAGCCGCCGACATATTGCCGCAGTGTCCCATCTTCCTGGAATTCAAAGATCCGGTCTACGACTTTATCCAGGAAATAACGGTCATGGGAGACGACGACCACAGCACCGTTGAAGTTCTCCAGGTAATCTTCCAGAATGCTCAGCGTCTCAATATCCAGATCATTGGACGGCTCGTCCAGCAGCAGAATGTTCGGGGCTTTCATCAACACGCTGAGCAGATAAAGCCGTCTGCGTTCGCCGCCGGAAAGCTTGGCAATCGCATTCCACTGTAAATCAGCTGGAAACAGGAAGCGTTCCAGCATTTGCGTGGCAGTCACTGTTCCGTCCACCGTCTCAATGTTTTCGGCAATACCCCGAATATAGGCGATGACGCGCTGAGAGGGGTCCATCTCTTCGCTTTCCTGTGAAAAATAACCGTTCCTGACGGTTTCCCCTGTAACGATCGTCCCGCTGTCCGGTTCAACCAAGCCCATGATCATTTTTAACAGGGTCGATTTGCCGCAGCCGTTTTTGCCAACAATGCCTATTCTGGCGTCACGCAGGATGATATGGTCAAAATCCCGGATCAGCATTTTTTCGGCGTAGGATTTTGCGATATGGTTCATTTCAATGGTCTTTTTGCCAAGGCGGGATGCTACCGAACTGAGGTTCAGCTTCTCCCCGGCTGCCGGTTTATCTCTCTCGCTTAATTGTCTGAAACGCTCAATCCGTTCTTTGCTTTTCGTCCCTCTAGCTCTGGCACCGCGGCTAATCCACTCCAGTTCTCTCCGGAAGAGACTGCTGTTTTTTCTTTCCGTGCTGATTTCCATTTCTTCGCGCTGGGCTTTCAGCTCCAAATACTTGGTATAATTCGCCGGATAGCTGTACAGATTTCCCTGACTGATCTCAATCATACGGTTGGTTACCCTGTCGAGGAAATAGCGGTCGTGCGTGATCATGATAATCGCTCCGCTGTATTTTCGCAGATAATTTTCCAGCCAAAGGACCATCTCATTGTCCAAATGGTTGGTCGGTTCATCCAGAATCAGGATCTCACTGGGTTTGACCAGTGTACGCGCGATCGCAACGCGTTTCTTTTCTCCGCCTGACAGGAAACTAACGTCCATCGAGAAATCCGTAATACCCAGTCTGGTTAGAATGGACTTGGCTTCATATTCCATTAAATCCCGGACTTCGGATGAGGCTCCCAGAAATACCTGTTCCAAAACCGTCAGATGCTCACCAAAAACGGGATTTTGCGGAAGATAACTGATTCTGACTCCGGAAGCCGACGTAACGGCTCCGGCATCAGGGGTCTCTATACCGGCAATAATCTTTAAAAAGGTCGATTTACCGGTACCATTAATCCCAATCACACCGATTTTGTCTCCCTCATTAATAAATAGAGACATATCTTTTAAGAGTTTTTTCTCACTATAACTTTTCGTAATCTTTTCTGCCGATAATAGAATCAAATGAAAGCACCTCACACTGGCTAAAAATAGTTTCGCATTCCCACGCGGTAAAATAACTCCTTCCAAAGGCAGCCAATGTTAAAGATATCATATCACGCCTAAAATTTCTAATAACATTATTCCTGAATTAAAAAATCATAGATTTCCGTGGTTAGATTGGTAAGTGTATGGCCTGCCTCGGGTAGAATATTAATCTTGGCCTGCGGAACTAATGTTTCCATCCGCCGAGCAGTCTTCGCCGAATGAAGCATGATATCTTTGCCGCCGACAAATAAAACTACCGGCATCGTCAAGTATTTCAGTTCCTGATCGGAAAAAATGGGTATCATTTCACGGCGAAAGTTGAAACTCTTGCCAATCAGTAATTGATAGTCCAGCACAATGTCGGGAATAGGCTGATTGCCATTCACTTTATAGAAGAGCTTTTTTAGCCCGCGATCTCCAAAACACATATAGAACATCGCTGTAAAAAGGAAAGAACCCTTTTGCGGTCCGACTCCGGATGGGCAAAGCAAGACAAGCTTTTCTACTTTTTCCGGCCGGAAAACAGCATACTTGATTGCAAGCCATGCACCTAAAGAAATCCCGATCAGACTTGCTTTGTTGATCGATAACGCTTTGAAGACATCATCAAGCCACTCCGCATAAGCAGAACTGTCGAAAGGCAACTGTTCTTCGGCGCTTTTTCCTGGTTCCCCTGGAATATCGACTGCATAGACGCGAAAATGCTTCGTATAGGTCGGCATATCACCCAGCCACATCACGGAATTCATCCCGCTGCCATGGAGAAGAATCAGCGGCGGCGCGTTCGGATCTCCTCCTGCTAAAACAAACGTTTTGCCATACCGAGTAGTCAGATGGATCGTCTCATATTGCACTGACCATTGTTCCAATAAAGCATCATACATTCTGAGAACTTCTTTTTTCCCTTCCGGAGTGCGGAAGGCCATCCCGTTTTTCATAGCTTTCCCTCCATTCGATATTCATCTGCCATTTTCTTCTTGTCGTTTATTCATTGCTGGAAATCGCTGCCGAGCTTATTCCGGACCGTTTCCAGCCAACTCAGTTCACTTTCATAGGATGAAATGATATTCTCTTGAATCATCTCCCACATAGTAAGTTCCCTTCTGCTTCTGGCTGGTGAAAACCTGCCTCTGCGGCTTTTCTCTTTTTCCAGTATGATCTGCATTTTAATTTGCTCTTCATATGCCGACAGCAGGCTTTTCAATTCCTCATCATTCAGGAGATCCGACCAGGCAAGCTGTATCAGAAACGTTTTTTTGATTTCCGCGATTTCCGGTGTTGAAAGCACCCATTTTTTCAATTCTACGATCCCTTCTGCCGTGATCGTATATATTTTTTTGGCAGGTGAACTTTCCTGCATCTGGATTTCATTGGTCACAAAACCCAGGTTCAGCAGTTCAACCAAGGCTTTATAGATCTGATTGTTATTGCCGGACCAATACATAAAAGATGAATCCTGAATAATTTTTTTCAGATCATACCCCGTCAGAGACTGCGTACTGAGAATTCCCAGAATCGCATAATTAATGGACATCATCATGGACATCATTTTTTCTTCACTTCCATTCAAAATAATACAGTAACATATGTTATTAATAACATATGTTACTGTATTTGTAAAGTGCTATCCCATTTATAAAAAGTTTTAATATCAAATAAGGTTAAATGTTTAATGCTTGTGATGCATATCCGGTGCATGATGATGCGCATGTTCTATGGTTTCATGTTCGTGCGGATGACTGTGTTCCCCTGATGTAAAATCACCGTGAACATGGGTATGATGGCCGTCACCATGATGATGGCGATGCTCATGACACAACACTTCGTGACTATGTTGATGGTCATGTTTCTCCCTAGCCGCATAATAGGCCCCGAATATCATTAGAATGGCTGCAATGATAAAATTATTTGTTATGGGTTCTTTGGCGACAATAAAAGATAAGCCGACGCCAATAAACGGTGCAACAGCATAATAGGCGCTTGTTCTGGCCGCCCCGAGGTCTCTCTGGGCTCTGACATAGAAAAAGATACTGAGACCATAAGCGAAGAATCCCAGTATAAGCGTAAAAAGAATATAGCTGTAATCGGCTGTCATTTGCTTGGTGACAAAGGCAATGAGCAAGGAACCTGTTCCAGATCCCAATCCTTTGATAACAACGATCTGCATAGGATCTTTCAGCGAAAGCATTTTCGTAAAATTATTCTCTAATCCCCAGCAGAGACAGGCCAGCAGGACAAATATGGAACCCGCCGAAAAAGAAAGTCCTTGAATATCTTTTAAAGATAAGAGCATGCTGGAAGCCGTAATGAGAATGATTGCTGTCCAAAGTCTTTGCCCGATTGTCTCCTTAAAGAGCCACAAGGCAAGAAGTGCCGTCGCCGCAATTTCAAAATTGCTCAGTAGAGCTACATTAGCAGCCGCAGTCGTACTCAATCCGACCAGAAGCAGAATAGGCGCACTAATATCCAAAATCACCATTCCAATTGTAAAGGGCAGATCCTTCCTGGCAATACCTGCTTCTTTAGATAATGGCCTATTTACTTTAATGATCAATCGCAGCGCGAACATGCCGGTGCCAGCACCCAGATAAAGAAGTGCAGCAATCATGATCGGAGATAAATGGGACAATAGCAATTTGGACAATGGCGTGCTTATACCGAAAAGTGCAGCTGCTAGGAGTGCCTGGAATACTGCAAATTTTTGTTTCTGCATCGAACCCCCTCCTGCCTTATTTTGTCATATTCTCCGCGTTAGTGATGATCATTTTGAAGTCAATTGGTACAGGTCTGATCTTCTCTGGGTAAGCAGCGGTAATTCACGGCGGACTTTAGCCACTTCAGCCAGGTCAATATCCTGAATGATACAACCTTCGCGTTCATCCATTTGCTGCAGGACGTTTCCCCACGGTCCCACCATCATCGTGTGCCCCCAGGACGTATATCCGGCTTCCTGATCACGGGCCGGAGCAGCGCCCACCGTAAAAACCTGATTATCCACTGCCCGTGTTCGGAACAGGATCTCCCAGTGGGCCGGCCCGGTCGTCATATTAAAGGCTCCCGGCACAATAATCATTTTAGCGCCCTGATCGACCATAAGTCTTGCCAGTTCCGGAAAGCGCAAGTCATAGCAAATACAGATTCCCATCGTTCCGAATTCCGTATCAAATACAGTGGCCTTGTTTCCAGGGCTTAAGGTATCCGATTCCCGAAATTGCTGTCCGCCCTCAATATCAATATCAAAAAGATGAACTTTGCGGTGTTTGCCTATTTGCCTACCTTGGCGGTCAAACACATACGAAGTGTTATAAATCTTGTTCTCCTGGTCTTTTTCCGGCATCGAACCTGCAACGAGATATATCTTATACTGTACGGCCAGAGATGAGAGCTTCTGCCAGAATGCCCCGCCCTCTTCCTCCGCATAATCAGGAAATAAAGACGTCTGATACGGGCAGTTAAACATTTCCGGCAGAATGACCAGATCAACATTCTCTTTAGCCAGGCTGTCCAAATGTTGTTGGAGACGGTCGAGGTTCTCCGATTTGTCTGGAGAGACTTTTAACTGAAGCGCCGCAGTTCGAACAATAGACAAGATGATCCATCCTTTACAAGTTTTTTATTTATACATTCTCAATTTTATCCAAGCTAATAATATAGCACGAAAAAAATCCTAAAATACTTCTATTTAGGATTCTTATCTGCTTACTATCCATTATCATACACGTCCGGAAAAAGTCAACTAGTAGACCGATTCGTACTGCTCCATGCCATTCATAGTAACGTGATACTAGTTCTCCATGGCCGTCGAAGTAATATTTACTTCATCCGGTCCAGCGCTTTCAAGATGCCGTAAATAATGGCCTGAGGCCGTGGTGGGCAGCCAGGGATATACACATCGACCGGTACAATGGTATCGATGCCGTTGTTGGTGGCATAGGAGTCCTTAAAAATGCCGCCGCTGCAAGCGCAGGCGCCCACTGCCACGACCAGTTTTGGATCAGGTGCTGCATGATACGTCTTCACCAGCGCTTGCTGCATATTTCTGGTTGCGGTGCCTGTCACCAAAAGCATATCGGCATGTCTTGGCGACGCCACAAAACTGATCCCGAGCCTTTCAATATCGTTGACAGGATTGTTCAGCGCATTGATCTCATAATCACAGCCGTTGCAGGAGCCGGAATCCACTTCTCTGATCTGCAGGCTCCGGCCGAACATTTTTTTAATCTTTGCTTCCAGGTCCCTGCAAACCGCTTTATAGGAGGTGTCAGGCAGGTTATTTTCATCAATAATCAGCGTTTGATTTTTGACAGCCACTGTTTTATCCACGTGGAGCATTGCTTTATCCTTTTCAGCCAGCTCAAATTGATTGGTGGTTGTTACTGCGCCTGTAGGACAGACTTCTTCACACAGCACACAGAAGATGCACGCGTCATAGTTAATCCCAATGATGCCTGCTTCCTTAGCCATCACGATTGCCTGAGAGGGACAGCGCAGGACACATTCCCCGCAAAAACTGCACTTTTCAGGATTGATTTCGGTCTGCCCCAGAAACTGACCGCCGCTGGCGGGTATTTTGGGATATTCCTGGGTAAGCCTTGGGTATTGGATGATTTTTTTTAGCGTCTTAAACATTTCTTAGTCTTCCTTACTCGTACAGTGTATTTTGATCAATAGGTGAATTAGTATCTTGGATTAGTATCTTGGTTAGTATCTTGGGCCTGTCTGCATGCCACAATTCCGCTTTCGGCCATTGTGTCATCCTTGACACAAAAGGCCGCGCTACGCACTCCATGCTCCGCTTGACGCTGGAACCGTGGCACGCAGACTAATTAAAAGCTGGTTAAGTATGTCTTGCATGCAAGACATTGATATGGTTAATTGATTAAAGTAAGTTGTACGATTACACCTAAAAAATATGCAAGCCTACTTGAATATGCATAAGATCAGTCTGGGGGCCACAGTTCCACTGTGAGCGGAGCAGGATTGCGCAGCGCGGCCTTTTGTGCCACGGATGGCACAAAGGCCGGAAAGTGGTATTGTGGCCCCCAGACTTGCCCCAGATCGCGGTAAACCGCTCTTTAGAGATCGTTCCCTGCGTAGGAAAGGTTAAAGCTTTTATTGATCAGCGGAAAATCCGGCACAATATTGCCTTTGACGGCATGACAGAGGGCTGGCCAGTTGCAGAAAGACGGCGTCCGTATTTTATAGCGGTACACAGTATTGTTCTCGCCTGTCATCAGCCAGTGGATGTTTTCGCCGCGCGGGGCTTCGGTCAAGCCGAAAGCAAAGCGATACGGTTCAACAGCCTCAACAAGTTTCAGTACTTTCCCTGAAGGCATTTGATTGATCGCCTGGATCATCAGGTTAATGGAT
The DNA here is from genome assembly GCF_000305775.1 of Dehalobacter sp. DCA. Lineage (NCBI taxonomy): Bacteria > Bacillati > Bacillota > Clostridia > Eubacteriales > Desulfitobacteriaceae > Dehalobacter > Dehalobacter sp. DCA. The sequence continues at coordinate 726,094 of NC_018866.1, forward strand.
TCGAAGCACTCCTCTATTTTGGTATTCAGCCGGCAGTTGATATCGCCGTTGTAATGTTCCGGGATATTAAAATTGAGCTGCGGATAAGCTTCGTACGGGAAAGATTTCCGAACATCATAGCGCAGTCCTGAAGCCCTGCCGCCGGGGCCGACCGTATTCAGATCGGCGGCAATTTTCTGATCTAGAATACCGGTATTTTCTATCCTGTCAATAAATAAACTGTTGGCTTTAATAATCTCGACAGTGTCCTCAAGCTCGTGGCAAATTTTATTCAGCTGGGCAATCAGACTGGTTTCCTTTCCTGCCACAAAGTCTTTTCTAATCCCGCCCGGCTTATTGACACTTCGCAGAAAGCGCATGCCGCATAGCTCATCGGCTAAAGCATAAGCCCAGCCTCTGATCATCCGGAACTGGAACGTCGCAAACCCGTAAGCAGCGTCAAGACAAACACCGCCGAGATCGCCCAGATGACTGGTGAGTCTCTCCAACTCGGCAAAAATGACCCGGGTGTAGGCTGCCCTGACCGGAGCTTCGATTCCGACAATCTTTTCGATGGCCTGACAGTACGCCAGGGAATTGGCAAAGGTCTCATCTCCTGAAATCCGTTCCGAAATATACAGGCATTTCTCAATGCTTTGCTGTTCGGCCAGTTTCTCTATTCCTTTATGGACAAAGTACAATTGTGCTTCAAGATTAATGATCGGTTCTCCGGCCACACTGAAACGGAAATGGCCCGGTTCGATGATTCCGGCATGGACAGGTCCGACCGGAATCTCATAGACCCCTTCACCTTCAACCTTACGGAAATTAATCTCTTCTGCCGCCCGCTGCGGTCTGTATCCGGCTGGAAAAGCTTTATGCAGCGGATAAACCCCGTTCGGCCAGTTGCTATGAAAAACCAGTCTTTTGGCATCCGGGTGGCCTAACGGGATGATTCCGAATAAATCCTTGATTTCCCGCTCGTACGCTGCCGCAGCTTGGATAATATTGCTGATGGATGGCATTTCCATTTTGTCGGGACTGACCGACGTTTTCACCACCACAAGCAGTGCCTCCTGTCTGTCCGCAAAAACGTAATAAACGCCAAAGCAGGAATTCTGACTTTGTTCATCATTGGCAAACATCAAGACAAGCGGATAATCCAGTTCTTTATTCAAGTAGGCGCATATTCCGGGAACACTTTCCGAAGCTGTTTTCAGATAAAGCTCATGATCCTGGCTATTCCTGTTTCTCCCGCCAATATCGGCCAACTCTGCAACGAAGAACTTTTCTGCGATTATTTGTTTTAATTCGGATGCCTTCATCATCTCTACCTCTATTTTCAGCAATATTTCATTGACTAGTACAACGTTCTCAAATTCCCTGCTCAAATAATTCATCCAAGCTTGATTACCCTAAATGAGGTCTGGGGATCACAATTTCAGCGTTAAGCGGAGCATGGAGGCGGAGCGCGGCTTTTTGCGCCACGGATGGCGCAACAGCCGAAAGCGGAATTGTGGTGCACAGGTCAACCCGGGAGTTTAACGCAATCATAATCATATATTTGAGTATTTATTACAGGAACTTGTACTAACAGATCGATTCGTAAATATGTTGCTGTCTTTAAACCATTTTGTTTTAACAGGATTTACGAATCCCTTTATTGGATTGTACCTAGGATAATGCCCTGAGCCTGAATAATCAGCTCCCGGACACTTTCCGGCAGATAGATCCCACCGGCTGTAACGGCCACCAACAGAACAGCCAGGCAGATGGTCCCGGGGATGTTGATTTCTCCTGTCCTGGGATCAGCAGCCTCTATACTATCCGGCTTACCATAAAACATTTTAAAAAGCGTCACAGCTATGCCGGCAAAAACAATCGCCAGTAGCAGAATGAACACAATTCCGACCCAAAGACTGGACTGGTTGAAGATTGCGGCGATAATGCTGAACTCACTCGCAAATACACTGAAGGGCGGTGTTCCGGCAATTGCAAACAAACCGAGCAGAAAGACCGTTCCCGAAACAGGCAACGTCTTCAGAATCCCTTTGATCTTGAAAATCTGTTTGGTGTCATATTTCTGCATGATATTGCCGGCAGATAAAAACAGCATGGATTTGGTCAGTGAGTGATTGATCATATGCAGCAACCCGCCAAAAACGGACAACGGTGTAAAGATCCCGATCGCAACAGCGATAATTCCCATATGTTCAATACTGGAATAAGCCAGAAGCCGCTTATAATCCTTCTGCGTCAGAATGAATACCGCTGCGGTGGCAATCGATAAAATCCCGATACCGATGAGGAGCCGCCCGGTAAAGCTGCTGCTGCCCTGATTGTGATTCACAATGGCCGTCGTCCGGATAATTCCATACATCGCACTGTTCAGAAGAACACCGGACAGCATAGCACTGATCGGTGATGGAGCCTGACTGTGCGCATCAGGCAGCCAGGTATGCATCGGAGCAAGACCGGCTTTCGTCCCGAATCCGACCAAAATAAAGATAAACGCCAGGCGCAGGACGGAACTTTTTAAGGATGCCGCGTTGGTATACAGCGCCGTCCAGTCCAAAAATGAGCCACTTTCCAAAATTCCGGCCGAAGAAAGGTGCAGCAAAATGATACCCAGCAGGGCAACCGCAATGCCGACAGAACAGATAATTACATACTTCCACGCCGCTTCAAGCGCATAGCGATTGTTATAAAAGCCGACCAAAAAGGCTGAGGCCAGCGTTGTCGCTTCGATCGCAATCCACATCAGACCCATGTTTTTGACTGTCAGCGCCAGTACCATCGTAAAAATAAAAGTCACCATCAGCATATAGTACAGCCGAATTTTTTTGACCGGCAGCTTACCCTGTCTGACTTCTTCCTCAAGATAACCGATCGAAAAGATGGCCGCCATCAAACCTATCGTCAGGACAATATCCAGAATCATCATGCTCAGAGCATCGAGATAAAAAAATCCGCCCAGCGAAGAATAGGCAATCGCTCCATATCGTATGACTCTATGGGTCAGAATGGCTGCAATGATCAGCAGCAGCACGGCTGATGAGACATTGACGAGGTGCTGCAGCCGCTTAGGTTTAAGTATAAAGAGCAGCAGTAAGGCAATGATTGGAATGACCAGAAGTAAAAAGCCCATATCGTTGTATCTTATCCTTTCAGATTATTGAGTTGATCCGTATCAATGGAGTCAAATTGGTCATTAATTCGAAACGTCAGCATACCCATGATCAGAACGAAGGTCACCAGGTCAATGAATATCCCAAGGTCCACAATGAAAGGCATTCCCTGCGTTGCGAGCATGGCCGTGATATACAGACCGTTTTCGATGACCAGAAAGCCAATGATTTGTCCAAGCGCTTTTTTACGGCTGATCATAAAGAAAAGGCCGATCCAGATCACGGAAACCGAGTTGACGAGCTGCATATTGGACATCCCCTGGCTGCTGCCGTCAATCGTTACCAGCGTGAAATAAGAAAAAATAACCAGTCCGCAGCAGACCAAAACCAGGATCGGAATATTCAGGATAAAGTCTTTTTCAACTTTGTACCTTACAGAGGCATATGTCCTGTTCAGAAGACCCGGAATGTAGATGACTTTCAGAACAACAATCAGGATACAGATAATCAAAATATCCCAGCGTCCTTCGTCCAACAGGCTTCTGACTCCCATGACCCCGGCAGCCAGAGCAATCAGCATGGACTGAATCCGGAAAGACTTGATATAGGAGCTGATTCGTTTATTGGCCATAAGCACAAAAGAAGAAAGTAAAATCAGCACAGACAAGGTTTCCAAAAGATTTTCAGACATGATAACCTCCCAGGATAAAGAATTGCAAAATTCCCAGAAAAGCGAGAATAAAAGATAAGGCAGCCAGATTCGGGATGCTGAAAAGCTTAAACTTAACGGTATTGACTTCAATCAATGCGATGACCACCGCCATAAGGACCACTTTGAGCAAATAAAGCAGAAGTGACAAAATAACAGCGCCGAAGCCCATAAACGGAATCAGCTGGTCATGCGGAATGAATAAATTCACAAAAAGTGTTATAAAAACCAACTGTTTCACTGCTGCGCCGTATTCCAACAAAGCTAGGTGCCGGCCTGAATACTCCAGGATCATCGCTTCATGCACCATCGTTAATTCCAGATGGGTGGACGGATCATCGACCGGGATCCTGGATGTCTCTGCAATGATAATGATCAGCAGCGCCAACCCCACCATCATATAAACCGGATGAGCCAAAGGAAACCCTGTAACCTGTACGGTCTGCATAATGCGAGGCAGTGAAGTGGACCCGGAAAGGAGGCCTACCGTAAACAGGGTTACAAGGATGGATGGTTCAATCAGTGAAGAAATCATGGCCTCCCTGCTGCTTCCCATCCCGCCGAAGGTACTCCCCGTATCCAGGGCTGCAGCCATCATAAAAAACCTGCCGAGTGCCAGGATGGAAACGAGCATAATAAAATCACCCGGAATCAGAACCGGTACAATCTTGGTTGACACAGGAACCAGTAGCGCGGCAGTCAGAGCTGTCGCAAAAACGATATACGGAGCTGCCTTGTAAATCCACGAAGATACCTCTGAAACGACAGAGGTCTTTTGCAGCAGTTTATAAAGATCAAAATACATCTGCAAGACAGGCGCACCTTTGCGCTTTTGGGTCAAAGCCTTGACCTTTTTGATCAGGCCGCCCACAAGCGGTGCAGCCAAAAGAATCACAATCAGTTGAATGATTATATAGGCGATGCTGTTCATTGCTTCATTTCCTATCCTTCCCGGTGTACAGTCTTTCATTAAACTTCTGCCTCGAATGCCAATCCCTCAGTCAAATTGTTTAAGCCAAACGGTTATAGAGCATCAGTAAGAGAACCGCCGCAAATATATAGATCAAATAACTATGGATGCTGCCGGTTTGAATTTTATACTTTGTTCTTTGGGAAAATTTCTGAAGTCTTTTGATGACAGGATGATAGAGGTAATCTTCAAATATCGAGGCGACCGTCGTCGCATATTCGATCGACTCCGGATAATAGAAGGAGTCTCCCTCTGTCGTAATTTTCCTGGTTGGTCTGAACAGGATCCTGAAAACAATCTTGATCGGTTTGGAAAAACCTGTCGCGCTGTACTGCATGCGTGCATTCAGCGCTTCAAAGCCGCAGTCCCACGTTCCGTATTTTTGTTCGATATATTTACCGCCAACGATCCGGATGACCAGAAGCGTAAACAGGATGATTCCGGCCAAAGCCAGGACCAGGGCCACCGGAGATATAATGCCCGGGGAAACCGTCAGCGGATAATAAACCAGCATAAAGCCTCCCTGAAGCTGACTGAAGACTGAGCCGCCGCCGAGACTGCCAACGACCGGATCCAAGAGCTTTAAGATCGTTAACGGAAAAAGTCCGATCCCGAGACAGATCAACGCAAGAATGCCCATACCGATATTCATGGTTTTGGGAACTTCCTGCGCATTCGCGGCTTGTTCGCTTCGCGGAAGGCCTAGAAAGGATATCCCGAACAGCTTCACAAAACAGGCTGCAGCCAACGCTCCGGTCAAAGCCAATGCTGCCACGGCGACAGCCGAAAAGAAGTTTAGGCCGAACTGTCCGGGCAGTATATTGGCAAATAAGGACTGATATGTCAGCCATTCACTGATAAAGCCATTAAACGGTACAATTGCCGATATGGCCAAAGAAAAGCACAGGATCATGAAACCGGTAACGGGCATCTTTTTCAGAAGCCCGCCAAGTTTTTCGATGTCTTTAGTATGTACGGCATATTGAATTGCTCCGGCTCCGAGAAACAGACCCCCTTTAAACAGAGTATGGTTGAACGTATGCAGCAGCGCTGCTGATAAGGCCAGGCCGCCGATGAGCAAATGGTTCTGGGCAAAGGCGATATACGAGACCCCTAAGCCAATCAGGATAATCCCGATATTTTCTACGCTATGAAAGGCCAGCAGTCTTTTAATATTATGTTCCATCAAAGCATAGGCAACCCCAAGTACAGCTGACAGCATGCCCAGAACAAGAATGACAATTCCCCACCAGGTATTCTGCACGCCTAAATAGCAAAGCACAAAACGGATCAGTCCGTAGATGGCCGTCTTGATCATGATTCCCGACATCAGCGCCGAGACATTGCTCGGGGCAGCCGGGTGAGCGTAAGGCAGCCAGATATGCAGCGGGATAACGCCTGCTTTTGTGCCAAAGCCAACCAAAAATAAGATGAAGGCAATGTTTCTGGCCATTTCGGGGATTGCTGCGCCATTTTGAGCTATCGTCAGATCGAAGGAATGTGTATAGTGATAAATGATCATGAATCCAATTAAAAGACAAGCAGTTGCCAGATGGGTCATTACAATATATAACGTTCCGGCTTGCTGATTTTCTTCTTTTTCCGATTCAAATACTACCAGGAAATAAGACAGCAAAGACATTGCTTCCCAGGAGATATAGAAAAATACGGCATTGGCCGAGGTTAGTACAAAAAACATCGAAATGATAAACATTACATATAGAAAGTTAAACAGGCCGATGTTCCTTTTCCCGTTGTAATGGGATATATAGCCAATCGAGTAGATCGAAACACAAAAGACCAGGATCGACAGTGCCAGCACAAAGAAAGCAGAAAGATTGTCAATACTGATCTCCAGGGTAATGAACGGAATCGCGGATTGCAGTGAAAAAATGCTCAGTGTCTCGACTTCTGTGAAGATTTTCCCGATTGAAGCTGCCGCTGCGGCCACAGATGCCACAACACAGATCGCATTGACAATCATATTGCCGGTATTTTGTTTTTGAACAAAGAGATATCCGAGGGAAATGACAGCTCCGAGCAGATAGCCAAATATCGAGACTAGATATAAATGATGCAGTAAAAGCTCCATGAGACATTCGTCCTCCATATGTGAAATCAACATTTAACCATTTGAACAGATCCCCCGCCAGAAATTCTCCCAAATCTCCTCAAAATGGACAGTCACATCTTCAGGCTGATAAATGAGGATGCTTGACAGCAGCCCGTGAGTCATGGCCGTATAGGATATTGCCACGGATTCGGGATCCTGGCACCGGATAATCCCTTTATCCATATTGGCTTGAATAATACCTTTAACCATTTGAAACCGCTCTTCTGATAAGCAGTGGATTTTTGCGATCAGCGTTTCAGCGAAAGCTTTGGGTGGAAAAAGCAACAGCCTCTTCCAGAAATACAGTTTGGTCAGCGACTTGTCATAGTAATCGAGGATCATAACGAACATGCTTTTCAGATCATCACAATGCGCGTTGATTTCCAAGAAGTACTGGTTAATTTCCCGATTGATGACCGCATACAATAAATCTTCTTTACTGGAAAAGTGGGCATAGATCGATGCTTTTTGGATGCCAACTTCACTGGCAACTTCGGTTAGGGAAAACTCTGTCCCTTTGTCTGCAAACAATCTGAAAGCCGAGTCCATCAGCTTTTGCTTCGTTTCCACAGCAGTGTTCCTCCAAAAAACAAAATGCCTACCTAACGTTAGGTAGCCTTAATAAATTATAGGATTGACCCAATAACTTGTCAAGCTCTTTAGAAAAGTTCATAAAGTATCTTGCACCGGAAAATAATAGACTTATAACGTTCATCAAGAAGAAAAAAGTGAGGCGCTACCATTGAATAAACTACTGAAAAAACTCCGTTTTAAATACATAGGGACCTTCAGCGTTTTGCTCTCACTTTTATTATTCTGTTCAGGATGCTGGAGCAATAAGGAAGTCGAAACGCTAGCTTTTGTCACGCTAAGCAGCTTTGACTATACCCAAATCAACGGTCAGGATGTTTGGACTGCGGCTACGCTAGTCCTGGGAACACAAGGCAGTCAGGGACAGAATCAAGGAAAAGAGTCAAGTCCGAAAGTCAATACGGAACAGCTTTTTACCGGTCAGGGATCAACAATGCAAGATGCAATTAGAAATTATTCCGCAAAATTATCAACTGTCCCTTTTTATGGTTACGCTACAGGCTTTATTCTTGGGGAGGAGGCTGCCAAAGAAAAGGCACCTGAGATTATTGAACATTATGCCCGCTTCCCGCAGACCCGGCCACGCGATATCATTTTGGTGGCCAAAGGTGAAGCCAAGGAAATACTTAAGACGGGAGGCACGATGAACCAGTTGTTTTCTGAGGAAACGTCCCAGTTTATCGATTTAAAAGCCACAAACACCGGCAAATCTTATGGTATGTATTTCTATAAATTTGTATCCTGGCTGACAAGCACTGACCGCGATGCCGTTTTACCACAAATTAAGATTATGCCCTTGGAATCGGATAACAAAGAATCCGAAGCTAATCCCAAAACTGAGGCAAGCATTATCGAAGGCCTGGGTGTTTTTCAGGCTGGCCATTTGGTGGGCTGGCTTGATGAGGAACAAACCCTTGGTTTTCTGCTGCTGACGCAAAAAATCAGCAAAGGCCCGATTTCCATCCCCGTTCAGAAGGACGGAACCATGTTTAACTATTTTCTAAGCAGTTCAACGTATAAAGTAAAACCAGTCGTCACCAACGGAGAGATATCTTACCAGGTTACAATTCAGACAAAAGGAGAAATTGATGAAAATAACGGTTTAAGACTGACCAAAGAGGATATTGAGCAATTAGAACCTGTCATTAGTGAAAAACTAAAAAAAATAGCCACTGCAACAGTTAACCAGGCCAAAACCTACAAGGCTGATTTTTTGGGTTTCTCCGAAAAGCTGCATCACAAAGATCCCAAAACATTTCATGCTTTGGGATCGGAATGGCGGGAAGCTTTTGTAAAGGCTAGTGTTGAAATTAATGTGAAAGCAAAGATCATTAGCACCGGCAGATTGAAAGAAAAATTAGAAGTGAATCCTCCGAATGAATAAAATTCCTTTTAGAGGTGTTCATAAATTTTCCTTAACTGGTAAATAATACGCTATATCGTTAGATAGGATGAGGCCAACAAAAGATGTTTATCAATCGACTGACAAAAACCTTAAAAAGCTGGACAAATAAAGCACCTGAACCCACCTCTGCTCCGGAGCCTCCCAAAAAACAGCCGTTGTCCAGAAATTATGAGGATAACATAAAAAAACTGCAACAGCTTTTTGCCAATTGTGCGGATGTCCAGTTCCATCCATTTCAAATTAATTTGGAAGAACCGGTAAGGGCTTTCATTGTCTATGCCACAACCATCACGGACAATCAAGTGATCAGTGATTCTATACTGAAAACCCTGTTGGAAGAGACGCGCAAACTGCAGCAATTGACGAAGGGCGGCAACGCAAACCTGCTGCAGATCATTCAGGACAGCCTGCTGAATCTTACCGAAACCAGCACGGTTTCTAATCTGGATGAAGTCGAACGAAAAGTGTTTGCAGGCAATGCGGTTCTGATCATTGACGGTTCGTCTTCAGCCCTGGCTGCCGGGGTACGAGGCGGCGAAAATAGGTCCATTGTTGAGTCTGATACCGAACCAGGTGTGCGCGGGCCAAAGGATGGGTTCATCGAGTCCATCGATACAAACATGAGTCTTATCAGAAGACGTTTAAAAACCAGCAGACTTAAGCTGGAAACTTTAGAAGTTGGTGAGCTGACCCATACGAAAATTGCGATCTGCTATATTCAGGGGATCGTGAATGAACAACTGCTGCAGGAATTGAAGCAGCGGATTGGCAGAATCAAAACGGACAGTATCCTGGAAGGCAGTTACATCGAAGAACTGATTATGGATGAGCAATATTCCCTGTTTCCGCTGGTACAATACACGGAAAGGCCCGATAAGGTCACTGCCTCGCTGTTGGAAGGCAGAATCGCGATTCTGGTGGATAATTCTCCGATGCCGCTGCTCATTCCGGCGACATTTGTAACCATGCTGCAGGCAGCCGAGGATTATTATCACGGTTCAGTATTTGCGACATTTACAAGGCTTTTGCGCTTGATTGCCTTGAATTTGGCCTTGTTGCTGCCGTCAGTCACCGTTGCCGTCTTCTCCTTTCACCAGGAATTGTTGCCGACGCATCTCGTCAGTTCAGTGGCAGGAACAAGGCAGGGTTTACCGTTGCCAATTGCTTTGGAGATCCTTGTCATCGAGTTTACATTTGAACTTTTGCGGGAAGCAGGTGTCCGGCTGCCGAAAACCATCGGCCAGGCCATCAGCACGGTCGGCGGTTTGGTTATTGGCCAGGCAGCGGTCAATGCAGGCCTGGTCTCCCCAATCTCCGTTATTGTCGTAGCGACCACGGCAATCGCGTCTTTTTCGATCCCAAATTACGATGCCGGCTATGCGCTCAGGATACTGCGGTTTATGTTGATTTTACTGGCCAGCTTTCTGGGAGGAGTCGGTATCATGTTCGGCCTGATGATCATTCTGATCCATCTCTGCAGCCTGCGTTCTTTCGGTGTCCCTTATTTGATTCCGTTTGCTCCTTTAAGCCTTGGCGAAATCAAAGATATCCTGGTCCGGGCTCCATGGTGGGCAATGTCCAAACGGCCAAAGTCGTTCCGTTCGGTGAATCCTGTCCGGCAGAAAGACAACCAGGGGCCGTCGAAACCAAAGTATAGGAGGAAAAGGTCATAAATTCAGAAAAGATATCCGGTGTACAACTTGCTTCTTTGATGTTTATGATTGTCATGTCCACTGCGATCCTGTTAATCCCCGGCATAACAGCGGAAAAGGCCGCAGAATCAGCCTGGCTTTCCGTCCTGATTGCACTTGCTGTCGGGATCGTTAACCTTATGCTGATTTATTATCTGGGACGGCGGTTTCCAAAGCTGACGCTGCCCGAATATGCTGAAATCCTGCTCGGCAAAACCCTCGGAAAAGTCCTGACTTTCGGCTATGTATTATTCTTTTTGATCATAAGTATCACGGTATTAAGAGAGTTTACTGATTTTTTAAATATGAACCTTATGCCCGAAACTCCGCCTTATGTTTTTCAAACAGGTTTGATGATTGTGGCTGCCTATGCGGTTGTTAAAGGAATCGAAGTGATTGTGCGGGTCAACCAGTTTATTCTGCCTTTGTTTATACTGTCTCTGGCGGTCTTGCTGGCGTTAGCCGTCAGAGATATGGATCTAAACAATCTGCAGCCTTTTCTGGATAAGGGTGTCCTGTCCGTTCTGGATGCTTCCCTTGTTCCTGTAGCCTGGTTTGGCCAGATTGTTGTACTCGTATTTTTATTCCCAAAAGTAAACCAGGCGGAGGATATTTTAAGGAATGGCATCTTCGGAATTATTGCTGCCGGTATCCTGCTGACTTTCATTACTGTTGCCACCCTTACTGTTTTTGGGCCGGAATACACGGGTGATATGTATTTTGCTTTTCTTTATTTAGCTAAATATATCAAATTTATTACGATTCAAAGGCTTGAATTCCTTGTTATTTTTATCTGGGTATCCGGTATCGTCGTCAAAGTAGCTGTCATGTATTACTTAGAGACAATGACCTTAGTCCGGATGTTTTCTCTCCAAAGCAAGAAGTATGTTCTCCTGGGGTTTGCTCTACCAAATATTATTCTGCCAAACTTATTATTTGAGAGTCCTGTTGATGTCGGTCATTTTCTTAAGAATATATGGCCATCGATCGCTTTAACGTTTGAGCTGCTGATCCCTGGTCTGCTGTTGCTGCTGACTGTCATCAAAAAGAAAAAAGTGGGGCGTTACCATTGAAGAAACTACTAAAAAAACTCCGTTTTAGATACATAGGGACCTTCAGTATATTGCTCTCACTTTTATTATTCTGTTCAGGATGCTGGAGCAATAAGGAAGTCGAAACGCTAGCTTTTGTCACGCTAAGCAGCTATGATTATACCCAAATCAACGGTCAGGATGTTTGGACTGCGGCCACGCTGATCCTGAAGCCGCAAGGCAGTCAGGGACAAGATGAAGGAAAGAAGTCCAGTTTGAGCGGCAATGCAGAACAGCTTGTCACCGGTCAGGGACCAACAATGCAGGATGCAATTAGAAATTATTCCGCAAAATTGTCAACCGTCCCTTTTTATGGTTACGCTACAGGCACGATTATTGGGGAAGAGGCCGCCAAAAGAAAGGCACCTGAGATGATCGAACATCGTGCCCGCTTCCCGCAGACTCGGCCACGCGATATCCTTTTGGTAGCCAAAGGTGAAGTCAAGGAAATACTTATGACGGGAGGCACGATGGACCAGTTGTTTTCTACGGAGGTATCCCAGTTTATCGATTTAAAAGCTACAAACACCGGCAAATCCTACAGTATGTATTTCTATAAGTTTGTATCCTGGCTGACAAGTACTGACCGCGATGCCGTTTTACCACAAATTAAGATTATACCCTTGGAATCGGATAACAAAGAATCCGGAGCTAATCCCAAAACTGAAGGAAGCATTATCGAAGGCCTGGGTGTTTTTCAGTCTGGCCATTTGGTGGGCTGGCTTGATGAGGAACAAACCATCGGTTTTCTGCTGTTGACGCAAAAAATCAACAAAGGCCCGATTTCCATCCCCGTTCAGAAGGACGGAACCATGTTTAACTATTTTCTAAGCAGTTCAGCGTATAAAGTAAAACCAGTCGTCACCAACGGAGAGATATCTTACCAGGTTACAATTCAGACAAAAGGAGAAATCGATGAAAATAACGGTTTAAGACTGACCAAAGAGGATATTGAGCAATTAGAACCTGTCATTAGTGAAAAACTAAAAAAAATAGCCACTGCAACAGTTAACCAGGCCAAAACCTACAAGGCTGATTTTTTGGGTTTCTCCGAAAAGCTGCATCACAAAGATCCCAAAACATTTCATGCTTTGGGATCGGAATGGCGGGAAGCTTTTGTGAACGCTAATGTTGAAATTAATGTAAAAGCAAAGATCATTAGCACCGGCAGACTGAAAGAAGAATTAGAAGTGAATCCTCCGAATGAATGAAATCCACATCAGACAAATTCGCGCAGGACACCGGCAAGGCTTTGCAGTCCTGCTTCAATTTTGTCATCAGGCATATTGGAAAAATTGATTCGGAAAGTATTTTCCCTGCCGCCGTTCGGGAAGAATGAACCGCCGGGTACAAACGCGACGTTCTGTTCCAGGCTTTTGATCAGCACATCTCTGGCATTGACATTCGCCGGAAGCTCAATCCAGGCAAAGAGCCCCCCTTTGGGTCTGGTAAAGGTGACTCCTTCGGGAAAATAATCCTCCATTAATTTTACCGTCAGATTGCGGCGTCTTTTATAAACTTTGCGAATTTTTTCAATATGTTCGTCGATATTATACATTTCAAGGTATTTGGCGATTTCTCTCTGGGCCAGGGTGTTGCACTGCAAATCCGTTCCCTGTTTGACAAGGACATATTTTTCAACAACCTTCTGATCACCGGCAACCCAGCCGATCCGGTAACCCGGGCAAAATATTTTGGAGAACGTTCCGAGGCTTAAAACGCAGCCCTTATGGTCAAAAGCCTGCAGGGACGGAAGTGGTTCATCCTCAAAACGCAATTCACCATAAGGATTATCTTCAATGATCATGACCTGGTGTTTCATAGCTGCCTTAACCAGGTGTTCCCTGCGGGGCAGTGTCCATGTTCTGCCCGTCGGGTTCTGAAAGTCAGGAATCACATAAATGAGTTTAACGTTTGGCGTACTATCCAGAATCCTGTCCAATTCCGCAGGGATCATACCCTCCTCATCTGTCGGCACTTCTTTGAATTCGCAGCCATAAGCTTTAAACGCACTGATGGCAGCAAGATACGTTGGACTTTCGCACAGCACGACATCTCCTTCATCAAGAAAGACCTTTCCGGAAAGATCCAGGGCCTGTTGTGAACCGTGGGTCAAAAGGATATTATCCGGCTCAAATTGGGTGCCTAGCCGGTTATTCATGCGTGCTGCAATCCATTTCCGTAAAGGAAGATAGCCTTCGGTGGTCGTATACTGCAAAGCTTCTGTCCCTGCTTCTTCCAGCACAATCCTGCTGACTTCTTTAATTTCGTCTACCGGAAACAGCTCCGGTGCCGGGAGTCCGCCTGCAAAGGAGATTATTTCCGGATTTTCGGTGACTTTTAGTATCTCCCTGATTTCTGAAGCTTTTAAATGGTTGATTCTTTTTGCATAGTTGTATTCCATGACTCTCTCTTTTTCCTGCCTTTTCGCACAAATTCACATATTTATTAGTATCCCACATTTGATAGGAAGATTAAAGTCCTAATCTAGTAGATCGATTCGTAAATCCCCTAACAATGACGATACCTTGGTTTGCCCGGATTAGCCTCCAGCTCTTGTAAGTTAATTTTGCGAGAGAAAAATGTTATAATAAGTAGCGAGGTGATAGGAATGCAGATTCTTAAAAATGACTGGCATGATTTGCTTCATGCCGAATTTGATAAAGAATACTATCAGAAGCTTCGGAAGTTTCTAATCGTTGAGTACCGCTCCCGAACCGTCTTCCCGGATAAATTCGACATCTATAATGCCTTGCATTATACGGCGTATAGAGATGTAAAAGTGGTTATTCTGGGCCAGGATCCCTATCATGGTCCTCATCAGGCCCATGGCTTAAGCTTTTCTGTCCAGCCTGGTGTTCAGGCCCCGCCGTCCCTGATGAATATTTTTAAAGAACTGCACGATGATTTGGGATGTTATATTCCAAACAACGGATATTTAAAGAAATGGGCCGACCATGGTGTCCTGCTGCTGAATGCTTCGCTGACCGTCCGGTCAGGCCAGGCCAATTCCCACAGTAGCATCGGCTGGGCCCAGTTTACCGATAAAATCATCGAGCTCTTAAATGAGCGGGAAGACCCTGTTGTTTTTATCCTCTGGGGAAAAAATGCCCAGTCCAAGCTGAGCATTATCCATCAGTCCAGGCATTGTATCATTAAATCCGTCCATCCCAGTCCGTTATCCGCCCATGCCGGTTTCTTCGGCAGCAGACCGTTTTCTAGCGCCAATCAATTTTTGGTCTCGATTGGCAAGAAGCCAATTGACTGGCAAATAGAAAATCTGCCTGCCTCATCTACCACATTAGCCGGATCGCATCGTCCGTGATTTGGATTGCACCTTCTTTGAGCAGCCTGCCTAACGCCCGCTTGAAGGCAGATTTGCTCATTTTCAGTTCCGACTTGATTTTTTCGGGGGGACTGCTGTCATTGAGCTTAAGCACACCGCCGTTTGCTTTTAACTTCTCTAAAATAACCCGGGCATCCGTCTCTATTTGCTGGGCAATCTCTTGTCTTAAACTTAATTCCAGCTTGCCATCCTGTCTTACCTTCTTGATTCGGATGTCGACCTTATCACCGATTGCGATGCTGCCATACAATTCTTTATTTGGAATCATACCGTGATATTGATTATCCACGGCGACAAACGCACCAAACTCAGGATTAAAGTTATAGATAGTGCCATGGGCATTGTCATTCTCTTTATAAGGAGAGTTTATTTTGAGCGAATCATATATTTTCATTGTGGCATATAATTGATAGCTGTTATTGAGCGCTAATCCCACTAGGTAGGTACCACCTTTTTTGACCTCACCAACTTGCTCTTTAAGTGGCAGCAATAAGTCTTTCTCCAGACCCCAGTCTAAGAAAGCGCCAAATTCTGTGGTATCGACGACAGTTAAAGCTGCCGTTTCACCGAGTACCAACTTTGGCTTTTTTATGGTGGCCATGATCCTTTCTTTCGTATCTTTATACACAAACACTTCGATTTTATCACCTATTTTGATATCCTTTGGAGCCAGACTTATCGGTAATAATATACTATTTTGCGTATCGTTCTTTGCATTCAGGATATGCCAATTTTGAGATGTTTTCACGACTTTTAATTCCTGCATTTTGCCATATTCAATCATCTAAATTCCCTCTTTATTTCATATATCAGATCTTAGTATTTCCTATTATATCTTTATTTAAAAGATTGTACTACCATCGGTCATTTTTATACCAAAAATCCAGGAAATCATACGAGCGTTGACTCCTGGATCAAACCGTCATCTAATACTTGATTTGCAGTTAATTCACAAGTTCAAATTCGCTGTTTTGCCGATTATAACGAAAGACCTCACCAGTTTCAATGATGTAGTACCAGCCTTCCATGGTCAGCGTCTGATTCAGGACTTTTTCCCTGATAAACGGATAAGTTAACAAATGTTTGAGCTGCTCAACAATGTTGATTTGTTCAGTCATCCATTCCCTTTTTGCCATATCTTGTTCCGGGATATCCATTGCTGTTATTTTATCCTTAACCGGTCCAGCCAACTCCAGCCATTTCCGGGTATGCGGAATGGATTCCATTTCTTTCTCCGAGGCATACAGTGATTTACACCCTCCGCAATTGGAATGGCCGCAGACGACGATATGCTGAACGCCAAGGATATTGATGGCATATTCAATTGCAGAAGTAGTGGCCAGGTATTCCTCTGTATTGCGGTAAGGCGGTACGATATTGGCAATATTCCGGATGACAAACAACTCTCCGGGCAATGTCCCAGTGATTAAATTGGGGACCAGTCTTGAATCCGAGCAGCCGATGAATAAAGTGTGCGGGCTTTGGGAATTCCCTAGTTCCTCAAAAAGCTGCCTGTGCTGCTGGAAATCCGTTTCTTTAAATTGAATAAGGCCCTGAAGTAATTTCTCCATATTTTACATCCTTGCTTCTTATTTATAGATAAGCCTTTTACACATAAGTCATCTTTCCGGCCATTTTGCCGTCCATAACGATATTTGCGCCGTTGAAAAATACCTAATACTATAGCTAGCTTCTTAAATACTATCCTATGCTTTGATAGTCTTATACCTCGATAATATCCGTTCCTCCGCCCGTAAGACATCTGCCGCCGGCAGCGCTCACCACATAGGTGTCTTCCACGCCTACCATGCCAATGTTGGGCAGACCCTTTTTCGGTTCGAGCGCGACGACCATATTCGCTGTGAGCTCCGCATTATAACCATTCGTAATAACAGGCAGCTCATCGACATGAAGTCCAATGCCGTGACCAAGAAACTTGACTTGTCGTTCTCCATATCCCATAAAATTCCTCCTGAAGTCTTCACTGAGTGTGCCCATGACAGATTGATAGATTTCTGAGGGTATCGCCCCTGGAATCAGCTTCGCGGCCAGACGTTGTTCAACTTCCAGACAGGAACGATGAGCCTTCACGACATCGGCATCAGGCTTGGTTCCAAAAATATAGACCTGGGTTTTATCAGAATGATAGCCATTGCAGCCAAAACCGATATCGACAAAAACCAAATCCCCCTTCTTCAGCTTTCTTTCCCGGCTGCCTAACAAAGGAACGGCAGGACACATGCCATATGCCCCACCGGGACCGTCAAAACTGGTCGGATAAAGAGAACTTTCGCCAAAACCGATCTGTCCGGCAACCATTTCCGTCTGAAACATTGAAAAACGGCTGACCCCATGATGTCCAATCTTGATCATGGCGGTAAAAAGTTCCGCTACAAAATCAGCCTCGCTCATACCCTCCCTGAGCATTTGTGGAACAAGTTCATACAGCAGTCGGCAATGGTTTTTCCCTGCTTGTTCCATCCATTCGAGCTCATAGGGCGATTTGACCGATCTGACCGACAGCACCAGCTTGTCCACTGAATGGATGTCTGTCATCGTGAAGTATTTCTTCAGCCGCTGCAGCATGGCAATCGGCACCATTTCTGTCTCGAGATATGTATTGCCTAGCTCAGATCCGATAATCCCGGCCGCATCACGGTAACTTTCCATCGGATAGATCGTTGTCAGGGGCGATTCAGCTTTGGCGCGCTCATAACTTCGGCGCACAAAATAGTGCCGGGTCCGGTCTTTTTGAATTACAAGCATGCCGTCCTGCATTGTTCCTGTAAAATAATACTGATTCACTTTACCAAGTATAAGGATAGCATCCCATTCAGGAAAGGTCTGATCCATGAGGCCGCACAAGTGATTCCGTCTCCGGTCAAGTTCGTTTATCATAAGTGTCATTGACAGTTCCTCCGTTAGAGAATGTATCGCGTACTTCTCTAGAGTTTACCATACTTTGCGTTTTTTCAAAATGGTACAATTCCCTGACTTTGGGGTTCTTACATTCTCTTGACAAAAAACTAATTTCAAGCTAAGATTTAAACAATATTTGATACTGTTAAACCGCAGAATGAGAGTAGTAACATGATGTTTGCTGTTTCAAGAGAGCCGCAGTCGGTGGAAAAGCGGTAACAGCACTGATGTGAATGGACTCATGAGGGCCGTGCAGAGATTACAAAGAATGATTGATGTAAGCGTATGCAGGCCGGGAACTCCGCCCGTTATGAATGGAGCGTATGTCCGTCATACGTTTTAAGCGGCGTGTAAACGCAAGTTGGGTGGTACCGCAGAGATCAAAGTCTTTGTCCGATAGTTTGGATAAAGGCTTTTTTTTAATAGATTTTCGTTTATTCATCGAAGATTAATTAAAAGATAGTTATTAATAATTTGGAAAGGAATGAAGACCATGACAAGCATACCTTACAAAATCTATTTACCTGAAGAAGAGATGCCCAAGTACTGGTATAATGTAAAAGCTGTTATGAAAGAGCTCCCGCCGCCCTTTATCCATCCGGGCACCATGAAGCCTTGCACCGCAGATGATCTGCGGCCGATCTTCTGTGATGAACTGATTGAACAGGAACTGAACAACACGGACGAATATATTGAAATTCCTGAGGAAGTTCGCGAATACTACAGGATGTACCGTCCTTCCCCGCTCGTGAGAGCCTATAATCTTGAAAAGCTGCTGGATACACCTGCAGAGATCTATTTTAAATTTGAAGGCACGAATACTTCAGGTTCCCACAAATTAAACTCTGCAGCTGCCCAGGTTTATTACGCCAAAAAACAGGGGCTTTCTTCACTGACAACGGAAACCGGTGCCGGACAATGGGGTACGGCCTTATCGATGGCCTGTGCGTTTTATAATATTCCATTAACGGTCTATATGGTGAAGGTATCTGCAGAACAGAAGCCTTACCGGAAAGCTGTCATTGAAACCTATGGCGGAAAAGTCATTCCATCTCCTTCCGACACGACGGAAATTGGCCGGAAGATTTTGGCTGAAAACCCCGGCACAGGCGGTTCTCTTGGCTGTGCGATTTCGGAAGCGATTGAAACATCTGTCAAAACCGAAAACTGTCGTTATGTACTTGGCAGCGTACTCGACCATGTCCTGCTGCACCAGTCCGTGATCGGCGAAGAAACCAAGCTTGCCTGTGACAAATACGGCATTGAGCCTGAAATGATTATTGGCTGTATCGGCGGCGGGTCGAACTTTGGCGGTCTGGTTGCACCTTTCATGGGTGACAAGATCCGCGGCAAAAACAATATCGAGTTTATTGGTGTTGAACCTGCCTCCTGCCCTTCTCTGACCCGCGGCAAATATGCGTTTGATTTTGGGGATACAGGAAAAACGACACCCCTGATCAAAATGTATACGCTCGGATCAGGGTTCATTCCCTCTCCGAATCACGCCGGAGGCCTCAGGTATCACGGTATGAGCGGAATCGTTTCCAAACTGTACAATGACGGCTATATGACAGCCCGGGCAGTTGAACAGTCCAAGGTATTTGAAGCAGCTACAGCCTTTGCGCGCTGTGAAGGCATCCTGCCTGCTCCAGAATCCGCACATGCTTTGCGGGTTGCAATGGATGAAGCGCTCAAGTGTAAAGAAACCGGTCAAAAGAAGACCATCCTGTTTGGCCTGACTGGCACCGGATATTTTGATATGGCTGCTTATATGAGCTATAATGCCGGCACAATGACAGACTATATTCCGACCGATGCTGATCTGGAAAAAGGCTTTGCAACGCTGCCAAAAGTGGATCTGTAGAATCAGCATTCCTAACAGACTTCGTGATAAGGGAATGTATCTAAACACAGCCTATGAAGGGCGTCTCAAATACAAATTGAGGCGTCCTTCCTTTATATATCTTGGGTGTTGTAGCTTTGCACCGCGTTATAAATTTTCGTTCCAAGGCAGGATATTTTAATTATGTGTCGAATTACAATAAAATTGTGTATTATAATATAAACTAAATGAAGAGCTGAATCCAGGACAGCCTGGAGCGGGGGAACTTCTTTTTCTGGGGTGAATCGCATTTTGCGTAGGGCCTATACCTTTGGTCCGAATCCGTCAACTAACCTCGTAAGCTAAGAAAGGTGAAAATTTGATGCATTTTAAGCAGATCATTCGCGTTACCTTGACCTGCCTTAAAAAAATATCATGGAAATCACCGCGCCTTCTCGGTGGTTTATTTATTACTATGATATTAATCGGGTCGTTTGCCTGTTACCTTGCCGCCCCAATGAATGCCATCGCTGTCTCTGTCAACGGAAAACAACTTGGACTCGTCTTTAACCAAAATACCGCAGATACACTTATGGCGTCTGCAGCCAAAGAAAAACCTTACGAGATGGCCTATACCAATATCACCATCAGCAATGCCAATTATCTTCGTTCTGCGCTGCGGCCAAACAATGTTGAAGAAAAGATTAATCAACCCTACGATGCCTATCAGTTTGCCATCAATGGTACTGTGATTGCCGTTTTGCCGGATGCGGAAGATATTGATCAGGTCTTAAAAGAATTTCAGGCTTATTACGTGAAACCCACGAAAGATAATGTCGTGACTTCCGTTAAGATCGCCGAAGACGTCACATCCTCCAAAACAACCGCCGGGCTTTCTCAAATTCAGTCACCTGAACAAGTTTTGAAATCTCTGATTAACCATAACTCCCTTACGGTCATCTGTCAGGGAAAATATACGGAAACCCAGAAAATCCAATATGATATCATCACGAAGAAGGATTATAAGCTCGGCTTTGGCAAAAAAGAAGTGATTACGGCAGGCAGTGACGGATCGAAGTCCGTAACCTATTCTTATGTCCAGAGTAACGGCAAGTATTCGGAAAAGCAAGTTGTCAAGGAAACGATTCTCCAGGACGCTGTGACTGAAGTGATTGCCGAAGGCCCGACTGCCAAACCAATCCTGGTTGCTTCCAGATCCAACAGCTGTTCGAATGTCGTCGATTATGCACTGGGCTATGTCGGATGCCCGTATGTTTATGGCGGAATAAGCCCCGGCGGGTTTGACTGTTCCGGATTTACCCGCTATGTATACGCTGCGGCCGGTGTCTCCCTTCCCCATTCCTCTTTCGCGCAGTATGCTTCCGGTTCCCCGGTTGGCAGGGATGAGCTGCAGCCGGGAGACCTTGTCTTTTTCTCGACCTATGCCCGGGGCGCCTCACACGTCGGTATTTATATTGGCGGAGGACAATATGTGCACGCCTTTAATTATTCAACCGGCGTTGTCATATCCAATCTAAGCGCGCATTCGTCCAGTTATCTTGGTGCCCGCAGATATTAACAACTGGCAAGAGTTATCAAAACGAATGGGATGATGCTAATAGTTAACTTTTAGCATCATTTTTATTGCAAATTTCTTCCTAATCTCTTGCGCTCTGCAAGGCCTCACCCATCGAGATTTGATTGATCTTCCTTCTACTTAAGGCTTTAGCCAGCGTATAGGTCCAATTGATCAAACGTCCCCATCGGCTTACAGGTCCTTTTGGTGCTCCGGATAGAATTCTTCCTACCATTAGATTCGTCCGTACAAGTCTGGTTTTTTGCATGATAACCTCCGAGCTGTTTGTTCTGAAAAATTGAATTTTTCTTTCCAATCCAGTATATTTATACGGGTAAGCAGCAAATTCATTGGTTATTATCATTGGTTATTATCATAGAACATATGAATGATCCTATCTGAAAATGGAGGGAAGAAAGAATGGATATGATTGCTTTAATCATTGCGGTTGTTCTCTTTATTGCGGGTATTGTTGGAACTGTTCTTCCCGTTTTGCCCGGCGTCATTTTGATCTATGCAGGCATGCTGGCCTATGGCTTCATGACAGGCTTCGCAACATTAAATGCCTACTTTTTCATCCTGCAGGCCCTGGTCGTAATCCTGCTGTTCTTTGTGGATTATTTTGCCTCGGCTATCGGAACGAAACGCTTCGGCGGAAGCAAGCAGGCAGCCTGGGGCGCAGTGATCGGCACCATTCTGGGTTTGATCGTTCTTGGACCGCTTGGTATTATTCTCGGTCCGTTTTTGGGGGCGATTGCAGCCGAACTGATCCGTGGTACGGAATTAAAGAAGACAATCCAAATTGGTTTAGGTACACTGCTCGGTGTCCTTGGCGGTACTGCTGTCAAGATCGGTGCCGAAATCATTATGATTGTCTATTTTTTCGTGCGCATCTATTAATGACTTTGCATAAATATTCTATAGAAAGCACATTTCCCCTTTGATTTTCTGACAGAAATATTAATTTCATTGTTTCCGCAGAATGGAATTTATCCGCCTGATTTTTTCTTTTTAATGAAATATGCTATACTGTTCCGAGAAAAGAGTTAAGATTCCTGCAAGTGTTTGCAGGCTTTATTTTTAGAAAGCGTGGCTCTGCAGCATGAATATCCTGAATCGTTTTGTTCGTTATTATAAGCCTTACCGCCTGTTGTTTTATACGGATATGCTTTGTGCAGTGATTGTCTCCGTCGTCGATCTGTCCTTCCCTCAAATCCTAAATCACTTAAGCAAAAACGTTTTTACTCAAGGCAGAGAAGTGATCCTGCACAGCATCGGCTTTTTCGGCGCAGCATTGCTGACACTCTACATAATCCGCTACTTTTGCCAGTATTTTATCACTTGCTGGGGCCATATCATGGGAGCCCGGATGGAAGCCGACATGCGCAGAGATTTATTCACGCACTATCAGCGTCTGTCTTTCTCTTACTACGACCAGAACAATACCGGTGAGCTGATGTCCAGACTCGTCAATGACCTTTTTGACATTTCCGAACTGGCTCATCACGGACCGGAGAATATCTTTATTTCCTTCCTGAAAATTATTGGGTCATTTGTTTTGCTGATGCTGCTGAATGTGCCGATGACTCTTATCCTGCTCGCTGTCACGGCGATCATGGTGATTTTCAGTATTCAGCGTAATCTCAAGATGAAAGCGGTCTTCCTCGATAATCGGGTCAAAATTGCCAAAGTCAACGCAAGCCTTCAAGATAGTCTGGCCGGAATCCGGGTGGTCAAGTCCTTTGCCAACGAAGAAGCAGAAAAAATGAAATTCCGGAAAAGCAATCAGGACTTTCTGGCATCCAAAGCCGGCAGCTATAAAATGATGGGAGGTTATTTTGCCTGGAATTCCTTCTTTTCTGGGCTGCTTTATATAGTTGTCATTGTCTCCGGCGGCTTGTCCATTGCCGGTGGATCACTAACACTTACGGAACTTGTCATTTACCTGCTTTACATCAATATCTTTGTTCAGCCCCTGGAAGTACTGGTTAATTTTACCGAACAGTTTCAAAAGGGTTTTGCCGGGTTTAAACGCTTTGAGGAAATTATGGAGACAAAACCTGATATTATTGAAAAACCAAACGCCCTGCCTCTGGAAAATGTCAAAGGTGAAATAGAATTTTCCAATGTTTCTTTCCGATACAACCTCGATGATGATGTCCTCCAGAATGTCAGCATCCGAATTCCTACCGGAAGGAAAGTTGCTCTGGTCGGTCCCTCTGGCGGCGGAAAAACAACACTGTGCTCCCTGCTCCCCCGTTTTTATGACGTTACCGAAGGAACCATTACGATTGACGGTAACGATATCCGGGATATCACGCTGGAATCCTTAAGAAATACAATTGGGATTGTGCAGCAGGATGTCTATATGTTCAGCGGTACGATTAAGGAGAACATTGCCTACGGCAAAGCGAATGCCTCCGACCAGGAAATCATCGAGGCTGCCCGCAGTGCCAACATTCATGAATTCATCATGTCTTTGGGACTCGGTTATGACACGTTCGTCGGTGAACGGGGCGTCCGGCTTTCGGGAGGACAAAAACAACGACTGTCGATAGCAAGGGTATTTTTGAAGAACCCGCCGATATTAATCCTGGATGAAGCGACTTCGGCACTGGATAACGAAAGTGAACGCTATATTCAGGAGTCTCTGTCCAAGCTATCGCATAACCGGACGACGATTATTATTGCCCATCGTCTGAGTACCATTAAAAATGCTGACGAAATTATTGTCATTACAGATGAGGGCATTCAAGAAAGAGGCACTCACCGCCAGTTGATTAATCTTGACGGGATCTATGCCCGGTATTACAACATGCAGTTTGAGGGAATCGATACACAAGAACGTCAGCCGAAGTAAAGCAGATCAACGTAAACGTATTCAAAGTAATTATTGTCCATAAGCACTAATGATCGGTATTATTTTGCCGAAAAATTTTTACAGAAAAATTTAACTTAATAATATTTTTGTTATTTGACAAAAATAAGTTAGGTCATAATTGCTTATGGAGGTAAAGATAAAATGGATGAAAAAAACAAGACCATCTTAGCTTCTGCCAAAAAAGACATGGAAGTTAGTGAGGAAATCGGCGATCTAAGAAGCCAGTTATCCGCAATGGAAAACACCATGAATCAGTTGAAACAAGTATCATTCAGTAACTTTTCTTCTCAGGGTAGTACAGTAAATCAGAACGAAATCATTCAGCAAAGCCAGCAGGCAGCCAATCAGCTGCAGCAGCAAATTCAGGGCTTCCGTAACCAGACCCAGCAGCAGAAACAGCAGGCAGATCAACAGCTGCGACAAGCTATCCAAACGGCGATGACCGCTTTGACACAGGCTAATCAGCAGATCCAGGCTCACCAAGTACTGGAACAGATGGGTCAACTTATTGATCAGACTCAAGGCCAGTTATTTCAGATGAGCCAGCAGAGTCAAAATATGGTCAGCCAGCAGGGCCAGCAAAGCCAAAGCCAGCAGCCTCCTCAGTATGGGCAAAGCATTCAGGGTCAGAGTATGCAGGGACAGAGCATACCGAGTCATTAATCTCAATTTATCAATACCCAGTATTTGCATACTGGGTATTTTTACATATTATATCCATATATTGGTATTCTATTAAGGAGGAAGGAAGATGTTATTATTTAACAGAAATGCCTCATACTCTTATCATCAAAGTATGCAGCAATCAACCTGGGATGAGTCAATAACTGAGACTGAGACTGAACCTGATTCAGCACTTGCAACAGAAGAAAATAAATCTCATACCGGGTCTGTCTCTGTTGGCACCGGTAACGAAGACCTTGATGAAATCATTGAAATTGCCGGTTATTCCTATGATGCGCGACAGGATATTTTTATCTCGAATATGAAGCCCTGGCAAAGGTATATCGGTTACTGCCGGCTTTTTGATGAGGCTGCCGCACCGCTTGGCATGATTATCGACTGTGAACCCATAACCTTTGATTACCTCAACGAAAAGTGGATGGTTGGCCTTTGGAAAGGTCAGTATGATTTGGTCAGCGGCGGTGAAATCGGCCTGTATAAGTCAAACGGTCTTGTTTACCAGTCCGTCAACGATAAGGAGCTTCTGGACATGTCGTATACCATCAAGAAGGATGGAAAAAAACTTTTCTCCAGAAAAGCAAAACATTGGTGGCTGACCGGTTTCAAACTCGGAGAATTTGCTGAGCCGAATGAGCTGACGATGGATATCTGCCTCACGTTGAAAGACGTTAATATGAGGAATGCTTTTCTCGCAGGAATGCGTAAAGTTGGCTACAATGAGCACGAATTAGCCGTACGGGATAACAGCGTAAGCTTCACGTTCGATATCCCCAAGACGGCCCAGCCCTGGACCCGCACACGATTGACTGATCAGTTGATCCAGCGCAAAAATAAATTCTTATGTGAAAAATATCAGGAAGTAACCGGCTCTGAGGGTACCGTCCAGGAAAGGCTCAAATTGTTGGAAAAACAAGATCCCGGAATGTACAAGAAAGTGAAAAAAATTGGCAAACGCACCCCTTCCCTGGAAGCCTGGATGGAAGTATTGATGACAGCTCTGATTATTATCCTCTTTTTAAGAGCCAATACAGTCAGATTACAACGTTTAAGCATTGAATCCTAAAATTCTATTCATTCTAAAAATTTTATTTGTCACGGACAAACCTGTTCCAGAGTTTGTCCTTTTTACATAAAATATTATTGTCAAATATTCTAAAAATTAAATCTGTTAAGGGGCGAATCCGATGTTATTTCACAAATCCAACGCTTTCATTCGCTATCCTATTCAAACCGGAATCTCCAATCCTGAAATTATGAAACGTCTTGCGGTTCCCGCTCAAGGTACCGGTGACCCCGATTTGGATCAGGTGATTGAAAATGCCGGTTATCGGTATGATCCAGAACAGGATATTTTTTACTCGACTTTAAATCCATGGCAAAGAAATGCCGGGTATTGCCGAATTTATGATGAGGTATCAGCCCCGACGGGTATGATTA
Source organism: Dehalobacter sp. DCA (assembly GCF_000305775.1). NCBI lineage: Bacteria > Bacillati > Bacillota > Clostridia > Eubacteriales > Desulfitobacteriaceae > Dehalobacter > Dehalobacter sp. DCA. The sequence continues at coordinate 752,436 of NC_018866.1, forward strand.
TTGATTGTGAACCGGTTTATTTTGAATATGACGGCAAGAAATGGATGATTGGCTTCTGGAAAGGTCAGTACGATCTGGTAACCGGCGGAGAAATCGGGATTTATACCGGGGCATTTCATTTTACGCTTCCGGGAATTTTCAGCGGAATGTTTTATAAATCTGCAGACAACGATGAATTGCTGCCGATGTCCTTCGTGTTAAGGAAGAATGGGAGCGTACTCTTTACCCGATCAGAGAAACACTGGTGGCTGACAGGTTTTAGATTAGGCGAATTTTCTGATCCTTCGGAATTGACGATGGATATTGATCTTGCTTTTCCGAATACAGCAATGCGGGACGCTTTTCTAAACGGTTTAAGAGATGCCGGATACAATGACCAGGAATTTTATTTTTCCGGAAATAACGTATCTTTCACTTTTGCTAGGCCTCATACCGTACAGCCAAGAACGCGGAAACCCAGTACAGACCGGCTCATTCAGGCTAAAAACAAATTGTTATGTGACAAATATCAGGAAATCACGGGTCCTTACAGCACAATGCAGGATAAAATGAAAGCGATTGAGAGCCTAGCCCCGCAGTTATATCAAACCGTCTTAAGACTCGGAAAGAGCAAGGAATTTTATGAATTGTGGATGAAGGTTCTGATCCTGGGCTTAGTTGGTCTTTTTGGTTACAGAAGAAGCAGAGAACTTTTCGAACATCAAAGAATCAGTGAATAGCAGCAGTTATCGGGACAAAAGGTCCCTTTTTTTTGCCTATTTTTAACGATCCCCTCTCAAACCTACCTCTTTATCTCTTCGTTATTTAGGAATAAACAGTTTGTTTTGATGACAGCATTCAAAGAATCTTTTTTTATACCACCTGACCGCCTGATAAAAATGGTACCAGTCGGATTCTGCAAAATGATCAGCAAGAATCACATTGTCTACTCTCCTGTTGTTAAAGGTCTGGGGATTAAAATTTTGAAACGCTTTTCTCAGCCATTCACTCTCCTGATAGACAATGCCAGACCATTCATTTTTCTGAAACATCCCGTATTCAAGCATGAAGGCAATCCAGCTTTCTTCCCTGTTTCTATCCGAATCTTTATTAATCAGCTGGCTCATAAGTTTAGGGGTATCATCGAATTGATAATTTGCATCCCGGAATTCAGGATGTTTTTTTAAATAAATCTCAAGGTACCCTTTTATCTTGGTCAAAGCCCGCTGATACCTTTCTTTATTGTCAATCTCCACAACGGTGTATCTGCCCTCGAAGGTATCGCTGCTGTCATACCGATAGGCCCAAACAAGGTAAGGCAGATCAGGAAAGGTCAACGCCTGCCCGTGTCCATAAGCGGGCACAACACGGTCAAACATTTCGTCATATTTTTCTCCGCATAACTGTTTAAACAAATACAAAATCAGATCAGGTATTCCTAAGTAGACTTCATTGCGTGCTCCGCAATGATTAATATCATTCACTTTGCTGAGCATGCCGCTGAAACCCTGATGCGAAAAAGTATCGGCATAAGCATGCAGAACAATCCCAAATTTAATCAGATTATTGTCGTCCAGGGCCTCATTTAAAAGCACCAGGGCCACCGGCGACTCCTCTTTACAGCGGAGTTTCTTAGTAAAGTTTTCTCCTTTGCAGCCAGGAACAAAATGAAAGGCACAGGTATTGTTGATCATTGCCTCGTAATTAAACGTTTTTATTTTAAAATAGGAATGACAGGTTGCCATATTTAAAAAAACGGCACGGTTATCAGAGCGGTCAACACTGACTTCCGGTGCCGGATTTTGAATCGTCATCAGATTAATTCTGGCATCATCGACATACTGCGAAGCATAGGCAATTTTTCTGGAGCTTTCCTTGTTGAACCCGCATGACCTGCAAAATGCCAAAAGCGCATAATAATGAATATCTCTTTTCAATAGAAGGTTCCTCCTTTGCCATGTCCATCTTGATCTTATAAAAACCTTCAAGATAATATATGGAAATGGCAAAACGGAAGTGAACCTTTTTCTATTCCTTCATCCCGGTATAAATAAGAATCGCATCCCGTAAAAAGGCTGCTGTCCCAGGCTGCTTCTTATCGTAGTAGGCTGTAAACCTCGGGTCATCAGCATACATCTGTCCCAGACCGGCATGTGCTTCTTTGCTGTATTCCTTCCAAAAACAGCTCAGCCAGTTACGGTGCAGCTCTGCGGTTTCCTGAGCAAGTCCGGAGGCAGGATCACCTGTTTGGAAAGCTGCTTCAAGCTTTTCCGTAATCATGGCAGAAAGCCTAGTCATTTCTTCATACTCCTCAGGTTTCATGCCCTGAAATTTTTGATTGGACTGATCGACAACATCGTCTCCATATTTTTGGCGAATTTCCTCGCCATAAGCTGCTTCATTTTTCTGAATCATTTTTTTCTTGAGTCCTTCAAATTTTTCTTGGTCAGACATGGTAATACTCCCTTCATAAGACGCAATCGTTTTCTCAATATTCACGATCAGGCTTTCAAGCTGCGCTTTTTTTTCCAGCAGCTGTGAACGGTGCTTCCGGAAAGCTTTTAGTTCATTAAAAGACGGTGAATTGACCACTTCCTTAATTGTTTCCAGCCCCATACCCAGTTCACGATAAAGCAAGATCTGCTGCAGCCTGTTTACTTCCGCCTGTCCGTATAGGCGATAGCCTGAAGAATTAATCCTGGCCGGCTTTAGAAGCCCCATCTGATCATAATACCTTATTGTTCTGGGACTGATGCCTGCCAACCGGCTAAGTTTCTGTACAGAATATTCCACATCGCTCACCTCAAAATCAGGATACACCTTGACGCTGCGTCAATGTCAAGAAAAATATTTTCGATGCGTGAATTGGAAAATTAAATTCCAGTCCAGCCAAACCCTAACTGGAACTTACCATTGCAAAGATAGTGCTGGAAATTACTCTTCCAAATACCTCGTCAACCGGTTGAAACCAACCAATGGTTATCTTAAAATATAGTTACTTTACTTCCGCGTAGGATAGGGCAACACTGAGGAGTGACCCGAGCGGCGCGGAAGGTTTGCGGGAAGGCAGCCCATATCGTGCTGTCTTTTTTTGCTGCCTTTCCGGAAACAAAAGCGATAAACCTCGGGGTCAAGGGGCAGAGCCCCTTGGGTTATACTTGAGATTCAGCAGCATTCCGGATGGTGTTCTTTACCAGGGAGGATTATCATCATGGCAAAGAATACTCATTTAACATTGGATGAAAGGATCTCTATCCAGTCCTTAGTATCAGCCGGAGCAAAATTCACTGCTATTGGAGCGGAATTAGGAAAAGATCCGTCTACTATATCAAAGGAAATCCGCAATCACTACAAGGTAGCGGAGAAGGCTTCATTTAATCCCTGTATGCATCGTAAGGCTTGTAAGCATCATTCAGACTTATGTCGGGCATGCAGACAACGTTGGAGCAAAGATTGCCGCAAATGTGATTATGAAAAATGTCACACTATCTGCCCTGACTTTAAAGAACTTATCTGTCTTAAACTGAGAAAGCCTCCATATGTCTGCAATGGCTGTAATGAACGCCACAGCTGCAAGCTTCGCCGACATCTCTATGATGCTAAGTATGCTCAGGCTGAGTATGAATCTGTCCGCAGCGAAAGCAGACAAGGCTTTGCAATCACTTCGGATGAGCTTGCCAGAATAGATAGGATTGTCTCTCCGCTGGTCAAGCAGGGACAGTCTGTTCATCAGATCTGTGTCAATAATGGTGACGCGATCATGCTCGATGAAAAGACAATCTATAACTACATTGATGCAGGACTCCTTTCTGTCGGAAATATTGACCTTCCAAGGAAGGTAAGGTACAGAGTACGAAAGAAGAAAAAACCTGTGAAGGTCGATAAGCAGTGTCATAAGGGCAGAACCTATGATGATTTTCTTGAATACATGGAAGCCAACCGAGATATAGCTGTTGTTGAGATGGACTCGGTTGAAGGCCGTAAGGGTGGCAAAGTATTCATGACGCTGTATTTCAGAAACTGTAGCCTGATGCTGACGTTCATTCGCGATGCCAATACGGCTAGAACCGTCACTGACAAGATTAACTATTTGTATGAGACTTTGGGACACGATGCATTTGTTAAGCTGTTCCCAGTAATACTTACAGACCGTGGAAGTGAGTTTACGGATCCGTTATCCATTGAATTCACGGAAGACAAGGTTCGCCGTACACATGTGTTTTACTGCGATCCACAGCGCTCTGATCAGAAAGGAGGCATCGAGGTTACCCATGAATTCATCAGAAGAGTCCTGCCGAAAGGCACTTCCTTTGACAGCCTAGATCAAGCAGATGTCTCTCTAATGATGAGCCATATCAATTCATACAAAAGAAAAAAGCTGGGCAACCAGTCCGCCAACCAGTTGTTCAGCCTTTTCAATGGGGGAGATATCTTGCCTATGCTTGTCATACAAGACATCCCTGCTAATGAAATTAATCTAACACCATTGCTGCTGAAGAAATAACAACAGACAGAACACCATCCGGGCTTTGTAGAATAATACCCGATCGGGGGTGGAATTTAATTTTGCGAAAAAAGCGAGTTAAATTCGACCTCCGCTTGGTGTGCGTCAATTTTGAGCTGAGTGTTCGATTAATGTAATGCTATCACGGCTGGTGCCGGTTATGCAATCTATTTGGTTTAGTAACTTCCGGTTTGGAATCGTAAATTCCGGAAAATCGCGGATTTTTAGATGACTAGAATTTACTCTTGCAACAGGTGTGCTGAACTAGAATTTACAAATGCAAACTGGAAGTCAGGTTTCCAATTCACCAATATTTTCGATGCTTTGGGACAAAATAGGATATAATATTACAATTATAAGCTATTTATGGTAATATTATGAAAGCGAAGAATAATAAGGAGGGATTTATATGACATCGCAAGACAATATGAAAGAATCTTTTGCAGGCGAATCTCAAGCTAACCGAAAATATACCGCTTTCGCTCAGAAAGCTGAAGAAGAAGGATATAACGGCGCTGCCAAGCTATTTCGGGCAGCAGCTGAAGCTGAAGCCCTGCATGCGTTAAGCCAGATGAAAGTGCTGGGTATGCTGAAATCAACAGAAGAAAATCTCAAAGCTGGGATTGATGGTGAAACCTTTGAGTTTACGAAAATGTATCCGCGTTTTCTGGAGAATGCAAAAGACGAAGGTAATTCTGAAGCACAAAGAGTTTTTCACTTAGCCAACGAGGCTGAGAAATCACATGCCGCCTTATACAAAGACGCACTTAAAGATTTAACCGCAGACAACGACTATTATTACTGCCAGATCTGCGGCTATATCCATAAAAACGAAGCACCGGAAAAATGCCCCGTTTGCGGTGCACCCTCTTCCAAATTCAAAAATGTGCAATAAAAAGCCCAATCAAGAGCGCTGCTACAACGCTGCCGACAATTTTGCCGGCAGCGTTTTTATTGTTTAATAGTAAAGGTTTACGTCATGTAGCCTAACTGCTCTTCGGCTATTGCGCCATCCATGGCGCAAATAGCCGTGCTCCGCATCGTGCTCCGCTTGGCCGCAGATAGACTACATGACGTTATATTTTGGGTCCATTAAGCCATTATATAAAGATCTCTTGTCGCTTATTTGCTGTTTTGAAGGCTACAATTACCCAAGAATATAAAAAGAAGCGACTCAAAATATCAATTCTCTATACTTGTGGCTTGTGTTTAGCTCTATCCTTGCTTATTGACCGGTTTTCTTCGATAGAAGCACAGGAAGATCAAGCCAATCAGAGAAGAAATCGTAACTGTCAGATACACCTGCTTAAATCCGCTGTTTAAGGTTTTTTGGAATTCTGATTCAATGACCGTGCTTCTCTGATCAATCTCCGCAAGATAATTTTGTTTGGCTGTGTCAAAAGCTCCCGGGACGGCATCTTTTAAGACTGTCATTTTTTCTATCGTATCCCGGAAGGATACGCTTGACTGGGGCATCGATTCCACAACCGTAAGCTCATCAATTCCGTTTTGAATCCCGGTTTGAATATTCGAAATCATATCCGGAGCCATGCCAGCAAAGAAGCTCCCTGTAATCAATTTGCTGTTCTCCGTGATGGTCGTGACGTCAGAAGATTTTATTTTGTCCATCAGCTCGTCAGGAATCTGATAGTCACTGCTGCCGTTCATATTGATTTCAATCTTTTCCAGATAGGAAAAGTTGGGCATATCGACGGTTGCCAGAACATTTTTCATCATTGGATTGCTTTTCATCTCATTGATTTCTGTTGTAAGTTCCTGCGCATACGGCAGCTTCGGTATGGAGACTTCTTTGGGCAGCAGGTTCATTACATTATTCTGAACCGCCACTCCGGCATGCGCCAGAAAACCAACCATGACTGCCGGCGCAATCGCCGTTCCGATCGATCGAACAAGAGACAAGGCGGCGAGTGCCGAATTGGACTCTTCATCTTTGGTATTTTCCAGCATCATATAATTTAATGGTGTGCCCATCGTAAAGCCCATACCAAGACCCATGAGAACCAGACTGATGTTTACCGTCAGCATACTGGGCTGGTCAGCTGCGACAAAGATCAGAAACAGCGAACCAAGCAAAGATATCAGAAAACCTAGACCTAGAATCATTTTAGGTCCGTATTTATCGATCAGCTTTCCGGATAAAGGAGCGCCAACCCCTGCAAACAAACCGAGAATGATAACAAAATAGCCGCCACTTCCGGAAGCAATTTTCAGTGAGTTTTCGGCAAACTGCGGCACAAAAATCATCCCCATTAACACAATTCCGGTAATAAAGGCAATGATAAAGGTGATCATGACCCGTGAGTTTGTAAAATACGATAAGTTCATCACCGGATCCTCTGCTTTTTTCTCAGCCAGGATAAAGAAAGGAATAAGAATCCCAAACAGGGTCAGGAAAGGATAAACACTCGTACTGATTAAAGTTGACTTTAAATCAAAGAAGTCAATATTCTTGAGTCCATACATTAAAGCGAGAATCATCACGGTCAGAATCAGGATTCCACCGATATCAATCTTTTTGACATTGTCATTTCTGTTGTTTGGCAGACAGAGGAAGCCGGCGATCAGGATAAACAGCGTGATCGGCAGATTCACATAAAAAATAAACTGCCAGTTGCTCTTGCCGAAAATATCCAGAATTGCACTGCCTGCCGAAGCACCGAAAATATTGGCAATCCCGTATACTCCCCCAACCAGTCCCAGGGCCATCCCCCGTTTTTCCGGAGGAAAAGTCGTACCAAATTCAGCAGTCGCAACCGGAAGGATTCCGCCTCCGCCAAGCGCCTGGACGATCCTGGCTGCGAGCAGGACCGTAAAGCTGTTAAACTCCTGGGCTAAACCACAAAATAAAGAACCCAGACCAAAGAGAAAGATACTGGCAAGATAAATGTACTTGCGTCCGAACATATCAGCAAGTTTACCCATGATCGGAATACTGGCCGCATAAGCCAGTGTATAAATCGTAATCATCCAGATCCCGGTTTTTTCATCGACCAGCAAATTATTTTGAATAACTGTTCTGGCTGGTGTGACAATTCCCGTGTCAATCGCACCCATAAAAATACCGAGCAGATATAGAATCATAACGAGAACAAAGCTCTTTTTCGTATTTGATTTATTCAACTTGCTTAACTCCAATCTTTAGATTTTGATTGGTCTAAATCTTTTCGTATTTGCTGATGGCTTTCATGCTGTTGGCAGCAATGACCGACGTAATCCTTTCGAGCTGCGCAATATCTTCCTGGTTAAGTCCTTCATAGATGGCTGTATGCCAGTCAGTCAGGATTTCCTGCATGTTGTCCATTATTTCCACTCCCTTTGGTGTCAAGGAGATCATTTTCTCGCGGTGGTCCTCAGGGTTGATCATTCGATTCACATACCCTTTTTCTTCAAGTTTGCTTAAACTTTTGGCAACCGCTCCCTTGTCAATGACAAAAAAAGCGGCAATCATATCCTGATTTACTGGATCGTTTTTAGACAAAAACATTAGAATCTCTTGTTCGGAATGACCCAAATTATATTTTGTTAACCTTCTCATGGAATAGATGCGGCTAAACCGAAAAATAACCGATAGGTCTTTCATCAACATTACAATTACTCCTTCTAAAATAGTTGACCTAGACAACTGTTGTCCTGGCAACTATCCTATTTGATTTTTGGATGTTTGTCAACAGAAATATCTATACACAAATCTTTGTTACAAAAGACGTTGACAAAAAACTGGAGAATAACCCAAAATACAAAAATACCGTTGAAATTAAATTTCAACGGTTATGCATCAGTAAATATGCCTGATCAAGGAATTTCTAGACAAATTTTTCTTTTTGAATTTTATAGAGAAAACTTAATAGTATTTTATGCGGCATAATTTTCATAAATATAAAGGCAGCTTTCATGACTACTCCAGGAATAATCAGATGCTTATGCTTAAGCATCTGATCAACCGTATACCTAGCTACATGAGGACTGTTCAATGCCTTTACGCCAAACTTAATATTGGCAACTTTTGCGAACTCGGTGTGTACCGGCCCCGGGCAAAGCGCACCTACGTAAACCTTGCTGTTTGTTTTTCGAAGTTCCTCATGTACGGCTTCTGTCAGTCTGAGTACATAGGCTTTCGACGCATAGTAAGCAGCCATTAATGGTCCGGGTAAAAAGGCAGCCGAAGAAGCTACATTTAAAATATATCCCCGGTCACGCTGCTTGAAGTCTTGCAGAAACAATTTCGTTAGAATGTGAACTGCTTTGATATTGGTATTAATCAGTTCTAATTCTTTTCCAAGATCAGTCTGATCAAAATCACCGTACACAGCAAACCCGGCATTATTGATCAGTATATCAATTTCCTGGTCCTTGACCAGGTTGTAAAGACGGAAACAGGATTCTTCCTGTGCAAGATCAAGGCTGATTGTCTGGACATCGCAGGAAAGCTCATTCTTTAAATCTTCCAGCCTGTCAAGGCGCCGAGCAACCAGGATTAAATCATATCCTTTCGCGCTGAGCACTCTGGCAATATCCCGACCAATACCTGAACTGGCCCCTGTAATTAAGGCTTTCATATTCTTGATGTTTTCCTTTCTAAGCGCTATAGTTCACTTTGCGGCATTCCTCAGCTTCTCAAGTTCCTCTTTCGAAAACAGATACATCTCATTGCAAAAATGACACTGGACTTCCGCCTGACCGTCTGTTTGAATGATCTCTTTAATTTCCTCTTTGCCTAAGCTGATCATCGCGTTGCCGATCCGTTCCTTGGAACACTGGCATTGAAATTTCACCGGCATTTTCTCGAGTACCTGAACATTGTTTTTGCCTAAAATTTCTTCCAGCATCTCCTCTGGCGTAAATCCATGCTGAATCATCGTTGAGACCGGCGTAATCGTTTTAAGATGTTCTTCAATTTCAGAAATGGTCTCTTCAGCAGTTCCGGGCAATAGCTGGATAATAAAACCGCCGGAAGCTTGAATTGTATTATCCGGTGCAACCAAGACACCGAGTCCGACCGAAGAAGGAATCTGTTCGGATTTGACGAGATAATAGGTAAAGTCTTCCCCGATCTCTCCGGAATATAACGTAACCTGCCCTGTAAAGTAATCCCGCATACCCAGGTCCTTAACAACAGACAATGTGCCTTCAGAACCTACAGCTCCGCTGACGTCTAATTTCCCGATCCGATTTAGATCCAAATGCGTTTGAGGATTGGTGACATAGCCCCTGACTTCCCCGTGTGCATTGGCGTCAACCAGGATAATACCCAACGGGCCGTTGCCTTCAATCTTGACAGTCAGTTGTTCATCACCTTTGAGCATTGCCCCGAGCATTAGACCGGCGGTCAGTGTGCGGCCGAGTGCCGCCGATGCTGTCGGCCAGGTCTGATGCCTGCGCTGAGCTTCACCGACGGTTTCCGTCGTCAAAGCTGCGTAAGCGCGTACCTTGCCGTCATAACCCAAAGCCTTAATCAAATAATCGTTCATTTCAATCTCCTTATCTGTTGAAATTGATCATCAAGGACAAACAAAAGGCTGAAGAAATCTGTCATCAGCCTTAGAAAAAGCTTTTTTAACACCGTCACTATTAGATCATAATTAGCACGAAAGTTCAATATTCTTCTGAAAAAAATCAACGGAATAGATTGATAAAACGCTCCCAGAACGATAGCCTTCCTGGCTCCGTGACTGTGGCCTTTTCAACTGCTGTAGCTTTCAAATCCGGGGTCCGGATAACAAACTGAACACTTTCCGGGGAAATCTTCGAGGACACAAAAGATACCGGCTTTGTCTCTTCCCCACTGCTAAATGAGAGTGTCTCCAGCAATCCGGAAGCCTCATCTATACCGTTTTTAAATTGTCTTTGCCCGTCAATCAGTTTTTGAACTTGAGCAGGCAGAACGGATGAACTGGATGCCAGCTGGTTTAAGCCGCTGGTCAGCGCTGTTAAACTGTTGGCCAGTGAGACTGAACCTGATTTTAATTCCGTCCCCTGCTGTGCAAATTGATCCAAACCTGTTGAAAATTCTGTGATTCCCTGGGCAGACTGGGCTACGCCTGTTGTATAGCTGGACAGACCGCTGCCATATTGGGATAACTGACCCTTCAGGGTTCCAATCTGCTGAAGATAAGCCTGTCTTTGTTCAGCTGGCAGAGAATCTAGCAGCGGCGTTAATTGATTCATCATTGCTGTTACGCCGGAGGAAAGGCTGGTATACTGGGCTGAAAGTTCCTGTCCCTGCTGGGAAAGCTGAGATGTGCCGCCGCTGATCTGTTTAAACTGCGCCGCAAGGTTTGATGCTCCAGCTGAATACTGTTCTATCCCCTGACGCATCGTGCCGGCTCCCTGCTGAAGTTGGGCAGAGCCCGAGGCAATACGCTGCAATCCTTTATTTAATTCGATTAAGCCGGCCTTCAGCTTCTCTGTACCAGAAACAATTTCTCCGGCACCGCTTGACATTTTTGTTATACTGCCGGCATCAATGTCAAGATTCAGGAAACTGGAACTGTCAAAACAGGTGCAGGTCATCGTCATGGACGCCATCTGAAATTTTTCAGTATCATAAACCACCGTATACTGCGCATTTTTCTGCGGAAGCACCATGTAGGCCAGCGTCAAGATCTTGCCGGAAATCATGGCGGAAGCGCCTGATGAAGAAAGAACCGTATTTTCATCCAGATCCAGCGGCAGCTGGGCCTGACAAAGATAGTTTTCTCTATAATACGCTTTGGCTTCAGTATTTGGCTGAATTTTGAGCGTAATTTCAATCCTTCCTTCTTTGCCAACAATGTCTTCGGGCTTAACCTCCTGGCCGTTCAGCCGATAAGTAACAGCAAACGCAAACGGCAGTTCTCCATCAGCCAGTTTACCCTGATAATAGAAACCCGCATCCCGTGCCGGCAGCTGCCAGGAAATCTTGCCGTCCGTAAGCACTGGGGTTTCATTGCCGGAAAGATTGGTAATCGAATCGTAGACACCGTAGTCCAGGTAAATGCCGGACTCAGGCGTATCAATCCTGTTTACGACCGTGATACCGGATATACTCCCATCCGTTTTCAGGTCCGCATAAACGGTCTCATCTTTAACAACGGTAATATTCTGGCTGCTTTCTGTGCTCTCCGTATTTGAAGCAGATGCGGATAAGGAGAATATTGAAATCAGCAGCGTTACTGTCAGGAAACATGCGATTAGTTTTTTCATCAGATTGTCTCCTCCCTCCCACTTTCTTTCGCAAACAAAGTGGTTTTCATCATTACTTTATCAAACGTCATCAGCAGCACCGGCAGTAAAACAAGGACCATCAGTCCTGACAGTGCCGCACCCCTGCCCAGCAAAATACCAATATCACTGATAGCTTTAATTTGGGAAAGCATTCCTTCCGCAAAACCCGCCACGGCAAGAATCAATGCTGAGATCATCACGGTGTTCCCGGCAGTATTCAACGCAGACAGTACTGCGTCTCTGGGTTTTTGTGTCTTCCTGAATTCGAGATAACGGTTGGACATCAGAATCCCATAATCAATCGTTGCGCCAAGCTGGATGGAACTCACAACCAAATAACCGATAAACACCAGACTTGATCCCTGAAAATAGGGTATCCCCATATTGATCCAGATAGAAGACTCAATGACTGCGATCAGCAGCACCGGAACAGATATGGAACGGAACGTCAGCAGAATAATCAGACCCACAGACAGAATTGAAAACAGGTTAACTGTACGCGTGTCCTGTTCAACAGTATTTTTGATATCGGCGATACTGGTGGCATTCCCCGCGGCATACCATTCATCAGGGTAATACTTTTGCACCGACTGTTCGAGTTCTGCAACGGCTTCAAAAGTCTCGGGCGTTTCACCGGCAATGTTCATAAGAACGATCATACGGGTATAATGTTCCGACAGGAACATATCCCTGACGCTTTGCGGCAGTAAAGAACGTGGGATTGCAGGATCTGCCAGCGTGACCAGAGTCTGAACATCGCGGATATATTTCTGTTCCTCCAGTTCCTGGGCCAGCTGTATTTCAGCAGCAATATCGTCATTTGGAACTAAAATCACAACAGGATTATAGACACCGAAGCAGCTTTCAATGTTATTTCTTTCCTCGACAATGGTTCCCTCACTGGAACTTCCGGAAGTATTCCCATATAAAAAGTCAGTATTCTTTTGTGCCAGGAAAGACGGAATAACAATCATCACAACCAGGGCAAACAACAGATATCTTACTTTGATTGTGCCCCGGCCTATCTTCATAAAAGGCGGAACGAGGGGCCTGTGCCGGGTTTTGTCAATCGTTTTGTGGAAGATCGCAATCATAATCGGCAGCAAAATGATCACACTGATATAGCTCAGACAGATTCCCTTAACCAATACCAGTCCGAGATCCTTGCCGATCCCGTACTGCATAAACAGCAGGGCTAAAAACCCAGCTATAATCGTCAGCGCGCTCGCCGAAATAGATGAAAGTGTATTTTTTACTGCTTTGGCAATTGCAGAAAAAACCTCGGCCCCGGCATCCTTTTCCTCAAGATAGCGGTGGCAAAGAAACAACGAAAAATCCATCGAAATGGCGAATTGCAGCACCGCAGCAATTGAATTGGTGATGAAAGATATGTTATGGAAAAAGGCATTCGTTCCGGCATTGATAATCACAGAAACCCCTATGACGCTTAAATACAGCAGCGGTTCTATCCAGGAGTAACATGCCAACATCAGGATGAGGACACAGAGCGGAATAACGATGATCATAATCTTGGACATTTCCGAGCCAAGCACTTCCCGCATATGGCTCGAATCTTCAGCTTCTCCCGTGATACTGACATTTTCGCCTAACGAAGCCCGGATCGCCTTCAGGGCATCCCCTGTTCCAGTGGAATAATCCCCCTGAGCAAATTCAACTTGAAACAAGGCAGCTCCATCTTTATAGTAACTATCCAGAACGTTTTGGGAAATAAAGGCCTCCGGAACCGTAACATCTGTGACATCATCCAGCCAAATCACATTTTTTACACCCGGAACCTCTTTGATTTTTTCCTTGGCTTCAAGGGCTTCCCGTATAGAAATGCCTTCCACCATGACCTGAGCAGTTCCCGGATAACCAAACTCCTGATCCACAAGCGTAATCGCCTGCTTGGTCAAGGAGTGTTCCGGCAGATATTCCGCTAAATCATAGTTAACTGTAATACTGGGTATAAGCGCAATACTGGCAATAATGACTGCCAAATAGATTAGTAAAACGACCCGTTTATGGATAATAAGGCCTTTCACAAACTTTTCTATAAACAGCTGCATATCTTTATCATCCTTTACCGTTTCATTTTAAAGTCTCTTTTGGATATCCCCGATAATCAATAAAAGAAATTTGTTCAATAGATTGGCAAGACGCACTTCATCTCCGCCATACTTATTAAAAATATTAATGATTCCTTCAATAAGCGCCAAGGCCAAGGAGTCGGCAAGCAGCATATCACTTCCAGGCTTGGAACTGCTTAGGAACAAATCGTTCTCCAGACGCTGCTTGACAAGCTCAATCAGTTCCACCTTTATATTTTCGTATTTGGAGCCCTCGACACTTTTCATTAAGATTAAAAACTGCGTTCTGTTATCCAGAAACACCTTGGTTATCACTTCTGTGATATAGGTGATGCTTTGCATCGACAGGCTGCTTTTATCGCATATGTCAATGAATACCAGCTTTCGTAGCTGCTCTATAGTTGACTGAAGGATATTATCGAGCAGGTCATCCTTACCGGAAAAATAGGAGTAAATATTCCCTACAGTAATCCCGGCTTGCTGCGCAATACTCCGCATTGAGGAATGACGGTAGCCTGAGACTAGAAACTCCTCTTCCGCAGCCTCAATAATTCTTTTTTTAATCTCTTCTTTTGGCACTTGCATAAATAAACACCCATTCATTATTCTTATTTTCAGTATATCGCGGCCGAAATCCAGTTGTCAATATTAAACATGAGTTCATTTATACTGCGATACTCTTATTCTATGTGTCCGTATTCCGCATATGCATCTGGTGGTAAAGGATCTTTACTTTCCGCTACACTAAAAAAGCAGGTGCAAAAAAATACTTCTTTTTTTACACCTGCTTCATCTATGATTGATTATTCTTTCATAATTGGCAGTGTTATTAATCGCTTATATCCCCATAGAGTTCCTGATAGTCCTGTTCTGCCACCCTTATCTCACGTTGGGCCTTGTCGCATTGCGGATACAAAAGAGAGCAGTTTTTATGGCAACCACCACAATGCAGCTGGGACAAGTACTCATCAAGACTGATTTTTTCTTCCGGACCGGTGGTATCACCAACAGTTGCATCCGTAGCGGAATCATTTGCCGAAACAATAGCATCAGCGTCTTCTGAATCATCATTGTCAGAACTTGAACCTTCCGAATAGGTTATGTTTTCATTATAATAATTCTCTGCTGCGGGTTCAGTTCTATTTTTGGATGTACTTTGCGATGTCGTGATCTGTGTCTCCGCAATTTTGCTCAACTGACTCTCATCGCTTGTCGAAACTGTTGAAAGAACCCGGGTATACAACATGATGACCAGCAGGCACGCTGCCCCCAGGCGAACCAGTGTTTTTCTGACATTGCGCTCTTTCAGGTTTATGATGATCCTGCCGACTGATTTTACGAAATAGCTGGCATGAATTGCAAGATGGGTGATCAGGAAGCCCAGACAGACGTACGACGTCCATTTATGGACCAGATAGATCCATTCGCCATGAATCGTATCTGAAGGAAACAAAACTTTCGATATCAGTACTCCCGTAGTCACTATGATCGAAATACTAATGAAGATTGCGAGGTTCAAAGCATATTTCATCTTTACGGAAACTGCGGTCCTATTATTAAGCTTGTTTTGCAGCAGATTAAGCGTTGTGTTTTTCACCCAGGACCAGTTCAACAGAATATGGATACCGAAAAGAGCGAAAATAAATAGCCCTGCAATCTCATGAAAAGCTAACCCGGTTCCAAAAGCATCCAGCAGGAACACAAAAAATATGCTCATGGCGATATCTAATATAATCTTTGTCACTAATTTACTGCTCATAAAACCACCTAACCATTATGTATTCGTATCAATTTCTGATACTGTAAATTTTATTCAATATGTATTCTAGGCGCATTCTGTGTTCGTTCTATGGCAGAAAGATGACAATTTTATGAACAATCAGCATAAACTAGGGGGTATCGCCCAATTACTTTTTCGTTGGGCGATACCCCCTTAGCAAATAATAATTACATCTCTAATGTATATACTCATTGAATTGCAAATTACTCAAGACCATTTATGGCTTTAATAACCACAGATTTTTTTACGCAGAAATCCTGAATGACAATTTTTTGCCTGTTAGGTCCCTGCAGGTATTCCTTCTGTACCGTGCAATAAAATCCTGCCAACCCCATTGCTTCCTGAGGAATCTCAAACGCACCTGGTATCGGGTGATCTGGGGAATAAACGACTTCAATATCCTGATGCCAGGTCCATCCCAATTGGTCTCCTGAAAGGTATTTCCATAATCGGGCTTTCTGCCAGGCTCCCGCACCTAACGGCGGGTTAAAATGAATCATTGGATCAAAAAGCTTATTCCATTTTCTTTCGACAAAAACAATGTCTGTTTCCTTCGGATTAAATGGCTCTGGAGGTAATCCCTGAAGAAGTGCTTCCCAGTTTTCCAGTGTTCCGATAAACATTCTGGCCTGAGCGTTATAACCGTATTCATCAAATTCAGCATAAGCAATCCCTGGAATGGATAGGATCATGATCAGAAGCAGCAGTACTGGGTAAAGAAGTCTGCGTTTTACTTTCACGCCGTTTCTCTCCTCTCACGGAAAATTTATTTATACAATTCTCCGTTTATTTGCCATTTCCTTCCATTAATACCACCAACAGGGATATTTTGATTTATATTTATTTTACAGAACAATTACAGTACTTACAGAATGGCTATTTAATTAACGATTTAATTAAAACTGCCATAATACTGGCACACAAATAAACGGCCTCTTCGCATTATTGCGAAGAGGCCTTAAGTGTATAACCCGCAAAATTCCTCATGGACACAAACAGATAATTTTACTCGAGTCACCTACTTTAACCCAAATACATGGAATCACAAATGGAACTTACACTACTTTCTCTACGCCTTTCTTGAGAATCACCCGGATAACGGAGTCTAGAAATGGAGCCTGGTGAAAACCTAAGGTCAAGGTAACAAACTGATCTACTGAAACAACATACTTGTGAACCTGAACGTTAACTGGAAATCGATGGACCTCAAACACGAATCTTAACGGAAAACTGAGAAATTTTGCGGGAAACTGATCTGAATAAATAAAGCCAACCCTGAAGGTGGCTTTGAATCCGTCCGGCAACATCCCATACATCCCTCTGACCTGTGCCTCGAATTCCAACCTGACCTGTCAGCAAAAGGTAACACTGTATGTTTTTAACCATTATTTATTAAATTTTCTGACTTCAGTATAATGCGAAGACCTGCTTTTTGTCAAGATGAAATCAAGGCTGTAAAATATTACCGCTCAATGCCAAGGCGCGCTTTGATCCCTTTATCATAAGGATGTTTAACTTTCTTGACCTCAGAGACATAGTCCGCAAGATCAAGCAGTTCTTCCGCAGGCCCCCGTCCGGTCATCACAACCTCAAGCCCTTCAGGTTTCGTACGCAAAAATTCAAGCAGAAGCGAACGGTCAATGAGGTCATAATTATAGGAGGCTACTGCTTCATCAAGAATCAGCAAATCGACCTGACCTTCACGGCACGCTGAAATCGCCTGCTGCAGGATCTTATTATAAATGATCCTGCGTTGCTCCTTCTGCTCATTTGTTTCCTGCTTATAGAAACCGAATGACTCTTCACCGCGCAAAAACATTATCCCCGGAATTTTCTCCAGGGTGTGCAGTTCTCCTGTGTCCTGGCTTTTTAAGAACTGAACAATTAATACCCTGCGCCCTCTGCCTGCACACCTGACTGCCAGACCGAGAGAAGCGGTCGTCTTTCCTTTGCCGTCCCCGCAGTAAATATGGATAAGACCCTTTTTCATCAATTATACACCTGCCTCCAAAATATTCATGATTGCAGCCATGTCGACGTTTTTCCGGATCTCATCAGCTAATCGGTCATACTGCTGCTCTTTATATTGTTTATAGCTTAACTGTTTAAGACTGGTTGAATCCAACCCCTTTTTATTCAACAGACATTCGGCAATCGCTACAGCGACCCCTTCTTCATCAAATATTCCATGAACATAGCTACCCATAACATTCCGCTTTCGGGCGCCTTCCGTCTTTTGCACCTGAAGGCCTGACTCTATGTCGATATGCGTCAGAGGCTCGGTATCCCCTGTTTCTGTCACGCCCATATGAATTTCATAACCGTGAAAACGGATCGAGGATAATCCGGGAAGAACACCATCAAGCTGACTGAACCGGCCTTCCACCTGCGTCCTGGTCTTCTGTTTGGAGAATATTGTTTTCATATCCAGCAGACCCATTCCCGTGAGACTTCCGCCCTCTTCTACACTAAAAGGATCTTCCAACGTTTCTCCAAGCATTTGGTAGCCTCCGCATACGCCAAATACGATTGTTTCCCCGTCAGCAGCCTGCTTTTTAATCTTTGCTTCCAGACCGCTCTGACGCAGCCACAACAAGTCAGCCATCGTATTTTTCGTCCCTGGCAGGATGATCATATCCGGATTCTTCAGCTCAGCCATGGATTTTACATAGCGCAGGGAAACTCCGGGAATCAGTTCAAAAACGTTAAAATCAGTAAAATTGGACATCCTTGGCAGCCGGATCACTGCAATATCTACTGCTTGTACTGTTTTGTCCACAGCAATTCTTTCGGATAAACTGTCTTCATCTTCAATGTCGATATTCAGATATGGAACTACACCGATGACCGGAATATTGACTTTTTCTTCGATCATCCGCAGCCCGGGCTTCAGAATTTCTACATCTCCGCGAAATTTATTGATCACAATTCCTTTGATCATTTCCCTTTCATCTTCACTTAAGAGCATCACCGTGCCGTAAATAGATGCAAAAACGCCACCCCTGTCAATGTCAGCAACAAGCAGGACAGGAGCTTTAGCCATTTTGGCCATCCCCATATTGACGATATCATCCTCCTGCAAGTTAATCTCTGCGGGACTGCCTGCTCCTTCGATGACAATAACGTCATTGTTCTGGTCAAGTGTCTGGTAGGACGCCATAATGTTTGGAATAAGCTTCGTTTTATATTTAAAATAGTCTGCTGCATTCATATTACCCAACACTTCACCGTTGACAATGACCTGCGAACCCTGATCATTTGTCGGTTTCAAAAGGATCGGATTCATCAGGACACTGGGCTCCTGCCCGGCAGCTTCTGCCTGGACGACCTGCGCTCTACCCATCTCCAGCCCTTCTTTGGTTATGTAAGAGTTCAACGCCATATTCTGGGATTTGAAGGGCGCTACCTTATAACCTGCCTGTTTAAAAACGCGGCACAGACCTGCTGTGAACAAGCTTTTTCCGGCATTGGACATTGTTCCCTGAACCATAATTGGTTTGGCCATCGTGTGACACCCGCTTTCCTGTTTGTTATCTTATTATTTACTCTGAAATCAAATACTTTAAGATCTTATTCGCTTCTAAATCCTCCGGCGGAAAGGTTTCCCCGGCTTTTCGGAGGATATACGGAACGTCCAAGGCCGAATGCTTCCCGCTGACAGGGCTGGTCGCATGATCGGCGCAGATCAGAATCCCGGTATCATCTGTTAGGTTCTGACGCAGAAAGGCAAAAAACTCCCGGTCGATTCTTTCGATAAATCCAATTTTTTCCCGATAATCATGCCGGTGAGCGGCTTCATCTGTTCCATTAATATGCACAAGCACAAAATCATGGCCGGACAACAGACGGCAGGCTGTTTGAGCCTTAAGGGCCAGATCCGTATCCGTATCTCCGGTAGCTTCTACTAAATCAGGAACATCCATCTTCAAGGCCAAAGCAATCCCTTTGGCAATCTCCGTACCGCAGACTGCCGCTGCTTTTTTGCCATACAATTCTGCAAATGCAGGTAAACGGCTTTTCCCGGATATTCCCCACGGATAAAACATCATTTGCTGTTCTTGGCTGCTTAGGTATTTTAACCTATTTTTCCCCTCCAAAACAAATCTTTGAAGTATGGGGGCCGAAGTGCAAATTTCCGCTAATAAATCATCCGAATCACCGCCCAAAAATTCATGCGGCGGATACGTCTTGCAATCCAGCATTTGAAAATAATGCGCTTTGGCAATGATCAGGTTCCTATACCCGGATAAATGCAGCATCTTGATATTCGGATCGATATCAGCCGCTATCTTCGCTGCTTTTTGCATTTCAGCTCCGGTTAAGTTCCCGCCGTTGAAGGAAGCTAATCTTCCGTGACTGTCAAGGGCGGCAAGGTTGCAGCGCAGAACGACTTCATCCTGCTCCAGGCAGTAGCCGTTAGCAAGCAGTTCGAGTGATGCCCTGCTTTGCGGAAAATAGGCAGGCTCAACTCCCAAAAGATTCAGGATACACGGCATGCTTTCCGGCAGGTAACCCTGCGGGCAGGAACTAAACCAGCCGGTATAACCTTCGGCGGCAATTTGGTCAAGTTCAGGATGACGGGCAGCCTCAAACGTGGTTTGCCAGCCTAATTCTTCAATTTTTTCATCTGCAAGTCCGTCAACAATGACCATGACTGCTTTCATCACATATCACATCCCTGAGTGCGGCGCTGAGTTTTAAATTATCTTCGCGGCTTTTTACAGCAACCCTGAAGTATTCATCATTCAAATTGACATAGTTGGAGCATGGACGTACCATAATCCCTCTCTTGATCAGCTTTTCAGTTAGGTCTGTACGCTGAGTCCGGAAAAATATGTAGTTTGCTCTGGAGCCGATGACCTGGAGACCAAGGCCCAATAACGAATCAATCAGAAATCTTCTTTCTGTTTGAATCAGCTGCTTCGTTTGCTGCAGATAGACTGTTTCTTTCAAAGCAGCGATGCCAGCCATTTGGGCCGGCGTTGAAACACTCCAGTCCTGACCGGCGGACCTCATTTGTTCGAGCAATGTTTTGTTGGCTGTCAAAGCGTAGCCAAGCCTAAAACCCGGCATCGCAAATATCTTGGTAAAAGCTTTCAGAATGACAAGATTTTCATACTGTTCAATGCAGTTTTGCACAGAAAATTGTTCTTTATCTTCGACAAAATCCATAAAGCATTCATCAATCATCACGATTGCACCGATCTCCTGGCTCTTGGCAAGCACCTTTTGCAAAAATGCACGTGAACACAATTGACCGGTAGGATTATTGGGGTTACAGATGATCATGAGGTCCAGGCCTGGGCTTATTTGATCCAGCAGGTCCTCATGGGCTGAAAAATCGTGCTCTGGCCGTAAAAGATAATATTCTACCGAGCAATCCACCGTATGCAGCGCTTTTTCATAGTCTGCAAACGTCGGAGCAAAGATCAGCGCCTTTTTCGGTTTCAGAGCCAGCGCAAGTCTGAAAATAATCTCTGCAGCCCCATTGGCGGCAAGAATATATTCAGGATCCGTATACTCATAGTTAGCCAGAGCCGCAACAAGATCCCGGCAAAACGGGTCAGGATAGTTCGTACATTCATCAAGCGACCGGATCACGGCTTCTTTCACAGACTGCGGCAGCCCAAGTGGATTGACGTTGGAAGAAAAATCAAGAATTTCCTGCCTGCCCGTCAGTTTTTTTACCGAATAAATGTCTCCGCCGTGGATATATTGGTACATCTGCTCTCACCTGTCTCTGTCGTATTTGTAGCCTAAGTTTGTCTTAAGTGGAACTGTTTCTCTGAAGCATTATTCTTGCATTTTAGCATTATTATAATCTTTTATTCTTTATTCTGTGGCTCGCGTATCTTCGTAACCGCCTTTTCGGCTATTGCGCCATCCATGGCGCAAATAGCCGCGCTCCACATCCATGTTCCGCTTGTCAGGTCGGTTACGAAGATACGCTAATCTGTAGAAAGCTTTGTAGAAAGTTCAGGAAAGCACCGACCCGAATACCTTAAGTCCCATTATACTGTCTCAGCTGGTATTCCTCGCTTTGTTGGCAAGCACAAGTCTAAAGTCCTATTTGCCGCCATGTGAAGCACGATGTAGAGTGTTGCGCTCAGAAGTAACAATGCTTAGAAGGTACTGATACAAGGAGCAAGTCATAAAGAAGCTAGTTACGGAAGGCAACGGAAGGCAACGGAAACGTGCTTATTAAACTTGATAGTGCTTCTTGAACCGCTAAAGTCTCCCATCCTGAAGATCAGTCTGTGAGTCACAGTTCCGCGCTAAGCGGAGCACGAGGCGGAGCGCGGCTTTTTGTGCCACGGAGGGCACAATAGCCGAAAAGCGGTATTGTGACTCACAGACCTGCCTCAAAGAACATTTCACCTCTTACAGATTGGCGTAACAGCTAGTCGTATTCTTATGCCCCTGCTAAACAGAAATACTAGCAACCAAACTGCACAATAACGGCTCTAACAGCGGACCCAAGAATCAGGCCTACAAGCGACGTCGCGATCATCAGCTTGTTGGCGCGGCGGATATCTTCAGCCTCGATCTCCCGGATCGGGTCACCGATCGTTGGCTTAACCACCAGCTTGCCAAAATAATGATTGCTTCCAGCAAGCTGAATATTCAGGGCTCCGGCACAGACGGCTTCAGTGTGGGCGGAATTCGGACTGGTATGATTGTGACGGTCACGCCGGTAGATTCTAAAAGCGTTTTTAAAATCATAACGGGTCAGAAAAACTGCCAGGAGCATCAAATAGGCAGAAATTCTCGCCGGCAGATAATTTACGACATCATCCAGTTTGGCAGCAAACCGGCCAAAATAAAGATATTTGTCATTTTTATAGCCAATCATCGAGTCCAGGGTATTGACCGCTTTATACAAAAAGCCCAAAGGGGCTCCGCCAACCAGAATGAAAATCATCGGGGCGATGATGCCGTCGGAAAGATTTTCAGCCACGGTTTCCACAGCGCCTTTCGCTACCTGGGAGCTGTTCAGGTTCTCCGTGTCCCGTCCGACAATCCACGATAATTGATAACGCGCTTCCATAATATCGTTCTTCTGCAGCGCATCATATACCTTCATGCTCTCAGCTTTCAGCGACTTCGTAGCCAGAATCTGATAACACATTAAGGCCTCGGCAATAAACCCTAGCAACGGGCTGATGCTTTTGAGCAAATACAGCAGGCCTAACGGCACGAGAAATGTTATCGTGACAATGAAAGCAGTCAGCAGTACCCCGCACCAATACTGGCTTCGATTCGTCTTGCAACTGATCCGGTGCAGATATTTGTCTCCTGCGGCAATCAGCGAACCGATCCAGCGAACCGGATGAGGCAGCCAGGAAGGATCACCAAAAATTAAATCCAAAATATAACCTGTAATTAAAGCATAAAGTGTAATCATTCAATACCAACTTCTTTATCATTTCGTCATTCACCAAAAAACAAGCGGGTGATCAAATTCGGACCTTTATATCCTTATCCTCTAAATCTTCGCTATCGCCGCCAGCTTTCTGTTTTCGGCCCATAGATCCTGATCAATGGTCAGTTGATAGCCTTCGCCGTTCTTTATCTGCCAATGGTAAAAATCAAATATTTCCGGAGAAAATGCCTCAAGCAGCATCATGATCGTACCGCCGTGAATAATCAGTCCGGCCTGTTCTATTCCGGCTTCATCTACTTTCTGAATAACGCGGCTAAAACCCTCCAGGCAGCGGGACTTGAACATTTCCGGCTGATCTCCCCCCGGGATTTGCTGTTTTCCGCCGCTGTCAATCCAGCTTTGGTACTCGGCAAGGTCCTTCAGCTGTTCATACGATTTGTTCTCAAATATACCGAAGCTGCATTCCGCAAGTTCAGGAATTATACTGTAAGGGACATTCGGATAAATCAGCTCCTTGGTCTGAAGGCAGCGGAGCATCGGACTGACAAAAACATGTTCAACTGCCGTATAGCGACCGGAAGCAATATGCTCGCGGAGTTCGAAGATCCCCTGTTCAGATAAAGGCTCATCCGTAATTCCGATATACCTGCTTCTCAAATTACCCTCAGTCTTGGCATGTCGGATCAGGTAAAGGAACTTATTCATGCTCTTCACCTTTAATCAGAACAGGAATGGAGCAGAAGACGCGATAGACCTTAGCCGCTTTCTGGGCGGCTGCACAAAGGATCCTCCCGGTCGTTTCCTGCATTTCCCGGTCATCTTTCAAAACCGGCACCACGGCTGAGCTTAATTCATCACAAATCAGAATCATGTCGGGATGCTGCTCGATTCCGTCAGCGATAAATTTCCGGGCATCAAGGCCGGCTTCCTGCAAACGTCTGATCAGCAGATGCAGATGGTCAAGCACCGGATGCTGAAAAGCCTCTTCGAAGGTGCAAGTCCCTCCGTCCGTAATGTTTGCCGAAGCGATATCCCATCTGCTCCTGACAAATTCCAATTTCCCCTGACTGCCGCCTCCGATCACCAAAATCATAGCATAACGCCTCCTGCTATTGCTGAAATTAGGAGTATTCCTGTTTCACTTACCACAATATAAAAGCCTGCCAGATCACCGGTTATACCCCCAAAATACTTTTGGGCCATCAGGTAAAATAAGTAAAAGGACAGCACAATAAATAGAACTGCAATGCTTCCGACAATCATACTCACGTACAACATTGCTGCAACACATAATAAAGCAATCAAGCAAATGATGGTTCTTACCGTTTTCTTCGAGGCATAACCTGCAAAGATTGAAGCAAGTCCTGTTTTTCTGACACACGGAAAGCAGACGACTGCCAAAGCGGCCATCGACCGTGACAGGACAAACGAAACAAGAACGAGAAAGAAAAAGTCCGGTGTCAGATAGGTCTCATACCACGCCGCAAATTGCAGCAGCAGGATAACTGACGTATAGATGAGCGCGAACGCTCCAACATTAGGATCCTTAAGGATTCGAAGCTTTTCCTCTTGGTCCTTATGGGAATTCAGGGCATCTGTCGTGTCACAATAACCGTCGAGGTGAACCCCGCCAGTGATCATGACGTTTATAAACACAGCTGCAGCAGCAAAAAAGACGGGACTGAACCCGAAATATTCCAATAATAGAAACAAGAAATAGAGAACAAAGGCAATGACAGCCCCGACCACAGGAAAGAAGATAAAAGAATAACGCATATTCTTCTCGCTCCAGTCGATTTGAGGCATCGGAATTTTAGAAAACATCGAAAAGGCTGCAACAAACGATTCAAACAAGATCTTCATAACCGGAAAGCTCCTTCATTCCTTTATGGATAAGCGGGATCGCGCAGACTGATTCAATCACTACATCTGCAGCAGCGGCAATTGCCGAATTTATTTCAGCCAGTACACGGATATAGCCGGCTGTAAAATCATCATAGGCTTTGAAATCCTCAAATATCGTACTGGTTACGATAACGGTGTTCGGTACGGTCACCGATAGCAACCGGATATCATTGATGATGCAGTCAATGGTATCCTGTGGGCTGCGCTCCTGCAGATACATTTCGTTGGCAATCAGGTTGCCCATGCACTCGAGTAAAGCGGTATGGCAGCCGCTGAGAACAGGGATCTTATCGAAAAGTCCGTAAGAAAACTCAAAGGTATCGAACCCTTTGCCGTCCCGCATTCGACGGTGCTTGACCACCCGGTTGCAGCACTCTTCATCTGAGGCAGCCATTGTTGCAATATAGGCCATTTTTCCTTTATTCAAACTGACAGCTAAGTTTTCTGCTATTTCAGACTTTCCGCTGGCAACGCCTCCGCTGACCAAAGCCAACATTTACTCACCGCCTCTTTCCTTTCACAAAAATATCCCTTTATCTTTTATTATCTATCATCTATCGATCATCAAGCGATTCAAACTTTTCCAGCTTATACACGCCTGACTAACCCATCCTAGCGGTTCGAAAGCTGCGGCATTTCCGGATAAACGAACGGGCAAACTCCGGATTCCCCCAGAGATGAAGGTGGGGATAGCCGGCAACGAGGTTCTCATCGGCATGGATGCAGTCCCACGTTTTGCTGCCGGATGAATTTACTGCCGTAAAACTGCTGCCGTTGGCCGTCGAATCAGAGTAATGAAATTCATGCGCATTGATCTTGCCGCCTTTGTCGCACAGCAAGTTGTCCTTTTGCGCCGTCAGTGTAATATAACCGAAACGGTTCAGTTTATCCGTCAGTACAGCATCCCCTTCTAAATACCCTGCCATTGGATAAGGTTTGCCGTCCTTGTCAGCAATACGTTCCAATAAATACATGAACCCGCCGCACTCAGCTATACAGGGAGTATTATTGGAGAGAACATGCCTGATGCTTGCCAGCATCGATGTATTCCTGGCCAACTGTCCGGTATATAATTCCGGATAACCGCCGCCGAGAATCAGTCCGTCACATTCCGGTACAGCTTGATCATCAAGCGGACTAAAATACTGCAGTTCCGCTCCCAATGTTTCCAAAAGGTCGAGGCTGTCCTGGTAATAAAAACAAAAGGCTTTATCTCTGGCTACGGCGACTTTAACAGCAGAGATTCTCTCGATCCCGGCCTCATGATAGTCTATTTCTGCGGCCCTGCCTGCAATACGCAGCAGCTGTTTCAGATCAATGGATTCTCTGGCCTGTATGGCCAGTAATTTCATTTTTTGCTGCAAGTCTTCCACTTCCGATGCTGTAATTAATCCAAGATGCCTGCTTTCCAGCGCGCATTCTTTGAGTTTCGGAAAGTAACCGACCGCCTGGATATCCGTCTCTTTTTCGATCATTTCCTTATACTGCGGGTATAGGGAAGGTGTAAGATTATTCAGAATAACGCCCTTGATCCCGTTGTCCGGTCTAAAATGGCAGAAGCCTTGGATCAAGGCTGCAATTGAGATTGCTGAACCGGCACAATTGACAATAAGGATAACAGGCGTTTGCGTTACTGCAGCCAAATGGTAAGAACTTGCCACGGTACTGCCAATGCCTAGCCCGTCATAATAACCCATTACTCCTTCTAAAACAGCGATTTGCGACTGTTCGGAATTCTTGACCAGCAAATACCGGCATACCTCTTCCGATAGCATAAACAAATCCAGATTCCGTGATTTTGTCCCAATGACTTCGGTATGAAACATCGGATCAATATAGTCCGGCCCACATTTAAACGCAGCAGGATTAACTCCTTGCTCCAGAAGGGCTTGTAACACCGCACAAGTAATTGTGGTCTTGCCGCTGCTGCTGCCTGCAGCAGCAAACATAATACGTGGAATAACTGCTTTCATGACTTGTTCTCCGTTTCTATCGAAGCTATCAAAGCTGAGATGGTCCGTAGACATCGCCGCTCCTTGCCGTCCATGGCATCGCGGCATTCGTCCATCCATGGACATCAAAAAACCTCTCTAACCGGCGGTTGGAAGAGGTTTTACTTACACAATCTGCAAACAGTCTAAAACACTTCTGCACGATTCGTATGCTACACCTTTCATCCTCCGTGAAAACAGTGCAAAATGGCTCAGGCAGGTCTTCCGACTCGGTTTCAAAGCAAATTCAGCCTTCCCATTGTAAACAGTGGCAACTTTGAATTTGCTCCACCTTACGGCGGCGGGACCGTACAGGTATTTCACCTGTTTCCCTATTATTGCAAAATGATGCAACCTAAGCGATTACATTATATCAGAAGACGCACAACGTGTCCACCCGCAATCTGCGGAACAGTATATAGCCTTCTCCTTGCCTTCTCCCTACATGATATTTGATATTTTCACAGACACGGCCTTGCTCTTCCTCCCTCCTTTTGATACGCTAGGAAAAAAGAACAGCAATCCACGGAGGTACCCTCTCATGTCTTATTCTCTTCCAACCGAAATCATTTCAGCCCAAAACCTGACGAAACGGTTCGGAGATTTCACTGCAGTTGACACGATCTCTTTTACTGTCCGGCAAGGAGAGTGTTTTGGACTTCTTGGTCCAAACGGCGCCGGCAAAACGTCCCTAGCCAGAATGGCTTTTGGCTTGTCCCCGAGAACAGAGGGCCATCTGACGGTTTTCGGTCAGGATATTTCGGAGCATTCCCGGGAAATTAAAGCACGTCTCGGTGTTGTTGCCCAGGAAGACAACCTTGACCCGGAACTGACGGTTCTGGAAAACCTGCTGGTCTATGCCTCCTATTATCGTCTGCCGCGTAGTATAGCCAGGGAACGGGCTTTTGAAATCCTGGACTTTATGGATCTTCGAAGTAAAGCCAATGCGGTCGTCGACGAGCTGTCCGGCGGCATGAAACGTCGTCTGACAATTGGACGAGCGTTGATCAACCGTCCGGAGCTATTGATTCTCGATGAGCCAACCACCGGGCTTGATCCATACGCCCGTCATATGGTCTGGCAGCGTCTGCGGCAATTAAAAGAAAGCGGTACGACCATGCTGCTGACAACACACTATCTTGAAGAAGCCAGTCATCTCTGCGACCGACTGATCATCATCAATCAGGGAAAAATTCTCGAGCAAGGTGTACCGGAAGATCTTATTGATAAGCATGTCGGGCAATATGCGCTGGAACTCGGGGTAAGTCCGGATATGCAAAATAAGCTCCTGCACTGGAGCTCTGAGTGGCTGAAATCTTTTCAACAAATTGGTGATGATCTGGTCCTCTATTCTGATAACGGACCAGCCATGGCTGACAACCTGAATCAAAGAATTGCCGGTGAACACCTTCCTGTCAGCTATCAGCGCCTGAGACCGACGAATCTCGAAGATGTTTTTCTGAAACTGACCGGCGAAACGCTTCATGGTGTCCGTGGCGGGTTTGAGAAATCATATGAAGACCGCTGATGATATGGAGGATAAGAGGATGAAAATAGTTAAACCTGATCTTAATCCCGTACTGACCTTCAAGGTATTTCTGCGGAATCTGAAGGTTTTCGGCAAAACCTGGAAAGCCAATTTGATGTTTAATTTTCTGGAGCCGCTGCTTTATCTCTGGGCCATGGGCTTTGGTCTGGGCGTTTATATTACGCAGATCAACGGGCTTTCCTACCTTGATTTTCTGGCTCCGGGGCTGATCGCATCTTCAGCGATGTTTGCTGTGACTTATGAAATGACCTACAACAGCTATACACGGATGTCCAAGGAAAAAATATTTCACAGCATGGTTGTTACGCCGGTAAGCATGGACGACATCGTCCTCGGCGAAATCCTGTACGGCACGTTCAAAGGCGTTCTTTACGGTGCGGTTTTCTCTATTGTCGTCGCTTTGTTCGGCATCGTCCGCTCCCCGTATGCCCTGCTCATCTTTGTCCCACTGATCCTCATGTCCGTCATCTTTTCCAATCTCTCTTTAATTTGGACGAGTCTCGCTCCCAATTATGACTCTTTCGGCTATTTCTTTACGCTGCTGATTTCTCCAATGTTCCTGTTTGCCGGGATCTTTTTTCCGATTGAAAGCCTGCCCGCCGCCATTCGTTTTCTTCCGTGGCTGACGCCGCTGTACCATGCAGTTGAAACGGTGCGTCCACTGGTTCTGGGACAGGTTACTTCGTCAATCATCGGCCATATCATCTGGCTCTTAGCCGTTACGCTGCTGACGTTGCCTTTCCCGCTGGTCATGGTAAAAAAGAAGCTTATTCAATAAACGAACTCTTTTTGGATTTTGGGGATCTAGACGGTTGCAACTCTCCAATAAATACAGGCAATCTTCCCTGTGACCGTTTCTCTGATCAGCCCGTTCTTTTCTTTGCTTTGGATATAATTCCTGATGTCCGCTTTTTGCTCATCAGTCAAATCTGTCTTCATGCCAAGTCTGGTGATGTAATGACGGTTCGCTTCATCCAATGTGCGGACACTTTCCCTTGCTGTCTCAATATAGGTAATTTCAGGATAAAGTTTTTTGAGCCAGAGAATATTGAAACAGCAGTACAATCCTTTGTTGCCGTATACATCTTCCTTATGGGGTGGAAGAAACCTACGTTTCAGTTCGTCACTGATAGGGTCGTGCCGTTCGATAAAATGACTTAAAAAGCAGTACCTGCTGCTTGCCGCAATCATCTTTTCGAGGCTTTCCCTGCTCCCAATGCCGGGAGACATAATCGCCGTTACCAGGCTGAATTTTTGTTTCCACAGTCTTGCGGACAAGTCGTCTTGCAGCCAGTCCATCTCAATGAAATCAACATTTTGAAGTTCCTGGGCCGCCACATAGTCTCTGGCAGTTCGCAGCATTTTCGTCGAAATGTCCACACCGGTTACGCTTTTCGCTTTTCGGGCAAATTCCGCTGCAAAACGGCCGGGTCCGCAGCCGATATCCAGAACAGTACTGTCTTCTCGGAGCATTCTTTCTACGGTAAGCAGCTCTATAATTTTCATAATTCTATCATCCGGTTCGATGCCGGTAAATTCTTCGACCCTGTTGTCCCAGGAATCCGCGCTTCCTTCTTTATAACTGCTTTTTAAATCTTTGGTTCGCCAAATTTGATCAAAATAATCAATACCCATCGCTTCCACCTTTATATTTATGATCAGCTCAAACTGACCGAAACTGCATCTTACATCTAATATTACCATCAACTCAGTCCCAAGCAAATATCATCATGCTGGCTGCCCTTCTTGTAAATAAAGCATGATACCCATTAGTTTCTGCGCTGCCATATTTCTGACTTGCTCTCCTTAGGCAGATTTGATAATCTAATAAAGATATTGACCGCTATCACCTTGTTAACTCTAAATAATCGTAATATTTACTAATTTATGTAAAAAGGAAGATAAGAAAACATGAGTATTCTGACTGTTAAAAACTTGAGTCACGGCTTTGGCGACCGAGCCATTTTTCAAAATGTATCTTTCCGCCTGCTGAAGGGGGAGCATATCGGCTTGATCGGGGCGAACGGTGAAGGAAAATCAACATTTATGAACATCATTACGCGCCAACTCGAGCCTGATGAAGGCCAGATCGAATGGTCGAAACGGGTCAGAGCTGGTTATCTTGACCAGCATACGGTTCTGGCCAAAGGAGCAACAATCCGAGATGTTCTTAAGGATGCTTTTCAGTATCTTTTTGCACTAGAAGCTGAGATGCTCGCGATTTGTGATAAAATGGGCGACGCTTCATCCGAGGAGCTGGAAGTCCTGCTTGAAGATATGGGATTAATTCAGGAAACCTTGAACAACAATGATTTCTATATTGTCGATGCTAAGGTCGAGGAGACCGCCCGCGGCTTAGGTCTGCAGGATATCGGTCTCGATAAGGACGTAGATGACTTAAGCGGCGGCCAGCGAACCAAAGTACTTTTGGCCAAACTTCTGCTGGAAAAGCCTGATATTCTGCTTTTGGATGAGCCGACAAACTATCTCGACGAACAGCACATTGAATGGCTGAAGCGCTACCTGCTAGCCTATGAGAATGCATTTATCCTGATCTCACACGACATGGAATTTTTAAACAGCGTCATCAATCTGATTTATCATATGGACAACCTGCAACTGAACCGTTATATCGGAGACTATCAGAATTTCCAGAATTCCTACGAAACGAAAAGACTACAGCTCGAAGCGGCCTATAAAAAACAGCAGCAGGAAATCTCCGACTTGGAGGATTTTGTCGCGCGCAACAAAGCGAGAGTCTCGACCCGGAATATGGCGATGTCCCGCCAGAAAAAGCTCGATAAAATGGACCGGATCGAACTGGCCAAGGACAAACCCAAACCGGTATTCAACTTTAAAGAAGCCAGGACTTCCGGCAAGCTCGTGTTTCAAACCTCTGATCTGGTGATCGGCTATAACGAACCGCTCTCCCGCCCGATCAATATTTCCCTGGAACGCGGCCAGAAGGTTGCATTGACCGGCGCTAACGGGATCGGCAAAACAACGCTGCTGAAGAGCATTATCGGTGAAATTCCGTCCCTTTCAGGCCAGGCTGAACTTGGAGACTATCTCTTCCCCGGCTACTTTGAGCAGGAAATCAAGAACGCCAATTATAAGACTTGTATTGAAGAATTCTGGACGGACTTCCCAGGCTATACCCAGTATGAAGTCCGGGCAGCGCTGGCCAAATGCGGTTTAACGACGAAGCATATCGAAAGCAAAGTCCTGGTCTTGAGCGGCGGTGAGCAGGCCAAAGTACGGCTCTGCAAGCTGATTAATAAGGAAACGAATTTTCTGCTGCTCGACGAGCCGACCAACCATCTCGATGTCGAAGCCAAACAGGAGCTGAAACGAGCGCTCCAGGCCTATAAAGGCAGCTTGCTCCTCATTTGCCATGAGCCTGACTTTTACCAGGATGTCGTTACCGAAGTCTGGAACTGTGAGAACTGGACGACCAAAATCGTCTGAGGCGGTAAACTTTCACAGATTTTGCTTCATCCGCTCTATTTTTAAGGGTAGATTGTTTAAAAACTTGAACAATAAAGTATCCATATACATTTATACTTTATTGTTTTCTTTTTTTTCTAGTTGAAGACCGCAGTTTTTACAGTAATTATCCCCTTCGTCCTGGATAATCAGGCGGCAATTCGGACAAGTCCGGGTATGCGCTTTTATATTTCTGGTTCTCGCTAGCTCTGCTGAGACGATGCCAGTAGGTACGGCAATTACGCCATAACCAAGAAGCATCAGCATGGAGGCAACAATCCTTCCTAAAGGCGTGACCGGTGTAATATCGCCAAATCCGACGGTCGTAAGGGTCACAATCGCCCAGTAGATTGAGGCCGGAATACTGTCAAATCCGCTGGTTTCCCCTTCGATTAAATACATCATTGTCCCAACGATTACAACCACAACGAGGACCGCCTGCAGAAAGACAATAATTTTATAGCGGCTGGCCTTTAGTGCATTGATCAGCGAATATGATTCACCGACGTACCGGCCGAGCTTTAAGATCCGAAAGATCCTCAGCAGACGAAAGACCCTAAAAATTAAAGCAAACTGGCTACCGGCAATAAAGATACTCAGATACGTTGGCAAGATTGCCAGTAAGTCGGTTACGCCAAAGAAACTTTTCAGATATCTTAGTTTATTTCTTACGACCCAAATTCTGATGATATATTCAATTGTAAAGAGAAACGTGATCACCCATTCCGTACCAGAGAGAATTGTACGGTAATCCTGATTCAGATTCGGCAGCGACTCCAAGCAGACAACGAGAATACTCAGCAGGATCAGCCAGAGCAGCGCAATATCAAAAGACCTCCCTGCGTGGGTATCGTTCTCGAATACGATCGTAAATAATCTATCTTTGAGCGAAAGATTTTTATTATTATCCCCAGTCTTCACTTTTTCTGTCTTGTCTCTATGTGATTCTTTTACCATTTTTTATTCTCCAGTTATGATTAAATACCTATAAATTAAAAAGAATAATTTTTTTGTATTATAGCATATTATTTTCCAAAATACGTCTTCCGTAGCTCTGCATGCAATTATTTATAGAATGGAATCGTCGTTCCCATGCCATTCGTGGCCGCTAAAAAAAGCTTACCCTGATTCTTCGAGGTAAGCTTTCTGGTAAGTTTAGGAAGTAGATTAATCTCTATTGTCCAAAATTAATCGAGGAAAAAATTTGGTTTACTTCCGCCAATCCTGCGCTATCCGAATAAGCAATGGTAAAAAGGCATATCTGTCCTTTTACAACAGCTGCGTATATTTTACCATATGCTATGCCTGAATTATCAGTTGCTTGGAACTCAAGGACATTAAAATTAGTTCCATTGAGATTTTGTGTATAAACTTCCCTTGGGAAAACAAACTCCGTTAAAGCTACTTTATATAACTCAAGGAAATTTTTACTGCTTACCAAAGTTCCGATATCGCTGGATTGTGCGATAAATCCAGTTGAATCACCTTTTGAAGCCGACAAAAGATATGCAAGATCATAGGTCGAGGCATCCGTAGAAGTACTGTCCGTACCTTCCTGGGTGAGCGCGATGTTATCTTCAGTCTGCCATCCATCAGGAATCGTTATACTCAGATTAAAATAATTATTCGTATAATTTTGTCCGGAAAGCGTGCCAAAGTCCAATGTTGTACTTGGAGTCCTGGTATGGCTACTGATATACAAAAGCAGGGATGAAGGAATTGCCCCCTCTCCACCAAACACCGTATACGAATTTAAAGATGTCATATGATTCAGATAATCACAAGTGTTAACTGGGAGATCATTTTTTATTAACATGACAGTCCCGCCCTTTTTGGCCGCATACACACCGCCAGCCAGCGCATCAGCAAAGTTCTCACCCGTGGCGAAACATACTTTACTTTGGTCAAATGTGGACCAAAACTCATCCAATATTGCAACATTTCGTTCATACTTTTCCTTACCGGTGATTCTTTCCGGGTTACTGAACTTATTGGCTACAGTATCACTGATGATGCTCTGATCTCCAATAATATAGGTAGTTGTTATACTTTGGGAGCTCAAATAACTTTGAACTCCGTTCGTGATTTGATCTTTTGAAACAAGGATTATCGGCATTTGCTTTAAGGCTGCGATCGGGCCTATCGATAATGCATCAGCATAATCGCTGCCGGTCGTTACCGCGATTTCATGAACTGCTCCTAATTCTGCCGCTATTTTTATGGCTGTATCGTAACGATCCTGGCCCGCTATTCGTTTCACGGTATAACGGGCATTTTTTAATTGCGTCTCCTGGTTGGCAGAAATTACGCCAGTTCCTCCTATCAGATAAACCGTCTTGATTTTCAGTGCCTGTAGAACGTTACTAGTATTGGCATTTAGGGTATCTTTATTGGTTAATAATATCGGCGCATTTAGCTTATAGGCTAGCGGCACAGCAGCTAACGCATCCGGATAGTTTCCGCCATAAGCAAGAACGGCACAATCCGCCTGCTGCCATCCAGCTTTCGCAATTTGTGCGGCTGTTTCATAACGATCATTGCCGGCAAGTCTAGTCGTTGCTGGAGTTTCAGTTGCAAAAACAGTTCCATAGGATGATAACAATAAGCAGATAATAATTGGAATAACGACAAATAATTTCTTTCGCATATTTTCTATCCTCTCTATTTTGTATCTAACTTCTATATTTTCTATATTATTCCTATGTATTACAAGTCCTAACAGGTCCAAATGTTTCAACAATATATGATTTTTATAGAGTTATATCAATCAAAAGTTACAATTATCAACAAAATATGACTTTATCCGACTGCTCATTGTGTAAAACCAATATGATTCGTATGACCCACTATAAAAGAGTAAGGTTTATGTAAACCTTACTCTTATCTATTCCATATTCTAATTTTTACAATACTCTCGTAATCGGATTTACTTTTTAAAACAATCTGTCCCTTATTCTTCCGATGATACAACCCTGCTTCGCAGTTCTCCGACCATGCTCGGCACGTTAATCTGCATCGGGCAGCGCTCCACACAACGTCCGCAGCGCAAACAGGTATACAGCATCGGAGCTGCAGCATCTGCTCCGCCTTCAACGAAGGCCGTCCAGATAGATCCTATGCCGCTTAAGTATGTCTTGCCATAATGCCCTGCTGTGACCTGGAATACCGGGCACTCATACATGCAGCCGCCGCAGCGCAGACAGTGCGCAGCCTGGCTGAAATGTTCCTCCGCCATCATCTTACTCCGGCCATTATCGACAAAAATCACATAAAATTCTTTCGGTCCATGAGCGCCATAAGTCGTAACCTTCTCGATATCCCCGGTTTTGCTCGGGCCGCTGATAATATTGACATAACTCGGTGCTCCGTACTGGGCGTATCTCCACGTTACCTCAGCTGTTATCATGGCCTCGAGGAAAGACGGTACAAGTTTTTCGATGCCCACAATGACAATATGTACAGGCGGTGCACCCGTACAAAGCCGGACATTTCCTTCATTTTCAATAATAACAACTTGACCGGTATCGGCAGCAACAACATTGGCACCGCTGATTCCAATATCAGCAGTGAAATATTTCTCTCTTAAAAATTCCCGTACTACCCCAACTTCCTGAGCAATATCGGGAGGCACTTCTTTTTTGAAGAAATCGGAAAAGATCTCTGCAACCTGTTCTCTGGGTACGTGGATTGCCGGAGACAGAATATGCATCGGGCGGTCATCTTTCAGCTGAAGAATGAATTCCCCAAGATCGGTTTCCCAAACCTCGTTCCCGGCTTTCTCCAGGCCATGTCTAAGTTTAAGCTCTTCGCCTAGCATGCTCTTGCCTTTTACAATCACTTTGCCCGTACCGACAATCTCATCGAGAATACGGAAAACTTCATCCTTGTCTTTGGCAAAGAAAGCCTTGCCATGATTTCTTTCAATTGCTTCCATCGCCTGCTCCATAAGCTCTTTGTTATGCTGCATCGAATATGCTTTAATTTCTCGAACTTCCTCGGCAAGCCTTTCCGTGTGCGGATAGCGTTCCATCGTTGAAGATACCGTCTCTCGGTAAGATTTTACGGCTCTGGTTATCGCCCGGTTAATATTAGGGTCTTTACTCGCTTTATTCAAATTCTTGGTGTAGGCGCCTATTTCTTTATTTAAGTCAGACATTATTCTTTAAACCCCCTAAATAAGAATTCAACCATATCATCCATGATCATCGGATGATTCTTATCAACACCGCTTTCCAGTGAAGATAAGCAGTACGGGCAGGAAATCAAAGCCCGCTTTGCTCCGGTATCCGCCAATTCAACTACTCTACGTTTGGAAATTGTTTTGGATATCTCAGGAAACAGCATTTTACTTGGGCCTCCGCAACAGGTTGTCCACTCCCTGCAGCGCAGCGGCTCAATATATTTTACACCGACTGCATCCAAAACATCTCTGATCTCCTGGGATATGCCAAGTTCCCTGGCCATCCGGCAGGAATCATGGATAACCACCGGATCCTTTTCCTCAACAGCAGGAAGCAAACGCCTTTTTTCCCAGACTAATTCGATAAAAGTCTTCACCTGAACATCCGGAAAGTCAACCAGTTTGGGATAAATAAGCTTGAACATTTCCGCTGCATGCGGCGAAGTGCAGACGATAACTTTTGCTTCGGTCTCTCTAATGCGTTCAGCTAAGATCACAGCATAGGACTTTAATTCTTGCCAAAAACCAAGTTCATCCAGCAAAGCACCGGTATACATATCTGCCTGAGGGTCATAGCAAAGATCATAACCAAGTTTTTGCAAAATGATTGCTGCTTTATAATTTACAGAATAGAATCTTTCTTTGTCTTTGGCCAAGACAGAAGCATAGATCTTCTCCGCATTAATACCGGTCTTATTCACAAGCTTTCTTGCTCCCATCAGCCAGGAGAAAAGGTTGCTGGACGAATCAACATAAATCAGAGTCTTGACAAGTGAATCAATATACGGCAAAAGCTGATATTCACTGCCTGTATAAAACAGGATCTCACCTTTTTTAGGCAGCTTTAAATCTTTCACCCAGGAAGCTATCTCCTTTGGCTTCAAAGCCAGCGGGTTCTGATATTCAACAATATTATCCCTGATTAAAGCCAAAACAGGCGGCAGTTTTTTCTTCTTAGGCAAAATCTCACAGCCCTTCTGATGAAATGATATACCAATTATTTAATACAAAAAAAACATAATAGTAAATGCCCAGCAGAAATGTATTATGTATTCATAATTCGGGTAATACAATGATCTCTAACTTTAAAACATGTGAAGAAATAATACCCTGCATATTCTGGCCTTCACTCCCCTCTTATGATATGATAAGATAAAATTAGTTTCCAGGCAAAACCAGAAAGAGGAGAATTCTATGGAAGAAAACATCACTCCGTCCAAACCCAGAAGAGGATTCTGGATAAAAATTATTCCGATTGTAATAATTATTGCGCTTATTGCTGCCATGATCGGCTTCAAAGGCTACATAATCGTTGAACCTGGCCACCGGGGCGTTATCGTCCAGCTTGGTAAAGTTATGCCGTACGTTTTAGACGAAGGGTTCCACATCATTGTACCATTCATACAGGATGTTATTCCAGTTGAAGTCCGGCTTCAGAAAGACCAGTCTGACCAAACTACCTCTTCCAAGGACCTTCAGGTCGTAAATACAACGATCGCTGTAAATTACCGGCTTAATCCGGAAAATGTCAACAAGCTCTTCCAGGATGTTGGCCTGGAATACAAAGAAAAAGTTGTCGACCCGGCCGTTAGTGAATCGCTCAAGGCTGTAACCGCTCAGTATACCGCGGAAGAACTAATCTCTAAACGTTCGGAAGTCAGCGCCAAAGTCAAAGAGACGCTTGGTAAGAAGCTTGCAGTCTATTATATGGGACTGGATGACATCAATATCACCGAATTTGACTTCAGCGATCAATTCAATCAGGCTATTGAGGAAAAGCAGATTGCTGAACAGCAAGCCTTAAAAGCAAATCTTGATCTTCAGAGAATCCAAGTCGAAGCCCAGCAGCAGATTGAACAGGCCAAGGCTGAAGCAGAAGCCCTGAAGCTGCAGAAGGATGTCATTACCCCTGAACTGGTAGAACTGCGTAAAATTGAAGCTCAGCTTGAAGCGATTAAGAAATGGGACGGCAAACTCCCGACCGTGACAGGCAGCGGCGCTGTTCCGTTTATCGATATCAGCAGCCTGAGCAAATAATTATGATGAATATTTAACCCTGTATATTTTAGATATTTAGGGATCTTAATATCATTGTGTAAGGATGAAACAGCCCGCATTCTTTCAAAGGAATACGAGCTGTTTTTCTATTGAAATTCCGTTTGATTCCATAAAATAATTTTTCTTTTATCTGTCTCCATCCAGAAGGTTCCCAAGTCCTCCAAGGATACTCCCCTCGCCCTTCTGGGCCCCGCCAAGCCTCGGCGCGGAAGCAATGATCCTGTCCGCGAGACGGCTGAACGGCAGAGACTGCAGCCAAACTTTGCCGGGACCAGAAACAGTTGCAAAGAATAGTCCTTCCCCGCCAAAGAAAGCAGTTTTGATGCCTCCGACAAATTGAATATCATAGCAAACGCTGCCGGTCATTCCGACGAGACAGCCGGTATCGACCCTGAGGGTTTCTCCCGGCCGAAGTTCCTTCTCGACAATTGTTCCGCCGGCATGCAGGAAAGCCAGGCCATCTCCCTCGAGTTTCTGCATGATAAATCCTTCACCGCCAAAGAATCCGGTCCCG
Organism: Dehalobacter sp. DCA; assembly: GCF_000305775.1. Taxonomy (NCBI): domain Bacteria; kingdom Bacillati; phylum Bacillota; class Clostridia; order Eubacteriales; family Desulfitobacteriaceae; genus Dehalobacter; species Dehalobacter sp. DCA. The sequence goes on from NC_018866.1 coordinate 791,080, forward strand.
AGTCTTTTATTGAATTCGATGCCGATCGCTACCCCTTTTGCGGCACATAAAAAGGCATCCTTTTGACAGATTACTTTACCGTTATACGCAGTTAGATCAACGGGGATGATTTTCCCGGGATAAGGGGCCGCAAAAGAAGCATGCGCTTTGCCTGCCCCGCTGTTGGTAAATAGGGTCATGAAAAGACTTTCTCCTGTTAGCAGCCTTTTTCCTGCTCCAAATAGTTTCCCGGTAAGTCCCCTGTTTTCTCCCTGTCCAGATCCGTCCCCAAAGATGGTTTCCATCTGAATGCCCGGTTCCATAAACATTAAGGCTCCTGCTTCCGCAATCACACTTTCAGCCGGGTCCAATTCAACCTCAACAAACTGCATGTCATCCCCGTAGACCTTATATTCGATTTCGTGAGCTTTTCCCATGTAAACTCCTCTCTTTCCTGATTATCTTTTAGCTATCTTTTGTTCATCTTCATATTTATTCAATTTTACCAATCAATTTCCATACAAAACGCTAAAATCCTGCTTTTACTTTTCTTTTCCTAAGAAAATCCCGACGATTCACAAGAAATTCTTTATAATTTACAGGGAAATCTCAACGACATGGTTTTTCCCGTCGTCGCTTAACGCAATTGGAAAATGATCCTGAACTTTATCATCGACTTTAATCTTAGTAGACGTCATACTTTCACCAGTTTCAGCACCTGCCGGCTGCCGGCAGTTTACCTTAATTTGATACGTTGAATTTTTATGCCGGTAGGTCAGGGAATAGGTTTCCCAGTTGGACGGGACACACGGGGTTAACGACAGTTTATCCCCTGTAATCTGCAACCCGAGAATGCCCTCCAAAGCCGCCTGATACATCCATCCGGCAGCGCCGGTGTACCATGTCCACCCGCCTCTTCCGACATTCGGCTGAACCGCATAGACATCGGCAGCAATTACATAGGGCTCTGCCTTATATTGACTGACTTCAATACCGGTACGGGCATGATTGACCGGATTCAGCATTTGAAACAGCTCCATCGCCTTATCCCTGCTACCAAGTTTACTGAACGCCAAAATTGCCCAGGCAGCCGCATGTGTATATTGTCCGCCATTCTCTCTGACTCCAGGAATATAGGCTTTAATATACCCGGGGTTTTTATCTGTTTTATCAAATGGCGGTGTCAACAGTTTTAACAAGGCTGCCTCCTTATCCCAGAGATATCTTTCTACCGCCAGCATGGCATCTGCTGCTCTGCTCTTTAAGGCGCTGCCTGACAGTATAGACCAGGACTGGGCAATCGCATCAATTTGACACTCGGAATTTGTGATTGAACCTACCGGAGACCCGTCATCATAATAAGCGCGCCTGTACCAGGAGCCGTCCCAGCCATGTTTCTCCATATTTACCTGCAGATCATCGAGGATTCCGGTATATTTTTCAACTCTTTCGTTATCATCCTTTCTGGCACAAATCGGGATGAACCTTTTAAGAACTGCCAGGATAAACCAGCCAAGCCAGACACTTTCTCCATTTCCTTCCCTGCCAATCGTGCTAAAGCCGTCATTCCAGTCCCCGGTCCCGATCAGAGGCAAACCGTGCCCGCCAAATCGCAGGCTGCGGTCTATCGCCCGTACACAGTGTTCATATACTGAACCACTCTGCTCTGAGGTCTCCGGAACGGCATAACGTTCGTCTTCGTTTTCCCCAAGTGCTTCAAGTTTTAGAAAGCTTGTTTTCTCTTCTAAAATACTGAAATCTTCGGTATGTTCCAGATAGTCTGCTGTTACGTAAGGCAGCCACAATAAGTCATCTGAGAATTTTGTCCTGATCCCTTTGCCGGTCTCCAAATGCCACCAGTGCTGTACATCTCCCTCCGGAAACTGTCTGGAGCTGTGCAGGATAATCTGCTTGCGCGTTATTTCCGGTTTGATGACGGCCAGGGGCATGACATCCTGAAGCTGATCCCTGTAGCCGTAAGCCCCGCCTGTTTGATAGAATCCTGATCTGGCCCAAATCCTGCAGACAATGGTCTGATAGAGCAGCCAACGATTTACCAGCAGATCAAAGGACGGCTCCGGAGTTGAGATCTGAATATGTGACAAAACATCATCCCAATAGTGGCTCACATCCTGAAATGCCTCTTCGATTCTGTCCGGACTGCGAAAAGCTTGAACCAATGAAAGTGCCGTTTCTCTATTTTGTTCATCCCCAAGCAGAAAATAGACCGTTTTTTCTTCTCCGGGATCCAAGGTTACTTGAAGCTGCAGGACTGCACAAGGATCAATATTCGTACCCATCTTGCCTGAAAGACAAGACAATATCCCTTCCGGTTTTGCCAGGCTGCCGCCTACACCAAGAAATTCAATACGGTCTGATGTTGACGATAGATAATCCGCACCGGAACCGGTAATAAAGGCTGCTCTTCCGGCAAACTCTTCCTGGTAGACATTCTGACAGAAGATGGTTTTATCGTGCAGTTCGGTGAGCAAATAAGGCATGTTTTGTTCCCTGTTTACCCCCAGCACCCATTCCAAATAATAATAGAGCGAGAGACGTTTCGGCAGCGTATTTTTATTGGTCAGCCTCAACGCTGTAATTTTCAGATTCTGTCCTAGCGGGATAAAGACCCTCGTTTCCTGGTTAATTCCTAAGCTGGAGTGTTCAAAGACCGTGTACCCCTGACCATGCCTGATAAGATAAGGCTGACTGTCCCTGACTGGCTGCGGCAGAGGTGACCAGTAGTCTTGGGAATCTTCATCCTTGATAAAGATAGCCTCCCCGCTGACATCTAGCAGCGGATCGTTTGACCACGGGGAAAGTTTGTACTCCCTGCTGTTTTGGGACCAGGTATAGCTCGCCCCTGCTTCAGAAATAATTGTCCCAAATTTTTCATTCGCGATAACATTGACCCAGGGCAACGGGGTTGGCTGATTTTCCTCATTGATGATTACATATTCTTTTCCGTTGTCCGTAAATCCGCCATAGCCATTAAAGAATTTTAAGCCTTCTGTCTTTTTACTCTCCAAGACAGTGCGGCATGTTTGATTCACATCCTGTACAGGCAGGCTGCCCTTTTCTGACCGCTCGCTGGTAATACGGTTGCCTGCGATCTGTTCTATCGTGATTCTTTCGCCAGAAGTATGTTCACTGGCAGCCGGCTCGTCTATGATCTTTTCACCGGCTCGCAGACACTTCATGATCTGGTGGTTTAAAGACCCGTTTTCGCCGGAAAATATGACACTTGCAACGGTATGAAGCAAAACGTCATCCTCCGCGGAAAGCTGATCTTTTTTCAGAAGAAATACGCCTCCGGGTTTATTGACAAGTTTCCGAACATGGCTGATGCTGATTTTTTCCATAATAACTTCCTGGATCGCCTGGAAGTATCCCGATTCGTCCTCATTGAAAATAACCAAGTCGATGTAGAGGCCTTTGATTTTCCAATATTCATGAATGGTCAGGATTTGATCCACCAGCTTGAGCTGGCTGCTGTCCTGAATCTTCAGCATGACAACCGGCAGGTCTCCTGATATGCCATGAGACCAGAGAGAGGTTTGTCCAAGCTGATTAGATGCTGCGGGGCTTTTCTGGATTGGGCAGCCGTAGATGACCTGCCCAGCCAGACTGGAAATCATATTGGCTTCTCCAAAAGACAGTTGAAGGTTCGTTAATTCCATCAGATTTTGCGACCATGCCAATTCCTTGGCTTGCGTGATCACATAGCCACTGCGATATTTCTGGGCAAGCTGAAGGACAGATTCCAGCTTATTGCCGTATCCGGTCAGGAAATAGACAGATACCGTTCTTCCCGGATCAATTCTCACCCTGGCCCGCAGACTTAAGATTGGATCAAGAACCGCTCCTACCGAATTGGACAAAGGCTGGTTAATATCCATGACCCTAGGGTCGGCCAACGTTCGTCCGCGTCCAATAAATTTGACTCTGTCTGTCTCATACTCGGTTTCCCCAAACATATTTCCTTCACTGAACAAGGTATGCATCATATAATGTTCAGCGTTGTGCAAATGCCGCGGCCGCCGAAAAGCGACAAGGGTATTATTTTCATACTTTGTCTGGATGAACAGCTTGCTGAAGGCGGGATGAGCCATATCCGCCGAGAGTTCATCCAAAGCAACTTCCACATAACTTGTCAGCTGGAGATCCCTGGAATAACTGCTTTGATTGGTCAGCGTGATTTTCCTGATCTCTACAGGATCCTCAGGAGCGACGAATACATCTGTCTGCGTGATGATATTTCCGTCTTTGCGGATATACTTGACCGTATTCGGGAAACAGGTTACCTTGTATTCCTCAGGCTGCGTCTGTACCGGTTTGGCTGTAGCCGACCAAAGATTTCCCGAATTAAGATTTTGGACATAGAAAAATGTTCCGTACCCGTCCATGGCGGGATCTTTGCGCCAACGGGTCAGAAAAAGATGATTATACTGACTGTAGCCTGTACCGGAAAGTGTAAGCATGACGGCATATTCCCGGTTCGAAATGAAACTGCAGCGCGGAACCCGGGTATTCGGACTCAGGTAGACCACAGGTTTCTCTCCGAGTTTGCAGGAAATAGCGCGGACTTCCTTTTCTCCGGTTTCTTCGATGATCGGATTAAACGTATATTCTTTCAACGGAACCTGCTCCTGCAGCAGCATTTCAATCGATTTAATGACCGGTTCCCGGTGGAAGCGCTCCTGCATCCTGTTTGCTTCAAGGACATTCCCTAAGGCAATCAGGCTCATCCCCTGATGGTGAGACATATAGCTCTTGACGATGCTGGATTCCTCATTATACGGAACTCTGCTTTTGGTATAGTCAATCGCTTCAAACAGTCCGAATACACCGTTATAACCTTTATTTTTCATCATACGGAGGTTTTCCATACTTGCTTTAAAATCAATCGGCAGCGCCATAAAAGTCGAATACGGGGATATAACCATATCCTTGGACAATCCTCTTTTCAGGCCTAAGCCCGGAACGCCAAAAGCTTTATATTGGTAATTATTCTGGATATCAAAACAGAAAAATCCCGATTCGGATATCCCCCACGGCATCTTGGCCTTCTTTGAGTGCGCCTGTTGGATCTTTACCACAGAGCGATAGGATTCATCAAGGAGCGTTCCACGATAGTTATTAAACAGAATAGAAGGCATTAAAAACTCAAACATGGTTCCACTCCAGGATACCAGACAGCGCCTGCCGTTTATTCTGGTCAGCGGCCGGGCCATCTTAAACCAGTGGCTTTGAGGCACATCCCCTTTGGCAATTGCCAACAGACTGGTCTGCCTGGCTTCCGAGGCCAGCAAGTCATAATAGGATTTATCCCGTTTTCGCTCTGTTAAATTGTAGCCGATCGTAAACAGCTTGATCTGATCGTCAAACAAGGGCTTGAAGTTCATTCTGTACACTAAATGATGAAGATCTTTCTGTAGCTTCCCAGCACGGAGCAAAGTCAGAACGGCTCGTTTAAGCCCGCGATAGAGATAAGGCTGTAATTCCTTACCGGCGGTTTCCGGATTGTTCAGCAAGCCCAGATATTCCCGAATAAGAGATTTGACTGGGTACTGTCCGAGCTTTCGCAAAGAATCAGGCAGGTTAGGCAGGGTCAGGAACGGGAAAAAATATTCCAGCGCATTTTTTTGGTCTTGAAGCATCCGAGCCAGAGCCTCCGGCCAAAAATCTTTTGTGATCAGCCTGAGGTCTGTTTCGGGTTTCTCAGCCGTATTTCCGTTTTGATCTGCGGAATTTCTGAAACGATTGCACGTCAGTTTTGCCCATTTGTCTACAAATGCATAACAAGTTTGAAGGTCTGTTATTCCTGCGCAAGCTCCGGCTTTTTCAGCTCGCTCACTTGCCATGATGGCTTTCAATTCTGTGCTAAAAGATCCCCTGACGTCAGGATCCACCGTGCCGGCATTCTCCTGACTCAGCAGATAAGTATCCATGAACCCCTGCAGCATGTTTTGCCCGATTAGTGGTTTCCCCGAAATTTCGGCCAGGCCGTTTTTTAGGGCAATCATATAGCCTGCCAGGTTGCCGCTGTCAACCGTTGAAATATAGATCGGGTGAAGTGGTTCCAGCGTCTGCGTATCGTACCAGTTATAGATATGCCCATTCCATTTTGGCATTCCTTGGATCGTCCGGAGCGTATTCCTGACCCGGCTCAGCATTCTTTCCGTGCTTACATAGCCGAGATCTCCGGCTGTAAGGTTAGCCAGCAGCGCCAGCCCGATGTTGGTAGGTGATGTCCTGCAGGCCTCTCCTTTATGCGGTTCCATCTGGATATTATCCGGAGGCAGATAATTGTTTTTCGCATTAACAAAAAGATCAAAATAAGCCCAGACCTGCCGGGAGAACATACGAAGCTCCCGGTGGTCTTCGGAAGAAATCTCTGTGATAGAATCAGCATAAGGCAGACTCATTCGATAGGCAAGCCATGGTGACGTCAACCAGCTGATCAGCAGGATCGTCAGGATTATCCCGGTAAGCAGGCTCACATAAAAATAACCGGATAGAAAGAAAAGGCTCATCACGATGCCGCGCGCCATTCTATGATAAAAATTCCAGGCGTCTAACTGAAGATGCGTTTCAGAATCTGCCGCCGTCTCCCATTCGAGTAAATTGCGTTTGGTGATGGTTTGTCTCCCAAGACTCCTAAATACAGCATCCAGTTGATTGTACGCTTGATACGGCAGCACCGCGATACTGAACAGGATCTGGCTGATTCCTAGTTTCAGCTCAAACTTAAAGATCCTGAAGGTTATGCTGCGGTCGATAAGGCGTCCGCCAATGTTCAGAAGCAGCGGTAAACTTAAACTCAGCAGGACTAAAATCGCCAGCTGGCTGAAGAACTGATGCAGCGCGGTAACGGCTAGAAAAAGAATAATTATCTGAAAAGGCGTTTCCAGGCTCCGCCTGAGATTGTCAAAAATCTTCCAGCGGGATACAGCGGAAAAGTCCTGCTGAAACATATAACGCGCAATTTGCCAGTCTCCCCTTATCCAACGATGAGCCCTTTTGGTATGCGACAAAAATTTGGTCGGATATCCGTCAAAAAATTCAATATCCGTCGCTAAGGCTGTACGCGCATAGAGACCTTCAATCAGGTCGTGACTCAGGATCCTATTATCCGGAAAGGCATTTTGGGTCACGGCGTGAAATACTTTCAGATCATAGATGCCTTTTCCTGTGAATATCCCTTCGCCAAAGAGATCCTGATAGATATCTGAAATCGCGCATGTATAGGGATCAATGCCTGCTGTTCCGGTGAATACCCTGGCAAAAGGCGAAGCAAACGCACTAGCCGCCGTAAGACCGATCCGCGGCTGGATAATACCATAGCCATAGGCGATACTTTTGCCGTTTTCAGCCAGTCTTGCTTCATTCATCGGATGCGCAATTGTACCAATCAGCTTGCGCGCAGAATCTCTGGGCAGTATCGTATCGGCATCCAGCGTGATGACATAGCGCATTCCTTGCATGTCTTCCGGCTTTCCTGTCCGGATAAAGTAACTTGTCTCTCCCTCGTGCAGAAGCAGCCTGTTGAATTCAATCAGCTTTCCCCTTTTTCTTTCCCATCCCATCCAGGTCTTATCTTTTTCGTTCCATTTTCTTTCTCTGTGAAAATAGAAAAAACGCTCTTCCCCATATTTATCATTCAATCTTGCCGCCGCTTTGACACCTGCCTGAATGATTTCATCATCCCCGGGCTGTTTGGCCGCAGGGGCATCTGCAAAATCACCAAGAACGGCAAAACACAGGTTTTGATCCCGGTTGCTTAAATAGTGTGCTTCTAGTTGTTCCATTTGCTGCCGGACTTTGGACGGATGATTGAAAATCGCCGGGATCACAACAATTGTTTTGTATTGTTCCGGTATCCCGTTATCCAGGTACAATTTTGGCAGAAAGTTCGGAGACAGCATTCTGCAGAACAGACGATTAATGAAACAGACAGCCATGCCATTGATCAGGATCAGCGCTCCGATCAGGCCCAGAAGCATACTTCCTGCCAATACACTGCCAGAATCATTTTTCGTCAGATCGAGAAAAATAAGAAAAGGTATCAGTGTCGCCAGAAATATTAACCCGAGGTAGGACAAGGCAGGTTTTAATTTTAGATAGCAGTATATGCCATGAAAAGACTTCTTTACCCTGCCCCAATTGTCGGCCAGCTCCTTTTCCAGGCGCACCTTGCCGGAACCAAACAAGTAATAGCCAACGTGGTTAAAAGGCGCAGACTGGTTTTGGGCAGCTAATTTTTCTAATGTTCTGGCCACAATGATTTCTGTAACTTTATATTTTCCTGCCAGACCTTCTATCTCATGCCTGTATTTGTCCCGGGAATCGAAATCCATCTTGTCAAATATTTTGGCCGGATCCTTTTGAAGGGTTTGCTGTACCAGGCTGACATCCTCGAAAAAAGCAGACCAGTTCTCAGCGTTAATCTGTTTGATATCCGTGACAAGTTTGCCCATGGCTGCTCCCTGAGCTGTCAGAAAATGATGTTCAGAATTTACGGCCTTCTCCACCGTTGTATTTTGTCTGCTGGCCGCATTATCAAGCCAATTGTATAGTATTTTAGCTTCTGGGCCATGTTCCTTGAGCTTTCTGGCGATTCTTTCCATGAAAATTGCCGTGAGCACGTCTTCAGTATCATGCCCAGATGCAGGAGCCATTTCAGCTACAGGCGTTTCAGTGTCCGTGCATCCGTCAAATACAATCTTCAGCCAATCATCAGCTTTTCTTCTTTCGGTCTGGATATAAAGAATGCGCTCAACCTGATAGTAGACTTTTTCCAGCAGCAGTACTTTTAGCATCATTGGAACAGCCCATATCTCAGCAGATGAAAGCGGTGCCTCTTCTTGATACCCGGCGATAAACGCCTTTAACTGATCAAAATTCAATTCATGTTCGCACTGTTTTAGAAATTCGGCTATAATCAGATAAATTCTGGGGTAACCGGCGTTATCCCCTCCTTTTAAATACTGTAGCTTGCTTTCATATTCTTTGGAGATATCCTTGGTCAGTCCTGTGATTAATTCGCTGATAATGTAGTAATTGTCTAGATACCATTCTGCTGCGGGAATAACGTCTTCCGTTTCATAGTAATATTCATTGATTGGAGAATAAGCTTCACGGATATAGGCACTTTGTCTTTTAATAACCGGCAGCAGGCTCCGACCTTTAGGGGTAAGCCCCAGCCAGTTATGGAATTGAGCAAGTTCCGAGATCTTCATATTTCAACCCCAACATATTTTTTTCTTTACTCATTATGTCCATTTCTGCGGGCATAATTCGTAATTTGCAGCCTGCTGGGGCAAATCGCCGCTCCCTGCCATCCGTGGTAGCGCAGTATTCGTCCATCTCTAGTACAGTGTATTTAAAATAAATAGGTACATAACATTCAGACTTTAGTATCTCGGGCCTGTCTGCCTGCCACAATTCCGCTTTCGACCATTGTGTCATCAAAAAGGAAAGACGCCTCAAATTTGAAGCGTCTTACTGAGCCAAGCTTTGATACAGCCCTTTCTTTTGAATTACTGAGTGTATTGTATTAGGCGGAAATAGTCATCTTAAGAAAAATAACCTTGAAAATCTTCGAGGGATATCAGTATCTCCCTCGGTTTATTGCCCTCGCTACGGCCAACGACGCCGGCGTCCTCCAGCATATCCATCAGGCGGGCTGCCCGGGAATACCCAACTCTCAGACGCCTTTGCAGATAAGATACCGAAGCAATCCCGGATGTAATCACCAGCTCGCCGGCTTCAGCAAAACGCTCGTCAAGATCTTCATCTGGCTTTTCAGAGGTTGTGGTTTCTTCGAGCAGATTTTCATCGAGCTCATAAGCTGATCTGCCCTGTTTTTTCCAATGTTCAATGACATTTTTTGTTTCTTGCTCGTCGATAAAGCAACCGTGAACTCTTTGGGGTTTATTCAGGCCAATCGGGGAATACAGCATGTCCCCTTTGCCCAATAATTTCTCGGCGCCGCCCCCATCAAGGATTGTTCTGGAATCAATCTGCGAGGAAACGGCAAAAGAGATCCGGCTTGGGATATTCGCTTTAATAAGTCCTGTAATAACATTCACCGACGGACGCTGCGTGGCTATGACCAGATGAATCCCTGCCGCTCTAGCCATTTGAGCAAGTCTGCAAATAGCCTCTTCGATTTCATTGGCAGCTACCATCATAAGATCGGCCAGCTCGTCAATCACGACGACAATGTAAGGTAACGGCTTATCCATATTCCTATTGTAGTGATCAATGTCACGAACGCCACTGGAGGCAAACAGTTCATAGCGGTCTTCCATTTCCCTGACAATGAATTTAAGGTATTTGGATGCTTTCTTCGGATCGGTAACGACCGCTGAAAGCAGATGGGGGATGCCGTTATACTGGTTAAGTTCAACCATTTTGGGGTCGATCAAAAGCAGTTTGACCTGATCAGGTGTATAGGAAAACAGCAGCGAATTCAAAAGACAATTAATAAAAATACTTTTCCCGGAGCCGGTAGCGCCGGCAACAAGCAAATGCGGCATTTTTGCGAGCTCACCGATAACAGGCTGGTCCGCAATATCTTTGCCAAGCGCAATTTTCAGCTTACCGCCAGAACCCATAAACGATTCAGATCCAATCACTTCTCTAAAGTAGACGGTCCTGGACTTTTGACACGGCACTTCAATCCCTACAGCCGCTTTGCCCGGGATCGGTGCTTCAATCCGGATATCTCTCGAAGCCATGGCCAAAGCAATATCATCTGCCAGATTGACAATTTTACTGATTTTCGTTCCCGGAGCAGGTGAGAGCTCATAACGTGTGATGACCGGGCCGACGGTAATATTGGTAACTTTTGCGGTCACTCCGAATGTGCTTAAGACATCCTCCAGAAGCTCCGGGGTTGTGCGCTCTGCCGCCGCGGTGGTGTTTTCCCTGCGCCGCAGTAATTCGATCCTCGGCAGTATCCAGGCTTTCGTTTTGATGTCGTCGTAGTCGTATTCCGCAGAGATATCTGCAGATATATTTACCGATGGTTTTGATTCATACGCCTTATAAAAATTTCCGTGAATTTTTTCTTCAGTCACAGGAGTCGCTGCCATCACTTGCGTTACGGAAGCTACTTGCTGCCTTTCCTGAAAATAGTTGTTTCTCTGAAACAGTGTATCCTGTTTTTTCTCTTTATCTGCGCTTTCCAGCGGCAATGTATTGTTTTTCCTGATATCTTTCTTACTCTCTTTGAAATAGTCTTTAAATCCATTCATACTGACCGTATTTTCTGAAATATAGAAACTTTTATTTCCTTCGCCAAAATACGAAGAGAAATTTGCTCCCAAATGTCCCAGGTGATCCTTAGTTGCGACCGGTTCGTCATTCACAAACAATCGCTCGGCAAAATAGGATGAAAAGCCATTTTCGCGCGCCAAGCTTACCGGTATGCCTGTCTCAGGTTCAGAAGCTGCCTTATTCGCCAACCGATTGGCCTGAACTTCTCTGGACCTGGCGGTACTGATCCTTTTCGACAGTTCATCTGATCTAGCTTGTTCAGTTGATCTGGCCTTGTCAACTGGCCGGTCTTTCATTGTATTCTTTTTCCGCTTATATTCATCATATCTGTTATCATATTCATCATCATCATCATCATCATCATCGTCAAATTCCTGTTCACGCTTTGTTCCGGACATAAGCCAACAAACAACCGCAAAAATCAAACAAATTACCGGCAGGCCAAGTGCGTAATTTCCGAGAAGTTCTTTAAAGAAACTAAAAACATTGGTCGAAAACTCCTGGATCTCGAAATAGCCCAGGATCCCAATCAGAAACATAAAAAAATACAGCAGCGAAAGTGCTTTTATAAGTATTCTTCCAACCAGCCTCAAGGTTTACCACTCCTAACATTTATCGATATCATTGATCTCAGTCGATCTGCAGATATTCCATAAGATTAAGCACGCATTTTTCCGGAACCGAGACCTCTCCAATTTCGACCTGACTGAAAAAGCCATGATAGTCGCTGCCACCTGTTGCGAGAGTCCTGTATTTTCGTGACAGTTCTTCAAAATAGGTAATCTTCTCTTCACGTTGAACCCAGTAACCGTAATAGACTTCAATTCCAATCGGCTTGTAACTCAAAAGATCCTCAGTCAGGGACTGGTCGATTAGTCCCGGATGAGCCAGGACAGGAAGCCCGCCTGTTTCGAGAATCAGATCAACCGCATCAGGAAAGGGGTTGCCTTCATAGGGTATATAGGCTGTTCCGCCGGGCCTGAGACAGGACGCAAGATTATCCCAATTAATAGTGAGATTTTGATCACGTTCAGTTTTATTCCAGATCGAGTAAATAATATGAGACTTGCTGACGACGCCTTCGAAACTTGCTGTATTTTCAATCTCCTGCCATTCGAGCATCAGTCCCAAATCTTTTAACTTTCCGAGCATCAATTTTGTAACAGCAGTTCTCTCTTTACGGATTTGCTGAAGCTTTTCCTGAAGATAGTCATTATTAATGTCTCGGTAATAGCCCAACAGGTGAATCTCCCGATTCTTGTAATAGGTATTCAACTCAAGTCCGGGTATAATCCGGATTCCGTAATCCGGCGCAATGTTTTGCGCCTTGGTGACACCGGATGTTGTCTCATGATCGGTAATGGCGACAATATCCATCCCTTTTAAAGAAGAAATTTGCATAATCTCTTCAACCTTGAGACTTCCGTCAGACTGATTGGTGTGAATATGAAGGTCAGTTTTCAATCGTAACGATCCTCTCGCCAAGATTTGCTATAATGTTTTCTTTTATACTATTTTATTCGTTTTTTACGGCAAAAATCCTTCAAAATAATTTGAATGATTGTTATATGTATGATCTGCCATCAATTTAAATGCAGACTGAAATGTTATCGTGTCAATAGTCTGCGATAATGTCACCCTGATAGGGTGATAACTGTGCAGCAGAAATGTCATCCCTAAGTTTCTTGGAATAGAAAATTTCGGTATAGCCAAACCAAGGGGAATTAGTTTTGTTTTTAGGTTTAATTAAAGTCTCAGAAGGTAGGCAATTAGTAGAGTTGTCTGGCTGAGAGATATGTATTATACTTTCCTTAGGCTGAGTATTAAGCGGTTCTGGTTTAATCACAAGGCCCTTGAAAAGAACCTGCATTCCGATATGTTTACTGGTTGCTACAGTAATCGTGTCATGAGGGGATGCAGGGATTTCTTTATTATCCTTAGAAATTGGCAACCGGTATTTCTGACCTCTATAAGAAAAGGAAAGGCCTGAATCAAGCTTTCTTGTTTCATGTATAGCAAAGGTTAACTGAAATGCAGCCAAATCCTGTTTGGGCAAATAGGCCTTTTCCATGCTGGCAGCCTGGACGGAGAATTTGCGGTTGTAATAGGGAATATATTGCCTCAGGAATTCATTAGCCTGTTCAATTGAATTAATGCCTTTACGCTTCATATCTTTAGGCAAACGATCCTGCAAAGTTTCCCAGAGCCTTTCAATCCCCCCTTTAGCTTGTGCAGACTTGGCAATGATAAGTAGAATTTTGGTTTCTCTGAGAGCTCTTGCGAAGTGGGGTTGACGCTCGACTTTACCAGTTAGTTCTTCATCTAGTGTCAGTTTCTTTTTTGTTTTACTGTCATAAGCAAAGACTGTTCTACCATCGGTGTAAATTTCCCTTGGCAAATGGCCGTCTTGATTCATCTGAAACATCAACTCACAATACCCTTCAAAGGTTTCTTCCTTTTCGAAATGAAGAGCTAGAATACGACCTGTGGCATCATCTACAGCACCATGAAGGTGCAGGTAGGAGTCATTGCCCAGCCAATCATAACTGGAAGCATCCATCTGAACGAGTTCTCCTTCACGTTTACGGGCATTTCTTGACCGATGTTTCTTCGGTCTTCGTTTGGCCTTTGGGGATCGAATACCACTGGCTTTTAGATGTCTTGAAACAGTGCTGACAGAGACAAATATCCCCTTGTCTTCAGCGAGAACATCGGTAGCATGGCAAAAGTTATAGTTGATCAATTCCTTTTCGTAAATCTCAATGATGTTCAAGGCTAACTTTGGATCTAAGGCATTAGCAGGCTTACGTCCTCTGTTTTTATGCAGAATGCTCATGACCCCATTGGCGGTGGCCTCCACTTTCAACCGCTGTACTTGTCTGACGCTGAGATTTAGAAGCCCTGTGCTTGTTTGTTTAATAAATGGCCTGCCAATAATTCTTCGATAATGGTTACTTTTCTTGCTTCTTGCTTGCTCATTTCTAATTTCATCCTCCCATTATATCTGTTTTGTGAGGGGATGACATTTTCCTTGAAGAATTATACTATGACATTATCGCAGATCAACAACAAGACTGAAATGTTATCGTGTCAATAGTCTGCGATAATGTCACCCTGATAGGGTGATAACTGTGCAGCAGAAATGTCATCCCTAAGTTTCTTGGAATAGAAAATTTCGGTATAGCCAAACCAAGGGGAATTAGTTTTGTTTTTAGGTTTAATTAAAGTCTCAGAAGGTAGGCAATTAGTAGAGTTGTCTGGCTGAGAGATATGTATTATACTTTCCTTAGGCTGAGTATTAAGCGGTTCTGGTTTAATCACAAGGCCCTTGAAAAGAACCTGCATTCCGATATGTTTACTGGTTGCTACAGTAATCGTGTCATGAGGGGATGCAGGGATTTCTTTATTATCCTTAGAAATTGGCAACCGGTATTTCTGACCTCTATAAGAAAAGGAAAGGCCTGAATCAAGCTTTCTTGTTTCATGTATAGCAAAGGTTAACTGAAATGCAGCCAAATCCTGTTTGGGCAAATAGGCCTTTTCCATGCTGGCAGCCTGGACGGAGAATTTGCGGTTGTAATAGGGAATATATTGCCTCAGGAATTCATTAGCCTGTTCAATTGAATTAATGCCTTTACGCTTCATATCTTTAGGCAAACGATCCTGCAAAGTTTCCCAGAGCCTTTCAATCCCCCCTTTAGCTTGTGCAGACTTGGCAATGATAAGTAGAATTTTGGTTTCTCTGAGAGCTCTTGCGAAGTGGGGTTGACGCTCGACTTTACCAGTTAGTTCTTCATCTAGTGTCAGTTTCTTTTTTGTTTTACTGTCATAAGCAAAGACTGTTCTACCATCGGTGTAAATTTCCCTTGGCAAATGGCCGTCTTGATTCATCTGAAACATCAACTCACAATACCCTTCAAAGGTTTCTTCCTTTTCGAAATGAAGAGCTAGAATACGACCTGTGGCATCATCTACAGCACCATGAAGGTGCAGGTAGGAGTCATTGCCCAGCCAATCATAACTGGAAGCATCCATCTGAACGAGTTCTCCTTCACGTTTACGGGCATTTCTTGACCGATGTTTCTTCGGTCTTCGTTTGGCCTTTGGGGATCGAATACCACTGGCTTTTAGATGTCTTGAAACAGTGCTGACAGAGACAAATATCCCCTTGTCTTCAGCGAGAACATCGGTAGCATGGCAAAAGTTATAGTTGATCAATTCCTTTTCGTAAATCTCAATGATGTTCAAGGCTAACTTTGGATCTAAGGCATTAGCAGGCTTACGTCCTCTGTTTTTATGCAGAATGCTCATGACCCCATTGGCGGTGGCCTCCACTTTCAACCGCTGTACTTGTCTGACGCTGAGATTTAGAAGCCCTGCTGCTTGTTTGTTTAATAAATGGCCTGCCAATAATTCTTCGATAATGGTTACTTTTCTTGCTTCTTGCTTGCTCATTTCTAATTTCATCCTCCCATTATATCTGTTTTGTGAGGGGATGACATTTTCCTTGAAGAATTATACTATGACATTATCGCAGATCAACAACAGACTGAAATGTTATCGTTGACACAATCAAGTAATTCCGATATAATAGCTTTCGTCGTCAACTGTAGGAAAACACCCAGGGGATTAGTTTAATGGTAGAACAGCGGTCTCCAAAACCGTCAGTGAGGGTTCAACTCCTTCATCCCCTGCCAAGTGAATTTAAGGCTCAGAGGCCTTTTTTTATTTTTGTATTTATGCTTTGGGGCAGATTTTGGATAGTTTTTTTAACCGGAGAAAAAAAATAAGGGAATCGGAATTATCCGACTCCCTTATTTTTATTTCTATTTCTTTAGGTTATGATCTTTTTGATTTCAGATCATTTTGATATGTATCACTTGATTCACTTGATTTATTGCTTTTCTTTAAGCTTTTACTATTAAGTCTAAGATGAAATAGCACTAAAGCAACTAATAAGAAACCGGGAATAACATGGACGCTTTCAAAGATTTCTTTGGGGATTATTTCATTTGTTAGCGCGGTAATCACCAAGATCAGAAGATCAATACAGAGCAATACATTAACAATTTTTTTTCCTTTATCCGTATCCAATTCAATCACTCCTTTCATTAATAGATAGGTAATATATTAACAATCAATTATGTCCTTTATGTGAAATAATGGTGACAGTTATGTGAAATTCGAATGGACAAGGTGAATTTGATATGCTCCCTGTTTCTTTTAATTTGCAATTTTTCTGTATTTTTGATCACTTGGGAACATCTACAAAATTGAAACGGTATAAAAAGATTTTGTAATCCCATACTAAAATTAAAGGAGGGTTAATATGAGCTGGAGAGAATCACGATTTATGCAGGTTGTGTGGACTGTTATTCGCGTATATATTGGTTGGGAGTGGCTGAGTGCCGGTATCAGCAAAACTTTTGGAGCAAGTGCTGCAGCCTGGGTAGGCCCGAACGCAGGAGCGGCAGTTACAGGTTTTTTACAAGGAGCCCTCGCCAAAACTGGCGGCCAGCATCCTGATGTATCCTGGTGGTATGCATCATTTATTCAAAATATTGCTCTTCCAAATGCCAAAGTGTTTGGTTATGTGATTGCCTGGGGAGAACTTCTGGTTGGCTTGGGATTAATCCTCGGTTGCTTCACGACCATCGCTTTACTTGCGGCAGTCTTTCTAAACATGAGTTACCTACTGGCTGGTGCAGTCAGCACCAATCCGATGTTATTATTCTGGGAAGCTTTACTGCTTTGGGCCGGCGCAGCTGCCTACTACTGGGGAGTGGACAGAATACTTATACCCCAGTGGAAAAAACGACGACTCAAGCAAGGTATAGCGTAACAAAGTTTTTGAATTGGAATATTAAAGACACAGATTCTTGATCTGTGTCTTTAATAGTTTCTCGTTTTATAACAAAAACAAAGATTTTTCAAATTCCTTTTAGAAAAAATCTTTTCCCTTTTGGGCTTTTCATCAAACGTTTTTCTAGCCCTTTTTGTTCCTCATAAAAACCATTGACTCCTCAAGAGATCAATGGTATATTTGAATTTGATAGATAATTTTTATATTTGCATACAATATTTCTATTTTACTATATCACATATCTTTTTGATTGTCAATATCCTCTTGGCATAATCCTCTGATTAAATCAATACAACAGTGAAAGGGTGTCGGAAATGGAACCATTTATGCTGCTCCCTCCTGCCATGATCAACAAGATGGCCGTGCATGAGATCCTGGAATGCAACGAACAGACGGCCCGCTTTGGTTTACAGCTTTCAGCATCAGAAGCCTTGGAGCTTGTAGAAACACGGGCTCATTCTCTTCGCAGCTTCGGACGGGTTGAATTTGCAGGCGGCATGATTAATAAGCTCATTCTCCGCTTTTGTGATTCCCCTTTTCTCTCCTGTCACAATTATGCCTCTGCCTTAAATGACCTGATTGAGACATTTTATTATTTTAAGAATGAGACGCTTGATGAAATAAGCGACGACGAGTTAATCGGACTGATGAAGGTTTATTTTGACGGGAACTGTCAGGGCTCGCTTGAGCTGCTGCAAAACCGCGAACTGGAAACGCTTGCCCGTAATATCCGCTATGGCCTGACGGATTATTGGAACGTATATCTAGACAAAGATGATCAGGAAGATGAGGAGGCAGATGCATGGTGAATATCCGGAGAAAGAACGCAGAATTGAATACGCATCTTGATGAAACTACTGTATTACAGTCATTCTTGGAACAGGCTTATCAGTATGGATTATTGACAGATGTTGAAGTGCAGAATATTCAAATACAAATCATTGCGCTCCTGACGAAACAACTGAAAAGGTTTACACATGGCGACAGCTGCTCCGTAAAGTCGGAAACAGCGCAAAGTATCATGCTGTCCATCCTGTATACGATCGGTATCTATCTGAAAAGCCTGTCTGATCCCGATCTCTGTCTGAATTGTCTCAGGCAAAACCAAATAAACAATCTGTTTCAGGAAGGCATAAATATTATTGATCTTCGAATCAGCGAAGCTAAGACACTTCTGTCTGCAATTGTTCATGATCGTTTGACCTTTGATAATCAGGCCTACAGCGATACGCTCGAGAATGGCATTCCGGCATTTTTTACAGCTTATGATCCG
Organism: Dehalobacter sp. DCA; assembly: GCF_000305775.1. Lineage (NCBI taxonomy): Bacteria > Bacillati > Bacillota > Clostridia > Eubacteriales > Desulfitobacteriaceae > Dehalobacter > Dehalobacter sp. DCA. The sequence continues at coordinate 809,481 of NC_018866.1, forward strand.
GAATTCGCTGCGCACGAAACTCCCGGTTCAATCGATTACCCGCTAAGCAATGATCAGATGGATTTAACAGGGATTGTCTATATTCATCATTACTTGCAGCAATTATACCGCGAGGATACTTTCTGTCTGAATTTCCCCGGTGATGACATCCATTGTTTGCTGCGCGGGTATCACAATCATTCCGAGGACTTGCTGCTGAATGTTTTTGACCTGGTATTTGCTCAATCGCTTGGTTCGGTACTGGCTGGTAAACCTGCGCGTCAATTAAATATCAGTCATCAGGACCGGGAATACCTTCAGCAGAGATTAGCAAATCTTCCAGACCAAGAACTTGATCTTGAGCTGCAGCATGCTTTGACGCAAGTCAGCGACGACCTCAGGCTCGATGACTGTAGCTTGGTTCAGCTACTGGAAGAAAGTATAATTCCATTTGCTATAAGACTCAAAAATGCTTTGAGCAATGAGACGTTAGAAGCAGTCTTTATTACTTTAAAGTCACAATCGGAGCGTTCTTCCTTCGTTTTTGAAGACGGGCCTAGATTAGCAGATGACGTATTCCGGGACATTACCGAAGAAATCCGACAATGCCGTTATATTGAAGACAAGCTTACAATCATCCGGAGAGAAATCCGCAGTGTCGCCGACCTGGCAGACATTCTCGAAGCATCCTGTCTTTTTGAAGATGAATATGACAGTGTTTATCATTCTTTAACCTCACTGGAACTTGCACTGCTGATCAAATCATTCCCGGCTCCCGATCCGTCATTATTTATCCGTTCCGGACACGCAGCCACTGAAGAAATAAAAGAATGGCAGGTTCGGCTGATTTCTTTTTTAGACCGTCTTGTGCCGTCTGAACTGTCTACCCTGCTTCATCTTGCTGAAGGTATAACAATTATTTAAGCGTGTACTTCTCAACAGCTTAAAGGCTCGTGATCATTCGAATGCTTCGTGCCTCAGCAAAAAAAGCAGGGCCTCTGCTCTGCTTTTTTTGTTAATAAGACTGCATTCTTCATTATTCTTTTTTCTGCTATGTATCTTGGTCTGAAAAGAGCACGCAATGATCTACCTTGCACCACCATAGATGGTTGATTACCTAGCCATGATCTTTCGACCATAACCAAGCAGGTCGCCACCTATGATCATGGTTTGTTCGACCATGCAAGATATCTTAACAGCTGACAGCAACCTCACGGCTGCAGCCAACCATTAATTCTATAACTTTGTAACGAACTTACAAACTCATAGAATATACGACACCCGGCATAATCTTAGCTCGACCCTTAACGATAGGTTGGAACCCTAAAACAATAAAAATTAATCGACTGCCTTAAAGCTTTTCCCAACCGTTAAAAATCTTCCCTCCGACTGCCTGAAAGCCTTTGACCTTCAGCCAATCTTTGGCCGACCCGGTTACACCCCCGAAAGAGCATAACAGAATCTTGGCTCAACCATTACGTACCCTTTTACGATCTTAGAATTCGCATTTTTGCTGTTTTTTATCCAGGCAATAAATTCCTCACTTTTTCGTTGAGGGATGGATCAGTCACCGCCAAAGTCGAACAAATCACTTAAAAAAGATCCCCTGCGGTGCTTCGAATTTTTGCCGTAATGGTCACGATCATACTCATGCTCATGTTCACGATCATGTTGTTTGTCTTCATGCTCATAATTTCCGTATTCATTCACATATCCAGGTCTGCGTTCCTGCGTACTGCTCTCGGATTGAGATTTTTCGATAATTTTGTCCAATTCGCCGCGATCGAGCCAGATCCCGCGGCACTGCGGGCAGTAATCAATTTCTACTCCTTTGCGTTCCGTCATCTGCAAATTCACATGACACACCGGACAATCCATGAACAACACCTCCACAAGAATTTATTTATAGGATAAGCTTATATGCTTAATATTTGTTTAGAAATTCTGTTCCGTATTGATTGACAAATATATTTTGATATTGCAAATCTTGCTCCGTCCTGCGTAATTTTTGTTCAGCAGGATATCCAAGCCCAATCATACATTCCACTTTTAAGCCCCGAGGTATGTTCAGCACTTCCTGGATATATTCTTCCGTGGTCTTTCCCTCGGACTGATTTCTGTTTCTGACCTGAACCCAGCAGGAGCCTAGTCCCATCGATTTTGCGGCCAATTGAATAATGATTGCAGCTATGGATGCATCTTCGGTCCAGACATCGGTCAGACTGCTGTCCGCCAGGACCACAATGGACAAAGGGGCTCCGCTTAAGAAAGCTGATCCGTGCTCTCTGGCCAAGGAAAGTTTCTGAAGTAGGTCATGATCTTCCACAATGATGAAACGCTGCGGCTGAATCCCTCTACCGGAAGGAGCCAACAAAGCAGCCTTGACCAGGTTTTGGATTTTATCTTTTTCGATTGCGGCCGGACTGTATTTACGGATACTTCTTCTATCATATAATAAATCAAGCATTTTTATCCCTCTTTCCTGTATATTCATTGGCTTCTAATACACAAACTAGGATCTATCAGCTCTAGATAAAAACTTTACCCGTCTCAAACGCTCGCCTTATTTTTTTGAATATTGCTTCCCAAATAACAGGTCATATTCCAGCAGCCAGTAATCTTTTTCTGCTTCCTGAAATGATGAAGGAAGCTCGTTGTACGTCTGCCCATATTGGTCAACGAAGACCGATTTGCCGTAAACGGGCAGTACATCTGCCATCCGGCTGGTATACTCAAAAATAGTATTCCCTGGATAATTCAACTGTTTCAACAAATAGGCCCCTAGAAATGACGGGCTGATAAGTCCCAAATCTGTGGTACTTCGTATCGTTTTGGCTGCGTCCGCAGAACTTGTATCTGCATCTGTATCTGCATTTGTTTCAACCGTGTCCTGTTGATCGTTTGACCAGATGATCAGCGGAACCGATTTCATTTTTAAGGTGTCCCCCGTTGACCATTCGTTTTCATTCTCGGTAATATAGCCGGTTTCTTTATAGACTTCATAATCCTTACCTAAAAAAGGCAGGTGGTCCCCAAAATAAACAACGATTGTCGGCCTATCCGATTTCCGCAAATAGTCAGTCAGATAAGCCAGCGATGCATCTGCATCTCGTACGCCTTCCGCATAGGTGTCTAAAATCCCTTTTCCTTCGGATGTAAGACTGCCGGATGTACTGACCGTATGATCACTGTAACGGTCCGCCGGATAAGGACCGTGATTTTGCATCGTTACAGCAAAAATGAATTCCGGCTGATCGGCTGTTTGAAGCTCTTGAATAATTTTTTTACTGACTTCGATATCTGCGATATATTCACCGTCAATTTTGGCCCCGTTGAAATCTTCCAGACTATAAAAGTGCTGAAAACCCAGCAGCGGGTAAATCTTGTCCCTGTCATAGAACCAGCCGTGGTAGGGATGAATGGCCGTCGTCTCGTAGCCGTAACGCTGAAGTAAGTTCGGCAAAGCAGGCAGGGATTTTGTGACATACTGCTGGTAAGCAATCGCTCCCTGTGGCAGGAAATTGGTCGATAATCCTGTCAAAAACTCAAATTCCACATTAGCCGTACTTCCTCCAAACACCGGGGATAATATCTCGCCAGAAGCGCCTTCGTTACCTAATTCTCGAAAATTCGGCAGCGGATCTTCAGAAAAAGCAACCTTCGGAAGCCTGGTAGGATCCCAGAAAGATTCATCCAGAATGACAACAATATCCGGCTTCATTCCGCTGTCCTGAACATTGGCAGCCGCCGCTGACAAACCGGCTTTGTCCTCAGCCGTGATCTTGCTAATGGTTTCTTCACTGTAGCCGGCTGGCTTCAAAACCATGATATATTCCGTGTTCATCATGAAACCCAGAAGAAAACCGTTCTGTAAGCTGTTTTGGGTTTGGACCCAGTAGATATGTTCGATTTCGGCCATTTTAAACAACGTCTGGATCGGCGTATGCCGGTAAAAAACCAGTAATGGAATCAGAATAGCGACGCCCACAAGAACGCCCATCCTGGTCCTTAAGCGTAGGCGATATTTCGGAATAAAGAATGTCCCGGCCAGAATGAGGACGATAATCATCATGCCAAGAAAAAAAAGGACCGGCAGCACTTCTCCAGAAATCTTAGGCAGCAGATTATAAACCTGATCGAATCTCCCAAAATCCCAGGGAAACAAAGGATCCCCTAAAAACTGTTTCTTCACCATATTTGTTAACGAAAGTAAAATCAGCAGGACGGATGAAGAAATGACCGTAAGCCGCAGATTACCTGTAAGAAAAAGAAAAAAACACAGAAGTACAATTGCCAAAAAATCGTTAATTAAAAATACCAGGAGATTGGAATAGATCCATACAAAAGCTGATTTAAAATCTCCCCGTTGGATAATTTCAGCAATAATGACCTGGATGAATGCTGTGGCTGCAATCCAGATCAGAAAGCCCTTAGCTGATAATTCCCTGGTTCTCAAAGGGCTTCTAACAAATCCTTGGAAGGCCTTCACCATATAAGACATCGATAACTCTTTTCCCTCCGAGTCTTGTTTTCACTGTTACGAGAGGTCTTCCGGTCTCTGCAACGCTGCCAATCAGTCTCGCCTTGGTGCCAAGAGAATTTTGCTTTAGAATATTCAGAGCCCGTTCCGCATGTTCCTGAGCAGTGATACAGAGAAACTTTCCTTCATTGGCCATATAGAGCGGATCCAGGCCTAAAATGTCACAGAAGGATTTGACTTCCGGATCCACAGGAATTCTTTTTTCCTCTATTTCTACAGCATGGTTCGAAGCTTCGGCAATCTCATTCAGAACCGTGCCCAAGCCCCCCCGTGTAATATCCCTCATCGCGCGGACCTCAATACCAGCCTGAAGCAAATCCTCAACCATTGGTCCAAGATTTGCACAGTCACTTTGGATTGAATTGATAATTTCCATGCGCTGAGACATGATGCAGGCATGATGGTTGCCCAAATCACCGCTAACGATGAGTGCATCTCCCTCACGGATCACATCTGTGCCAATGTTCCTGCCGCTTTTTCTGAAACCAAGACCGGCTGTATTGATATACAAACCGCCATTTCCCTGAACGACTTTGGTATCTCCGGCAACAATTTTGATGCCTGCTTCCTTAGCCGTTCTGCTCAGTGAAGCAACGACGCGGTCAAGCAAATCCATATCGAGGCCTTCTTCGAGAATAAATCCGGCTGTCAGATACTGAGGCTCGGCTCCTGCCATCCAGAGATCGTTTACCGTTCCACAGACAGCAAGCTTGCCGATATCCCCGCCCGGAAATTCCAGAGGCGTGACCACAAAAGAATCGGTTGTCATCGCTAGCGGATATTCGGAAACAGGCAGGATTGCCGAATCTTCCATTTTATCAAGGTAATCGTTGGCTAAATATTTATGAAAAAGATCTTTGATAAGCTCCCTGGTAGCATTGCCACCGCTTCCATGCGCCATTACAATCTTCACTAACTCACCTACTCATTTTTCATTACAGGCTGCTTATCCTGAGTACATCGGCAAACTATATTTCTTTATCTATCTTCTTTTTATCTATCTTCTTATTATATTTTTCCAACTTATTTTCTGCCATACTCACATTTAAACGTTTGTTAAATTCTTGAATGGATTACTTTTTGGTAAACCGAAACCAAATGCCGCAGGTGCCCTCAGACGATACCATACAGGGTCCCTGCGCTTTAGCCGGTGTACAGGCCTTCCCAAACATCGGACACTCATCAGGGTTGATCTTACCAAGGATAACCTCGCCGCAGCGGCAGTTCGTCGTTTTTTGAGCAGCATCACCGGCAAGGTCGGCCGAACCGGCATCGTATTTCCGGTATTTTTGATTCAGATATAAACCGGAATCCTCAATAACGCCGATCCCGCGCCAAAAAGCCGGTCCAGACTCAAAATAATTGCTGATATAGGCTAAAGCAACCGCGTTCCCTTCGGGCTTAACCACGGAAGGATAAAGATTATGCACTTCGTGTTTATGATTTTCGACTTGTTTGACCAAATCATATATTGCGATCAGGATATGTTCCCCTTCAAAGCCGGCTACGGCAAAAGGCTTCATGTACTGCTCCGCCAAATCAGCATAGGCCTGCGAACCAAGAATTGTGCTGACATGCCCCGGCGCAATAAACGCTGATATTTCATTATCCGTGGCGCAGATAAAATCAAGAGCCGGCATAACCTTGCGCAGCGCAGTTAAAAACTTAATATTCGTCAGACCGGAACGCTCCGTCTGCTCAATAACTAGCGCATAAGATGGAATCGTGGTCTCAAAGCCGACACAGGCGATCACATACGTAAGTTCCGGGTTAGCTGCGGCCTTTTTGAGCGCTTCCTGCGGTGAGTACATGATCTCGACCCTGGCCCCGTCTGCTTTGGCTTCACTTAAAGATTTCTCCGAGCCCGGCACTTTCATCATATCGCCAAAGGTAAGCAGCACACAGTTCGGTGTTAAGGCCCATTCAATGGCTTTATCAATATAGGAAGCCGGAGTTACGCACACCGGACAGCCAGGGCCGGATATAAGCCTGATCTCTGGAGAAAGCAGACTGCGTATGCCGTTTTTAAAGATTGAGGAAGTATGAGTTCCGCATACTTCCATGATTTTAAGCTCCTGATGATCGCCGGCAAGCTCTTTCAGTATCTTGTCAAGATTCATATTTCAGTGACTCCAATTCTGCAAATAACTCCAAAATCTCATCAGCAGTGTCCTTCTGAATTACTTCAATAGCACATCCTGCATGAACCAGTACGTAATCACCTGCTTGGGCATCCACCAGGGCCATATTGACATCGATAATATTTCCCTGGAAATCAACCTTGCCGGTAAAATCGTTTACTTCCACTACTTTTCCAGGAACAGCCACACACATTTCGTTCACCACCCTGTTTAAATGCCGCTAGTAGTTATTCTATTACGGTTCACCTAAAAAAGCAAAGAATGTCCTTAGCCTTTCCTCTGCAGCAGCCATTCCGCAACATCTTCAAAACCTTGTCCGGTTTTGGCGTTGACTTCAAAGACCGGTGCAGTTTTATTCAGCGCTCTAACACCTTTAAGAAAAAATTCATCGTTAAAATCAACATACGTTTTTAAATCACATTTCGTAAGCAAAATCACATCAGCTTTTTCAAAAGCCAAAGGATATTTATATGGCTTATCGCTGCCCTCGGCTGCTGAACAAATCAGCATTTTGATATGCTCACCAATTTGGAATTCTGCCGGGCAGACCAAATTACCAATATTTTCAATGAACAACAGGCCGGGCTTGTCGAAAGACAATCCGTCCAAGGAACTCTGGATCGTAGGTGCATCCAGATGACATGCTCCATTCGTGTTGATCTGGATCGCTTCAATACCTAACTCTTTAAGCTTGACCGTGTCAATATCCGATTCGATATCTCCTTCGATCACATATACTTTATTTTCGGAAAGCTGCTGGATTAGATTAATAATGCTCGAAGTCTTTCCTGCTCCGGGAGCCCCCATGATATTAACAACAAAGACTCCCATCTCGCCCAGTTTTTCCTGCGTCGCAAAGGCTATCCTGTCATTTTCATCAAAAATGTTCTGGACAACCTGAATTTCTTTTTCAGCCACTTAAGGCCCCCCTTTTTATTCTGTTTCTATTTCTATATCTTTAACATAGAATTCTTTTCCAATGTTTGTTGGCATGCCATCATTGCCGCAGTCAGGGCAGGCAAAAGAAAACGGCTGACGCGCATAATGAATATTGCAGTCCGGGCAGTACCACTTGGCTTTAATATTCTCCATTTCGAGAACAGCCCCCTCGCAGAGCGTGTCTTTCGAAATAATGTCAAAATACATCTGAATGGATTCGCCAATAAAGCCGGACTGTTCCCCGACAACCAAGGTAATGCGCGTAATACTACGCGCATTATTCTCCTTGGCTTTTTCAGAAGCAATTTTTATGATTTGTTCAGTAATCGGATATTCATGCATCTTCTTCTGCTGTTCCCACCTGTGTATGATTTTCCTGAGCAGCTGTCCCGGAATTAACTTCCTGGACTACAGGCCCATATGCAGTAGACAACTTACTCGATTTATCTCTCATTGGTGCAGTATAACTTCTTTGGGTATTCAGGCAGTTTTTCGGGCATACCTGAACACAGAAATTGCAAACAATACAGCGGGTACGATCGATTTCCCACTTTTTATCGGATTTGCCGACCTCAATAGCTGTGGCCGGACATCTTTTAGAACAAATGCCGCAGAACGAGCAATTTTCTATCTTAGCCATCTCAATGCTGCCGCGCGTATTGGGATAAAACTCATTTTTGATGACCGGATACATCGCTGTAGCGGGTTTGCTGAATAAACTTTTCATAATCGTCTTATTAATAACATTAAAAGCCATGCGTCTCTCCCTACCTTTCCGTACAGCTGATACAAGGATCGATGGTCAATGCCAGCACCGGAACATCTGCAAGGTCTGCGCCTGGCAGTATTTTCAACAGCGTCGGGATATTCGCAAACGTTGGTGTTCTGACTCTGAACCTCTCCAAGTATTTTGTACCGTTGCCTTTAGCGTAGTAGAAAGTCTGACCGCGGGGCTGCTCCATACGTGAAATATATTCTCCGCTCGGATTGCCTTTTACCTTCATATCCACCTCGCCGTCAGGTATTTTCTCAATACACTGGCGAATGAGATCCAGAGACTGGTATACTTCACGCACCCGAACCACGGTGCGGGCGTAGCAGTCACCGTCTTTTTCGACGATTGGCTCAAAATTCAGATCACCGTAAGCGGCATAGCCTAAGGTACGCATATCCTGAACAACACCACTGCCCCTCAGGGTTGGACCAACGGCACCCAGATCGATCGCTTCCTGATAAGTCACGACGCCTATGCCCCTGGTTCTCTTCTGAACGGAATAGTCCCGTACAAATACATCCGTCACCGCTTTGGCTTCCTCCCCGATGTCTTTGACAATAACTTTTATTCTATTCAATGTGTCGTTGTCAATATCCTTCCAGACCCCGCCAATTTTACATACACTAAATATAACCCTGCCGCCGGTGGTCTCTTCAAAAATATCGAGTACTTTCTCCCGGATCCGCCAGCAATGCATAAACAGGCTTTCAAAGCCATAAGCATCGGCCATGAGACCGAGCCAGAGCAAGTGGCTGTGTACCCTGGAAAGTTCCGCCCAGATGGTACGCAGATATTTGGCACGGGGCGGAATGTCCACACCCATCATGCCTTCCAGCGTCTGGGCATAGGACTGTCCGTGAATAAAACTGCAAATCCCGCAGATACGTTCAATGACATAAATCATTTCATTAAAATCTCTTTTTTCAACCAGCTTTTCCAAGCCCCTGTGCACAAACCCGATCGAAGGAACTGCGCCAACTACTTTCTCATCTTCCATAATAAGATCGAGATGGAGCGGTTCAGGCAGTACCGGATGCTGAGGGCCAAATGGAATTATTGTTCGCTCACCCATATTACCATCCCTCTCCTATTCTTTCATATCTGCGGCAGTTATGTTGAATGGCTGCTTAACTGCCGTCTCGTAAAATGTCCCCTGAAAATCAACCGCCATTCCACTGACATTGATACCATAGAGATCATGAATCTCGTTTTCATAAAGAAACGCGGCAAAATACACATCACTGATACTCGGAATAGTATCGCCAGACTGGACATCCAATCTCAGATTTTCCAAAGTCAAATCAAGCTTTTCAAACGAATAAAGCAAATACATTTCCGATGGCGTTTTGGTACAGCAGATTTGGATCAGGCGATACCCATTCTGCAGATACTGCTTCGCACGATCAACAAGCTCTTCAGCTGTAACCGGATTAATGATACGTTCCGTCATCTATTTCGCCACCTTCCTCAAGTTCTGATATTTTTCCTCAAGAACTCCCAAAGCCTGAACGACACCGTCAATGATTGCTTCAGGTCTGGCAGCACACCCAGGGACATACACGTCTACCGGAATGACGTTATCGATTCCGCCCTGGACATTGTAGCATTCACGGAAGATTCCTCCGGAAGTAGCACAGGCTCCGATCGCCACAACAACTTTCGGATCCGCCATCTGGTTATAAATATTTTTAATGACCTCTTTATTTTGTTCATTGACAGATCCTGTCACGACGAAAATATCGGCATGCTTTGGATTGCCAATATTCAGAACGCCAAAACGCTCGACATCATATAAAGGCGTCAGACAAGCCAGTACTTCGATGTCACAGCCATTGCAGCTGGAGGCGTCGTAATGGACCAACCAAGGAGACTTCGGCAAGTATGACAAATCATTTCACTCCAATCAGTATAAGGTTTTTCATCTGAGTGCCAGATAGGCGATGTTGCCTACGCCGAGCACAAGTGCAACGATCCAGGCGCTTCCGAGCACGGACTGCCATTTAAGACGGGAATAGTTGTTATCGATCCAGATCTCCAGGAAATAAACGACGATCGCCAGGATCAAGGCAATGACCGGGCTCGACGCGAAGAACAGACAGACAATACCCAGCAGGAAGACATTTTCATACCAGTGGGCAATCTCGATCAGCGCTAGATCCGTCCCGGAAAATTCCGTGATAATCCCGCGGACAATCTCCTGGTGCGCATGATGAGACATCGATATATCAAAAGGTGATTTACGGAATTTAATGGTTAGGATAAACAGGAATCCAAGAAAAATACCTGGCAGACTGTAAAGCAGCGGTTGGTCATACATTGCGATGTCCCAGACATTAAAACTTTTCGTCACCATGTACATTCCTACAGTCGTTAAAATGACCATCGGCTCATAGGCCATGATCTGCAGCATTTCTCTTTCTGCACCGATATAGGCGTACGGCGAAAAAGTAGAGTAGGCCGCAATGATTAGGAAGATACTGGCCAGCGTCAAAGCGAAAATCGCCAGCAGCAAGTCTCCGCCGCCAAAGAATATCGCTCCCGAGATAATTACAAAAACGATGAAACAGATGATGTACAGTCTCTGCTGCGGATTTACCGCAATACTGCTTTTGTTCATCAATTTAAAAATATCATAGAAAGGCTGCAGAATCGGCGGACCGTATCTGCTCTGCATCCTGGCAGATATTCTGCGGTCCACCCCGGTAATCAAACCACCGATGAACGGGGCCAGAATGATATAGAGAATGACCATTAACCATGCATAATTTCCACTCATATGATCCCCACCCCAAACATTATGATGATTAGAACAATACTGATCACAACACCAAGTTTAAACAGTTTGCTCTCACCGAAAATATTTTCCAGATAGAAACTCCTCATCGTTATTTCTCTTGTAAGACCCAGAGAACCATAAAACTTCTCTTTTTCGGGAGTATTGAGTCCCGCCAGGTATTGAGGCTTATACTGAACATTCTTGTGAGTGAGCGACAGACCCACAGGCAGAACGACCATCAGGCCGACCATAATCAGCAGAATGATGACATTTCCCTGATCCAGTAGGTATGTCTGATTATAGATGGACGCAATAAACGGCTCCAAAGAATATTTCGAGATGAGCGGGAACAGCAGACAAACTCCAACTGTCAAAACAGCAAGCGTAGTCAGCGTGAAGCGTTCTGTCCGTGGGACCTTTGACTGGAATTCCAGCGGTCTTTCTTTCACCATCAAAAGCTTACCAAGCCACTTTGTCCAGAAGAATAAAGTTGCGGCACTTCCAAAGGCCACAAATACCGTGAGTACCGGATTTGCTGTAACCAGCCCTTCGAGCGCTGCCCACTTACTGATCAGCATACCGAATGGAGCAAGAAACATTCCAGCAATCCCGATGACCATACCAATCGCAATCTTCGGCATTTTGGTAATCAGTCCGTCCATGGACTCGATGATACGATCACCGATGTTATGCTCGACTGTACCAACAGACAGGAAGAGCAAAGACTTGGCAATCGCATGGAAGATCATAAGCATGATCGCAGCCCACATCAATTGATAGGTTCCAATGCCCGCGCAAACAATAATCAGGCCAAGATTGGAAATCGTCGAATACGCGAGTACACGTTTGGCATCCGACTGGGAGATGGCCATAAATGCTGTCAGGACAAATGTCACCGCCCCAACCATCGCGACAAACAGTCCGACCATTGAACCACCGTCAACAAAAGCAAAAACCGGTGAAAGTCTGATGATTAAGTACACGCCGGCTTTAATCATGGTACTGGAATGGAGCAGTGCGGAAACAGGGGTCGGCGCAACCATCGCACCGAGCAGCCAGGAAGAAAACGGCATCTGGGCAGATTTCGTCATCCCGGCAAACGCAAGTAACGCTGTCGGCAGAAGCACTACGGTAGACGCAAGCTCCGGCAGCATGTTCAGCTCAATCGTATGCGCATTGATAAATAAGTAAACAATGGCGATGGAAAAACCAAGTCCGCCAAGCAGGTTCATGTTTAAAGCCCTGAACGCATTCTTAACCGCAATTTCTTCACGGCTGTAGCCGATCAGGAAGAATGAACTGAATGTGGTGATTTCCCAAAAGAAATAGAGCCACATCAGATTGTTGGCAAAAACAACCCCATACATCGCTCCTAAAAAGACGAAGACAACAAAAAAGAAAAATGGGGTCCTGTCTTTTACTTCCTTGTGATGATGATACTCCTTCATATAGCCGATAGCAAATACGGCTATCAAACTACTGATGATTCCAATGATCAGTGTCATGATCAAAGAGAGGTTATCAACAAATAAATTATACGATGTCTGGATCTCTTCCCCATAAGAACCTTCAAACCATATCATAATTGCAGCACTGGTTAGCATCAAAAGCCCAGCCAGATACTGTTTGTATTTCAGCGAAATCCCAATGACAATGACTGCAAGAATGATCTCAATAGCAAATATTCCAAGATCAATATATTGATTATCCAGATTAAAAAATACTGTCCCTGTGTTAAAATACTGAACAACCAGATATACTGATGCTACAGTCAGAATGATTGTTGACAGCACCACAATGACTTTCCGGACAGCCGGCTGCGGCAAGATAAGCAAAAGCAGTGCAACAACAATTGGAAACAAAATAAGAAATAGCACTGTGTTCATAGTGTCCTCTTTCCCCTCAATTATTAAATCATTTATTAACCTCAATCATGAACTTGATAGCAAAATAAGGTGCCCAGTTCTTATTCTGCTTTCTGCAAATTATTATGTCCCCCTTTCCAAATAATATAAAATATGGTTTCATACTCATTTCAAACCAAGTTTAGTATTTAGTATAAGGACTTGCTTCGATAATTTCAACAATATTGCAACAATTTTCTAAACTTTTTTGAGAATATATTAAATTATTCTGAATTTTCTGCCTCTTTGTGCTCCGATATATCCCTTGGAATCTCTCTGCTATCTTCTGGATCCTTCCGTATGCTTTACTATGCTATTTCATGCTCTTCTCTTCAGTTACCTGAAATACAGGGCGAACCAAACCAACAGTACAGCCTCATACTACACCGTTATTTGGTTCAAAAATATCTATTATAACTTTCTCAGAGCAGTATCAACTATAACTTCCTCAGAGCAGTATCAATTTGGCTTACAGCTTTTTCAAGATTCTCCAGGGAATTTGCATAGGAAATCCTCAGATATCCTTCGCCGTATTCCCCGAACGAACTGCCCCAGAGGGTCGCAACACCTGCTTCGTTTAACAGGTACTCGGCCATCTCCTTGCTAGTTTTTCCAAAAGCTTTGATATTCGGAAACACGTAAAAGGCACCGCGTGGTTTCAGACAGGTAACCCCACTGATGGCATTCAGTCCGTCAACGATCCGATCCCTTCTGATTCTGAACTGCTCTGCTCTTCTCAAAACTTCATCCTGCGGTCCTGTCAGGGCCTCAATACAAGCCATCTGTGTAAAACCTGCCAGACAGGAAGTACTGTTCACAACGAGCTTGCCAATTTGCTGAGCGGCTTCCTTCGGCATGATGCCGTACCCGGCGCGCCAGCCGGTCATCGCATAGGTCTTCGAGAATCCGTTCAGTATGATTGTTTTTTCTCTCATATGCGGCAGCGAAGAGATCGAAAATGACGGCTCTTCATAGACGACATTTTCATAAATCTCATCCGATAGAATCACAATATTACGATCGGCCAGAAAATCAGCGATTTCCTGATAGTCTTCTTTCGTCAGCATCCCACCGGTTGGGTTTTGCGGCGAGTTGATAATCACCATTTTGGTTTTGTCTGTCACGAGGGATTTGAATTCTTGGATATCCATTCTGAACTCATTCTCTTCACGCAGCGGGATCGGTACCGGTACCCCGCCAACGAACTTAATGACGGATTCATAAATTGGGAAACCCGGATTCGGATAAATGACCTCATCTCCGGGGTTAACCGTAGCCAAAATGGCGTAAAACATGATCGGCTTTCCGCCCGCCGTCATGACCACTTCCTGAGGGTCGATTTCATAGCCTCTTTTTTTGCCCGCATAATCCGCAACCGCCTGTCTTGCCTCCAGCAGGCCTGAAGAAGGTGTGTATTTTGTCATGCCGGCCCGCAGGCATTCCATCCCTTTTTCTATGATATTGGGCAACGTCGGAAAATCCGGTTCACCAATCTCAAGGTGAACAATTTCCCTTCCCTGCGCTTCCAAAACATTGGCCTTCGCCAGCATTTCAAAAGCCGTCTCACTGCCCAGTCTGTTCATCCGGTCTGCAAATATCATACGCATAATACTATATCTCCATCCTCAAGTTGATCATTTCATTATATTTTACCTGAAAAAGCGGGATGAAATCAACCTAAAAAAATATGCTCATCATACAAATACTATTCCGCTTCCCGCAGCCGCTCCACGATACTTTGCTTGTCCGTCATGGCATACGATACCAAAGGAATCATCATACCAAGCATAAACAGGAAAGGAAGTACGATCAAAAGCGGCCACAGGATAAAATGATAACTAAAGAACCACAGCAGACCACAAAAAGATTTGACAATCAAAAGTGAAAATAATGTGCTAAATACGAGCGACAGTGTGCAAGTACCAAGCGTATAATAGAATCCTTCAAACATTAATATACGGCGCAGCTGCCTTCGTGTCATGCCTATGCTTTGCAGCATGGCAAATTCTTTGCGTCGGGTCAAAATGCTGGTGAGAATGGCATTGACAAAATTGAGGATGCCAATCAGCCCGATGATAAAGCTGAGTGCGCCGCCAATCATCACAACGGTGCTCTGCATACCGGAAAACTCCTTGAGAGAGGTAAACTTAGAAACGTAATTCATGACTGGTTCCACTGAATCGGTGTAGCTTTGCAAAAAACGCTCCATTGCCGTCTCTTGATCTTCGGAAACATTGAAGGCATAGCTCATTACAGCGGGCTGTACTACCATTGTTTTATAGACATCCGCTGGGAGATAGAAGTTATAGTCCCATCCGGTACGGTCGGAATTGGAATAATGTTTGATGGCCACATGACCCAGCATGATAAACTCCTGCGTCGTGTACTCCCTACCAGCAAATGTTTCCGACGTTCCTTTATAGTTGTGAAGTGTTACCGTATCACCAACCTCATAATGCTTGTTCTCCATTTCCGGTACACTGTTATCGTCCAGCGGGACTCCCTCCAGAATGTACTTACCAGTAGCCAGCTTTGCATCATCAAGCTCACCGTCTATAAGCTCCAGTCGCTGAAGAGGCATACCCTCAAGACCATAGACCGCAGCCATGAAACCGCCGTAGGGATTCCTGTTATATTCCTGGGTGGTGTTCTTTTCGTCCTCTGCCGCAAATCCTTCCGCTCTGCCGCCATACAGTCGCCCACCCGCCTCAAAGCCGGGCTGTGTTTCCACCGCCTGAATAAAGCTCTCGCTGGTCTGGTTTTCGGGACCGGAGTAGTCATTTTGAAAGTAATCGGCATGGGCAATCAGAAAATCGGTATCCACGAATTTAGAAAGGAACTTGTTCATATCAATGCTCTGAGATAGCGTAAACACCGTGTTCAGCAAGACAAGGCTCAGGGACAAGCTAATGACTACTAAAACGGTACGTCTTTTGTTCCGCCCTAAATTAGCCAGGGCCATACAGGGCATTTTCCCGCCATCAGTGGATTTTTTCGGTTTGCAGTTCTGCTTTGTATTTCCATCCGTATACCGCACTGCCTCCACCGGTGAAACAGCGGCGGCTATCCTGCCCGGTTTGAAGGTACTGATGAGTACGGTGACCAAAGCA
Source organism: Dehalobacter sp. DCA (assembly GCF_000305775.1). Classification (NCBI taxonomy): domain Bacteria; kingdom Bacillati; phylum Bacillota; class Clostridia; order Eubacteriales; family Desulfitobacteriaceae; genus Dehalobacter; species Dehalobacter sp. DCA. The sequence goes on from NC_018866.1 coordinate 825,645, forward strand.
AACAGCGCCGAACCAATAAAAATCCATGGGCTTGGCGATACAGACACCGCACTTCCGGCATAGGTGGAATTGTTTATGAGGAGAGGAACAAGGGATTTGCCAATAAAGAAACCTGCAATCAATCCGATTGGAATTCCTATGGTGGAAAGGATCAGTGCCTGTCTGCGGATAATCCGGCGTATCTGTCTCCCGGTTGTACCAATGGTTTTCAGGAGGCCATAAAAACGGATATCCCGAATGACGGAAATCTGAAAAATGTTGTAGATAATGAGATAGCCGGTGAACACGATCAATAGCAAGCCGGAAAGCAGTACAATCAGCGTACCTGCGTCCATACCAAAATTCGTGGAGAGATAGGCCCAACTCACATTATGCTCTAAGTAATTCGGTGCTTTTTCATCCAGAGAATAGCCGCTGTCGGTAATGACCTTTGCCAGTTTTCCCTCCAAATCGATGCTGTTTTTGAACATAATAGACGCGTTGATAACCCCGGTGAGAGAATTGTCCGCCTTATAGCTGTTTTGCAGTTCGGCCAGATGGGCATCTACATAGGCACGGGAGGCCAAGATCTGGCCCACGTTAAAGACGGGATCGCTCTCCCACCAGCCTGCAAGGACAAAATCCCGCTGTACTTCTTCGCCCCGGATGTCAAGTGTGAGCGTAAGCGACGCGCCAACCTCAAAGGGAACGCCCATCAGCTGCAAGGTCTTGGTATCTGCAATGACTTCGTTTTCAGCTACAGGTTTGTGTCCGCTTGTTGGTTCGCAAAATCCAAGCTTCATCCCGCTATCATCATCATACCAAAACTCGGCGCGCCGTTTGAGAAATTCCTTGTTTTCCACCCCGTCGCATAGCATTCGGTTATAGGAAATTTCTTTAATAAGTACATGATCTTTGATGTTGTTGAATTCCTCGTCAGTGATATATTTAAGCACAGCATGGCCGTCGCCGCCCGCCTGCCTCATCGTGGCCTGCTGAAGACCCTCCACTGTACCGATCCCCATGGTGAAAAGCGTGGTGAAAAGCACCGCTGTCAAGGCAATGGCGATGATCGCAATCAAGTTGCGGACTTTATTGGCCCGATAGCTCTTGTCAGCCAGATTGCGAATCGCTTTTTTGTTTTTTACTTTGATCATTTGCTTCCACCACCCACGATTTTTCCATCTTCAATTCGGATGATGCGGTCTGCCAACTGGGCAATTTCCTCGTTGTGGGTAATCATAACAATGGTCTGACTGAACCTTTCGCTTGTAACCTTGAGCAGTCCCAGGACATCTTGGCTGGTTTTACTGTCGAGGTTTCCTGTCGGCTCATCCGCGAGAACGATAGCAGGCTTAGCGGCTAAAGCTCTGGCAATCGCCACCCGCTGCTGCTGACCGCCGGAAAGATTGTTGGGCAGATTGTTCAGTTTGCTTTCAAGCCCCAATGTGCCGATAATTCTGTCCACATAGCGTTTATCCGGCTCGTTCCCGTCGAGCTGAATAGGCAGGACAGTATTCTCGTACACATTCAATACAGGAACAAGATTATAATTTTGAAAGACAAAGCCAATTTTTCTTCGGCGGAAAATCGTCAGTTCTTCGTCTTTCAGTGCAAATATCTCCTTTCCATCGACAGTGACCGTGCCGCTTGTGGGACGGTCAAGCCCACCCAGCATATGTAGAAGCGTAGACTTGCCGCTGCCGGATGTGCCTACGATGGCTACAAACTCCCCACTCTCCACGGTGAGGTCGATGCCGTCTAACGCTTTAACCGTTGTATCCTCGCTGCCGTAATATTTTTTTAATTTTGTTGTTTCAAGTATCGTCATTTTGTTTTCCTCCCCAAAGAAAATAGTCAGTATCGCAGTTGCCTGCAATATTGACTATATCACAACAATCTTTCCACAATCTTTCTAGAATCTAACAGTCTTGAAAGATTTACTTTTCTATTGGCAAAAATACTGAAAAGGTAGAACCACTGCCCGGCTGTGATGACACCTTGATATAACCCCCCTCGGCTGAGATGATCTCTCTGGTCAAAAACAGCCCAAGACCAACACCTTCTTGATTCCCAGCGGTTCCCGAGCGATAGAACCGGGTGAATATTTTGCTTTGTTCATCCTCGGGAATACCCATCCCATTATCGGTTATATCAATACGGCAGAACAACTCATAGGGTATGGCTTTTATGGTAATACACCCGCCGCTTGTGGTATATTTTACGGCGTTATCCATGATATTATATACGGCTTCTGTCGTCCATTTCAGATCAAAATAGGCACGACTCTCCATATCTTCCATGGCAACAGAAATGCCCTTGGCCTCCGCCTTTGGCCTGATCTGTATCCAAACTTCATCCAGCAACCTTTGGAGGGCTTCCTGTTTCGGTGAAACAGTAATAATACCCGTTTCCAGCCGTGATATTTTCACCAAAGCATTGATGAGAAAATTCAGCTTTTCCGCCTGTGTAGACAAGGCTTGCACACAAACTTTACAGTCTTCCGGCAATTCGTGTTCACTGAGCAGCTGTGAATAAAGCAGGATATTGGCAAGGGGTGTTTTGGTCTGATGGGAAATATCAGAAATCAGCTCTTTTATTTTATCCTTTTCCGCAAGCAAATTCTTGGAGGATACCGCACATTTGGAAAGATACCGTGCAAGCTTAGATTCCACCGCGGATAAAGCAGATTCATCAAAAACACCTTGGGCAAAGCTACCGTTTATGGCTGTGTCCAACACATCTTCAATTTTTTCAAACGTTTTCTTTGTTCTTTGACGGTTAACGACAATCACCATCACGGCCGCGCATACCGCAGCAATGGCAATCCCGATACAGGTGTAATCAAGTGTATTCATCTCACTGCACCGCCCAGGTGTAGCCAATGCCATAGACCGTTTTGATATATTGCGGTGCAGACGGAAGCTCTTCCAATTTATCACGCAGTCTTTTTATCGTAACCGACAAGGCATTCTCGTCAACATACTCGGCCCCATCTGTCCAAATCCTGTCCACCAAATCTGTACGGGAAATAGTTTTTCCCCTGTTTTCTATTAAGACCCGGAGCAGTTTCTGCTCGGTTTTGCTGAGTTCAATAGGTTTGCCGCCTCTCCTGAACTCCATCCTTGCAAAGGAAAAGGAAAACCCGTCAATCTTTACGGTATCGCGAACCTGATGCCTGCCCTTCCGCAGTTGGACGCCCACTCTGGCCCGCAGTACCATCAGACTGAAAGGTTTTGTGATATAGTCATCCGCCCCAAGCTCAAACCCGGTTACAATATCAGTTTCCAAATCATTGGCAGTCAGGACAATTACAGGCAAAGCCAATCTCTTACGGATCTCAGCTAGAAGGTCAAGACCGTTTCCATCCGGTAAATTGACATCGAGTATCACCAAATGAAAGAAGTTGGTTTTTAGCTGTTTCTTGGCCGCGGCAATGTCATACGCCTGCACAAAGGTGCAATGATCTTCTTTAAGGGCCAGAACAATACCATTGCTCAGGGCCGTATCATCCTCGACAATTAAAATGTGATTCATCATGCACCTCCTGTCTGTCGACTTGCATCTTCGAAGGGTTAATTGGTTCTACCTTTTGATCAATACTTTCAAATGATTTAATAGGAATAATACACGCCCCTTGGCCTTATGGTCTAAAATTAGTTGATTAGTCTTGTATGAAATCTGCAACACATAGCATATGTCATGAAGTAACCCGGGTGAAAGATAGAACAGTGCCCCTTCTCCTTAAATCTATTATTTATGACAAATATCATGCCTTAATTTCAAACTAATTACCAGATTGACGGAATCAAACGGTAACGTGTCTTTAAACAATAATCGTTGTACCCCGGTAAGCTTTTTAGTAGTACTTCCTCTTCGCTTTTTATCCTTAGTATTAATGATGGTATTATCATGAGTGAAGGTATTATTGCCCAGTAAGAGCCTAAAGCTAGAGGAGAAAAAAGCGACATTAATAACATTCCTAAGTACATCGGATGGCGAACAATGGCGTAGGGGCCTGTTGTTATAACCTGCTGTTCTTGCTCGACCTGGATGACAGTTGAAGCAAAACTGTTTTCTTTAAAGACAAGGATAATAAATATATAACCTAAGAAAACAATAACATTCGATGTGATAATAATCCATAAAGGCACAGACGACCAATGAAAACGAAAATCAAAACCGGGAATTATGAATCCGAGAAAATACAAGTTTAGGATGGCGGGGGGGGTTCGAGTTATTTCTTTTTCGTTAAACTTCATTCTTCTTGCTAGTAATTCAGGACTTTTCTTCAAGAAAAAAGCTGTTGTAAAAATCATCAGTACAGATAAACCCAACCACCATATCCATGCCTGCCAAAACCTAAAAGAACCGGCTGGAAGAAATATGATGACGCCCATCACAATCATCATTATTATCGGAAAAAGATAGGCTTTTCGCTTTGACAGTTTATTACTTCCTTCCACTGAAATCGCCTCCAATCTTAGCAATAATGACTAATGACTTTTTATGACCATGAAACAAAACTTTTCAGAAGTAATGTTGTAATAAAAAATTATGAGTTAAGATATTTTTGGAAGAGTTGCTTATGTTTCATCCGAGCCGGTGAAATAACGTTGGCTACCATATCATTGTATAAGCTTTCAAGGGGTTTCTTTATACCTGACTGGTTGCATAACATCTTTCTTAACTGAGGTATACTTTTAATAAATTCTACAGATTCCCGAGCTAGAATTTCAATCTCCGGATCATCTTCGGATAGTTGGGAAAGGTTGGACAGACGCACTCCATAATCCAAAGAAATTTGATATTGCTCAGGGTGATCTTGGAAATATCCGGCCAATGCTCGAAAAGTTTCCTGGTAGTCCTCTCCCCACTGGAAATCATCCAAAATGCCAAACAATTTTCGTTGTTGATCGAAGAGTTCCGGGCAGGTTCGCGCATAGTTTTCAATTTGCTCCGGTTTTAATATCTCAGTGATCATTTGAAAAGAAGGGGAATCATAAATATCCTCATCTAGTCGTACTTTGTCTTCACTCAGCAATAATTCGATTTTTACTATTCGTTCCTCAAGGCTTTTCTTCTCGTTTAGTAGATCTTTTTGTAAGGATTGTAAGACTTCCCGCAATGTCTTGTTGTAGTGTATATCACCTAATACTTCTTTAATACGTTTCAGATCCAGCCCGAGGGATTTCAAGTGATTGATTAATTGCATACGAGTTAGCTCTTCCGGCCCGTATAAGCGGTATCCTCCCTGTGAGCGCTCGGGTTCTTGCAGTAAACCGATCTTATGGTAATAGATAATTGTTTTCAATGTACTTCCAGTTAATTTAACGAAATCGCCAATTTTTATTCGATTCTTCACCGTTATCCCACCTTCACAGTCATTATAAACCCCACCCTAAGGGTCGAGTCAATTATTTTGGGGGAGCATTGGAATTAATTATTACTAATTTTCCTTTTATTGTACAAACAAAGGTTTTGGGAAGCAGGCACTATAAGATGAACCTCCAAATATAATAAGGACGCTCTTTGATAATAATAGATTCCTGCAACTTAGAATTATCACTTCTATAGCGTTATTGAGCTACTCTTTGACAGCTCTAAAACTCATATAATCTTGTTGACCGATCTTCCTTTTATCAAATATACCTCCATGATAGACAATGACATATGCCTGTTGTTCATCCTTTACTGATGTATCTGAAGTCCAGTAATAGATTACCTTGGAATGTACATCCCATAAAGGTGTTTCTTTATCTGGCGTTCTATCATAGACGGCCTTCTCTTCTTCCGGATACCAGACTCCACCTGCATTTTCGTCGTGGAGCATCATAGAACGAACTGCTTCATCCACTGTTGGCAAGCGCCAAATATTTTGCTCTTCCTTCATAAGGGTTGTGCCATCCTCTGATAAATACTTGCATATATCTTGCGCCTCTTTCCAGGAAGTCCCTTTATCCGGCCATCCAGGCCCTCTTGGTGCCCAAGCCAGAGTTACACCATTCCCTTCTACTATTCTCATCCCAAAATTATTATCATTAATTCTTTGGGACACTTTAATAGCTTGAGGGATTGAAATAACTAAAGTAATAACTAATGGAACAATTATGATTAACCTGTATGCCCATTTCTTAGGCTCAGGCTCCCCAAAATAATAAAGTAGCCCAAGAACAGCAAAAGGTATAATAATCAATAATCCTAGCACATTAAAACTAGCACCGGAAAAAAAACAAATACAAAAGCCACCAAAAATTAGATGTAGTAGAAAACCTATTCTTTTCCATCTTAATATAACTAATGCTAATAATACAAAGATAATAGCGAATAACATATATTGGAACAAAAACATAAAGAGGTTTTCCCAGATGGAAGTTGAGTACCAGCCTTCATGGAAATTTTCAAAAGCACCCCAATAAGCCCATACACTTGACAATATAACGGTTATGAACACACCTATCCATCCGATAATTACCTTCTTATTTTTTTCCATCCTCAATCAATCTCCTCATTTAAATCACCGCTATAATCTATGTGGATACTCAAACAAAATGTCTCAATGTTATTTCATTCAGAGTCATGGTAGAGATGCCGGTTGCCCGGCACCCCCCGCACAGATTCCGGCGTGCAGAACTACCGCACCGGGCTCCTCAGGAGTATTCGCTTTCGTAATTGACAGATTACCTGTCTTAGCTTACTTAGAGTTTGTTATAAAGCCAATTTGGCATGATTTTTAACAACCACGCTATACTCCGCCAACGCTTACTGATATAAGCATGCTTTTTCTTCACCACAATCTTCTTATATATTTGCAATGCAGCCTTCTCTGGTGAGGCTACCCAAAAGAGTCCCTCACCCTGAGCCATAGCCGTATCAACAAAACCAGGTTGTATGTCTGTAATAATTATCGGTATTCCTAATTTATATGCCTTTTGACGTAACCCTTCTAGATAGTTGGATACAAAAGATTTTGATGCATTATATGCTGGGGCACTTCCATTACCTCTAAGAGAAGCAATTGATGATATACCTACAATATGACCTACGCCCCGCTTAACAAAGTATTTAAAAGCCACATTAACCATCGCTACGAAACCGGTCACATTGACATCGATTGTTTTTTTCTCTTTATCAAAATCAAGATCAGGATTTATAAATCCACAGCCTGCACTGATGATAATTATTTCTACTTCGTTCATTTCCTGAATTAAGTCTTCTAATAATTTCATGGCTTCTGTAGAAGAAACATCAAAGTTTTTAATATATGACTCAGTAATAATTTCTTTCTGGAGCTCATGTAGGAGCTCCATTCTTCTACCAGTAAGCCCGACTATATAATTATTTTCAGCTAATATCTTTGCTAATTCTCTTCCTATCCCAGATGTAGCTCCAATTACAATAGCTTTCTTCATAGCCAGGCACCATTCCTCAATTTATTAAAACTAATAAATAACCGCACCTAAAATCACAAAAAAGAAAACCCCAAAACAACTTTATAATCATGGCATCAAATGCGCGATATCAGATTGTGTTTATCCTACAATGAATCATCTTTCTTATTTGAAGTAGCATCTAATTTTCTCTCAATCGATTTTACATTCTTGTCAATTCTCCAAAGCACTTTAATTACCCACATAACAAGTGCAAAACTCAACATAGCAACCCAAAATCCTGGTGATAGAAGCATCATTTTAGCCACCCCTCATTTATATACAGAAAAGGTTATCCACCATAGTAATTAATTGTGCTTGAAAATTTGTTTATAGAAAACAGATTTCAGCATGCTTTTACAAAATTACTCTTTTGGCAAGTATTCCTTTATTACATATAATTCAACATTATTCAATACATTCCTTGTTTTTCCATAACATCCTTATGGGCACATCGAAAACCGCTGCCAAAATATTTTGTCAGCGGTCAATGGAATAACGCATCATCGTACTTTGCCTTACAGTTTCTTTTTCCTGAACACTATGATTGAGAGAATCAGGCATAACACAATCATCAGCAGCGTCGTCCAAGCTGTTACGGACATGTCGCCAATCTTTTCCGCATTTGTAAGTAGCGTGATGTTATCCGAGGCAAGCGCGACGGGATTCCATTTTTGAAACACCGGAAATACATTGGCAATCAGCAGGAGCATCATGACTGCGGCTGTCAGAAGAAGTCCCCCGTAATTCCCCGATGCAAGTGTGCTGGCCAGCAGAAGGACTGCCAGGAGAAAAGCCCCGAACAGCCATAGGCAAAATAAGGAGAAAAACAGATGAGGCAAGGAGAAGCTCCCGAACAGATAAACAGTGTATCCGTAATCGGTGATCGCGGCAAGGACATAGCTCACCGTCCATAAAGTCAAAGATGCCAAATATTTTGACATGATGACCGCAGATCGAGACAACCCCTTGGCAAGAAGGATGACCAGCGTACCGCGTGTCACTTCCTGGGAGAGTATAACGTTGAAGACAAGCAGCAGGATGATCAAACCCATTTGGCTCATGTTCTTGAAAAATTGGCCATAGGCATCCAGGACTGTCGGCTCCGGCATGCTGATGGATATTCCCTGAACGGTCAGCTGGGCAAAAATATCGGGCATCATCTTGGCCAGTAAGGGGCTCATCATGCCGAATAAGAACAGTACTGAAACCATGATAACGGCTTTATAGCTGCGGATTTGCTCCAGAAATTCTTTTTTAGTAAAAGCGATCAAACCGTTCATTGAATAACCTCCAAAAACACATCTTCCAGCGAAGGTTCAAGCACTTCATATTTCAGAACGAAGACTTGTTCCCTGAGCAGCAGTTCCAGAATTTTTAGCCCTTCCGTAGCCATGTCCTCAAGGCGGACGGTCAGGGAATTTTCTTTGGCCTCCACTGCAGATACAAACGGGAGATTTGCAAGCTTCCCGGCAAGAATAGCAACGCTGTCTTGATCCGCCAACGCTATCCGGAGGGAACTATGGCGATAGCTATTCTTGATATCGGAGAGTTTTCCTTGTAAAACAAGCTTGCCATCGTCCAGAATCCCAATATGATCACAGAGCCGTTCCACATCGGATAAAATATGGGTGGAAATTAAAATGGCGGTCTGCTTCCCGGCAATGGACAAAATGTCCAATATTTCTTTTCTGCCAACGGGGTCAAGCGCCGAGGTCGGTTCATCGCAGATCAGGAGCCGTGGCTCGTTCATCAAAGCCTGCGCAATCCCCAGCCGCTGTTTCATTCCTCGGGAAAAACCGCTTATTTTTCGGTTACTGTTCTCCAGCCCTACAAGGGCCAGCAGTTCTTCCGTCTTTTTCCGGATTGGGCGAGGCTTCTGCCCGGAGATTTCCCCGCACAGTCTTAAATATTCGACGGGTGTCATGTAACTGTAGAATTCCGGCACATCCGGAAGATAACCCACATGCCTGTTGGTTCTTGTGTCTCCGTAAGCGACTTTTTCTCCGCACACTTTGATTTCTCCGGCGTCAGACTTTAAAAAACCCAAAAGCATTTTCATGGTGGTTGTCTTCCCTGCTCCGTTTTTTCCTATCAGGCCAAAAACGGAGCTTTCGGAGACCGAGAAGCTCAAATCCTGTATGACCGGAAGACCCCCGAAGTTTTTCTTGACATGTTCCAGCTTCAGAATTTCCATTAGTCGTCACCTTTTCCTAAGGTAAAATACAAGATAGGGCCGATAATCTGGAACAGGACGACGACAATTACCCAAAACACCTGATTGCCGATGCGGTAAGTCCTGTGCCGGAAAATATGAACGAGCGCAGCTGCTGCCAGGGCAAGTTCAATCACCATGACCGGAATTAGAAAAGGTAAATAGGACATCAAATCTTCCATTAGACTTCCTCCTCCATTGATTCAAGTCGTCGCCAAAGTTTCTGATAACGCTCCTCTGATTTAAGACTTTGAAACGCAGGATTATCTACAACAACGCTCTTTAAATCTTTACGGATGAGTTTATCGCTGCGCGGAGCATCACCTCCCAAATTGAGAGATTCAAAATACGGCTGCAGCATGTCAAAAAACGAATTCCCTTTTAGTTTTAGCGGAAAAGTATTCTTTTGAAAAATAATATCCGCGTATGCTTCCAACATATCCAGCGCTTTCTCGTTTCGGTTTTGCGCTGTGTAAAGCGCGGCTGCTGTGAGATACACCGTGAAATAATGGGCCGGCTGCATCTCTTTGAGCTGAAACACCTCTCCAAGACTCAGCACCTTTTGCAGACAGGCATCTGTTTTTTCCGGAGCATCTGCATAAAGTGCCATCAGGTCGGGAAAAGCTCCGAAAAGACTGGCTACATTGGTGTAAATAGATTGCTGGAGATAACGCTTGGCGCGGTCGCTGTCACCTTTCATCGCATAGGCTTTGGCCAGCAGTATTCCCGTTGATACCGGTCCTTCCTCGATCCCTTCGAGCAGATCAATAGCTTGGGCAGGCTCCTGCAGGGCCAAGCAACAGTATGCTCTCAAGGAAAGCGCCTCTCTAGCCAGTGCCGCGTCACCGCTGTTCTTTTCCACACACTCAAAATATCCCGAGGCTTCCCGCAGAACGTCGTTCATCCGGTCTGGTCCGCCGGCAAGCGGTGCGTGGTTAACCAGCAGCTGCGCGATGGAATTCACCAGATTCCAGCACGAATGATACTTCTTGATAGTCGCCAGGCATTCGGCGTAGGTTTGGTCAAAGGGCTCAGCAGCAAAAGCATTTGCCAGTCTGCGGTACAGTTTTCTTATATCCTCCCTTGTCATTTGAGCTTCATACCCCAGAAGCTCATCAACGCTTACGTTGAAGAAGGCCGCCAATACAGGCAAAAGCATAATATCCGGATAGCTTTGCCCTGACTCCCACTTGGAGACCGCCGGTTTGGATACCCCAAGATATTCGGCCAGTTCTTCCTGGGTGAGCCTTTTTTCTTTTCTTCGGGCTGCAATTATTTTTCCAATGTTGATTTTGGTCATAGATCCCACCTCATTTTCAATTCTTAAGTTTTGATTTTCAAGTTCATTATAGTCTGCTTATTTTTTTTACTCAACGGAATCGTCGTTAACAATTATAAAAAAAGTTAACTATGAGTTAACTTGCTGCAGGTCTTATCCTCTGCGGAAATGTTGGCGCGGCAAACGACAAGAAACCGCTGACAAAATCATTCGCCAGCGGCTTTAGCTTACCTACAATCATTCAGCTTTATTCGTGCATTCAGCGTTACTCGTGATGCTGGTGCTCTTTCTTGAGCTGGGCGACCAGCGCGTCGGATAATCTTGCCGGAACTTCCTCGTACCCGATGAACTTGGTCGTGAACGTACCTCTTCCCTGCGTCATAGCCTTGAGGTCAATGGAATAACGCATCATTTCGGATTGGGGTACATGGGCTTTAATCACCTGGCATTTGCCGTCGGGTTCCATGCCAAGGACCTTGCCGCGTTTGGAGTTCAAATCTCCGATGACATCACCCATGAATGCTTCAGGAACCTTGACCTCGGCCTCTACGACTGGTTCCATCAATACCGCGTTGGCCATTTCAGCGCCTTTCTTGAAAGCAAGATGTGCCGCAAGCTTAAATGCCATTTCTGACGAGTCAACGCTGTGATAGGAACCATCATACAACGTGAATTTCACATTCGTCATCGGATAGCCAGCCAGGAAACCATCAGCAACTGCTTCGCGCAGACCTTTTTCAACAGCGGGGAAATAGTTTCTCGGAACCGCTCCGCCGAAAACTTCTTCGTTAAATTCAAAGTCTTTTTCCGGGTTTGGCTGCATCTTAATCCAGACGTGTCCGTATTGGCCATGGCCGCCGCTTTGTTTCTTGTGTTTGCCTTCAACTTGCACCAATTTTTTGATGGTTTCTCTGTAAGGAACTTTCGGTACTTCGGTCTCAACGGCAACACCGAATTTTCTGGACAGTTTTTCACCAACAATATCGAGCTGCATTTCACCGAGCCCGCTTAAAATCGTCTGTTTGGTTTCTGTATTTTTACCGACGCTGATGGTTGGGTCTTCATCGACTAACCTAGCCAGCGCGGATCCGAGCTTATCTTCATCGCCCTTGCTCTTCGGCTTGACGGAAAGCGGCAGCGCAGGTTTTGGAAATTCGATTCCGTCCAGCTGGATACCTTTCTCTTTCGTTGTAAAAGTATCTCCTGTTTTTGTCTCCTGCAGTTTCGCAACGACGGCAATATCACCGGCCTGGACGCTGGCCGTATTATCCTGGTTCTTCCCTCTCAGATAGAACAGCTGGCCCAGTTTCTCCTCGACTTCCCGGTTCGCATTGTAGACAACGGTCTCACTGGTAAACGTTCCGCCATAAACTTTGAAGAAAGTCATTTTGCCGAGATAGGGATCAGCAAGCGTTTTAAAGACCAACGCAGCCTTTTTGTCGATAGGCGTAGGGGCAGGCACATAGTCAGCCAAGAACTGTGCGAATTCCTTTACGCCCAGATTTTTTTCTACCGAACCAAATAAAACCGGAACGATCATATTCTGAGCGAGCCCTTTGGCTGTGATCGTTTTTAATTCTTCATCATTCAGGGACTCTCCATCCAGATATTTCATTAGGAGTTCATCATCAGCTTCTGCCGCAGCTTCAGCAAGTGCTTCTTTCAATACGGCAATATCATCTGTATATTGATCAGGTATGTCGGGTTGGAACAGACCAACCACACCTTCGAATGCTGCCTCTTTGCCAACCGGAATCTGCATTTGAACGAAACGGGTATTCGGGTAAGTTGATTTCAACCGATCCAGTACCTTTTCTGCATTGGAATTTTCTCTGTCCAGTTTATTGATAAAAATAACTTTAGGGAGTTGTTTTTCTTCGACCAGATCCCAGATGATCTCAGCCTGAACTTCTAAACCATCAACCCCGCTGATCACAAAAACACTTGTTTCCACGACGCGCAAAGTACTGATGACTTCACCGATAAAATCGGAATAGCCGGGTGTATCGAGAACATTAACTTTAACATCCTTATGCTCGATCGGAATCAATGAAGTGCTAATTGAGATGTGACGTTGTACTTCCTCTTGAAGGTAATCTGATACGGTGTTTCCATCGTTTACTTTCCCGATGCGGTTCGTTACTCCAGCATTAAAAAGCATGGTCTCAGCCAGCGATGTTTTACCTGAACCTCCGTGCCCTACAAGACAGATATTACGAATACTCTTGGTGTCATAGCTTTTCAAGAATAATCTCCCCTTTGTCTATTCTTTTTAATAACTTGACTTAAACAAGACTATAGCAATAACATCACTAATATTAAATTATAACATGTTTAATTCTCTTTAATTCTCTGTGGTTTCCACAATTCCTCTAAAAAAAACTGTATCCCTAAAAAAACTTGGAGCATGACCTTCTTTCCCGGTGCATAAGTTGAATAGAAATCAACTATATGTACTCTGACAGAGTATCGGCCAGGGAGGAAGCAATGCCCAGAAATAACCTCATTTTCGGTGCAGTCATTCTTTTTGGGGCGAATCTGGTCAATCGTCTGCTCGGGTTTGTCTACCAATACCTGATTATGCACTATATCGGCAGTGAAGCGTACGGATTGTTTTATATGGTATTTCCGGTCTATATGACTGCACTGGTCTTAACCACAGCGGGAATACCACTGGCTGTCTCCAAAATGGTTGCCGAAAGAGTCTCTATTGGCCGCTATGCTGAAGCCCGGAGAGTATTCCGGACAGCTTTCCTGACTTTATTTATTTCCGGTCTGCTGGTTACCGTCACGCTGTACCTGAACAGATCGCTGATTGTTCACAGTTTCTTTGCGGATGAGCGCGTCGGAATTGTTTTTCAGATCTGTATCCCGTCGATCTTTATCGTATCTGTGGCTTCTGCGTTCCGGGGATATTTCCAGGGACTGCAGAATATGGTCCCTTCAGCGGTCAGCCAGGTTTGTGAACAAATCTTCCGGATCGGGATCGGCTTTTCTCTTTCCGTATATTTATTAAAGAAAGGCATTGAATGGGCAGCAGCTGGTCTTGCAGCAGGAATGCTCTGTGGGGAGATCGTTGGTTTGCTTGTGATCCTGATTCAATATCTGATGCAGCGCAAGCACCTGCCTTATGGAAATCAAAACGGCGGACAATCCAAACCCGTCATGCCGGAGCTGATCAGTTTGTCCTTGCCCGTAACCGGAAGCAGGCTGATGGCTACAGGGCTGTCTTCTTTGGATACCGTCATTATTCCCAAACAGCTTCAGCTTGCCGGCTATTCGGCCAGGAACGCCACCTCTCTCTTTGGAGAGTTCAGTGGGACTGCACTTACGCTGCTCTCGTTTCCAAGTGTCTTTACATTTGCGCTGGCGACATCGCTTGTCCCGGCTATTTCCGAAGCAATGGTCCGAAATGATGTCCGGGCTGCCAGGAATAAAAGCACAGATGCGGTCCGCTATACCATTATGCTTGGATTGCCGTGTGTCATTGCACTTTATTTTTTTGCTGAACCGCTTACGCACCTATTCAAAAGTGACCATGTATCTGCAGTGTTGAAGGTCTTAGCCTTGGGCGGGCTGTTTGCCTATATTCAACAGACGACCACAGGAATTCTGCAAGGACTCGGCAAAACCTTTTTACCGCTGGCCCATTCGGTCATCACGGCAGTATTCCGAATCCCGCTTCTTTTCTACCTGACTGGAATTCCGAAATTTGGTCTCGTGGGTACCGCTTTAACTTATGTATTTGGTTTTGCCATGATGGCTTTCTTAAACCTTTATGCCATAAACAAGTACATCGGACTACAAGCTGATCTAAAATCCATGATCCTGCAGCCGATCCTGGCCGGACTTGGTATGACAGCTGTGCTCAAAAGCATCTTATGGCTGGTCCCGGGCCAAACAACGCTGCTTCCGAGTCTTACTGTCCTTCTTGCCGCAATCGTGATTTATTTTGGGATCCTGATTTCTCAGGGAGGCATTTCAATAAAAGAAATAAAGAAGACCTGGCGGGCTTTTAGGTTTTGGCCTAAAAATAAATAGTGCCCCACTTGCAGCATACCCAGCGTTATGCTTTCACCGCCAAAAATTTCGGATCTTGCTTCCCCACTGCCAATACGTCAGCAGGGCTACCACCAAAACAATCACAATAAGCAAGATCTTATAAATAAAATAAATTTTCACCACGGACAGCAGCGTAATAATGACAGCAAGAACAATCGGAATGATAAATAATTTTTTAAGATTATTCTTTCCACCTTTTTCTCGACTCAGCCAGAAAATAATAATAAACACAGCAAAATAAAAGAAAAAAATCCAAAAGCCCATACATTTCTCCTCCCTATAGTAAATTTTCCATGGTCTTTAACCGTTCATAATCGGTCAGGTCACAGTGTAAAGGCGTAACCGAAACATACCCTTCCTGGATTGCCCTGAGGTCGGTATCCTGTTCTTCTTCAAAAACGAGCGTTCCGGTGATCCAATAATACTCTCTGCCATAAGGAGATTTTCTGTTTTCGAATGCATTGTCGTAAACAGACCTGCCTAGTCTGGTGACTCTTTTTCCCTTCCATTCCTCCCTGTCGCAGGGCGGCACATTGATATTGAGCAGGCCGCTCTGATACTGAAGCAAGGGGCTGTTCGTATCAATCAAGCGTTTGATGAGCAAAGCGCTTGGCATATAGTCTTCGTAATCATAATTGGCAAGTGATACCGCAATGGAACGTATCCCTAACAGGGCACCCTCCATTGCGGCTGCCACAGTACCTGAGTAGAATACATCCGAACCGAGATTCGGTCCGTGATTAATTCCGGATATGATCAAATCCGGCTTGGCAGGAAGAATATCCCCCTGTATTGCCAGTTTGACACAGTCTGTCGGTGTGCCGTTGACAGATACACCGATATGATTGTCCGGCAAGGAATGATGGGTCACGAAGATTGGCTGAAACAGGGTGATAGACCGTCCAACAGCTGATCGCTGCCCTTCCGGAGCCACAACGTAGATCTCATGCTGATGGTCCGCTGCCAAAGCATCATACATGGTCCTGAGACCGGCAGCAAAATAACCATCATCATTTGTCAGCAGGATTTTCATGCAAAACTAGCCTCCGTCATTCTGCCGCTTATTATTGGGTTAATGTCTGCCCATAATTAATGAGAACGCCTCTGCCCTGGTGGCAGCGCTGGTTTCAAACATTCCTCTGACTGCTGATGTAACGGTCTGCGCGCCGGGTTTTTTAATTCCGCGTACGGTCATGCACATATGCTCAGCTTCAATGACGACAATAACACCGCGCGGATTAAGCATATCATTCACAGTATCCGCAATCTGGCTCGTCAATCTTTCCTGTAGCTGCGGCCTTCTGGCGTAGTCTTCGGCAACTCTGGCCAGCTTTGACAATCCTGTCACCTTGCCGTGTCTCGGAATATACGCAATGTGGGCCTGTCCAACAAAAGGAAGCAGGTGATGCTCACACATGGAATAAATCGGAATATCTCTAACCAGTACCATTTCCTCGTGTTTTTCCGAAAACAATACAGACAGGTTCTTGCTCGGATCTTCATGAAGTCCGGCAAAAGCTTCCTCATAAAATCTGGCAACTCTTTTGGGAGTATCCTTAAGGCCTTCTCTTTCCGGATCCTCTCCAATTGCTTCCAAAATATCCCTTACAGCTCGTTCTATTTTTGCATGATCTATAGCCATCATGATCGCCTCCTGTTATGGTGTAAATTAGCGGAATATTTTATTAATTAGGTCAACTTGAATTGTATCATTTATTTTTGATTTGACCAAATTTTTTTTACTATTTTCTGCAGATACGCAATTCTCTCGACAATTTATCATCATAATTTTACTTAAAGTTTTAATCTGCGTTTTTCAGGCAGCTCCGGCCATTTAAGGATCGGCCCAATTAACTTATACACCAGACTGGATTCCTTGGTCAGTATGGGGCCTAATATGGCGAGAATAAGCACATACAAGGCAGAAAACGGCTGCAGGACTCCCAGCAAGCCTCCTGATAGGGCCAGTGTGGTGAGTATAATCGAAAATTCACCACGTGACAGGATCGTTAAGCCAATTCTGAGCGAAGCGCGATGAGACAGCTGAGCTCTCCTTCCGGCTATAAATCCAGCAATCGTATTGCCAAGAAGCGTCAGCAGTACTGCGCCAAGAACCGGCCAAACAGCGCCCCCCAGCGCAAAAGGATCGATGCTCAGACCAAAACTGAAGAAGAATAATGCGCCAAAAAAATCACGAAAAGGAACAATAATATGTTCAATCCGCTCACGGTGCTCCGTCTCCGCCAGTACCAGGCCGAGCAGCATTGCTCCGATGGCCTGGGCAATATTCAGGGTTTCAGAAATCCCCGCAACCAACGTCACCGCCGCAAAAGTCACCAGTAAAAATGTCTCGTCCGAAGGAATATCCAGCCGGCGGTTCAACCACGGAACGAGCTTATGGCCCAAAAACAGAAATGCCCCGATAAATCCAAGTGCAACAGCTGCTGTAAGCAGGACTGTAACAGTCGAAGTCGAACCGGAAAGGACCAAACCAGAGACAACGGATAAATAGATTGCTACAAACACATCCTGAAACATCATCAGCCCTAGGATAATTTCTGTCTCATCGTTCGCAGCTCGTTTTAACTCAACGATGACTTTAGCCACAATAGCGCTTGACGAAATTGTCATCATCCCTGCTACGACCAGAATCTCTTTAATGGGCCAGCCTAAAAGCAACGGGTACAACAGCGCAACAGAAAAGTTGATGAGCATATAGATGAGGCCGCTGCGGAGAATCGACGGTCCCGATGCCATCAGCTGTTTGATCGAAAATTCTAATCCGAGAGAGAAAAGTAAAAATAAAACACCCATCTTTCCCATAAAGTCGATTAGTGCGGCTGACTGAATAAACCTGAAATCAAATACTCCGATATGAGGAGCTTGAGGTCCAACAACCATCCCCGCAATAATCAGAATAGGCACAATGGAGATCCGCAATTTACCGGCTATCATCCCTGCCAGGGCCGACAAGGCCAGAGCGAGACCAACTTCCAGTATCAAATGCTCCATTAATGAACACTCCCGTGAAACAGGAGTCCCTTAGCAGCTTTCACCTGTTCTTTTTCTCCCAGAATGACAATGGTTGCACCTTCCTGAAGAACGATGTCGGGATTGGGATTAATCGTTTTATTTTGGTCTTTTTTCACCATCGCAATAATCGTCCCGCCGGTCCGCTTCCGGACCTGCATCTCACCGATTGATTTACCAATCGCATAAGCCCCTGTTTCAATCCTGTACCATTCGAGTACCATATCCCCGATGGCTACCTCAACAGTATCCAGATCTTTGGGGCGATAGGCCATTCCGCCCAGAATAGAGGCAATACAACGCGATTCTTCATCATCAAGTGTTACCATTGAGATCGATTCGTTCGGATCCTCGAGGTAATAGTGATACATTTCCCGGCGCCCGTCATCATGAACGATCACGACCAGCTTATCTCCAGACCGGGTGTCCAGCTGATACTTTTTACCGATCCCCGGCAAGTCTTTTTCCTTGACTAACTTCATGCTAAAAAGCCCCCTTTTCCTTTAAATTAACTTTAACAAATCTACGGATATAAGTAAAGAAACGACAGGATCGGATAAAATCAGAATTCCCCATTCAGACTATGCCTGGTCAGCTAATTACGACACAAAAAAAGACGTAACGAAACTTTAGTTCCGATACGTCCTTCTAACTTCTTTTATGTGGTGAAATCTTCATTTTGCCATATTGACGTCAATGCTAATCAATTACCGTGTTGCTGTAAAAAATACGCGGTCAAAGGTAAATAAAATTTTACCGTCTTTCGAGCCGGCATAATACTTCATAATTTCCAGCATCAGATCACTCTCAAATTCTTTTTGCTTTTTGTCTTCATCAAGACAATCCAAGTAGGGTCTCAGCCCGGTGCTTCGATACAGATCCAGGATATCCTCATAACTGTTCATCAAATGATAATACCTGGTTTCCCATAATTCGATTTCCGGTGTTAATTCACAGAGGACATCATAATAATATTCAGGAGTATGGACCTTATAAGGAATCGCAATGTGATCAAAATAACCGGACCACTTCGCAGAGGATACCAGGTCTAGAAGCAGCTGATGAATCAGCATTTCATTGACAAATGGAACTTGGACAGCTAATATGCCGCGGGGTTTCAGCATGGCAAACAGTCTGGAGATAAGAAGATCATTATCAGGAATCCATTGGAAGACCGCATTAGAAAATATGAGGTCGAACTGGCCCAGATCGGAAATGTCCCGTCCGGCATCTCGTAATAACCAACATACTGACGGATTTGTTGCTTTGGCAATTTCGAGCATGGCATGTGAATTATCAATGGCTGTGATAGCCGCATTCTTCCATCTCTCCGCTAAAATGCGGGTGCTATTACCCGGACCGCAGCCCACATCCAGAATGTTTTCAGGCTGTTCAAGCTTAATACGGCTGACTAAATCACGTGACGGTTTGGATCTTTCTTTCTCAAATTTTAAATATGCCTCTGGATTCCAGTCTGCCATGGCAATGCCCCCCAAAAACGTTTCTATAATTGTACCAGAAAATAAATGATAATGAAACCTCTTTGGGAAGTCTGATCTTAAATGGCTTTTTTAACCGTTAAACCAAAAGATTTATTGTAACAGTCGACTGCCACCTTCGTGTTGGACATTTCTTCATACGTATTTCCAAGCAGTATCCAGGCCGCGCTGTTTTTGCTATCCATGGAGACCAGTCGTTCCAGGATAATTTTGGCGTCGTCCCACAGCCCTTTTTCGGTCATGCAGACACTTAAATTATAGAGCACCGTTTTATTTTCCGGATCAATTTTCAGGGCATTCTGGTAATAATCAATTGCTTTGCGCGTTCTTCCGAGCTGAAAACAGATAAAGCCTAAATTATTCAGCAGCAATGTGTCGTTATTCTTCAGCGTATAGGCTTTTCTAAGTAATCGGTAGGCCTGGTCGTCCTGCTGGAACTCGTGGTAAATGCCGGCCAGATTGCATAGGGCATCAAGATCATCCGGGTCATGTTTTAATACTTTCTGGAACAGCTTCCGGGCTTTGCTCTGCTGGCCAGTCTGCGCATAACAGTAGGCCAGCCTGGACATCAGGCTGAAATTCCCTCCGCATTTGATGGCTTTATAGAAAGATTCGACCGCATCCTCGGTCTGATTCATCTTCAGCTGCATCTCAGCTTTCATTTCCCAGTATTCCGGCTGATACGGCTTCACTTTACAGCAGCCGCTGAAACAGTTTAAAGCTTCCCTGTACTGCCCCTGGAACTGATAGATGCTGCCAAGTCGAAAAAGAATATTGGCATCTCCAGGTGAGGAACGCAGAGACTTGTCCAGACAATTAATAGCTTCCTGCCATTCCCCAAGTTCGAGATAACAATCCGTCTGCAGATTCCAGTACGTACTGTTCGCTTCCAGCTGAAGCGCATTTTCGAGATGGATCAAAGCATCATTGACAAAACCCTGTCCATGGCAGCAGCGGGCCAGTAAAAAATGCACTTCAGCCAGCTGTCCGGGCTCTTCGCAATAGATAATTGCTGCTTCCAAATAGGCCTGAGCTTCCTTGAAAACCTTATGATCAATCAGTGTTTTCACCTCTGCCAAATACAGGGCGTCGGAGATATTTTCTGTGTTTAAGATTCCAAACAGGATTTCTAGAGCCTGCTGTTCTTCACCCGTGAAAAGCAGCCAATTAATCTGCAGCTTTGTCTTGAGACGCAAGCGGTTTCCCATATCAACACCCCTAAATATAAAATCTTCTTTAAAGACGAGTGCCTTGTTAACCTTAAAATTATTGTATTACAAAAAATATGATGCCAGGATATCTAAGATTCAGGTTAACATGGTACTGGATAGTTATTCTTCCTCTTTCCATCATTTACCTTTTGTTTGGCTGGAAAACCGCTCATCAAATAGCCTTTCAATCAGATATTTTTCCAATTGGAACTATTTTTTTCGTTATTTATCTCTAAAAATATGTATAATAAGAGAAGAGTTGCCAAAGCTCAATTTATTGATAAAGAGGCTGATATTTTGTCCAAAGCAAAAGTACCCTTCCTGATCATCCTGATGATCATCATGATAGCAATACCGACGATGTCCGGATGCAGCAAAATATTCTCGTTTTCCGCTGATGAAGAATCCAATCCAGTATCAAACTTGCCACCTGGTGCGCTTTACATAGACGGAGCTGCTATCCGTCCGCTAACTTTGAATGTAATTAATCAGGCCAAACAATCCATTTATATCGAGCTGTCCAGTCTGAATGATCAGGAAATCATTAATTTGCTGATTACAAAAGCGCATTCGGGCATCGAAGTGAGACTGCTGCTCGATCAATGGCAGAGAGATAATACCTCAACCATCAAAGCACTAAAAAATGAAAACATATCGGTCCAATACTATCCTGCTGAAAAAGGACAGTACCAGACAGTACGCTATATGGTTGTTGATCACAAAACGGCTGTTTTTTATGAAAAGGACTGGACCGCCAAAGGCTTCGATGCGCACAGCATGGCTGTAAAACTATCCGGAGACTCTGTCGGTGTCATGGACAAATCCTTCGGCAAAGACTGGACCTATACGACAACACTGTCGCTTGATTTACCGGATAGTTCCAAATTACCAGAAGACAATATTACCTTTGCCGTTACTGTCAATGTTAAACAGCAGCTTCTTAATTTAATCAACGCTGCTACATCTGAGATCTTAATAGAAACCGAACAACTAAGTAAAGACGATATAATTGATGCCCTGATG
Organism: Dehalobacter sp. DCA; assembly: GCF_000305775.1. Taxonomy (NCBI): domain Bacteria; kingdom Bacillati; phylum Bacillota; class Clostridia; order Eubacteriales; family Desulfitobacteriaceae; genus Dehalobacter; species Dehalobacter sp. DCA. The sequence goes on from NC_018866.1 coordinate 847,373, forward strand.
GAGGCAAAAAAAAGAGGCTGTAACGTGAAAGTGATCGTCAGCCTTTCCAGTGCGATTACCTCGCCCGATGCCATTCAGGAATTAAAGGACGCCCAGATCGAATTGCGCTATTACAATCATCCTGACAAAAAAGCGATGGGCGCAAATTTCGGTATTTTTGATCAGACAACGCTGTTTTTTTCCAATTCTGCCTGGACATATCCTTCTTTTGTTATTAATCACGAGAGTTCCTTGACTATCCCTTCCCCTGCTGCCGCCAAAAAAGTTACAGCGCTGTTTGATGAAGAATGGGCTAACAGTACACCTTAAATCACAAATACATTAGCTTTCTTGGGTTAATCTCCGTAATGGATGGCCGCTTTCGGCAGATAGCGCCCTCCATGGCGCTAACAGCCGCGCTGCGCAATCAATGCTCCGCTTGGCGCTGACGATCCATTACGGAGATTTAGCCTGGGGTCAAAGCCAGGTTCTAACAAGCATATGATTAGTCTGCGTGCCACAGTTTCGCGATGAGCGAAGCCTGGATGGCGCAGCACGGCCTTTTGACGGCCACGGATGGCCTAATGCCGCGGTGCCATGGACGGCAAGGAGCGGCGTGTCAGGGAGGACACAACGGCCGAAAGTGGATTGTGGCACGCAGACAGGCCCCAAATACTTTAGTCTGACTATTATTTACTTATTTATTTAAAATACGCTCTACTTATATTTATTTAGCATCGACGGAGGCGCCATCCGCACGCGAGAATGAATACGTGTTTGATTCTGAGATAACATTATTGAGGCTGTCGATCATCTTTAAAAGAAGCTTGACCGGCTCAGTCTCATTCTGGATTGATTTGGGCAAAGTGGCTGTTAAGACAGTATTACTTACATACTTCGTTTTAACCGGGGTATCATCAATATAAATCTGATAATCCGGCAGGAAGTTTTCTCCTTGAACCTGAATCACATCTTCACTCAGGCGAAGGACTTTTTCGATCTTGGGAAAACGTTCTCCAAGCAGGTACAAAGCATTCTGGACTGGTTTATCCCTTGGTTCCAGCTCATAGGCATACGCATTGCCAATCAGAGAATCATATTGCAGCATTTCATAGTCCGCAGATTCTGTTTCGGTGATTTTTTCATTCTGCTGATAAAGCGCAGCGGTCATAACGTCCGACCCTTTTTCATATAAGGAATAAAGGAAATCCGTCAGGGTATTTCCTTCTTTTTTGCTTTTTTCCAGAATGTAAGGCCCCAAAAAGCTCGAGGAAATACGGATATTTTCTTTATCTTTCGGGCTCGAGAAATTATCCCAGACGATAAAGGGCACCGTATATTTGTTTAAATAATCACTGTAATTATTTCGGTCCTGAAAAAAGTCAGCCTCTTTGTATACTTCCGAACTATTGCCGAGCAAGGGCAAATGATCTCCGTAAAAAACGACAATCGTTGGTTCATCAATCTTCTTCAGACCTTCAATCAAAGCTTTCAGGGACTGATCGACATCGGAAATTGTATTAACGTAGTTCTCCAGCAAGGTTTTACTTTTAGCCGAAAAGTTACCCTGGACCTGAATCGTATTTCCGGCATTAGGTTTCTCCGCATAGGGCCCATGAGCCTGCATTGAAATCGCATAGATGAAATCGGGTTTATCATTCTGTCCAAGCTGCTGCAGAATCTTCTTCGTAAGCTCCGTATCGCGGATATAAGTACCTTTGCACTCCGGATCCGCAAAGAATTCCTTGCTGATAAATTTGCCAAATCCCATCTCTTCGAAAACAATATTGCGGCGGTAAAACCAGTTATGGTAAGTATGAATTGCCGTAGCCTCATAGCCCTGCTTCTTGTAAACCGCGGGCAGAGCATCCATATCCCTGGTTGCGTACTGGACATAGGGAATGATCCCTGCCGGGAGAAATTGGCAGGAATACCCTGTTAAAACTTCAAACTCTGTATTCACCGTTCCTCCGGCAAAGACAGGAACAACCATCTTGCCGCCTGAATAATTTTTTTGCAGATAATGGAAATACGGAATTGGATCTTCGCTGAAGCTTACTTCTTTCATCAGCGTCGGGTCCCAGAAAGCCTCACTTTGCACAAAGATGACATTTGGGGTAAAATCCGGATCAACCGTGTAATCAGTTTTGGTCTGAGCAATGATCTTTTCAATTTCTTCTTTTTGGTAAGTAGCCGGAGCATCATCCGAATAGGCTTTATAATTCATCATAAAGCCGATAATCAAGCCATTTTCTTCGTAATTGGACTGCTGGCTCCAGTTCACAAGCCGGCAGTTAAAGGTCTTTTGCATAGAAGTATGGGCAACCAGATTAAACAGCAAGAGAAAAGACAGTACCGCAATGGGGACTTTTTGAGCCGAAAGGTACTTTTCTCTTGGTATGTAACAAATGATCAGGATGAGTGCAGCGATAAGCAAAATCACGAGTCCCAACATAAAAGCAATCGGAAGATCCTGAAAGCTCTGGGAAATATTTGCAGCTTCCTTCCCAAGGTTTAAATCCCAGGGCAGCAAAGGCTCTCCTCTTAGGAGTAGTTTTTCCCTACTGACCAGCGCAATAAAGGAAAGGCCGGTTAAAATGACTGCTGCAATGGACAGGTACAAACGCCGGGGCAAAAGATAAAAAGCATTAATCAGTCCAAACAGCATGGCATACGTGGCAACAAATTGATTCGGATAGTGTACGGACCAGACCAGCGTATCGGCGAGACTTCCGCGTGAGACCGTCTCAAACAATATTAAAACCATTAACGGAATTATAGCCAGAAATTTAGAATTAGACACTTTCTCCTCCATAGAATTCCTCATAAATTTTAAAGAGGATGTCCGTTGGACATCCTCTTTCCCGCTTTGCCGTTAGACATCTGGTTTTCTGACCCTGCACATGCAGGTGGGTACCTAGACAGATCTTTCCATCTTCTTTTTACAAAGCATGATGTACACAACCTGCCACTACTCAGTTCCCGAGAAAAAAATAGGATCAAAACCATGATAGTCCATACAAACAGAGCAGCATCACAGCTATTATAACACCGGGGTGAAGAAAAATCCTCTAGAAACAACTGGAAAACCAATATGTTTTAGCGATGCACTCTATCTTCTAAATCAGCAAGTCTGTCCAAAATCACAGAGATCGTCATCTCCTGGGTACGCACCCTCTGCCGCAGCTGTTCGACGAGACTGGACATATTCTTGATTTGATGCAGTGTCCCTGGATTCACCGTTCCATCATCCACTAAAGCAAGCGTTCTTGTTCTATTAGCGGGATCTCTTGAATTGGAATTCAATTTATTTAAGTACCTGATCTTGCCGTATCGGGTATTTCTGCCCTGGTTAATTTCAATAACCTTGTCGTCTTCCAGCACTTTCAGCGCTTTTTTCAGGGTAATACTTGCTACTCCTGTTTCACGTTGTATTTCGGAATAGGCAATCTCAAACTGATCTTCTTCATGTTTCTTGGACACCTTCTCAAAAAATTCCAAGAACTTATTGTACGTCTTATCTTTCAGCTTCAATGTTATTCATCCTTCCAAGCAAAAATAAAACAACCAAATAGTTTATTGTATTATATCATAAATTAATGATTAATTTCACTTAAATTGTAAAAATATATTAATTTTTTAAGAATAATATTAAGCCTGCTAAAACTATTTCGAAAAATTAACAAATTATTTGTCTGTTAGGTCAGCTTGTTTAAGACCTCTTCCTTCATAGAAAAAGAATGTTTGTCGGAAGGAAACGCTGTGTCTTTGACTTCCGCGCAATATTTTTGCACAGCATCAACAATTAGAGGTTCAATCATTGCGTATTGTTTGACGAAGGTCGGTACAGTCTTGTCTGAAGCGCCAATCATGTCATGAATAACCAGGACCTGGCCGTCGCAATGATTCCCGGCACCGATGCCAATGGTCGGCACGGATATCGACTGTGTGATCTTTGCCGCGAGTAGCGCCGGTATTGCTTCCAGGACCAGCATAAAAACACCGGCTTGAGCCAGCATTCCGGCATCACGCAAAAGTTTGGAAGCGCTGTGTATTTCTGTTCCCTGGACCTTATATCCGCCCAGCAGGCCGGCCGTTTGAGGCGTCAAACCAATGTGGCCAACAACAGGAATCCCGGCTTTGGTCAGAAAGCTGATAATCTCGCGGTATTCCTCCCCGCCCTCGAGTTTAACAGCGTCGGCTCCCCCCTCCTGCATCAGCCTTCCGGCATTGCGCAACGCATCTTCAGGCCTCGCATAGGTCAGATAAGGCATATCCACAATCATGAAAGTACTTGGAGCACCCCGGCGAACAGCTTTGGCATGATGCAGCATATCCTCCATTGTCACTGGAACGGTTGAGTCATATCCTAAGACGACCATCCCAAGCGAATCACCCACAAGGATTACATCGACACCGGCTTTTTCAATGATTCGTGCCGTCGGAAAATCATAGGCTGTCAGCATCGTGATCTTGTTTTCCTGTTCGCTCATCTTTTTGAAATCTGGAATCATTTTTTTCATCGTGATCGCCTTCTCCCTAAACCTTTTTTATTTCAAACTTTGTCTGAGCTTTTAAGTCATAAGTTATATGGGCCAAGCATATGGTGTACAGAAATTGGAGAAAAGGGAGGCTGCCGTATGTCAAAACCGTTTCAGCTGTCGTTAGTTACCAAAGGTATAGCGCTGGCCATTGTTATCTCATTTCTGCTGACCGTTGTTCTGAGTCTGGTCTACTTCTTTACTTCGGTGCAGGAATCTTTCCTTTACTCGCTGCTCGCTGCCGGAATTGGCGTACTCATCGCCAGTTTTTACATTGCGTATCAATCCGGAGCAAGAGGACTTCTGTACGGACTGGCTGTTGGAATCGGTTTTTTTGTGGTCACCCTATTGATTTATTACATTTTCTATGCGGGTGATCCTTCTTGGAAAATACTGCTCAAGAAAGTCCTGATTAGTCCCATAGCGGGTGTGATCGGTGGGAGTGTCGGAGCCGTGATGAAGAAATGACGCGGTCCATGTAGTGCGTTAAACCGCTCTCCTGAACTATTCACCCTCCAGAACATGCTGTTGGGTGAAAAAACGGGACAAGTACGGCTGTTTCCCACTATACTGCTGGGTGTATACTCCTTATCCCTTTCCACCTAGGCCCTTGGCCTATCGCCCCCAGCTGGGGGTTTTCTTTTTTTTATCTGGCGAGCGCAAATTTGTTGATCCAGTTGACAATAATACGGTCTCCCTGATTCAGCTCGGTCGTAAAATGAGCTTCACTGCCATTGACCTGCATTTCCAGTTTTCCGCCCGAAATTGAGTTTTCAGCAAGATTTATATACGGAAATAGTTCCGACAAAATGGGTTTGCGCGAAAAACCTTCCACTCTGATTTCCATACCGTCTTCGATAGGCTCATCTTCCTGAATGACCCTTCCTTTGCAGTAGATCTTTGCTTCAAGCGGCGGTAAATTGAACGCTTCTCCGTTAACCGTAAAAATCATCGGTTCGGCTTCCAGCGCCAAATCCCTGATCAATATTTTTTTCTCAAGAATATCGATACGGTCGTTGTTATTAATAACACAATCGATGGTTACAGCGTAACCATTGACGATAATCTCCAGATCCGATACCAGTTCCCGGGGCTGGTTGTTGACTTTGATTTTCTTTTTGTTTATTTTATTGATATTAATGCCTTTCATGGCCAGTAAATCATAGAGCGTTTCATTCATTTTTACAAGCAGGCTGCAGCCATCCTCAAGCCAGTCTTCTTCATCTGCCGGTTTACTGTTCAGATAGATGAACGGATTGAATTCCTCTTCCTTGCCATCCCAGATAATCTTCTTCACTGCGGGCCGGGAAATGACATCTTTGACCTGCGCTTTGGCATCTACTCCGGAATGCCCCGGCATAAAGGTGACCACGTCACCCTGACTAAGCCTCTGATCCAGCTTAGCCGACTGGCCATTGACTGTAATCACCGCTGGACTTCCCAACTCTCCTTTAATAACCTGAATCTCACCGTTTAGCTTATAGATCAGCGCCGATCCCGGACGTCCAAAAAACGTTTTCGGCTGGATGCCTGCTGCGAGAAGCCCTTCCGCCACCGTAGCAAGCTGCAGTTCAAACAACGGAATATTCGTGTTATTTACATTGACTGCATAATAATGGAGACCTCTATTATCCAGCGCGGAAATTGCAATTCCTATCGGCGTAATGACATCCGAACCAAATAAATTTTCTTCCTGGCCGGAGACCGCGGACAACCTTTCCCGGACTTGAATGCCGATTCTACCCCGGGAAAGATTAATCACCTTTGACAAAATATCTCCCATCAAGGGAGTAAGGCTACCTCCCCCGACCATGATCACAGCCTGGGGTGAACAGCTGTTATTCAGCAGCAGGATTTCTCCGCCGATCCTTTCGGCAATCACCTGAACGGTCGGTTTAATGACATCCAGAATTTCCTGACGTGTGACAGAGGACCTGGCTCCGAAGAAATTGACGATGTCAATCAGGCTGTTTGGATTTGGATCGTTCCCGTTCAGCTGTTTTTTAATCCTTTCGCCTTCCTGAAAATCGACCAGATAATTGGAACAGATTGCTTCTGTGACCTCATCGCCGGCCATGGGCACCATTCCATAGGCAAAGAAAGTGCCTTCCTTGGTAAATGCAATATCTGCAGTCCCTGCCCCGATATCCACGAGGGCCAGATTCAGTCTTCTCATATCTCCGGGAATTGCGGCCAGTCCGGCGGCAATCGGTTCCAGCGTCAAACTGGCCATCTCAAGCCCCGCCCTTGCTAAAACTGCAATAAGGCCATCGACAACCGTTCTCGGTAAAAACGAAGAAATAACCGTGATTTCTGCTTTTTTCCCCCTCTGTCCGACCAGCGTTGTAATCTGCTGGTCTTCGAGCAGCTGCTTCACCGTACTGTATCCGACACAGTAGAATAGGATATTATCTGTCTCTTCAGCTGAGATTTTCTTCATGGCCTTTTGGACAGCTTCCATTTCCATGGCCAGGACTTCTTCCTGTTCCCAGTGTGTCGGCAGAACTTCCTCTCTCGTGACCGTCGCTGTTTCGGTACAAAGCGCCCTGCCTGCTGCAGCCACAGCCACTTTTGTCAATTTGCAGTTTAGTTTATGCTCAAGTTCATGCTTTACAAATGACACGGCTTTAGCGACTTCGTTCACATCGTGAACCTGTCCGTCATACATCGCTCTTTGCGTATGTTCGATCCGCGCACTGGCTATGACTTCATATCCCGATTCACTCTTTTGCGCCACAAGTCCAATAACGACTCTGGTGCCGATATCAAGGGCAAAAACAGTCTCCACTTCTCTTCCCACCTCACAAAGTTATATATCGTTAAATAGCCAGCTCGTTAGCCAGCTCATAGAGTTTACGGTTAAACATTTTCTTTTCCTTAAAAGCAAGTTCCAATGGCCTGTCCACAATCTCATTTTGAAAATGAGAGATCATCACCTCAGATTTTCCCTCCATCAGTGCCTCAATGGCCTTGCCGCCCATCATTGCTCCGAGCAAAGAATCGGCTGCCGAGGGTGCTCCTCCGCGTTGAATGTGGCCGAGAATCGTCACTCGGTTTTCCAATCCGGAATATTTCTTTAAGCCTGAAGCAATTTCACGGATATCCCCTGCTCCTTCAGCACAAATAATAATACTGTGATTTTTTCCTCTCCGATATCCCCGCAGCAGTTTCTCACTAATTTCCTGAAGATCAAAAGGGATTTCGGGCGTCAGGATCGATTCGGCACCAATCGCGAGTCCTGAGTGGAGGGCAATATCCCCGCAGTTTCTGCCCATGACTTCGACAAGAAAAGTCCGTTCATGGGACGAAGCGGTGTCTCTTAATTTGCTTACAGCCTCGACAACGGTGTTCACCGCCGTGTCAAAGCCAATCGTTGAATCTGTTCCAGCAATGTCATTGTCAATCGTACCGGGCACGCCAATGACTTTGATACCCAATTCAGCAAGTTTTTTTGCTCCGCGGTAAGAACCGTCTCCGCCAATGACCACGAGCGCTTCGATTCCTTTGGCCTTTAGCTGGTCCGCGGCCAGACGTTGGCCTTCAGCCGTAAACATTTCTTCACATCTGGCAGTTTTCAGAACCGTTCCGCCGCGATGCACAATATCTGCAACTGAGCCCAGCTCCATTTCTTTTATTTCACCGCGCAGAAGCCCATCATAACCATGGAAAACCCCATATACCCGGAGATCATGGTAAATGCCCTTACGAACAATCGCCCGTATCGCGGTGTTCATTCCGGGAGCATCCCCTCCGCTGGTTAAAACTGCAACCTTGCTATCCGCGCCCATAAGATCTCTCCTTTTCAGCATTATACAGTTTTTTACATAAAGTTTCAAACAACACCTGTTTTCTCTCCCGTATCTTTTCAGACTGATTTGTCAGACTTCCGGTGTTTTTTCGAAAATAGGACGCAATATCGCGATAGGGGTACTGAAATATCTCATGCAGCAGGAGATACACCATCTGCCTTGCTTCCACAACCTCCCTTTTTTTTGTACTGCCCAGGACTTTGTCTTTATCCAAACCGCAGCATTCACAAACGATAGAAACGACGAGATCGGCCTGTTCTCCGATGCCGGGAAGGTGAAATAATTTTTCGGACTGAGGTACATGGATTTTCTCCTCCGCAAAGTTTGCCGGCTGAATGTCTTTTTTTAGCTGTTCAGCGATCTTTACAGCCTGCTTCATATTTTTAATTCCGGAAAGCAGCGCCGGCTGGCATGGCCGGATCTCCTGAAACAAATCTCCGGTAAGACGATACGCGATGAAATGCTCGAGCTCCTCGGCTGCCGGGTCCTTCAAATAAAGGAAAAATCCGCTTTTAAGCCTTGATGCAAACCGCTGGTTCAAAAAGTCAAAGTTGGGTGTACTGCCCTGATATGTAATGACCGTCTTTCCGCCTTGTGCCAGAATGGTATCTACGGTATGGAACAGTTCTTCAAGCGTTTTCTTCTTTCCTTGCAGCACATTAATATTATCAAGCAGGAAAAGGTCATTGGAACGCACAGAGCGGCGAAAGCTGTTAAGGCTGCCATTTTGGGCCGCAAACGCAAATTTCTTTGAGAATTTATCCGCATCGATCAGGACAATCCTCACCTTTTGCGGCTTCATCTTTTGCAGGATACAATTCAGTAGCTGGGTCTTGCCCAGTCCTTCCTGGCCGGCAATTATCGTAACCGGGGGCGCCTTTTGTACTTCATAATTCTCTATGTATTGAAAAGCTAATTGGTTGAACTGGCTGATAAACACTGTTTAGAATACCCCCTGCGAGAAAACTTACTCACCAATTTTTTATGTTAATGTCATGGAGGGCCACAGTTCCGCTGTGGGCGGAGCAGGATAGCTAACATAATTCGGCAACACGGTACCAGGGAAGAATAAGGGTTAAGGAATATATCCCTAACCCTTGCCTAGGTTGACAATTTTAGCCATCTATCATTACACGTGCTCTGCGGCTAATATATTTCGAGATATCTGTCGATTTCCCATTTATGCACGGCGATACGAAAGCTGTCATATTCTTCGGTCTTTGCTGCAACAAATCGGGAATAGATGTGCTCGCCAAGGGCATCTTTGATGACTTCATCATTGCTTAATAGCGTTAAAGCCTCTTTGAGATCTCCGGGAAGCGAGTCAATCCCCATCTCTTTTCTTTGCCTGTCATCCATGGCAAAAATATTCAAATCAACAGCTTCGGGCGGGTTAAGTTTCCGTTTGATCCCATCCAGTCCGGCCTTAATCTGGACCGCTAAAGCCAGATAAGGATTGCAGGAAGGATCCGGGCTTCTTAATTCAATACGGGTTGAAGAACCCCTCTTGGCCGGAATACGTATCAGCGGACTCCGGTTGCGGCCCGACCAGGCAATATAACAGGGTGCTTCATAGCCCGGAACGAGCCTTTTATACGAATTGACCGTAGGATTGGTGATCGCTGTGAAAGCCTTGGCATGCTCCATAATGCCGGCAATATAATGATACGCTTCGCTCGAAAGGTTCATCGGTCCTTCCTGATCATAGAAAATGTTTTTGCCATTTTTGAATAAGGACTGGTTGACATGCATTCCGGAACCATTGATCCCAAAGATCGGTTTCGGCATAAATGTCGCATGCAGTCCGTGCCGCTGGGCAATCGTCCGGACGACAAATCTGAAGGTGACCATTTTATCAGCCATTTCCAAGGCATCGGCATATTTAAAGTCAATCTCATGCTGTCCGGGAGCAACTTCATGATGGGAGGCTTCAATTTCAAAATTCATCTGTTCCAGCGCCAGAACCATATCTCTTCTGGCGCTCTCCCCTAAATCAACCGGTGTCATGTCAAAATAACCGGCTTTATCATGGGTAATCAGGGTCGGTCTGCCCTCAGTGTCGACATGGAACAGGAAAAATTCCAGCTCCGGTCCTATGTAGCATTTGAAACCCATTTCTGAGGCTTCTGCCAGTACTTTTTTAAGTGTATTGCGGGGGCAACCGTTGAATGGCGTCCCGTCAGGATTATAGACATCACAGATGAGTCTCGCTACCCCGCCTTCAGCAGGCCTCCACGGGAAGACGACAAATGTGTCAGGGTCGGGTCTCAGGTACATGTCCGACTCCTCAATACGCACAAAGCCTTCAATGGAAGAACCGTCAAACATCATTTCTCCGTCCAGGGCTTTCTCAAGTTGTTCTACCGGAATAGAGACATTCTTTAATACTCCGAAAATATCGGTAAACTGAAGTCTCATGAATTTTACGCCCTTTTCATACGCCTCTCGCAAGACATCTTCTTTCGTATAATTCAATTCTCAGCGCTCCCTTCAATTGTTTAAAATTTTTACTTCTACAGTGCCATGTTAACCATAAATCTTATATTTAAAATTTTATGGTTGACATGGTTCTAAATACTTTTTCAATGCTGGGTGAATATATAACAACTGACGGCTTTCCGTAACCGCAGAAAATCTTTGAATATCCTTCCCGTCAAATTGCTGGGAAAAGAACAGTTTAATCGTCGTCCTTTCGTCGTTTGTCCGCAATTCCACCTTATCAGGATAAAATAAGTAATTATACAGTTCATCGCGCCAGCTAAGCTGTAAATTTCCTGTGGAGATTCTGATAATGCCAAATCTTTCCACACGGATGTCCTCTATTCCGGAGAAACCCTGGGTGATATTCTCAGCTTCCACCGCCATCTGACCGGACTTAAATTTCAGGGACAGGATATGCTCAAGAATAAACCTGGCCGGCAAGGAGATTTCCTCTATCATCATCGCATACGCTTTGATTTCATCTTCCCACTGGCGAATTTTTTCGGCATAAGCCGATTTGATCTCCGTTAAATTTTGGGTTTCTTTTTCTAAGAGACAATAAATCCGTTCGAAGCTTTCAAGCAGAACCTGATCATTATGATCCAAGTGAACATCTCCACCTTATTTTGGCTTATAATCTATTCTAACCTATTCCCAATTTTTTTCACAGTCCTTTTTCGGTATATCAGAAAGTATAATTACATTCTGAAAGTTCTAAGACGATTTTACCGATAAAGTCGGGAGGTCTTTTTCTGATATCGGATAGTCTGGGACAAATCCTGAATCAGCAGCTCAATTTCTTTTGTTTCATCCTGCAGCGACCTGGCGTACACCAGCGCGATCCAGCCGCAGCGCAGCGCTTCCATATTTTTACCTTTCTTCATCAAAAGATTGGCAAGCTTTAACATCGCTTCTCCTTTCGGCAGTTCCGGCTCGTCATAAAACCTTTTGCCGAGCAGTTTGTACAGATTCTCCTGAAACAAAGTATCCTCATAGCGGATAAGATATGTTAATTCCTCGCTGATTTCGCCGATCTTGGAGCTGTCACCAAAGAACTGGAAATACTTCAGAGCTTCCAGATACTGTTTTTTCGCCTCCGAGTAGTCCTGTTTCATAATCAACAGGATGGCCAGACTGTAATAACGCACAGCAAAGCCGAATTCGCTTCCTTGATGGTATTGAATGGACAACTCAAGGCTGCTGATTGCTTCATCCAGCAATTTCGAACATTGAAGAAGATTACTTAACATGAAATAACTTTCACTGACTTCAGGATCACGTCCGTTTTTCAAATACATCGCGACAACTCTCTGCTGCAAAAGCAGGGCTTCCGGCAGCCTGTCTTTTTCAAAGTACAAGAAGACGATATATTGCAGCGCATTAGCCAGAGAAACCTGTTCGCCTAACCTGGCATAGATCTTCGCGGCATGATAAAATCTTTTCTGCGCCGCAATTCTCTGCGCCTGACTGTAATATATTTCTCCCAAACAGAGGCTGATCTCTGCCTCCCCACTCAGATAACCATGTTTCCGGCAGAGATTCTCGGCATGCAGAAAAGTCTCTTCTGCAGCCTGCCACTCTTTAATTTTTATATAAACCTGGCCCAGATCGGAGTACAAGGCCGCTAAACGCAGGGATGATGCTTCTCTCGGATAGTCCCTGATAGCCTGCTTATATAAATAAATGGCTTTGGCATTTTTCCCCTGGCTGAAATAAACGCTGGCCAATCCGGCCCTGGCTTCAGCAATCCCCTTATTGTTATGCAGCTGTTTGCAGCAGGCCAGTGCCCTTCGGAATCCGGCTTCGGCATCATTCAATTTGTTATTTTTCATCTGGACCGCTGCGAGCAAGCGCTGGGAAAAAGCGATAATCACCGGTATTTCCAACGCTTCAGCCTCGATAAGGCTTATCTGCAGACTTTTTTCAGCTTCTTCAGTGTTTCCGTCACCCAAGCATTTGATTCCATTTTCCAGATACTTCCTCCATACTTCCAGTGTGGTCTCCATGGTATCCCTCCTGAATTTTCTTCAAAATATATGAATTTTCTTCACAATACCTGAATTTTCTTTACAATATATGAGTTGGGGCAACTTCATTTGGTCTATAATATGCTATACTGAATCTAAGGGAGCAAACCGGTGCTATGAATGTTTTTGCTCTTGAAAAAATGAAGTAAATCATCCTGCAGGAGGGATTGTAATGAGCACAAAAAGCCCATCTTCAAAAAATATTCTCTGGATCATCGCCAAAGTCCTGATTTTCATACTCTGCATTTATCTGGCCTACCTTGTTTTAAAACCGCTGCTCGGCATCATCCTGAGTATCGGCTTTTGGATTATCAAGGTTGCCGTGGCCATTTCCATTTCTTTATTGGTATTACACCTGCTCCTCAGAATCATTTTCAAGATCGATCTGCTGGAAATCATTTTTGGGGTCCGCTGGCCAAAATAATGCCGCCGCGATACACGGTGGATAATATCGGACATTTAATCTTTAAATGCTGAAAGGAGGCGTCTTTATCGACACCTCCTTTTTATATTTAACATGATTTACGGCTCCCCGGAATAAGCATGGTTCTAGGGGGGGGATAAACAATGAGCGTCTTTGTGGTGAACAGAAAAAGGCTGGCGGTGGGGACTGTCATCCTGATGATGATTGCGGTTTTGGCCGTAAACAAAGAACAGGTTGTATCCGTTGTTACCGGAAATTCTAAGCCGATTTACTCCGTCAAGACCGAAACAAAGCAGGTTGCGCTTACTTTTGATATCAGCTGGGGCGAAGAAAATGTGCAGCCGATTTTGGATATCCTAAAAAAAGAAAATATCAAAGCCACTTTCTTTCTTTCATCTCCGTGGGCCGAAACAAAACCGGAGCTAGTCAAGTGCATTGCCGCGGACGGCCACGAAATTGGCTCCCACGGGCGGCGTCATGTTGATTTAAACACTATGACAGCTGATATTCTCATGAAAGAGCTCGATACTTCCAAAGAAGTCCTGGAACGTTTAAGCGGCCAAAAAATCACTCTGCTGCGCGCTCCGAACGGGGCTTATGACAACCAGGTCATCTCGGTTGCAAACGAGAGAGGCTACAAAGTCATCCAATGGAGCGTTGATTCCCTGGATTGGAAAAGACCCGGAGCCGACGCCATCGTCAATTATGTGATGAACGGACGCTCCAAAAATAAAGGAGCCTCCCCCGGCGACATTATCCTCTTCCACGCTTCTGATTCCGCGCCGGATACGCCCAAAGCACTTCCCACTGTTCTGAAGATGCTCAAAGAGAAGAACTATGAAATTGTGACAGTCGGCAAGCTGCTCAGCAATGCCCAGGAGAGCTGGCCGCCTGGTTCGAGCCTGTAATGAGCACTTGTACCATGTTTTCAATTTACTCGCTAAATCTGTCGACATAACCCTCTTTATATTAATATTACAAGGCTATTATCTAGGGCTAGTCTGCGTGCCACAATACCGCTTTCGGCCGTTGTGTCCTCCCTGACACACCGCTCCTTGCCGTCCATTAGGGAGACTAACCCGAACAAAGCAAACGTTTCTTTGTTGATAACGGGATTTACAAATCGCTGTATTAATGCCCTTTCCAGCTCTGGAAGCCTTCGCCGACGACCTCTGAAACATCGCCAATGGCCACAAAAGCATCCGGGTCATATTTGTGGACAATTTCTTTGACCTGGGTCAGTTGTGCTCTATTTACGATACTGTAGACCACTCTTTTTTGAAAACGTGAATAAGCTCCTTCGGCCTGAAGATACGTTACGCCTCTGCCGACAATATTGATGATATCCTCAGCAATCTCGTCCGGCTTTTCTGTGACGACCATAACACTCTTGGAATAATCCAACCCGACCTGGACGAGATCGATCACTTTGGTAGCGATAAACATATAAATCATTGCATACATGGCCATTTCCGGGCTAAAGATCAGTGCAGCTCCGATAAAGACAACCGCATCGAGGATTAAGATGATCTGCCCGACACTAAATTGGATTCTTTTATTCAACACGATCGCCAGAATATCGGTACCGCCTAATGAGCCGCGACAGCGAAAGATGATGCCCATTCCGATACCGGATATAACGCCCCCGAAAATAGAGGCCAGCAGCGTATCTGTTGTTATCGGAGCCAAAGCATCTGTAAACTTCAGAGCAGCAGATAATGTCCCTACGCCCAGGATACTCCAATAGAACAGCTGTCTGCCGACTGACTTGTAGCCGAGAATGAATAACGGAATATTTAGAAGGGCCACCAGAATGCTTATATTCCATTGAAACAGATAATGCAGCAGAATCGCGATTCCTGTGACTCCGCCGTCAGCAATCTGGTTGGGCAGGATCAATGTATTAATGCTGACAGCTACAATCACTGCGCCTATAATGATTCCAAAAAATCTTTTGAGAAAATGCCATGGTATTTTTTTTAGGTTCATGTTCTACCTCAAATTAATCTGGTCATCCAAGCTTTCTCCGACAATTTGCTCTAAGCTCTCTTCAACAACTCTTCAACATTATTCTTGACAAAAAGAATTCTATTTAGTAAAGTAATGTAGCAGTTTTATTGCGCTCGTAGCTCAGGGGATAGAGTGACGGTTTCCGAGGCCGCAGGTCGTTGGTTCGAATCCAACCGGGCGCACCATTAGAAAAAATAGACATTGCAAGTGCTTGCAGTGTTTTTTTAGTATCCTATATTTTTCACGGCATTTTATTGTTTTAAGCATAAAAACAGATAAATCGTTAAACCTACTATATAAAAAGGAGGATTTAACGATGAATATTCTAGAAAAAGCGACCGCCAAGAGCAATTCTATTGTTCAAAATATAATTGATCACGAACCTGCTAATTATATTGAGGCGGGTTTGCAGTATCAGATTGTCTTGATGGGTCGTTTTCAAGCCTCAATTATTACCACCCTGTATAATCATGCCGAAGATCCGGAGCTCAGAGTACTGCTTAAAGATGCACGCGAGGCACTGGTAGAAAGAACTGTCGAAATGAGTGAAGATTTTTTACAATCCGAGGACGTCAAGCTGCCAACCATACAGTTTCCCGAACGGTCCCTGGAAAAATACCAGGATATACCAGACCATTTGCACTTCAGTGATATGGAAATTGCGTTGCTGCTGCTGGAAATGAACAGTTCCAGCCAAATGGCCTTATTGACAGCCATTAATCAAAGCTATCACCTGGAAATTGGGAATCGTCTCCGCAAGGAGCTGAACATGGGATTTGATTGGGCTTACCGGCTGGAGCAGCTGATGCTCCAAAGAAACTGGCTTCCCAAAATTGCAAAAATCG
This sequence comes from Dehalobacter sp. DCA, assembly GCF_000305775.1. Taxonomy (NCBI): domain Bacteria; kingdom Bacillati; phylum Bacillota; class Clostridia; order Eubacteriales; family Desulfitobacteriaceae; genus Dehalobacter; species Dehalobacter sp. DCA. The sequence continues at coordinate 863,489 of NC_018866.1, forward strand.
TTCATTAACAACAACGTAAAATTCATTTTTTAGTATTCCATATACATTTAATATGCCAGCCTCAAAGAGACTGGCATTCCTTATATTTTGTGTCCTTTTCAGAATTTAATAACACTTACTCCGGAAAATACAATCGGAAAGCCGCAACGATGTCTTGCTGAACCAGCTCCGGCTCCTTTTCCCCATTGATTTCAACAACCGGTTCCCCATTTTTTTGCCACTGTTTGTACAGCTTTTGGTAATTATCAGCAACGTGCCGCAGCATCTCGCTGTTTTCAAATATTTCAGTCTGGAATCTGCCTGCTGCTATTCTCTTGAGCGATGTTTCCGGGCTTACCTTTATGAAAAGTGTAAGGTCCGGTTTTACCGCATATTGATTGATTTCTCCAATCCAGGATTCATCATTTTTCATTCCCTGATACGCAAACGAAGACCATAGATATCTGTCACAGATCACATAGTTTCCCTGCTCCAGAGCAGGAATGACCAGATTGTTGTTGTGATCAAGCCGGTCGGCAGCAAACAGCAACGCCAGACAGTTGTCATTCACGCCGTTGATCCGGCCTGAAAGTACCTGGCGGATCGTTGTCCCGAGCGGACCCTGGCTTGGTTCCCTGGTTAGAACGGTTTTTACTCCGCGTACTGTTTCAAGATATACCTTCAGACGCTCAATCTGCGTTCCTTTGCCTGATCCATCGATGCCTTCGAGCACAATGAACTTTCCTTTCACCTGCACGATCTTCAACTCCTTCAGGATTCATTGTAATCTATTTCAGCGCAAATAAAAAGATGCCTCCTCTCTGAGACATCTTTATACACTGACTGTTCGTTCGTTCGTTCATTTATCCAACCTTACTCATCACCCGAAGCTTATCAGCGAGCAGTGCAATGAATTCAGAATTGGTAGGTTTTTGACGTTCTATGTTCATCGAATATCCGAAGATCCGCTTCAGCGTTTCCATATGTCCGCGTTCCCAGGCCAGCTCAATGGCATGTCTGATGCCTCTTTCCACCCTGCTGGGAGCCGTATTGTATTTCTTAGCAATTGCCGGGTACAGCTCTTTGGTTACAGCCCCGAGTAACGAAACATCTTCGATTACCATGAGTATTGCATCTCTGATGTATTGATATCCTTTGACATGAGCTGGAATACCAAGTTGGTGCATCATTGTCGTTACTTCTACGTTGATATTGACCCCTCTTCCGACCGACGTAACAGAGGAACAAGTCTGCAGCAGCGGTGGATTTGTGATTTCCAGATCCTGCGTCAGCGTCCTGATGCGTTTTCCCAGAATTTCCAGGTCAAATGGTTTCAGGATAAAATAATCAACCCCCATGACCATGGCCTGATGCGTCAGTGTTTCATGCCCGAAAGCCGTTAATAATATGACTTTGGGTTTCCTGACTGATGTTCTGGCATTGATTCTTTCCAGGACTTCCAAACCATCAAGATTCGGCATCACAAGATCCATAATGACGAGATCCGGGTCATGTTTTTGAATCAAATCCCAAGCTTCAAGTCCATTGTAGGCTACGCCAGCAAGCTCAAAGCTATCATCCTTTGAAATATAATCCTGAAGGATCTGACATAGATTTCGATTATCCTCGGCTACAATAATCTTTACCTTTTTTGACATCTCTACATTTCCCCGCTTTATCATATTTTTCCCGGTTCGTTTTTCCGGTAGTATCATTATAAATCAGCGGAGATGTCGAATTCTTAAAAAATAAGGAACACTTTCTAATTTTGGCATTTATTGCAAACGCCTGTCCCATCTGCAAAAAACGATATTTGAGAATTATTTTTTTTCGTTAAAATAAGCCAATTTATTTTTCGTCCTACATATTATCCCGAACTTCAAGAGAATTTCAGTGTAAATATTAAAGTTTTGTCTTGTTCTGACGAGTTACCGTATCTGCATGATGTTTCAGCTGATGATAATTGCTTCCGTCGGACAACCGTCGGCTGCTTCCTGCGCTGATTCTTCAAGAGTCTCCGGAACCTGTTCCTGACGCGTTACAGCCAATCCGTCATCATCCATTTCAAAAATGTCCGGGCAAATTGCAGGACATGCTCCACATCCGATACAGGCTTCTTTTTCTACATAGGCAATCATGATGTTCACCCCAAATTATTTTTGTCAATCGTCGATTGTATTGTTCCCAAGGTGACTAAAGATATGCAAATTTTCTATTCGGGACTCATCTCTACGATTTTCAGACCATTGTCTTGTTGTTCTACTATAATCTGGTATGTAAGTACTTTTCTTTGATCAATGGATGATCCCGTCGTAATTTCAACCAAATAACTATTTTGCGCAGAAGTGTTTTGAATCTCCACGTTTTGAACACTTAAAAATGGATTATCCTGAAACATCTGCTGCAGTATGCTATTCGTAGCTTCGGCCTGTCCTGATGCCAGAGCCGAAGCAAGATCAAATTGCCTGTAATCAAGCTTTTCCCAATAATCTTCAATCACTGCCTTCGGATTTGCATAACTTTGCCCATTGGCTATTGCTGAAACTGCAGTATTCGGATTCTGCCACCAGACAATGACGCCAATAAAAAAAATACTGCAGACAAGTATAAAAAAATGACGGTTCAATAACATAATTTCCCTCCTAGCCCTTTTACTATAATATAGGAGGGAAATTGGAAATTCATGACACCCGGCAATTATTTGTTGAAGATTTTTTTCAGAAGATTAAGTACGGACTGAGGCAGCTTGATATAGTACATTTTCATAGGATTTCTCCTCCTTCCAGCACTGCTGTCTTGAGAATAATTTATGCGGCAGCCTGATTTTATACAACGTGGTAATTTTTAACAGCATCTTCAAGCTGTTTGACTAGTTCGATTTCCTCCGCCGTTTTTGCCGTGAAATAAAGTTTTCCTACGATTGACGTCAGCATTTTCAAAACATCTTCAAAGGTCAGTTTATCTGTGAGCGCCAATTTTTCACTTGTTTCAATCATGGCAATTCCAAATTGATGTCCGACACCGTCTTTCATCATCTTCGTACAGGATTTTCCCAACAGTTTCATGACAAGTGCAGCTTCCTGCGTATCGAGCTGCCGTACGGCATCAATGGTGGTATAAAATCCCTGGACGATCCTGACGCCAACATTGGACCAATCTACCGGCTGAACCATTTCCATTCCTCCTCAAAAAATAACCTGTGCCTTACTATATGCACAGGTTAGATGAGGGGTGAAATCAGTTCCCGAATATTCTGCGTCTTTACGCTCTTGAATTGCCGATTACGGGTACCTGAACCGATGAAACCTTTTGGAGGACGCGCTCCGAACTTCCCTGATAGAAAGAAGTAATCGGCAGGGCCTGCAGAAAATATCGGCCATACCTTTTTTTGATAATCCGGTCATCCAGAACAATCACGACGCCTTTATCCTCTCTCGTTCGAATCAAACGTCCAAAACCCTGCTTGAAGCGGATAATTGCTTCAGGCAAATTTAACGCATAAAACGGATCAAGTCCCTGACTTTCCAACAGGCGGGCCTTCGCTTCCAGAATGGGCGTATCCGGCGGCCAAAACGGCAGTCTGACCATGATGACACAGCGCAGCATGTCCCCGGGAAGATCGATGCCTTCCCAAAAGCTGTTCGTTCCAAGCAGGACACTGCTGTTGTTCTGCATAAACTCCTGTAGAAGGTCTTCCCTGGTGCCGTCAATCCCCTGGGCCAGCACATTCAGGTACTGGCAGCATTCTTCATTACCCAACAAGTGGTATACCCGCTGCAAATACCGGTGGGAAGTAAATAATACCAGTGTACCTCCATTCATCTCTTCGGCAATTCTCCCAATAAATGAAGCAGTCTTTTCTGCGAGCCTATCCTCCGGTAGATTTACAGATAAATCATTGACGACACAGAAAACCATTTGTTTTTCATAATCAAACGGTGAATCCAGCTTCAGGCTGATATAGTCCTCTACTCCGATATCCCTGGTCAAATACGTAAAATCCTCACCGACACTTAAGGTGGCAGAAGTTAAAACCGTACAATTATTTTTACTGAATATTTTTTTATTTAATAACGGAGCAACATTGATCAGCGTGTTTTTTAAATAGACTGTGTTGCTTTTTTCGAGATAGGTTACACGTTCTTCCTCACTTTTACTAACGATCTTGCCAAATCCGTCAACGATTTGGGTAAGTTCACTTTTTATTCTGCTAATCTCATATCTGGTTTCTTCCAACTGCTCACTTTCAAGAGCCAGAAAGGTATTAATTCTATCCAGCACCTCCACAATGCCTTTAAACCTGATGATCAGATTTTCCGAGGCCAGCAGGATCATCTGCAGGATATCTTCGCCAACCTTTTCTGGGTCTAAGCGAAGACTGAACTGTCGGCCAAGCACGCTTTGCAGCATGCTGAAAAGTTCCTGGGCCTGATCCGCAGCCGCCCTGCAGCGATCCGGAATCTCTTCAAGATTGCTTTTAAAATAGGTCCAGTTAAAGGCAGGGAAGACCTCTGCCCAAACAGCATGATTTCTTTTCAGATAAGCGAATAGATTGCCTTTCCCACCATAGATACTGTCCGTCAGCCGCAGCATCTGTTCGAGGCAAATTTCAAATCCAAGTTGCTTGAGCGCAGTCTGGTAAATATTATGCGCTTCATCAATGATAAGATTGCTGTATTCCGGCAGAATCTTATAATTCGTTTTGATGTCGGCAAGGAGCAAGGAGTGATTAATCACAAGAACATCAGCAGCCTCGGCTCTCTTCCTGGCATTATAAAGGTAACAACGTGAAGTAAAGGAACACTCTCCGGGTTGACAGGCCGGATTATCCGCGCCAAATTTTCGATAAGTCGGAACGAAGCTTTGATTATTCGGCAGTTCTCCAAAATCCCCGGTTTTCGTTTCAGAAGCCCAGGAAAAGAATGCGGCCTGCCGGAGTTGTTCATCATGGGTTGTATAATCCGTAAACAGCGATTCCTGATAAAGGCATTTCAGACATAAATAATTGCTCTTACCCTTAAGCAATGCTGTTTCAAATGGGAAAGGCAGGATCTTCTGCAGCAGCGGAAGGTCTTTGCTGAAGAGCTGCTCCTGCAAAGTGATGGTGTGGGTCGCAACAATCACCTTCTGCTGATGCCTTTTGGACCACCAGAGTGCCGGAATCAGATAGGCAAGCGTTTTCCCTGTTCCTGTACCGGCTTCAATCACAACATCTGTCGCTTCGGTAAACCCTTTCAGAATCTCAGCGGCCATGACGGTTTGAATCTCTCTGTTTTCAAACCCTGGAATATTGCTGGCGAGTAAGCCGTCCTGGCCGAAACACTGCACAGCCCAAGCCGGCGAATCAGGAATCTCAGCCAAATCATCCATACCGGGGCTAAAAAGATTTTGTGCCGTCTCTCCCCGGTAAGGTGCAATACGGATGGGCCTGTCCGGATACGTTCGCACGATTTCTTTTTTCAATTCGGTTAGTACAGGCTGACAGGAAAGACCTTTTGTATATTCTTCCAACTTACTCAAGAAACCCAAATCAGCCTTCATCCCCTTTTCCCAGCACTGCAGAAGCAGGTCATAGGTCAGCCGGACCCTTTTCTGGGCCGTTGATATAAACCTGTGATGTTTCTTTATCTTAAGTTTATCGGTTATTTCCTCTAAGCTTTGCTGGCTGACTGCTGGGAAAAAAACTGCGGCAAGTTCCTGAACCTCAATCACGTTCTGGTTCAGATTAATTTCAAAATATTTTTTCAAATCCGGCAGGATTTTCTTATGCTCATAAACAAATATAAGGGCATCATGGGTAAAATCTTCAAGGCTTTTTTTATGCTGCTCCATTCTGCTTGGGGCTTCACCTTCGCCCTGAAACGAAAATATCAGATATTTTGGGAATACCCCTTTTCCCAAGCGCAGAGCTGCCAGGTACCCGCGTTCTGAGGGAGTACCCGGATGTATTAGAGATAGGACTACACAAGCCTGATTCAATCAGCCAAGCTCCCTTCAAAAAAAATATACGCACTTAACAATAAATCATAACATTCCTAATAAACTAAATACAGAGAAGATCATAAAGAAAACTTGACTGGTGCCAAATCGATCAAATCATACGAATTTCAGGAGGAAAAGGATGAAGCCAATCTATTTGCGAACGGATTTCCCCGACGGCCGCTCTCACATCCTAATCAGGGATCTCACCTCAGCGAATACGGAACTGCATCACTTTATTTTATTTTTGACCAATAAGGGGAAGCTCTGGATCGATGTTTTTTGGCCGTATGACGAGGAATCCGAAAAGTATACGGTCAGTATCTCCGAAGAAAAATTCTGGCATACTTTCCGGGAATGGCGTCTGCATGGACTTGTGCTGGGCAGCAATGAACGCGTGGCTGAAATATTTGCCCAGAGGCATTTGAATAAAAGGACTAAACCAAAATCAGTTTAAGGCGTATCCTTCTTCGTCCCCTTCATTTTATCCAAGCGATAAATAAAAGCCAGTACTTCAGCAACCGCCTGATAGAGCTCAGGCGGTATTTCTTTGGACATCTCTACCTGCATCAAGGCTTCTACAAGGGTGTCGTCATTTTGGACCGGAATGCCCTGCTCTTCGGCCAATTCGATTATTTTTTGGGCCATATGCCCTTCCCCTTTGGCGACAATCCTTGGAGCACCAACATGATCATAGGCCAGGGCAGCAGCTTTTTTCATATTTTGTTTTTTACTATTTGGACTTTCCCTTTTCATCCTTTGATATCCACCCCTGAAAAGTTTTTTCCGGCCAGGAAATGCGCAAACTGGGGGAATTCATCGTAGGTCTTCAGCGATAGTTTTTCTAAAGATAAGCCAATATCCGCGAAGTTCTGCTTGATTTGATCATAGAGATCTTCAATGAGCGGATTCAACTCCTCGGGATGATCGTTTAAGAGGCAGATATGCAGTTTGTTGTCGTAAAGCGTAAGGTCGGCTCCGAGCTGGTCAAGGTGTTCCGTCTCGACCTGCAGCGCCAGATGGCAGTGTTCAATATCCACTTTATGGCCTTTGCGGGAACTCTCCACTGCAAGCGAACAATCATAGATTTCACTGTTATTCTGCAGCGGGATATGCATAAGCAAATATGCGGCATTTTCTTTATTCCCGGTCTGGATCCAGATCTGCTGTCCGGTAATCTCATCCAGAAAACCCTTCAGCGCGCTTTTTTCCGGAGAGGCAGAATCTTCAGCCAGCGCGTTTAAGAGCATTGTTTTTACATTTTCCGTTTGTTCTGCTTCCTGACCGGCATTATTCTTTAATTTGAGCAGCAGCTGATTCTCGTGCTCAAGACCGAGGCTTTTGAAATAATGCAGGATGTTTTCAAACTGCTCGCCGCTGGTATCCTCCCACTTCGGGATGATCTTCCAGAGCAGGTCTGCAAGCGTATTGAGCGGAGATTTCTGGTCTACCGGACTTTGACTCGCTGAACTTTGATTTGTTAAGTTCTGATTTGCAGCATTCTGATCCGCTAGCATCGTTTTAAGAACACCGCTATTTTGCTGATTCAGATATTTTGCCAGGATGACGGAGATCTCAGGAGTCAGGTTGATTCCCCTGTTTAGGATCGTTGTGATCTGCTCCGAGGTCAACCGAAGAGCTTGTCCGGCTGCCTGGCTGGATACCCGCCCTGCGCCGGCATTTGTCTCCTGCGGCGCTGTCCCAAAAGCCGTCTTGCTCAATAAATTACCCTGGTTCTTTCCTTCCCGCAAAATCGTCCACAGCTTACCAGCGACCTGGTATAGTATTTCAGGCGGAGCACTCTTGCTGCCTGCTGCCGTGTTCTGATTGACCATGCTATTGACCAGAAAGTCCGCTTCCTCGGCTGAAAGGCCAAATCCTTTGGTTATCATTGAAGACAGCTGTTCCGCAGACAAGCTGCTCAACTGGCCGGTGCTCTGGCTAACCCGGCTCAAAACAACGCCTTCCGTATTGACCTCTTTGACAACCGCCAGAAATCTTTCACCTTCCAGAAACTGCGGTTCCAGCTGGGCTTTAATTTTTTGCCCGGCAATGGAGATCATCCCCTCCTGATTCCCATTTCTGCTGATAATTTCCACCGGAAGAAGCTGTCCGGTTTTCAATTGTGTAAAATCTATCAAAGGAGAAATCTTGCCAATACTCTGGATATTGTTTATGATCATTAGAGACTCCCTCGCAGAAAAATCTGCCGTAATAATGATAACAAAAATTATTTATAATAGAATTAAAGGAATGATTGCGTTGAGTATTTTTGAAACGATTATGCTGTTATGTTTTGGTTCGGCCTGGCCTTTTTCGATCTACTCGTCCTACAAAGCCGGAACTGCGAAAGGAAAAAGCCTGTTTTTTCTGGTTGTATTGCTTATCGGCTATTTATCCGGCATCCTGCACAAGATGATTTATTCGTTTGATTATGTCATTATACTATATATCCTGAATTTTTGCCTGATTGCAGTTGATACAGGGCTTTATTTCCGGAATAAACGGTTGGATACTTTAAGAAATATTGAATAATCCGTCCGGGGGAAGTCTGCATGCCACAATACCCGCGTGCCATGGATGGCACAATCCTTAAAAAGTCCGTGCTTCGCTCGCAGCGGAACTGTGGCACGCAGACTGATCTCATGCTTAAAGCACGTTTGTTATGTAATATTCCGTTCATTTATGTAGTAGAATATTGAATGTCTTAATTGTAGGTTACCAACGTCTTATTTGGATAATAAGACAAAAATAAATATCAATAGGAGATATTGTGATGAATAATGAATTTAAGTTAGTGGAACCTGAGCAGTTAACGGATAACTCCTTTAAACTGGTCGGAAAGGACTGGATGCTGATTACAGCGGGAAATATGGAAAAATATAATACGATGACGGCCAGTTGGGGTGGATTCGGAGTCTTGTGGAATAAAAAGGTATGCTTCTGTTTTGTCCGGCCTTCGCGTTATACCTATCAGTTTATGGAAGAAAATGATACTTTCACGCTTTCGTTTTTTGAAGAAGACTATCGAAAGGCTTTATCTTTCTGCGGATCGAATTCCGGCAGAGATGTGGATAAAACTGCCGCTACCGGGATTACACCCGCTGAAAGTATGTCCGGATCCGTGTATTTTGAAGAAGCTAGACTGGTTATGGAATGTAAAAAGCTCTATTATCAGGATTTAGACCCAAGTCATTTCCTTGATTCTGCGATAGAAAGCAATTATAAGCAGAATGATTATCACCGTGTTTATGTTGGTGAAATCATTCAGTGCTATACTAAAAATTGAGTTTAACTCCATGAGACGCTTTAATAATGATGAAGTGCACCTCCAAATGCTAGATTTTTTTGTCCAACATTTGGGGTGCACTTCAATTGAGACGTCTTACATCATACAATCTTAAGATTAATTTGCTTACATTTTCGCTTCAATAGCTTTCACAAGATCCGATTTTCCTCTGAAACCGACGATTTTATCAACGATTTCACCGTTTTTAATCAGCAGCAGTGTCGGGATACTCATTACGCCGTATTTCTGGGAGATTTCCCCCTGCTCATCGACGTTTAATTTGCCGACGGTTACTTTACCTGCATATTCATCTGCCAGTTCTTCCACTACAGGAGCTATCATTCTGCAAGGTCCGCACCAGGCAGCCCAAAAATCGACCAATACCAGCTGGCTTGAACTGAGTACGTCACTTTGCCAATTCTCAGCAGTAAATGTTTTGACATTAACACCTGCCATCTTAAATCCCTCCGTTTCTTAACGTCACCATAGAAAAAGACTTTTGTTTGTCCGCAAGATTAATGGACAAACCGGTTCAACAGAACAATCAGATCATCCAGGGCTTTATCATTTTCCGTTACGAGCGCATCTTTCAAACAGGTTCTGGAGTGCTCTTCAAAAATCATAATGCCAACTTTATTGATTGCTGCCTTGACTGCCGCAACCTGAACCAGAATATCAGAACAGCATTTTTCTTCATCAAGCATACGCTGCAACCCTTTGACCTGTCCCTCAATCCGTTTCAATCGGATCATGATATCGTTTCCCGGCCCACTTTTTTTCTTTGGTTCCATCTTACCCCTCGCCTATATACCCCATAGGGGTATGTTCTAAGATTATTATATGGCCAGTCTGGTTATTCTGTCAAGAGGATTTGCCGGATATGAAATATATTATGCCTGTTTTTTATGAATAATAAACCGGCAAAGCCCTTATCGAAAGTTCTATTAATGAGATAAGATGAATTAAATTAAATTGAATTGATGGGGAATTGTTGATGAATGATTAATTAGAAGGCTGTTTTGCTTTCAGGTCCAGTTTAATATGAAGCTCTTTGAGTTGGCTGTCCACGACCGGTGAAGGCGCCTGGGTCAGCAGACATGAAGCACTCTGGGTCTTCGGAAATGCGATGACATCGCGGATATTATCCCGTCCGGAAAGAATCATCGTAAGTCTATCCAGCCCAAACGCAATTCCCCCATGGGGTGGTGTGCCATATTCGAACGCTTCAAGCAGATAGCCAAATTTTTCTTTGGCCTCTTCACTGCTCAAACCAATCAGGTCAAAGATTTTTTCCTGAACATCCCTTTGGTGAATCCGGATGCTTCCTCCGCCGAGTTCCATTCCGTTCAGGACCATGTCATAAGCCTTTGCTCTTACCTTCAGTGGATCGGAATCCAGGAGGGCAATATCTTCATTCATCGGACTGGTAAACATATGGTGAATCGCCACATAGCGTTTTTCTTCTTCATCATATTCAAAGAGCGGGAATTCCGTAACCCAAAGACAGTTAATCATATCTTCCCGAATAAGCTCCATTCGTTTAGCCAGCTCTAGTCTTAAGTTTCCAAGCGCATTATGAACGACGGATTCCTTATCGGCAACGAAAAATAGGATGTCTCCGGTTTCTGCTCCCATCGCAGCCAACAGTGCGTTAATCTCCAGTTCGGTGAAGAACTTCAGAATCGGTGATTTCATTCCTTCGGAATCCATCACGATGTAGGCAAGCCCTTTTGCACCGTAAATGCTAACAAATTTGGTTAGCGCGTCAATTTCCCTCCGTGGCATACCGGCACAGCCTTTGGCGCAGATTCCTTTAACCCTGCCGCCCTTCGCGACAACGTCGGCAAATACTTTAAATCCGGAATCTTTGACAACCGGAGCCACATCAATCAGTTCCATGGTAAAGCGGGTATCCGGCTTGTCCGAACCATAGCGTTCCATTGCCTCCTGATAGGTCAGCCGCGGAATTGGAAGCGGAATTTCAATACCTTTGACTTCCCTGAAGATCTTGGCAATCAGGTTCTCCATCATCGGCAGAAGGTCTTCAATCTCAATAAAGGACATCTCCAAATCGAGCTGGGTAAATTCCGGCTGGCGGTCCGCGCGCAAGTCTTCATCACGGAAACAGCGGGCGATCTGAAAATATTTTTCCATGCCAGCGACCATCAACAACTGTTTAAAGATCTGCGGTGATTGGGGCAATCCATAAAATGTTCCCTGATTCACGCGGCTGGGCACGAGATAGTCTCTGGCCCCTTCCGGTGTTGACTTAGCCAGAATTGGCGTTTCAATTTCCAGGAATCCCTCACTGTCCAGAAAATCACGCATGATTTTCGTGACCCGGTGTCTGATCTTAAATATGTTCTGCATTTCGGTCCGGCGGAGGTCGAGATAGCGGTGTTTCAGCCTGACACTTTCATCGACATCCACATTGTCCTGGATATAGAAAGGCGGAGTTTTCGCTTTATTGAGTATTTCCAAGTTTTCGATCACAACTTCAATTTCTCCGGTAACCATGTTCGGATTTTCTGAACCTTCAGGTCTCACCCGGACGAGACCTTCGGCCTTTATCACATACTCCGAGCGGAGTTTTTCAGCCTGATTAAAAGCGTTTGCAGGCATATCCGGATTGAAGACAATCTGGACAATGCCGGACCTGTCGCGCAAATCAACGAAAATAACGCCTCCATGGTCTCTTCTGGTCTGAACCCAACCCAACAACTTTACTTTTTCGCCTGCGTTTTTCCTGTTCAGCGTACCCGCTCCGATTCTTTCTGCTAACATGGACATCCTCCTACATTTCACATTTCGTATGATTCAACAAAAAAGCTTTGATTTGATCCAGCGGGATTTCCTGCTGTTCTCCCAACCGCATATCGCGGACGATCACCATTTTCCGGGCAAGCTCATCGTCACCCAATATTAGTACATAGCGGGCTTGTTCCCTGTCTGCATATTTAAGCTGACCTTTAAGCCCTTTTCCAAGAAGGTCCATGACTGCCGGCAGCCCGGCCTGCCGCAGATCACCTAAAAGTCTGAATCCTTCCTGTCTGGCCGCCTCACCCAGAGCTGCAATCACGACCGGCGCTTCAACCTCAGGCATCATTTCAACACTCTGCTTTTCCATGACACTCAGGATACGTTCCAGTCCCATGGCAAAACCAATTCCCGGTGTGGCCGGCCCGCCAATTTCCTGGACAAGACCATCATAACGCCCGCCACCACAAATCGCGTTCTGGGCGCCGATACCTTCAGCTGTGACTTCAAAGGCTGTTTTTTGATAATAATCCAGCCCGCGAACCATTCTGGGATTAATCCGGTAGGCAATCCCAGCGATATTTAAATATTCCTGAGTCTTCGCGAAATGTTCCGCACAGTCTACGCAGAGCGTATCCAGGGTCGTCGGAGCATTTTCCGTCAGCTTTTGACAGGAACTGTTCTTACAGTCTAAAATCCGCATCGGATTTTTGGTAAAGCGGTTCTGGCAATCCGGACAAAGATCATCCTTGCGTTCCTGCAGAAACTCCTGCAGCCTAATCCTATGCTCAGCCCGGCACGTCGGACAGCCCACGGAATTGATCTCAACCACGAGTCCCTTAAGGCCGATTCTACCAAAAAAATCCCAGATCAGACAGATGATTTCGGCATCGACAAGCGGATCTTCTCCACCGAGCACCTCTGCTCCGAACTGGTGGAATTGCCGAAAGCGTCCGGCCTGGGACTTCTCATAGCGGAACATCGGGCCGAGGTAATACATTTTGACCGGCTGCTGCAGCGCATAAAGCTTGTTCTCTGTATACGCCCTGCAGACGGAAGCCGTCCCTTCAGGGCGCAGCGTGATGGATCTCTGCCCTTTATCTATAAAGGTATACATCTCTTTATTGACAATATCCGTTGTCTCTCCGACGCCACGCTGAAAAAGTTCGGTCGCTTCAAAGACCGGTGTTCTGATTTCTTTATATCCATACTCGGAACAAATCTTCCGGATTTGTTCTTCGAGAAATTGCCACTTTTCTACGGTACCCGGAATGATATCCTGTGTACCTTTCGGCCGCTGAATCGACATGATACTTCCTCCTGCACAACGGTAGATCAACGGATCATCCGGCGTGTCCAATCTAAAAAATAAGCTTATCTATTATAACACAATTATCCTTCAGACTCATCAGGGTTCCTATATTTTTTCATAAAACAGGCAAAAAATCTGTTAAAGATTGCTTTATTTTTTGATGAACCTGCATCAGTTGGTTCTCATAGCACTGTAGGTCAACCGGATGATAAATATTCTCGTGGCCTGAATCCTTCTTCCGTATTTTGCTGACACTGCCTGCGCCTAGCCCCATGATATTTTGCTGTTCTTCGATCACCGCAATATTATAGCGGCATTCTTTGCCCTGCAGGGCATAGCCGATATTCTCAAGGTTACCGGCAATATACTTTTGTCGGTACAGATAATACGGAATATATCCGCGCTGTTGAATCCTGCGGTGGACTTCGCGCTGAATATCCTGCCAGTCTATAGCATCTTCACGGTTTGAAGCCGAATGGTTCTCCCAGGCCGCAGAGCCTCGTTTCAGCGCCAGGGCATGGACGGTAATGTTATCCGGTTGCAAAGCCAGTACTTTTTCCACACTGTCCAGGACTTCCTCAGATCCTTCACCTGGCAGTCCAAGGATCAAATCCATATTGATCACCCAGTCGGAAACATCTCTGGCTAGAAGAAAACACTCCCGGATATCGGCGGCCGTATGCCTACGTCCAATCACGGGCAGGGTTGCCTCCTGCATGGTCTGAGGGTTAACGCTTATCCGGTTCACCCCAAAATTCTTCATCACTGTCAGTCTTGTATGATCAATCGTATCCGGTCTACCGGCCTCAACAGAATATTCACACCGCTCAGCCTGTGGAATCTCATCACGGATGGTTTCCAGCAGCATCTGCAGGTCGGCGGCGCTTAGCACCGTCGGTGTACCACCGCCGATATAAAGGCTGTCGGCCTTCATACCCAGTCCCCGCATCATTTCCCCAGTTAGTTTTACTTCCTTCTTCAGGGCTTCCAGATAGCGGCAAAGCTGTCCGGTTTGTTTACCGGTCAGGGTGTTGGAAGGAAACGAGCAGTAGAAACAGCGGGACGGACAGAACGGTATCGCAAGATAAACGCCGGCAAAATGCTCGGCTTCTTTCATCGTTTGGCGGAAAGGCTGTTGAACCTGCTCGAGCTGGTGAAGCAGGCTCACCTTTTCCTGGTCAACGAGGTAAAGTTCTCGCAGGACTTTATTCTTTTGTTCTTCGTCATATCCGAGATCGGTCATTTTGCCAATGATTTTACCAGGCCGTATCCCGGTCAGACTTCCCCACGGAAGTTTTTTTCCGGTATATTCGGATAAAAATGTACATAATCCTCTTTTTAAAATGATCTGGGACAGCGGTTCTTTGCCAGGAAGCTTCAGTCTGTAGAAATCATCCGCTGATCCCGTCTGCACTGTCTTCGCATATTTTTTTCCGGTCGTTCTGTCGGTTAGGCAGATTTCATAAACCTTTTCCGAGGCAGTATTCACGGACTCTATGTTCATGCAAAAACCTTCAGCATCAGACCGTTCATTATCAGCGGCAGACCGCATTATTCCAGCATCGGATCGAACGGCAGCTGATGGCATGTCATCCGGTAGTACGTCGGAAGATAACTCTCCTGCCATAAAATTTCTGCATGTTCTAAATTTTTTACCCGGAAAAAAAGCTGCTATAATTTGTGAGCAGCTGGCCAGCATTTTCGGATCGATTGTGGAACTACAAAGAAGAATGCTTTCCTCCATCAGGCCAGGTCTCCACTGATATATGGATTTCTGACCCTTTCCCGGCCAATGGATGAAAAAGATTCATGTCCGGGATAGACCAGGATTTGGTCGTCCAAAACCATCAGCTTATCATGGATGCTGCTGAGTAGTTTATGAAAATCCCCCCCTGGAAAATCCGCTCTGCCGATGGAACAGTCAAAGAGCGTGTCCCCGCTGAACAGCACACCGTCCGTCAACAGGCAGATGCCGCCCGGTGTATGTCCCGGTGTGTGGATAACTTTCATTTGAACTTCACCAATAAAGAATTCCTGACCGTCTTCCAGCAGTATTTCAGCCGGAGACATCACGTAGTCCCTGCTGAACATTCTGGAAAGGTTTTTCTGAGGATCCGTCAGCATCCCTGCATCCTCCCTGTGAACAGCGACTTCAGCATGCAGGGTTTTTCTCAATTCTTCAGCTGCCCCGATATGGTCATAATGTCCGTGCGTCAAGATAATCCGTTCAACCTCGAGGTTATGCCTCCTCAGCAAATCCTTGATCATCGCACTGCCCGATCCGGGATCGATGATTGCAGCCTTTTTGGTCTTGTCACAAGCCAGTACGTAGCAGTTTACTCCCAAGACAGGTGTAATTATTCTTTCAATCACGCGATATCGCCACCTCTAAATAATATTTTAATTATTTCCTCCGCCCTGAATCCTTTCGACCACGGTAACATCTTTGACTTTGCGGAACTTGTTAAGAACAAAGTTTAAATGGTCGAGGTTTTTCACTTCGATTCTCAGACGGATATGGGAGACGCGGTCTTTGCCTACCCGGGCACTCATTCCGAGCATATGGGTCCGTGTTTCGGTGATCACGTTCATGATGTCGCTGACCAAACCCACGCGATCCAGACCGATAATCTCGATGTCTACAGGATAGATTGACTCGACAGCGGCTTCCCATTCAACCTCAACGATCCGCTCCTGCTCTTCTGCCGTAAGGCCAACGAGCTCCGAGCAGTCCGCCCTGTGGATTGATACGCCGCGGCCTCTCGTTATATAGCCGATGATCGAATCTCCGGGAAGCGGATTGCAGCACCGGGAAAACCGGATCAGGATATTGTTTACCCCCTTGACCGATACTCCCTGGGAATGCTTCACCAGGTGCTTGTGTTCTGCCTGAATCGGGAGAAGCGGTGTTTTCAGCTCTTCTTTCAGGATTTCTTCCTTCAAACGGCCCAGGGCCTTTTTAAAAGTAATCGCACCATCACCCATTGCTGCATATAGATCATCAATGTTGTTAAAACTGAAGCTCTTGGCTAATTTGATCATGTTTTCTGATTTTAAGGCTGTTGACGGTTCAAGACCAAGTTTCCTGGCTTCACGCTCGAGGCCTTCACGTCCTCTGATAATATTCTCTTCTCTTTTTTCTTTCTTAAACCACTGGCGGATCCTGTTTTTGGCCTGAGAGGTCTTTACAAGACAAACCCAGTCTCTACTCGGTCCGGTGGGTGTCTTGGTTGTCAGAATCTCAACAATATCCCCGTTTTTCAATTTGGTGTCAAGTGGAACGATTCTTCCGTTGATTTTAGCACCGATACAGCTATGTCCGACATCCGTATGAACCCGGTACGCAAAATCAATCGGACAGGAATCGGCAGGCAATTCAACGACATCGCCTTTGGGTGTAAATACAAATACAGTATCCGCAAACAAGTCTATTTTCAGCGATTCCATAAATTCGCCGGCATCATCCTTAGAGTCATGCTGTACCTCCAGGAGCTGGCGAATCCAGGATAGTTTCTGTTCGAAATTACTCTCAATTTTTTTGCCTTCTTTGTATTTCCAGTGGGCAGCAATCCCGTATTCAGCCGTCCGGTGCATTTCCCAGGTCCGGATCTGGATTTCAAACGGGTCCCCGTGGTTTCCGATTAATGTCGTATGCAGGGACTGGTACATATTCGGTTTCGGCATCGCAATATAATCTTTAAACCTTCCGGGAATAGGCTTCCATAGGGTGTGAATAACCCCCAGTGCTCCGTAGCAGTCATTGACGGTTTTGACAATGACCCGGACTGCCGTCAAATCAAATATTTCACTCAGATCTTTGTTCTGATCGAGCATCTTTTTATAGATACTAAAGAAATGCTTCGGACGGCCGGCAATATCGGCTTCAATTCCGACTTCATCGAGCCTGATTTTAAGCTGTTCGATCACCTCATCGATCTGTTCCTGTCTTTCTTTTCTCTTCAAAGAAATACCTTCAACTAAATCGTAGTATTCCTGCGAATGCAAATAGCGAAAAGCGAGATCTTCCAGCTCCCACTTGATCCGGAATATCCCGAGCCTATTGGCTAAGGGCGCATAGATCTCGATCGTCTCCTGCGCAATTTCCTTTTGTTTAGATTCAGACTGATATTTCAGGGTCCGCATATTGTGCAGGCGGTCAGCCAGCTTGATTAAAATAACCCGAATATCCTTGGCCATCGCCAGAAACATTTTCCTTAAGTTTTCAACCTGAACTTCAACCTTGCTCTTGTACGAAATTTTGCCGAGTTTGGTTACCCCATCGACGAGCCCCGCAACTTCATCGCCAAAATTCTTACGGATATCTCCAAGCGTTCTGTTCGTATCTTCAGCGACATCATGAAGCAACGCAGCAATGATCGTCGAATCGTCCATCTCCAATTCGGCAAGAATCGAGGCGACTTCCAGCGGATGATAGATATACTTTTCTCCGGAATTGCGGAGTTGGCCGCGATGGGCAAGTTCCGCATATTCATAGGCCTCTTCAATTTTTTCAAGGTTGTATTGCGCGTTATTGGAAATCAATGTTTCCTTCAGTTGTTGAAAATTCATTACGCCACCTCTGGGTTCCTATTCGCTCCAGACTCTGAAACGCAAAGAAGTCTGCAAGTAGGTTTTCTCGATATTGTTTAATTTAAATAAATACGGGCCTGTTCCGCCATACCAGCTGATGATGCCAAGTTCCTCAAATATTTTCATGATGTTGAGCTGCATTTCAGGTTTTTCCGCAGACCGTTCCCATCGAATAAAACCGCGTTCATCCATTACGCTCTTAAGGTTTCGATAGAAATCCGCCAGCATCTTTCTGGAAAGACGCGGTGCCAGAATCTTTTCTTCGAAGGCGGCAGTCTCGAAATCCGGCAGGCTCCCGCTAATGGCCAGCTCCGGTTCGGAATATCCCTCAGCCGTACAGGCGATTTCCTGCTTGGCTCCGACACCGGAAGGACGGAAATCCTTGACGACGGCCTGGATAGTTTCGACATTACCGTAGCTGTTCAGCTCAAGATTATAAATGATATCGATCATATCGATGTTTTTGACCAGATCAAATTCTTGTCCCTTTTTAAACGCCATAGCTTCCCGTTTAAGCTTTGCGGCTGCGAGCGTCATTTTTAAATGTTCCCGGCCTTTACCGACAATAGAAACGTTTTGGACGGCAAGGCCGTCCGTTCTTAAGACAGGTGCTGGATTTCCTGCCCCAAACGGAGCCATCTGTTCCAGCTCTTCCAATAACTGAACATTCAATTCATCCCACGATATAATAGAATCGATCTGAAAACGTTCCTTAAAGATGATCCCAAGTTCAAGAAAACTGTTGTTAAGCCCTTCCCGGAGCTGCGGGATCTGGTCAACAGGAACCGTAAATCCGGCCGCCTGCTTATGACCGCCAAATTTGCTTAAAGCGTCCGCTTGTTTTTTTAATTCGTCGAGAACATGATAGTCCGAGATTCCTCTGGCTGAGCCTTTCCCCGTATCTCCTTCCTCGGCAATTAGGAAGACCGGCCGCTTGTAGCGCTCCACGAGTCGCGAAGCGACAATGCCAATCACTCCGTGATGCCAGTTCGGTGAGGACAAGACAATGACATTGGGTATTGGGCCTTCAGCCAGTATGCGTTCAGCATCACAAAGGAGCTCCTTTTCGGTAAGCTGTCTCAGATTGTTTTCCTTGCTAAGTTCCCTGGCCATCTCCAACGCATCACCATAGGTCTCTTCAAGCAGTAAGTTCAGTGCCAGCCTCGCCGTATCCATCCTCCCGGCGGCATTGATTCTCGGAGCGACAATAAACGAGATCTGACCTGCCTTAAGCTTCTTGCCGAGAAGGCCGCATTCCTCCAGCATCGCCCTGATCCCGGAGTGCCTAGTATTTTCCATCACGGTCAGCCCGTTTTTGACAAGGATTCTGTTTTCCCCGACGAGTGGGACAATATCCGCAATCGTTCCGAGTGCGACCAAATCAAGATAATCGTTCTCCGAGCCAAATGCCGCCTCAGAATAACCTAAACGGGCGTATAAGGCCTGCAGGAGTTTAAAGGCTACCCCGACACCGGCCAAATGCGGAAACGGATAACCTGAATCTGCTATTTTGGGATTTAATATTCCAACTGCGCAAGGCAGTTCGTCCGGCGGTTCATGGTGGTCCGTGACAATGATGTCGATGCCGCA
This sequence comes from Dehalobacter sp. DCA, assembly GCF_000305775.1. Classification (NCBI taxonomy): domain Bacteria; kingdom Bacillati; phylum Bacillota; class Clostridia; order Eubacteriales; family Desulfitobacteriaceae; genus Dehalobacter; species Dehalobacter sp. DCA. Next base: position 882,985 of record NC_018866.1, read on the forward strand.
AGTTTTAGCAAAGGTTATTTCCTGGACAGCTGAGATTCCGCAGTCAACAGTGATAATCAGCGAGACATTGTTTTGGCTTGCTTTTTCGATTGCTTCCGAATGCAGGCCATAGCCTTCTTCCCGGCTCGGGATATGGACAACGACCTGATACCCAAGACTGATCAGGCCCTTATACAGTAAGGCTGTTCCAGTTACACCATCGGCATCGTAATCCCCGTAGATCAAAATCTTTTCCTGATCTGTCCTAGCCTTGGCAAGCCTTTGCAAGATGACCTCCATATCTTTAAACAAGAACGGAGAGTGCAAGTCCAGCAGCGACGGCTTCAGAAATTCCAAAACACTGTCTCTCGAAGAATAACCCCGGTTATGAAGAATACTCAAGGTACTGCGGGAGAGTCCCGCCTTTTCTAAAAATGCTTCACCCGAATACGTTTTTTGTGACAAAACCCACAAGTTGTTTTCCATAAATCATTCCTATTTCTGATATTCAGAAGCGCCATCAGTATTTTCTTTGGCAACAGTTTGACTGTCTTTATTCTGACTATCCCTCTGCGGTATATCAATCGGATCAGCATCCGAAGCTGGAGCCCTTTTGCTGGTAAATCGTTTATTGACTTTGGTTTCTTTCCTGCACTTCAATTCCCGGCGGAGTGCAAGGCAGAACATCAGTAAGGCACCGGCAAAGACCGAACAGAAAATAACGAGAACCAGCGGCAAATCTGCTGTCCAGAATAAGAAATGGATTGGAACAACTGCTGCATTTTGAACCGCAAAAATCACCACAATGAGCGCAATAATGATTGAAACTAACAAAATGACCATACTTTTCCCTCCTTTGTATCATTAATTCGTATCATTAATATAGTATATTTCCTATAATAAGCCAACCTGTGCAAAAAATAAACTTAAAAATTGCTTGAAGCACAATCGCTCTGGAAATACTCCGATAGTTGAAAACGAGCGGGATGCCTATAATAGCAGTCCAAATCAGGATCGCCGGTATAAACGGCAGCAGCATACCAAACAGGAACAGCGAAGTAACACTTCCGCCAGCTACCTTGAGGACACGAAAATTGTGTGTTTTCCTATTCAACAGATACGCCGTAATTAATCCAAAACACATATAGGCAAGAATGATGATTTCCCAGAACAGAATACTTCCTGGTTCATTCACCACAAAATTGACTGCAGATACAATTAGGCCCGCAATCACGAGACCGGAGTAATTACCAAGAAGCGTTATACCCGCCGCACAAATCAGGATTGATTCCAAACCCAGCAGATTCCAAAACAACAATCCGTCACCCTGCTTTTTGTCAATGTCTAGTACCTTCACAACCCTATCATATATCTCAGCAGAATATAAAGGCCTTAGGGCTGATATGGTACTGTTCCTGTATAGTATTGCCCCGTTCGCACTGGAATAATTATACACTCCGGCCAAATCTTATAACCCTTGATGAAAAAATAGTCCCTGCCACTATTCGAGCAAGAACTACATTAATTTAGAAATCAATTTAAAACTTTAGATAATGAGCTGCATTCCGACATGCAGACCTGCTTCAATAACCCTGTGATTAGTCTGGGGGACACAGTTCCGCTGTGAGCGGAGCACGATGCGGAGCGCGGCTTTTTGACGGCCACGGATGGCCTAATGTCGCGATGCCATGGAGGGCAAGGAGCGACTCGCCAAGGATGGCGCAACAGCCGAAAAGCGGTATTGTGACCCACAGACTTACCCGATAAAATTAAAAAATATTTTAGGGATACCCTGTCTTACTTCTCTTTCAGGTACAACTCATCAAGGTTAAGCCAATAATTGATCCGATCTTCACGGGGGTCCAAGCTGATATCAATATTGCTGAAAACAAGCAGCACGCTTATTTCCGGTGTCTCCAGTTTCAGGCACATATCATCCAAAGCTGCCTGATAGGTCTCCGCCTTACCCGGCGGGAACTTCGCAGCAATCTGGTCGAGATAACTGTTCATATCCTGTTCGAGAATCACACGGTCATCTTTCATAATCTTTAAAGACGGGATATTGTTATTGGCAGGGTACGTCCAATAGATGCGATAGGTGCCTTTGTCGCCGTCAATCGTGATATATTCCTTCCCATTTACATTTCCCATCTGCTTTACAGATTCCATCTGCATATTAATAGCCCAGCGGTAACCGCTGATATCTACGGGTTCGGCCGGTAACATCAGGGATGTTGCGATATAATTGTCTTTTCCCGGCATATCCTCAGGTTCTGGCCAGGTTTTATCAAAACCTAGTTTGTCTTTGAAGACATCGCTCTGGGCAAGACGTCGATCAAACCAGGACGGCAGCTTTGCCTCACTGGCACTGGCCAGATAGTCCACTGCATCGGTAATGGATTCGCGTACGGCGCGTTCCGGCTGGACAGCGGAAGGAATCAGCTGGTTATCCTGTAGTATTCCCTGGCTAGCCAGTATCTTTTCCAGTCGGTTCACCTGAGCAGTAACCGGCAAATCCTGATAACCGACAATCGGCAATACTGAGAATACCGCAAGCACACAAGTCAGGACAGCAATTACAGCATGTGATCTGGCCTTTCGTATCATCAGCAGGACAGCCGCTGCTAAGGCCACAATCCAGATCAGTATGAAGGAATATTCAATCGTTTTAAGTCCTGACTTGCCCAGCTGGATCACGACTGCCCAGGCTTCGAAGGCGAGAATCACCAGGGCGGCGATCGGATAAACGCGGCGATAGAATTTTGCCAGTGCGGATTCGTAATTCGTGACCATCATATGGAGCCAAATCCCGCCGATGGTATAAGCTGAGGCAATGCCGGAAAGCTGGACGAAAGACGATGCGCCTATGCCGCTCATAGTCGTTTTGCCCGCCCAAAGAAGCAGAACTGCGGTCAACGCCAGGATAATCGGAATCATGATGCTGCCAAACAGAATTTCAATAAACCGCGGCTGTTTCTGGGCAACTTCACGGTGTTCGTCAACTTCTCCTTTGCGGAAATCCGGAAAATAACCCACAAAAATTGTAAAGACCAAAAAACCGGTCAGGGTCCCGATAACCATATAAACCTTGCTGCTCATGCCGTGATACAATAGGGCCTGGACAGCACCTGCCACGCCGGAAGCCCCGCCCATAATCACTGCTCCGTAAATGATAGCGATAAAGAAGGTCTTTTGCGTCATGAATAAGGACCTGGAGAAATCAGACTGGTCTTTGGGATATCCGGCCAGGATGATAAAAACCAGGAAACTGACCAGCATAGCCATACTCACCCGGGCAGCAGCCAGGACTGTAACTACAGCATAGTGGGATCCCTCCGGGGTCGTTCCTCCAAACTGGTAAAGTGCGAGGAAGGTTACAGCTGCGGCCATGACACCGAGCAGGTTGGCAGCCAGAAAAGCTTTTTTCTGGTTGATCCGGCTTTGAGCAGCCGTAATTACGGTCAGACTGAATACCGCACCCATTGCAAAGGCCCAATGCAGACAGTTAAACAGAAAGTTATAAGGTTCTTGTTGCGGCCAGTCAAGCTGAATCCTGATCAACGTTACGACGGCAAAACCGAAAGCACAGGCGATTGCAGCTGGAAAGGTTTGAAAGGCCTTCGCTGACCCACGAAAAACCTGAACAATCGACCGGGTAAAAGCATTCATCCGTATACCTCCTTGCGAAAAATTCTATTCCAAAGTAACAAATCAATTTTGAGTTAGTCTTAACAAATTTTCGACATACATACGATTATCCCTTCTTCATCGCTGGGTCCTGGTTTATTACAAATATACGCAACTGTGGAGCATCTGGAATCCGCAGTTACACTTCAAATATTATGTTAGACATCTTTGGCAGCCTTGGGTCCCCGGCAAATCGCTATCTTGCCGGTCCTGACAATTTCGATGATTCCGTAGTCATCAAGCAGTTCGCAAATCGCATCAATTTTGACATCTTCACCGGTCAGCTCAATGATCATGGTCTCTTTATTGACATCGACAATATGGGCCCGGAAAATTTCGGCGAGGTTTACAATTTCCGCCCTGTTTTCCGGCGAAGCCTTCACCTTGATTAAGGCCAGGTCTCTGTGTACCCTGTCCTTTCCTGTAAGATCAATGATTTTGATCACATTAATCAGCTTGGAGAGCTGATTGACAACCTGTTCCAATTCATATTCATCATCGGCATCAACCACAATGGTGATTCTGGACATGTCGGCTTCCTCGGTATAGCCGGCGTTAATGCTTTCAATATTAAAATTCCTCCGACTGATCAACCCGGAAACATGGGTCAAAACACCCGGTTTATTTTCCACCAATACGACTAAGGTATGTTTCATTTTCAGCCCCCCAATATCATTTGGTTTAGACCGGCCCCGGTCGGAACCATCGGCAAAACATCCTCTTCTTCAGGAATGCGGATATCTACCAGGAATGGGCCTTCCGAGAAGATTGCTTTTTTTAGTACAGCTTCAATTTCTTCTTTCTTATCAAGACGGACGGCAGGAACGCCCATCGCTTTGGCGATCTCGACGAAATCTGCTTTCGTTCTCATACAGGAATGTGCATAATGGCTGTTGTAAAATTCCCGCTGCCATTGGGCAACCATTCCCAAAGATTGGTTATTCAAGATCATGACTTTGACAGGCAAATTTAAGTCGGCAATCGTCATCAGCTCCTGGCAATTCATCATAAAGCCTCCATCGCCGCATATGCAAATGACCTTCTTATTTGGTTCCCCGACCTGGGCTCCCATGGAAGCCGGAAGGCCGTAACCCATCGTTCCAAGTCCTCCGGAAGTCAGCAGCGACCTTGGGTGTTTAAAACCGTAGAACTGGGCGGTCCACATTTGATTTTGTCCTACATCCGTAACAATAACTGCATTTCCTTCTGTGATTTCACAGATCTTTTCAATCACAGGCTGCGGCAGTATTTCATCCGTATCTTTTTTATACGTGAGCGGCTTTTCCTTTTTCCAGCCAGACAGCTTTTTCAGCCACGGTTTAAACTGATCCTGCCATTCTTGGGCGGGTTTCTCCTGCAGTTTTTGATAGAACTTCTCGAGTGTCCAACGCAGATCGCCAATCACCCGGATATTTGCCCGGACATTTTTATTGATTTCAGCCGGATCAATATCAAAATGCACGATTTTAGCGTTAGAAGCAAACTGATCCAGCCGTCCTGTGACCCGGTCATCAAAACGCACGCCAATTCCAATCAGCAGGTCGGTCTCGGTGGTGGACATATTCCCGGCATACGTGCCGTGCATCCCAATCATGCCAAAAAAATGAGGATCATCACTCGAGATGCAGCCCAGCCCCATCAGGCTCGAGACAGTTGGCATCCCGGTATAGGCTATTATTTTTTGCATGATTTCAGAAGTGTCCGACAGATTCAGACCGCCCCCGACAAAAAATAAAGGCTTTTTGGCGAGTTTAAGCTCGTCAAATACGGCATTCATCGTCTGGCTGTCTCCCTCGCAGATCGGGGTATAGCCTCTTAGATTAACCTCTGCGGGATACTCAAAATCTATTTCTTCCGCAAAGATATTTTTCGGAATATCAATTAAAACAGGACCCGGACGGCCCGTACGTGCAATATAAAAAGCTTCTTTCACGGTCTTCGGCAAATCCCTGACATCCCTAACCAGATAATTATGTTTGGTAATCGGGGTTGTAATCCCGCGGATATCCGCTTCTTGAAAGGAATCCCGCCCTAAAAAAGGTACGGCAACCTGACCGGTAATCAGCACCAGCGGGACAGAATCCATATAAGCTGTCGCAATTCCAGTGATAAGATTCGTGGCCCCGGGGCCGGAAGTCGCCATACACACACCGACCTTGCCGGTTGCCCTGGCATAGCCGTCGGCAGCATGGATTGCGCCCTGTTCATGTCTTGGCAGAACATGAGGAAATCCGGACATATACAGCGCATCATACAAAGTTAAGACCGATCCGCCGGGATAGCCAAAAACGACTTGTACATCTTCCTTTTTAAGACATTCAATGATTGCTTGTGCTCCGGTCATTTTCATTCTGCTATCTCTCCTCTCTCTTGTATGTATTATAGTACAGAACGCAAATAAATGCACGAACTATATCAGTTCAGTCTATTCATTGTTCTTGTTATTTATTAACTTAATTGAAAGTCACACACTGTTTCCAATTAAAATTCTACTGTAAGATTGGTTTTCGCCAGATAAATTTTGCCGGCATAATACTGGGAAGCTTCATCTGCCAACTTTGCTGTTTCACCAATATGTGGGAAATGGGTCAGAAGAAGTGCTTTTGCGTCGATACGTCTGGCCAGGGCCGCAGCTTCGGTAGAGGTCAGATGCCCCTGGAATAAGCCGGTTTCATGGGCATACAGGCTTGATTCAGTAATCAACAGATCTGCTCCGCCCTCAAACCGGCTTAAATCAGATGCAGGCCCAAGATCACCGGTATAGACCAGGACTTTGCCGGCATATTCAAACTTCATTGCCAGGTTGTAGGCATCATGGACGGTTGGAGCAAAGGATATTTTTAAGCCGTCAAGATCGAGAACCGCATCCGGCTTTATTTCTATACCGCTGCTGTATTCACCGAAGGTCAATTCCTCAAAATGTCCCGGATGATTGCTTGCATAAACAGGAAGCGGCTGCGTTCTTTTCTTAAACGCAAACGCAAATTTGCTCGCATACAGAAGGCATCCGAGGTCTGCCGTATGGTCATGGTGAAAATGGGAGATAAAAACCGCGTCGATCTGCTCGTGGGAAACATGCTTCCATAAATTTGCCAATACCCCGCTGCCGCAATCCAACAGGACCGTATGCCTGCCTGTCTGCAAAAGATACCCTGATGTTGCCTCTCCTGCTTCGGGATATGCTCCCCAGCAGCCTAGTACTGTTAGCCTCATTTTCCTCGTCCTTTCTAAGCGTATGTGGTATCTTACTTGGGCTGGTCTCCATAATGTATAGCCGCTTTCGGCAAGTTGCGCCCTCCGTGGCGCAAAAAGCCGCGCTGCGCACTCCATGCTCCGCTTACGCTGTCTATACATTATGGAGACTAATTGTTAGTTATCAATGTATGATATATATCAGTAAGTAGCGCTGCCCTTTGCCAGCTGTAGTCCCTTCATATGAGATGTTAAATATAAGCAGGCCACGCGATTTTGATTTCTCCATGAATGTCAAAAAGAACCCCGAAAAATCCGGGGTTCTTTGATAATAGTACAAATTTAGCTTTCGACCGGATTATCTTTCTTATTGTCTCCGCTTGTTCTCTTTTTGATCTCAACGACAAGCTGGCTGGCAATGCAAATGGATGAATAGGCACCGAAGAATACACCGATAATCATTGCCAGGGAGAATGATCTGGTCGATTCTCCGCCCAGGAGGAATATCGCAAGCAGTGCGATCAGTACGGTGCAGACAGTCTTTACGGAACGACCCATCGTCTGCCAGACAGATTTGTCCACCATATCCTCGAAGCTGTCTTTCTTTTTCATGCGTCTTTCATTCTCTCTGATACGGTCATAGATGACAACGGTATCATTAATCGAATAACCAAAAATGGTGAGAATCGCCGCGATAAACGCTGCATCAATTTCCCACTGGAATAACGAGAATAGGCCCAGCGTAATAACAATATCATGTAGAAGTGCAATAACACCGGACAATGCATACACAAAGCGGAAACGAAACGATACATAAATCAGGATCAAAACAGACGCAACAGCCAGCGACTTCATCGCTCCCGATTTCAGTTCATTGCCGATAGCAGGCTGAACAAGCTGTTCTTCTACATTTTTCATATCGAACGAACCAGCCTGTTTCTGAATAGCATCTAGAAGCTCATCTCTTTTGGCTTGATCTAAGGCATCCGTTCTGACGATGGCCGATGTGTCTCCATCAGCCAGTTGTACCGTTCCAGTAAGCCCGACGGATTCCATCGCCTGGTTGATCTCTTCCTGTGTTACCTTCTCGTTAAACTGAATATCGAACATCGAACCGCCTTTATAGTCGATGCTCAGATTCAGCCCCTGCGTGAAAAGCGAAATAATACCAGGAATCAGAAGAATCAAAGATAAGACAAACCAGATATAGCGTTTTTTTACAATATTAAAATACAGTCTATGTTCATGTTTGACATCATCATAACTGGCCTCACTGGCGGCAGGGGTAACGACTGGGGCCGTATTTTTGAGTGCTTTTTTATCTTTATATTTGTCAGCCACTTATTTTACCTCCTTTATGCCAAACAGCCATTTGCTCATACGCGGGTTAATGCCAACAATCCAGCGCATAACCCAGCGGGTAAACGTGATGGCCGTAAACAGGCTCGCAACAATACCGACGATCAGCGTAATTGCAAAACCCTGGATCGAAGCAGACCCGAGCAGGAATAAAGCCAGAGCAGCAAAAATGGTTGTAATATTGGAGTCAAACACCGTAATAAAAGCCCGGCTGAATCCGGCATCCACAGCAGCCCGCAGCGATTTGCCAAGCTTTAGTTCTTCCTTGATTCTTTCGTAGACAATAATATTCAAATCGACGGCCATTCCAATAGATAGGACGAACCCTGCGATGCCTGGCAAAGTAAGAACCGTCCCGATTCCGTATAAGACCCAGAGTACAATCACCGAAAAAACGACAAGCGAAAAGTCGGCGACCAGCCCCGGTAAACGATAGAGCACCAGCATGAATAAGAAAATAAAAATAAGCGCAATGACGCACGCATTTAAACTCTTATTCAAAGAATCCGCACCTAGAAGCGCACCCACCTGGTTTTTTTCAACAATGCTCATGCTGACCGGCAATGCACCGGAACGGAACATAACAGCATACTGAGCTGCTTCTTCCAGCGATGAATATCCCTGGATCTGACCTTGCCCGTCCACAATCGGCACTGAAACTTCCGGATCTTGGATCTTCCTCTCATCCATATAGATACCAATCTTTTGACCGAGATATTTCGTTGTGATATCCGCAAACTTTGAGGTACCCTCAGAAGTAAACGATATTTGCACGACATAATCCGTGCGGCCGCTGGAAGTATCGACCGCTGCCTGGGCATTCTTCAGCAGGGAGCCGTCCATCAAGATATTTCCATCCGGATCCCGGAAAGTCAGCTTAGCGGTTGTCTGCAGAACTTTAACAGCCTCATCGGGATCATTGACTCCGGCCAGCTCGATAATAATTCTCTTTTTATCATAGTTCGTCTGAATATAGGGTTCGGATACTCCGAGCCCGTTAACACGTTCTTCAATGACAGCCCTTGCTTTATCCATATCGTCGTTGGTAATCGCTGCGCCATCTTTGCCCGTTTCCGCCTGTAAAACCAGATGAACACCACCGCGTAAATCAAGTCCTAACGGAATCCCGGTTTCAGAATTCGTCAGCGGCTGAATCGAAAAGAAAACTACAACAGCAACTAGAATTACGGCTATTGCAAGTTTTAAAGTATTTCCCCGTTTCATCCTTTTTCCTCCTAATAGAATAAAGGGACTCGCCCATACAAGCATTATTATATCCCTTTTGCATTTGAGGTGTCAATTTCAAAGCAATAAGCAAGTGTTACGGCACTTGCTTATATTTGGATTATATGCAATAGATTTCAAACTTCGCCAATAACAAATTTCCGTAATCAGAACTGTTGTTTAACGCAGTTTATTATTTAACCTCGGCATCGTTGTCTTCATCGATTACTTCGGTCTCTTCAACCTCTTCTTCAGGTTCAGGCTTATTCTTCTTATTACTCTTGACAGGTGTATCTTTGCCGCCTTCAGCACTTTTGATCGCGGACTTCAGTATTTCAATTTCAACGTTATTGGCAATCTTGATGACAACCGTATCTTCTTTTATTTTGGTAATGGTGCCCAATATTCCGCCGATCGTTATGACTTTAGCTTTCATCTTAATGGACTCCATCAGTTTCTGCCGCTCTTTTTTCTGCTTTCTGCTCGGCAAAACAAACATAAAGATAATCATAACTACAAATAGTACAAAATACATCATCGTTGTAGTGCTTTGATCCATAAGTAAAGAATCCCCCTTAATTGTAAATTACCTAAATATGCATACTTCATTTCATTATATCATCTTTATTCCGCAAATTCAGCATGTATTTAGATTATTTTTCTATTAAATTTTTCTATTTTAACTTAATTTCTAAGCTAGTTTTCAGAACTTTATTATCTATACATACATTTCATATTATTGTCTTATTTTTCATAACCATAGTCCGCAAAGAATTGTTTCCGGTATTCCGGAAGCCGGTCTTCGGCAATCGCCTGGCGGACCTCTTTCATTAAATGGGTTAGAAAGTGCAAGTTATGGATCGTCATCAGCCGGTGTCCGAAAATTTCATCCGCTTTGATCAGGTGCCGGATATACGCCCGGGAATAATTCTGACAGGTATAACAGCTGCAGGTAGGATCAATCGGCGTAAAATCATCGGCATATGTGGCATTACGGACCACAACCTTGCCAAACCTCGTCATTGCTGTCCCATTTCGGGCAATACGCGTCGGCAGCACACAATCAAACATATCAATGCCGCACATGACACCCTCGATTAAATCATCAGGTGAACCCACACCCATCAGATATCTTGGTTTGGCTTCGGGCAGCAGCGGAACGGTATAATCCAGCACTTCGTACATCATTTCTTTAGGTTCGCCGACGCTCAAGCCTCCCAGCGCGTACCCTGGCAGATCGAGTTCGATAATCTCCTGAGCGCTTTGTTTGCGGAGATCCTCATACATTCCGCCCTGAACAATGCCGAAAAGTGCCTGCTTATCTGTAGTCGTCAGCGTATTTTTGCAGCGCTCCAGCCAGCGGAAGGTCCGTTCAGCGGATTTTTTCGTGTACTCCCGGTTTGCCGGGTAAGGCGTGCACTCATCAAAAGCCATCACAATATCCGAACCGAGAGCGATTTGAATTTCCGTCGCTTTTTCCGGACTTAAGAATTGTTTGGAGCCATCAAGATGGGATCGGAATTCCACTCCCTCTTCGGTGATTTTCCGTAAATCCCCGAGACTGAAAACCTGGAACCCCCCGCTGTCGGTCAAAACCGCGCCATCCCAGTTCATAAATTTGTGCAGGCCGCCTGCGCGTTTAATCAGTTCATGACCCGGACGCAAAAACAGATGATAGGTATTGCTTAAGATCATGTTGGCTCCGAGCGCCTTCAGTTCTTCGGGGCTGACAGATTTTACGGTAGCCTGAGTTCCCACCGGCATAAACACAGGTGTCTCTATCATGCCATGAGGCGTATGAAGTCTTCCCAGACGGGCCTTGGTACGAGTGTCTTTCTTTAGTATTTCCAGTTTAACGGCCGCCAAAACATTTCTTCCTCTCTTTTTGTGAAATTAACCTGGAAACATGGCCTTCCCCATGTGTTAACAGGAACTAGAATACGTGCATTTTTCCCATGTTAAACTAAAAACATGGCGTCCCCAAAACTGAAGAAACGATATTCCCCACGGACTGCGGTCTGATACGCTTCCAAAATCAATTCCCGGCCTGCAAAAGCACTGACCAGCATCAGCAGTGTCGAGCGCGGAAAATGGAAATTCGTGATTAAGGCATCGACAATTTTGAATTGATATCCGGGGTAGATAAAAATATCCGTCCAGCCTTCGGTCTCGGACAGCACATTCCCGGAAGCGTCCTGACAAAGTCCCGCTGCGGATTCCAGCGTCCGGACTACGGTTGTCCCAACCGCAATCACCCTGTGGCCTTCTTTTTTGGCCAGAGAGATTCTGGCGGCAGTCTCAGAATCTATGCTGAAATACTCCGTGTGCATTTGGTGTTCGGTGATTTCTTCCGTCTTCACCGGCCGAAACGTTCCCAGCCCGACATGCAGCAGGACTTCAAGAACCTCGACTCCGTTGTCCCTAATCCTCTGCAGCAGCTCTTCCGTAAAATGCAGGCCTGCAGTAGGCGCCGCGGCCGAACCGTTTTCTTTGGCATAAACAGTCTGATACCGCTCTTTATCGTTTAATTTTGCTGTGATATATGGAGGCAGAGGCATCTCGCCGAGACTGTCCAGGACTTCCTCAAACAAGCCGGAATACGTAAAATGAATGATCCTGTTTCCGTCGTCAAGAATTCCGATCAGTTCCCCGCGCAAAAGTCCTCCACCGAAAACAACGGTTTGACCCTGTTTTAACCTTTTGCCGGGCTTAACCAGGACTTCCCAGCGTTCCCTGTCTATTCTCTTCAGCAGGAGCACCTCAATTTTTGCTCCGGTACCTTCTTTTTGCCCAATTAATCTGGCCGGAATCACCCTGGTCTTGTTCAGGACAAGTACGTCTCCCGCATTGAAGAGTTGTACAATATCCTGGAATAAGTAATGAAATATTTCACCTTTGGCTTTATCCACCAGCATCAGCCTTGATGAATCCCGCGGTTCTGCCGGTGTTTGGGCAATCAGCCTTTCCGGCAAGTTGTAATCAAAATCCTCCAACCTCATTCTCTGCTACTCCATTTTCACCAAATCAATATTTTTGTAGTAATAGTTTAGGATATCCTGATAAGAATAACCTTGCATTGCCATATCATAGGCACCCCATTGGGACATCCCGACGCCGTGTCCCCAGCCCCTGCCGTTGAAAACAAATACACCGTATACTCCAGGTTTTTCTGCTATACCGTCATTGGAGCTCTTGATCCTGGAGAGCAGCGGACCAGTGCCTTCTTCCACAGACATCCCTGCCAAAGAATTCCCAGTCAAAGAAATCTCCGGAGTCTCCGGGGTGTTTTTCTGAAGTACAGGCATGATATATTCTACCTGAAATAGTCTTCCAAGGAAAGAATCATTTGAAAGAGGTCCTTCAGGATAAAACTTGCGGACAAAGTCCCCGCCAGATACCAATTTTTCGTTGCCTAACCAGTCTTGAAGCACGACACGGTATACGCGGCCCGATACATATTTCGCCAGCTTCACCTGTCTTACCGGGGCGAGATCAAAAGCTTCTCCAAGAACATCCGCGGCAATTACAAACCTCCAGTGATCGGTATAGCCTCCAATGCCGTTGGAAAACGGATCTGGAGTGGACGTATAATGAGCGTCCTGATTCTGCCAGACATTCTGGGGGACCTCCATATAACCACCGTTATGCGAAGAGTAGAAAATTGAAATGGGTCTGCCGGTATCCTGATCAGTCAGGACCTCTCCCGTCGTTGCTGTCACCGCCTGGCTGGCTTCCCCTTCCACTGATCTGCCGAGGTAAGCCTGATGGATATCGGGTGAATCCGTGATAACACCACCGTTTATATTTTTCAGCAAATATGTCCTTGCGGCGACTGCCTGCGCTTTCAAGGCTTCAAAACCCTTTGCTGCCCAGGCATTGCTCATCTCTATCGGAACGACTCCTTTCAAGTAGTCTTCCTGCTCAAGTGAATTATACAGCTTCCAGCAACCGTTTTCTTTCACAATAGAAAGATTTCCGCGGTAGCTGATCCAATCCTTTTCGGGTTCTCTGACCCGAAAAACGCCCTGATTCTCGGAAGTAAGCTTAACTTTATTTTTTTCCAGAGTCACGAACCGGTCACCCACAGCCAGGAAATCTGCCATACTGCTCTGGCCGATCTGGCAGCGGTCCCCGGCTGTTAAACTGACGCTGAAATCATTATAGTCAAGGGTATAACTGCCCTGTCTGACTTCGATTTCCAACCAGCCGGTTTCAGGGAACTGCCAGACAAGCTTCACAGTTACCTCCCTTGCAAGCGCTGCATTCGGTGTCAGGGTAACCAAAAACAGTGCTGCAACCAAACATAGGCAAAAGACTTTAAATAAAAAAGCGCTCTGATTAACACCGCGGCCATGAAAAACCATCCTCGGATCAGCTCTCCTTCATTATCCGGCTGTTCAACAGATTGCCCAACTATCGTTCAGTATATTCAATTATTTTCCTGTAGAAAACTTGGCTTACGCCAAGCCTTTAGCACTGGTGAAAGCCTTAGTTGCCCTTAAATGAATCAGAAAGCTATTTACTTTCTGATTCACAAAACAGTCCCGGCTGTACATTCGCCGGAAGATCCAGTCCAAAATAGCTGTAGACCTGGTTCGTTACCATTCTGCCTCTTGGTGTCCGCTGCAGAAAACCTCTCTGCAGCAAAAATGGTTCCACAACATCTTCCAGGGTCTCGGACTCTTCACCTACAGTAGCAGCCAGCGTTTCCAGACCGACCGGTCCTCCGTCAAAATTCCGGATAATGGCCAGCAGAATTTTCTGGTCCAAACTGTCCAGGCCCATCGGATCAACTTCAAGCTTATCCATTGCTTTAGCTGCCGTCTGAGAATCAACAATCCTGCTTCCCCAGAACTGCGCATAGTCCCTTACCCTTTTGAGCAACCTGTTGGCGACCCGCGGTGTCCCTCTGGAACGCTTGGCGATCTCCTCCGCTCCGTCCGGCGACAAATCCACTTTCAGGATCCGGGAAGCCCTGACGACGATCTGCAGCAGTTCCTCCGTCGTATAAAATTCCAGCCGGCTGATGACCCCGAACCTGTCCCTCAAAGGAGACGTCAGCTGCCCGGCTCTGGTCGTCGCACCAATCAGCGTAAACGGAGATAGGGACAGCCTGATGGAACGAGCGCTCGGTCCTTTACCAATCACGATATCCAGACAGTTATCTTCCATCGCGGAATACAGGACTTCTTCCGCTGTCCTGCTCAGACGGTGGATCTCATCTATAAACAGCACATCGCGCGGTTCGAGTGAAGTCAAAAGTGCCGCCAAATCTCCCGGCCTTTCAATCGCCGGTCCGGAAGTCGTCCGGATATTGACTCCCATCTCGGCCGCAATAATATTGGCTAGTGTGGTCTTTCCGAGTCCGGGCGGACCATAAAGAAGGACATGATCGAGAGCCTCTCCCCTGTTCTGGGCCGCCTGAATAAAGACGCTTAAGTTTTCTTTGATACTTGCCTGTCCGATATATTCCATCAGCCTGCCCGGTCTTAAGGCTTCGAATTCCCGGTCTTCAGGACGCTCCAGGGAAGTGATGACTCTTTCCAAGTTGGTTCCTCCTTTAGTGAATGAAGTTACTATCGACTTGCTCGGGCTTGTCTCTGTAATGGATGACCGCTTTCGGCAGATAGCGCCCTCCATGGCGCTAACAGCCGCGCTGCGCAATCCATGCTCCGCTTGGCGCTGGCCATCCATTACAGAGACTTAGTCTGGAGCCGGTAAAAGCTTAATTTCAAAATTTATGCTTCTGAATCGTTGTAGTAGTCAAATGTTATTTTACACAGGAATGAGCTTCATTCTGACTTTCCAACATGCCAACCTGCTTGAAAACCTAAGATTAGTCTGGGGGCCACAGTTCCGCTGTGAGCGGAGCACGATGCGGAGCGCAGCCTTTTCAACGGCCATGGATGGCCTAGTGTCGCGATGCCATGGATGGCAAGGAGCGACGTGCCACGGATGGCACAACGGCCGAAAAGCGGTATTGTGGCCCCCAGACCTGCCCAAAATCGTTTTTATATCACATATGCTCGGACGGTCCTGCGAGCAGACGCAGGGCTTCTTTGAGCTTATCCTCCATGGAGGATAAGCCTTTCTTTTCCGCCCTGACCAGTGCGTCGCGGGCCTCATAGCGGGAAAAGCCTAAAGCCAGCAGGGTTTCCAGTGTATCGTCTGCCGGAATGAAGGACCTCATATCTTCTTCCGTTCCGGCTTTAATATCGACATCCTTGATCTTTTCTTTCAGTTCCAGAATGATTCTCTTCGCAGTTTTGCCGCCGATTCCGGGGACTTCGGTCAATAAAGAAACGTCCTCACAGACGATCGCCGTCTTGATCTTACTGACAGAAAAAGCCGACAAAATACTCAGTGCTGCCTTTGGACCAATCCCGGTTACGCTAAGGAGCTGCAGAAACAAATTTTTCTCATCCCGGGTTAAAAAACCGTACAAAGACACATCATCTTCCCGCATGATTAAATGGGTATGCAGGGTAGTCTCTTCCCCCTGACTGATCTTTACCATTGAACTTACCGGAACATGGAGCAAATAGCCTACGCCGCCGACATCAAGCACCAGGCGGTCCGCTTCGGCTGTCCACACAGTCCCCCGCAGCATTCCGATCATTTGAACATT
Organism: Dehalobacter sp. DCA; assembly: GCF_000305775.1. Lineage (NCBI taxonomy): Bacteria > Bacillati > Bacillota > Clostridia > Eubacteriales > Desulfitobacteriaceae > Dehalobacter > Dehalobacter sp. DCA. The sequence goes on from NC_018866.1 coordinate 899,054, forward strand.
CCTCCATTTATCCGGCGTCCCATGCTGTGCGCATGGCATATGGCGATGGCCAGCGCATCAGCCGTGTCATCAGGCTTAGGCGTTTCCTGCAGCGACAGGATGGCCTTGACCATATACTGTATCTGCTTTTTATCTGCTTTACCGTATCCGACCACAGCCTGCTTGACCTGCAAGGGTGTATATTCGAATACTTCAATATTTCGGCGGGCAGCGCTTAGCAGAATGACTCCCCTGGCCTGTCCGACCGTAATCGCCGTCGTAGTGTTGCGGTTAAAAAACAATTCTTCGACAGCCATCACATCAGGTGAATATTCTCCCAAGAAATCCTCCAGAGATTCATAAAGCATTCTGAGCCTATCCGGCATCGGCAAGTCAGACGGAGTCCGCCAGCAGGAATAAGTGACCGGGGAAAGCTTTTGGCCATTTTTTTCGATTAATCCGTACCCCATAATGGCGGTTCCCGGGTCAATGCCAAGAATTAACATCTTCTTGCTCCTTCTGTGATCCGCATTTCATTATTTCAGTATCTTGTCAAGCTTATCATCCTAAACTTATACCATGTTCAATTCTAAATCTTATCTATCGAGGCGGAAGATACGCTTTAGAGATCAGCATCTTCCAGTGACTCGGCAAGATCAAAGTTTGTATAGACCTTCTGAACATCATCATGGCTCTCCAACGAATCAATCAACTTAATGATCTTTTTCGCTTGTTCGATATCGGCGATCTCGACGCGGTTGACCGGAATCAGATTGATGGCCGCATTTTCAATCGGTATCTTACTATCCAGCAGCACTTGTCTGACTTCCTGCATGCTATCCGGCTCGGTGAAGATTTCGTAGCTCTCATCTTCAGACGCGACATCCTCTGCCCCTGCCTCAAGCGCCAGAAGCATGATTTCATCTTCATCCATTTTTAAATCTTCTTTCGGTACATCAAGCTGTCCTTTTTCCGTGAACATCCAGCTGACACTGCCGGTTTCTCCAAGGTTGCCGCCGTTTTTCGAGAAAAGATGACGCATCTCTGATGCTGTCCGGTTCCTGTTGTCCGTCATCAGCTCCACCATGATCGCAACTCCGCCGGGACCATAGCCTTCGTAACGCAGTTCTTCATAATTGGCGCCTTCTCCCGCTCCGGCACCTTTTTGGATCGCCCGCTGAATATTGTCATTCGGCAGGTTGGCTGCCTTGGCATTATCGATCGCAATTTTTAACCTAAAGTTCCCGTTCGGGTCTGCACCGCCCGCACGTGCGGCCACCATGATCTCTCTGGCTAATTTTGTGAAAATCCGGCCTTTGATAGCATCGGTTTTGGCTTTCTTATGTTTAATATTTGCCCATTTGGAATGACCTGACACAATGATTCCTCCCTGATACATTATAGCCTATATATTTTACCATGTAGCGGATGCTCAGGCAAAAAAAGATTGTTATTGTCAGATTATTTGTTCTATATATCAAGCAGGGACTGCCTAACTGTAATAATACGCATGTATTTTCTTATCAATACGTTCTGCGTTAAAATCCAGCAATGCCCCAGTAAAATAGATGAAGATTGCTTCACACTGACGTTTTACTGGGGCATCAGGAGATTACGTTTTTCGGGAAGTCTGTGACTGTATTTTGCCGCTTCATCAATAATCGTCATTATAACAGCCATAATTTCATTTGGATCCAATGTATTGAACAATACGTGGCCAAATGAAATATAAATCTTACACTTGCATTGATCCAAACAAATCTTGGGCAAGTTTGGAAAGTTTTTTACTCGATGAAGATAATTCTCCATAAATGCCAACTGTTCCTGAGTCGCTGCGGAAACCGTTTGGATTTCCTCTGACGTGTTCCGGCTTGCATTTTCAATCCTGGCAACAGAATCAAAGATCAATTGATTGCCGCTGAGGGCCTGCTGCAAGATAGAAGATACTTCATTAATCTGAATAAAAACCCGATTAATCATTTCCTCAATTTTGGTAAACGCTTCACCACTGTTATTGACTGTTTCAGTGCCATGCTTTACTTCTTCATTCACAACATCTATCGCCGAAGAAGCAATATGCGAATCTGTTTGTATCGCATTGACAATAGATGTAATTTGTTTTGCAGCTTCTTGGGATTGGTCCGCCAATATTCGCACCTCTTCCGCAACCACCGCAAACCCTTTCCCTTGTGCTCCTGCACGTGCCGCTTCAATCGCTGCATTTAAGGCCAACATATTCGTTTGATCGGCAATCCCGGAAATATCATTCACAAAGTGTTCAATTTCTTTTGACCTTTCTCCGAGTTGCCTGATAATCGCAGCAAAACTCATGACCGATTGATCTATACTGTTCATCTGGCTGACTGATTTCTCAACCGTATCCTGACCTTCTTTCGCTATCTCTACCGCTTGGGAAGATTGACTGACCACTTTCTCCGTATCAAAGGCATAGACAAACCTTTTAAGTATAAATTGCACTGCCAAGGATAAACTAAATAAAAAATCAGAGCTAGGATACAATAACAAATGATTAAGGAACTGTTAACTAAGATACTTAGCAATTCACCCCAGATAACATTTAAGACACCTCAAAATGATTCTGAAGAAACCAAAAAATTAACTTCTGAAATTGATATAAATCTAGAAATATTGCAAGCGTTTTTCCATCTTTGTGAAGACATTGTAAGCAAGGAATTTTTGCTTGATCTTCCGACTCCAACAAGAGCTTTTATCATTTACGCCGAAAGTCTCTGCGATCCGGTTATGGTTAACGAATCAATACTTAAATCATTAATGCAGAAAAACTTTTTTCAGACACTCGAAATATCAACAACCAAAGCCAATCTGCCTGAAATCATTCTTCAGAGGCTGTTGCCTAATCACCAAACACAACTCGTATCAGACATTCAACAATTAAGCAACTTTTTGCTTAGCGGTCATCTTATTTTAGTGATCGACGGTTATTCTACAGCTATTGCTACAGCAGTTCAAGGGTACGAACAAAGAGCCGTCAATGAACCCTCCACAGAACAGAGCATAAGGGGTCCAAGAGACAGTTTTGTTGAAAACCTGTCCACAAATGTTAGCTTATTGCGAAGACGAATCTCTTCCAACCGCCTGAAATATCAATCGATAACCCTTGGGAAACTTACTCATACCAAAGTAGGAATCTGTTATATTCAAGGAATTGCGAATGATAAAATCGTGGAGGAAGTAAAGGTACGCCTTAACAGAATTGACATTGACAGTATTTTAGACAGCGGTTATATAGAAGAGTTAATCGCCGATGAATCCTTTACGCTTTTTCCACTTGTCCAAAATACTGAACGTCCAGACCGAACAGCAGCATCTTTGTGCGAAGGAAGAATCGCTATTATTGTGAATAATACCCCATCGGTATTAATCGTTCCATGTACAATTGTTTCTCTTTTGCAGGCATCTGAAGATTATTATAATAACAACCTTTTCGCCACTTTAATCAGAATCGGCCGTTTTATTGCGATCAATATTGCATTATTAGCTCCTGCCATTACCATTGCTGTCTTTTCCAATAATGCCGAGCTGATTCCCTTGACCTTTCTCACCACAGTAGCCGGAGCACGTAGTGATTTGCCTTTTCCCATTTCAATTGAAATTATCTTGATGGAACTCACTTTTGAATTGTTACGTGAGGCTGGTGTCCGATTACCAAAGACCGTGGGTCAGGCGATAAGTACCGTAGGCGGCTTGGTCATAGGCCAAGCCGCGGTTACCGCCGGCATTGTCAGCCCTATTACGGTTATTGTGGTCAGTATAACAGCAATTGCTTCTTTTGTTTTTCCGGATTATTCCATAGGCACCAGTATTAGAATTCTACGCTTTGTGCTAATCATTTTATCCAGTATACTGGGCATATTCGGAATAGTCTCGGGTCTGATGGTTATTTTATACCATCTCTGTGGTCTACGTTCCTTTGGCGTGCCTTATTTATCGCCGATTGCTCCCCTAAGCGTGTCTGATTTAAAAGATACCTTTTTCCGTGCCCCCTGGTGGGCTATGTCTACCAGACCACGCCTTACCGGTGCTGAAGAGCCCATACGTCAAGCCTCCAAGCAAGGTCCTACTAAACCGGATAAGGAGGTGCATGACCCATAGACAAAGAAAAAATATCCGGTACACAAACTGGTATGCTGCTGTTTACGCTGATTACTGCTACCTCTATTCTCTTTGTCCCAGGAATCATTGTACAGAGGACAGGACAATCGGCTTGGCTTGTTACCACATTCTCTTGCTTGACAGGCATAATCTCGCTGCTGATTATTTTAAAATTAAGTCAGCGTTTTCCACGTACCATTTTATCTAAGTACAGCGAGATTGTTCTTGGGAAAGTAATGGGTAAGGTTTTCTGCCTTGCCTATGTCCTGTTTTTTTTTACAACCAATACCCTTACAATTAGGGAATTTTCAGAGTTCCTGAGTTACAGTCTATCATTCGGAAGTTCGATACTACTCCTTATCATTGTTATTGTAGCAGTAACAGGGTTTGGAGCCTATAAAGGAATTGAGGTCATCGTTCGGGCCAACCAATTTGTGTTGCCTCTTTTTGTTATCAGCTTCGTATGTTTATTTGGCCTGGCGCTGTTCAAAGTCGACTACGAAAGAGTGCTGCCTCTTTTGGAAAAAGGAATCCAGCCCCTTTTACCGGATTCGGCAGTTGCTGCCTCCCTTTTCGGAGAGATCGTCGTACTTATTATGCTGCTACCAATTGTCAACAAACCTCAGGAGATCTGGAGCAAAAGTCTTTGGGCGATTCTGGCGTCTATGGGTTTTATAACCCTATGTACCCTAATTATTATTACGGTAGTCGGTCCAAATCTTTCCGGTCATTTGCTCATTCCTTTTTGGAATTTTGTTAAATCAATAGAATACGGGAACTATGTCCAACGGATTGAAGGTATTATTTTCTTTTTTTGGCTAACCATAATCATGATTAAAACAACTTTGTTATACTATTTGACCTGTCTCATAACCGCACAAGTTTTCGGTTTGAAGTCCTATTACCCCGTCATCTGTTATTTAGCCCCGTTACAAGTAACAGCTGCAACTTTTATGAGTAGCAACACGATTCAGTTACAGGACATTTTTAGAAAGTACTGGCCACCTTTCGCACTATTTTTTGAAATAGCACTACCTTTGTTTCTTCTCACTGTTGCGGTAATAAGAAAAAAAAGAGGAAGTTAATTAAGATGAAACGTAAATTTACGCACGTTGCCCTATTGCTCCTCCTCTTAACGACTATTCTTATGTCGGGATGTAAAAAGGAAGTTGAGGAGCTTGCGGTGGCTACTATGTTTGGTGGAGACTATGTCAATATAAATGGAGTTGACCAATATCAAATTTGGGCCAGGATGATGCGCCCCTCCAGTATGGAAGATAACCAAAAAAAAGAGGGCGCTTCTTCCGACTACTTGATCAGCGCTTCAAGTACGTCACTGATAGAAATAATAAGTAACTTGATGGTGCGGTTGCCGAAGACGCCTTTTTATGGACATACTTATATTTATGTTTTTGGGGCACGTGGTGCTCAGGAAAAAATCCTGCCTCAAATTGAAGCTACGATGAGTAACCCGGATTCACGTCCGGCTGTTTTTGCGTTAGTTACCAAAGGATTAGCTTCACAGATTATGCAGCTGCAACCTTCAGGAACTACCACCCTCACCCAACAAATTAAAAACCAGTCGGAGAAAATAGCAATCGATAAAGGCGTAGCGTGTGGAATTACAATGAATGAGTTCTCAGAATGGCTGCTCAGTCCTGATCGGGACGCGTTACTTCCTGAGATAGAATCGATTTCTCCAGTAGAAGGCGAGACTGTTCCTGATTCTGTCATTGTTCAGGGATTTGGTGTTTTTCGTCAAGCCAAACTTGTGGGTTGGCTAGATAAAGAAGAATCCTTGGGGTACCTGCTAATTTCCAAAAAACTCAGGAATGTTCATATTTCTATCCCATTTACGATAGATAATCAATCTTTAGCCTATTATCTGTCAGGCTCAAAAAATAAGATTAACTTTAAAATAATAGACGGCAAACCTTATTTTAAGATCAAAATTCAAACGGTAGGATTAGTTGCTGAAACTGACGGATTTGACATCACTCCAGATCAAATCAAACCACTAGAAAAAATCATTTCTGACAAAATCCGTGAATATCCGTTAAAATCAATTGCCTGCGCCAAAAAATATGATGCGGATTATTTTGGCCTTATGCAGAAAATACACCGTTACAACCCTTCTTACTGGCAGGAGATTGCCCCGAACTGGAGGGATATTTTCCAGCAAGCTGACGTAGAAGTAGAAATAGAGGCAAAAATAGTAGGTAGTGGTTTTGTATCAAAATCGTTTAGTCTGAAACCCTGAAAATGTAATTAAAAATCATTAGGAGTGAACAACGGCTTCCCCAGAGGAAGCACTTGTTTCTGCATCATATCATTCAGCAAGATTGCTATGCCTGAATAGATTAGCCACAACGCAACAAGCAATAATAAGCAAGAGCCTATTATCCCAAGATATGGCATAGAGGCAAAACAGGATATCGAACTCAGAATGAATCCTGCGGCAGCCAACCAGATGAAGAAGGCCATTAATCTGCTCTTAAATCCACCTAGGTATCCTACAAATAAAAGTATAATACCCGTGCATATAAAACCTATTCCTTCAATATGATTACTTCCACTGATCATTTCTGCGGAATATACAGATCCATTAAGGAAAAACATCAGGTCAATCATTCCTCTTACAAGAAAATGTCCCAAAACGATTATACCCAATATACTGTTCGCTGTTGCCCCCACTAAATCCCCCATTTTCAACTGAATGACAACAACGATGACCAACACGACTGTTCCCATAAAAATCCAGGGAATTAAGAAAATTGTCGTTAAAGGGACCGCTAGTCCTAGCATCAAAAAAGCTTGTACCAATATGAGCAACCCGTTCGTCAAGTTTCCTATTGCGCTAGGGTCTGCCCATTTGCTCTCATCATTAGATCTCGACATTGTAATTGTTTCACTCATCCTTTCTAATTGATAATTCTTTAAAAATTCATAAAAAAACGGTTCGCCGTCTCCAGGTTGATTATAATAGCTGCTTTGACTTTTTTTACGTATCAGATAATACATTTTTAAATACATTTATATTTCTATTTTTATGTAACCTGTCAGAAGTTTTTATTTTACATTTGCAGCTATGCCTAGCTCAGAATGCACTGGGTGGATAAAAGGAAAGACAGGGTGTCTTTCCTGACACCCTGTCTTCCTCTTATCTGTCTCATTATTCAGTTTAAGCTCATTATCGGTCTGTTCTTTAAAATCCATTGTTCGGCTGCGTAATTAAGGGGCAGTGTACGTATATTCTCCCAATCTAAATCCTCAACTCTCCGTTCGCGCAAATCGATTTCTTTAAAATATTGGCCGCAATCTAAACAGACAACAACCTCCACTCCAGGAAACTCGGCAGAATTGAGATACGTTTGCTGAGAAGAATTTTCACTGCCGCAGTGTATGCAGCCCGATATTTTTATTGGCCTCTCGCTGCCGCAGACAAGACAATGTGTAAAGCGTTTTCCATTCAACGCATCCAATGTTGTCATAAGATTATCTTCACCACAAACCGGACATGGGCACATTGGCTGATCATCCATACTTGTTGAGATAGGCAGTTGCCGGTATACCGCCTGAGCTACCCCAGCTATTGCTAAGCTCAGACGGCTGAAAAGAGGTTCGTTTCCTTGAATACGACCTGCGCTGAACTCATCTTGGAGAACGGCAAGTTTGGAGTGGTCTATCTTTTCTTCCGCAACAATGTTCAACCTGTCCCATAAATCAATGATGGCGTTTTCCGGCAGATCATTGATGGTGAATAATGGATACTGCCCGGATTTCGACGGTAATTTCAAATCCTTCAGGTCGTTTTCTCTTTGCCAGGCAGTGATCTCTGCTCTCATTTTTGAATAGTTCTCTTTGACAGCAGACAAACTTGTTGCTTGTCCTCCATCGGTCTTTTCAGTACACAAGTACATCCCTCCCAAAGGTTAAGACAGTGTCAAAATGATTTCACCGTACCGGTTCTGGCTTTCGACTATTTCTCTTGGTCCTTGACCTCTTTATACCAGGCAGCGTGATGCGCCTTCGCAAATTTTTCCGAGACGTATCCCTTTAACATGCCCGGCAGAGCAGCCCTTGATTCAGGATGAAGCAAAGATAAATAGAGATGTCCCATCAACGCTGCAACCATCATAAACATCGACATATCGTGAACGGGATAAGCTATCCGGACCAACTGATCTGGGAAAACATGAGGGGACCACATGATAAATCCGCTCAAGGTGATGAATACGGAACCCAGGATCGTAATCAAAGAGTTGATCTTTTCTCCGCCGTTAAACTTGCCCTGAGCCGGGTAGTTGCCGTGTCCTCCAAAAAATTCCTTGGGAAAAGCCATGATATGCGCGATATCCGCTTTCGTAAATCGAAAAGCAGAACGCAGCCATTCCCAGTGATATTTTGGATCCTTGATAAAGAACATCGCTACAACGACCACAACAAAAATCACGGCAAAAATCCTGTGAAGGATGCGGGAAACGTCAACTCCCCCAAAAATCATGAGTACCGGCCGGCTGAATTCGGATAGTATGCCCCACCCTGTGAGGAGGAGAACAAAAAAGCTTACAGCATGAACCCAATGGCTCAATCTTTCCCCTTTGGTAAAACGGAGTATTTTGCCGGGAACTTGATTCGAGCCTGATTTTTTTTCATTCATTACATCTCCTCCTCTCTCTTTATCGGATGCTGATCTTGATCAGAATCTTTTTTGTAGTTTCCCTTTAGCGCATTAATCGCCACTCCCACAACGACTGCCGCAGCAGCACCGCCTATTGCAATTTTGCCGATAGGCCGGATAATATCTTTCCATAGATAAAGTGTTAAATCAGTCGATGGATTTTCAGGCAGACCATAGGCAGCAGGCGTATCGAGCAAAATATAGCGGTAGGTTGTACCTGACTGCCCATTCTGACCATAAAGATTAGCGTTGGGGAATTTCTTTTTTACCTCGGCCAACCGTGCTTGGGCAATCCCCAGCATGGTATCGTAATCACCGAATGACAGCGCTCCTGGCTGGCAGATTTTTACGCAGGCAGGCTCAAGACCGTTTTCCACTCTCCCTACGCAACCGGTGCATTTGTTAGCCTTCTCTGTGGTTTTATCAATCTTAGGCACATGAAACGGACAAAACTGGGCACAGTATCCGCATCCAATACATTTATCTTGATCAATGACCACAAACCCTGAATCTGTTTTGGATATGGCACTTGAGGAACACGCTTTCAGGCAGGAGGGATCATCACAGTGAAAACACTGCGCCTTGCGCATCAGCCAGTGCATGTTATTATTTTCATATTTTTCCTCAAATGTTACATACGTATAGGTGTTTGGTGTAAAATCGGCCATACTCTGATAACTTTTGACGAGAGAGGTTTTTTCAGTCGGAAGATCATTCCATTCCTTGCAGGCTGCTGAACAGGCTTTGCAGCCGGTACATTTGGATCCGTCCACTAAAATCATTTTTTTTGCCATCTCTAAACCCTCCTTATATTGACCAGACAACATTTATATTCGGGTGTTCCTGCTGTCGGGTCAATTACGCCGATGGTCACTTCATTGATGCTCGATCCAGGATTTAAAGATGCAAAACCCCAACTCCAAGGTACACCGATCGTTTCGGTCGGCTGTCCATGTACCTCATACGACTGAATGCGGTCTGTGACAAGACAACGGATCTCAACCTTGCCGCGTGCCGAGGATATTTCAACGCGGTCTCCATCTTGTACGCCAATTTTCGCTGCAAGGTTTTTGCTGATTTCTGCAAAAGGTTCCGGCATCAGTTCGTTCAGCATCGGAATGTTGCGGGTGATACCGCCGGCACAGAAGTGTTCGCTGACGCCATATGTCGTCAACACATAAGGATAATCTTTACGGTTACCAACCTTCTGAACATCGGGCAATGTTTTGGGCATTGCCACAATGGGATTGCTTGATACATTTGGATGGAAGATATTTTCCGCAGGGCTTTCCACCGGCTCGTAAAACTCCGGTAGCGGACCATCGTTGCAGATCCCTCCTACATTCACACCGCCGGCCGGTTTGCCGTCTGCTGAAGGCGTTGTTGGTATCCCGCTTGTATATTTGCCTGCAAACAAACGTCCTACTCCTTCCGGATTCATACGGAAAGCCAGCTTTCCTTCCGGAGTGTCAGGCCCTTTCGTCTTGTCGACTACGTCAGCACCGTCATTGCCGGCCCAAACATTTTTGGCCGCATCCCACCAAATTAATTTGCGTTTGGGATCCACAGGCTGTCCCTGGGCATCACAGGATGCACGATTGTATAAAATACGGATATTTCCCGGCCAAGCAAAGCTCCATTCGCGGAACAATCCGAGTCCGGAAGGATCTGCATTTCCTCGGCGTGCAGCCAAATTGCCTTTCCCGGTAACACCGGCATAAATCCAGCATCCGGTAGATACTGACCCGACCGGTGCTTTGAGATAATCGGCTAACGTTGGCAATAATTCGCCGTTTGTTTCATCATAGCCGTTTAATTCCTGCAACACCTTAAGCGCTTTCGGCTCATGGCCGTAATCCCAGCGTGCATCAAGAATCGGTCTGTCTTTAGGATCAGTACTGCCTCCATATAAGCTTTTCACCCGCTTATACAACAGATCGAGCATATCCAAATCCGGCTTGCATTCGCCCAGAGGCTTGAGTGCTGCATCCTTCCACTGAACCCAGCGGCCTGAGTTCGTCAGCGTCCCGTCTTTTTCATAGACAAAGGCAGCCGGAAAAAAGATTACTTCCGTCATAATTTTAGACGGATCAACACCGGGCTCCCGCCAGAACTGGGCAGTCTCGATTTCAAATAAATCGGAGACAACCAACATCTCTAGTTTAGGCAAAGCTTGGCGGACCACTTCGAGGTTCGGTACGGATACCAGTGAATTGGAGCCAATATTCAGCATCATCTGGAATTGGCCTTTATTCACCGCATCCCAAATTCGAACCAAACTTGAATTGACATTGGAATCGTACTTTGGCAGATAATTAAAACAATAGTCGTTTTCCTTGGTCGCTTTTTCTCCAAACCAGGCCTTCAATAACGATACGAGATGTTTTTCCCGGTTGGAGCCGTTTCGTACCAAATAATCTTTGAGTGTCTTGTCGGAATGGGAGGGGGCCGGAAGATAACCTGGCAGATTATTATAGAGATTGGCCATATCTGTGGAACCCTGGACATTCGGCTCGCCGCGCAAAGCGTTGATACCGCCTCCCGCTTTGCCGATATTGCCCATCAACAGTTGGATAATGCCATAACACCGGATGCCTTGTACAGCCGTTGTGTGATGGGTCATCCCCAATGCATAAAGGATAGACGCAGGTTTGGCGCTACAGAAAGCATCGGCAATTTCCTTAATTTTTGATGCAGGTATCCCTGTAATATTCTCAGCAGTTTTCATATCATAACGGGAATAATGCTCTTTTAATTTGCTGAAGACGCTGTCAGGATCAGTAAGGATCAGAGCTTTAACCGGTTTGTTAGATTCGTCTAATTGATAACCCCAACTATCGGTTTTGTATTTTTTCTTTTCGGGGTCAAATCCGGAAAATAGTCCATCCTTGAATTGAAAATCCTTGCTTATTTTGTACAGAGCATTTGTGTAGTTAAGGACATAATCGTGATCATAGAGCTCATTTTCCAATATATAATTGATGATTGCCCCCAGATAGGCAATATCTGTACCCGGGCGAATCTGAGCAAATATATCTGCCTGCGAGGCTGTCCGTGTAAAACGAGGATCAACCACAATTACTTTTGCACCGCGCTCCTTGGCCTTATTGATCCACCGCATAGCAACGGGATGGTTTTCGGCACAATTTGAGCCTGCAATTAAGAATAGTTCAGCATTCATCAGATCCGGCCAGGAATTGGTCATGGCACCACGGCCAAATGAAGGTGACAAACTTGCCACCGTGGGCGCGTGTCATATCCGGGCCTGATGTTCGTTATAGGGCGTGCCTAAAAGCATTGATAGTTTTTTAACTAAGTAGGATTCTTCATTGTCGATTTCAGCGGATCCTAAAACAGCAATCCCCTCAGCCCTGTTGACAGCAAGTTTCTCGGTCTTCCCTGTAGCTGCATTAATGACATCGGCATCAGCTTTCCAGGTTTTCTCCCTGACATCTTTGACTTTATTGGCTACTCTGTCGATAGCCTCGTCCCAGGATATTTCCTGCCATTCATTTGCCCCCGGAGCACGATACATCGGTTTCGTGATCCGAGCCTCAGAATAGGCAACTTCTCTTAAGCTGGCTGCCTTAGAACAAAGTGCCCCGTTATTGGTTGGATGATCGGGATCCCCGGCTAAATACACCAGCTTTTCATCTTTGATATAGAGAAGCAAGCCGCACCCTCCGGAACAAAAATGACAAATGCTCGGAATTTTTTTTGTGCCTTCAATCTTAAGTGCATATCCCTGAGCCTGAGCGAGGTCGGGATCAAAACCAAGGCCAAGCGCCAGCGAAGCCAAGGAAGCTCCTGATAATTTCAGGAAATTACGTCTTGATAAATCCATTTTTCTCCTCCTTTACTTTTTTTAAACAACAATTTTTACTTTTTGCAAGTTTTTAAATTTTCTGAATATTCTAACCTGCAATGTCATTAATATTAAACTGACATAGGAAATTAATCAAGTATTGTTAATTACTTAACAGAATTGGGCTTTTTTTGCGAATACTTGTTCAAACCTATTAACATTTTTGATTCACGGCATTTGCAATCAGCACCTGACCGAAGGCAAGACCGCCGTCCCCGGACGGGAGCTTCTGCGGGTAAAGGATCTCTACCCCGATCCCTTCCGCCAAGAACATCAAAATCTCGGTCAACAGCTTATTTTGAAAAACACCGCCTGCAATCGGCAGTTTTTTGTTTTCAAGACCAATAAGCATCGCCGTTTCTAGCATCTGACACGCTAAAGAATAGTGAAATCTAAGCGCAGCTTCCCCAGGATTTTTCTGAAGCAGCACATCGTTGGCGATCTCTTTCAAGAGGCTCCCCACTTTTACGTGAAGAACACCGGGCTGCGGTTCACCTGAAATCTCCAGACAGGCTGGATATAAAGCAGGATATAAGCCCGGACAGAAACTTCCATCTGTCTTGCCGGCAATTTCGTTATATTGCTCAATAAGTTTTAGGCGTTTTTCTGCAATTGTCTGACCAGATATTCCGTGTTGATCCAAGAGAGCAGCCGACGCCTTGACCCTCATTGATGCCTGCAGTCTTATTTTTTGGAATTCGTTCAGGTTTTTTTGAATGTCCTTGTTTCCGTCCTCCAGCCATTTCTCGGCCACACTCTCCAGTTCAATCGCTGCCTGTCCCTCGTATGTCACTTCTGTACAGACCCCGAGCATACCGCTGACCGCGTCAAAGAGGCGTCCTGCGCTGGAAGTTTCAAACAGCTGAAATCCGCTTCGAAGCTGGCCATCCAGGATATTCTTTTCCTGAGAAGATAATTTAGTCCAAAGCGGTTCCGTCCGCTGCCATTCTTCTTGTGTCATAAGTTTCTTCAAGTAAGCATAGGCAATCCTGAGCGGATATTTAGCTCCGGCATCGCCGCCGGGCAAGGGCAGATATTCAAGGTATGCTTTGCGCTCATAGCCTTCCTGATTTCCGAAAAGATACTCAAAGCCCCAAATTCTGCCGTCCTCGCCATAACCTGTTCCGTCGCAAATCAGGCCGAGCATCGGCTCATCCATCCCATGTTCTGCCATCACGCTGACGAGATGGGCATGATGGTGCTGAATCCGAATTTTTGGGCGATCCATCGACCGGGCAATCCGGGTCGTCGAATATTCCGGATGCATATCATAAGCAGTTTTTTGCGGAGCAATGTTTGTTACCTTCTGAAAGGAGTATAACTCCTGTTCAAAACGTTCCAAATTTTCATATCCATGCATATCTCCAATATACTGGCTCATGAAAGCCATCTTTCCGGAAGCAAGGCAGAAAGCATTTTTCATTTCTCCGCCCAGACCGACAATCGGTGTTTTGATCTCCTGTTTTAAAAATAGCGGCAGCGGTACATAGCCCCTGGCCCTACGGATAAAGGTCATTTGATCCCCAATCATCTGCATGACTGAGTCATCACACGGATGATAAATATCTCTGTTGTTTAGAAGAAAATAATCAGCAATTCCGCTTAAACCTGCCAAAGCTTCCTGATTGTCATATATTAAAGGCTGTCCACTCAGGTTTGCGCTGGTCATCACGAGATAATCATAGGTCCCCTGAAAGAGCAGATGATGAACCGGTGTATACGGCAGCATGATGCCAAGTGATTGAAGGCCGGGTGCTGTTTTCGGAGAAATCCGGCTATTTTCATTCTTCTTGCGCGGCAGCAGGACAATCGGTGCAGAGGGACCGGCAAGCGTCGATTTTTCGAGCTCCGTTATCGTCACCTCTTTGAGGGCGGTTTCGATATTCCTGGCCATGACAGCAAATGGTTTTGCTCCGCGCTCTTTGACCCGGCGCAATCTGCTGACCGCCTCATGATTGCAGGCATCACAGACGAGATGAAAGCCGCCAAGACCTTTGACGGCCAGGATCGCGCCTTCCTGCAGCAAGTCAATGCCGATCCCGTTGCCGCTAATTTCATTGCCTGTACGATCCAGTAATTTAAGTGCAGGCCCGCAAACCGCACAAGCAGTCGGCTGGGCATGAAACCGCCTGTCCAGCGGATCCAAATATTCCTGATGACATTCCGGGCACATCTGAAAACCCGCCATGGTCGTTTTCTTGCGGTCATAAGGCTGATCCTTGATGATCGTATAGCGCGGACCGCAATTGGTACAATTGATAAACGGATAGAGGTAGCGCCGGTCCTTACTGTGAAGCATTTCCTGCAAGCAGTCCCTGCATACTGCAACATCCGGAGAGATCAAAACATCCTTGTCTTCGGACTCCCTGCTTTCTGTGATCGTGAACTCCCGGTAATGCTGAACCGGGATCTCGGTTATCTCCAGCGATACAATCACAGCCAAAGTTGGCCGGTCTGTTCTGATTCTGCGAATAAAATCCTCTACCCGTTCCCCTTCAGCCTGAATCTCGACTCCGCCGCTGAAATTATTTACCCAGCCTTTAATGTCCAGTTCCCGGGCAAGTTTAAAAATAAACGGCCTGAAGCCGACTCCCTGAACAATGCCGTTGATCCGAATTCTTACAGCTCTTGTCACGTTTTTACCACTCTTCTGTTTGTAATATCATCCTTATTTTTTCATGTGATTAAACTTACATCGGGTTTTTCTCTAATGGTTATTTTGGAAGATATGAGGTATCGACCAGACGGTTAACCAGCTCGTCAGGATCAACATCGGACTTGATAAAACCATTCGCTTTCAGAAATTCAGCCGATTCTTTAAGTTTTACAATGTCCTGACTGTCAATCGGCATTGTAAAATCAAATTTCGGATATAAAGCAGTTACCGCTTTAAACTCCATTCCATTGGTGTCAGCCGTCATTCGCAAAGCTTCATCCTGATTTTCCTGTATCCAGGCCAATATTTGCTGATGGATCTCCAGAAAATGCTTTGTTGTTTCAGGGTACTTCTGAATAAACTCTGTTCGCGCGGCGATTACAGCCTGACCAAGGATAAGGCCTTCAGCATTCCGGATCAGGGTGATTTTTTGGGAAGCAATCCCTTTGGTCAGCAGTGGATCAGGGATGACCGCAGCATCCACTTGTTTTTGCAGCAGCGCGTTTAGCGCGTCAGCTGAGGCCATGCTGATTATTTCTACGTCATTCGCAGACATGCCTGCCTCGGCAAGCGCTTTGATCAGCATTTCATGCAGCATTGTTCCCTTCTGCAGGGCGATCTTTTTTCCCTTCAGATCCGCTACGGATGCAATTTCGCCACCTTTGGCTGCAACCAGGCCGATCCCCTTCGGAAACTTGGAATAGCTCGAAAGAATCTTAATATCGTTGCCGTTCGCATTCGAGATAATGGCCGAAACATAATTCAGTGATGTGGCAAAATCAATCGATTTGGCAGCAAGGGCTTCCGTTGTTGCCGGACCTTCCAATTCGTACCACTTCACCTGAATTTTATCCTTCGCAAATTCGTCTTCAAACATCTTTTTCTCCAGTGCTACAATTGCCGGAGCGTTCAAAGGCTTCGTCGAATACGATATGTTAATAACTTTCGGATTTTCCTGCTGTTTGGCTATATTGGGCTGACAGCCTGTCACCGAAATCAGCAGCAATAATGACAATAATACAGTGAAAGAAACTTTAAGGTAATTCTTCATCAATAAACCCCCTCGTAATACTTATCGAAAACATTTGATTCGCTTAGCGAATGGCCTCAAGTATAGTTTTCCTCATGTTGATAAATTCTAACCCATCAGGATTTCTTGGATAAGCAAACGGTACTTCCAGTACCTCTTTGATCGTACCGGGAGACGGCGACATAATCATGATTTTTTGACTGACGGTAAGTGCTTCTTCGATATCATGGGTGACAAGGATAACGGTTTTTTCGGTTTTCTGCCAAAGATCAATGATTTCTTCCTGCATTCTGGCCCTGGTCTGGGCATCAAGGGCCGAAAACGGCTCATCCATCAAGAATACTTTCGGTTTAAAAGTGAGCGCTCGCGCCAAAGAGACCCTTTGGGCCATTCCTCCGGACAGTTCGTAAGGATACGCTTTGCTGAACTGTGTTAACCCTACTAACTGAAGCGAGCTGGCCACAATTTTCTCAACTTCGTCTTGTTTCTGTACTCCTTGGATACCCAGCGCGGTATTTTTTTCAACGGTCAGCCACGGAAAGAGCCGCGGTTCCTGAAATACGACGGCACGCCCATAACCGGGCCCGTCAATGTTTTCTCCATCAATCAGCACTTCTCCGCTGCTCGGGGGTTCCAAGCCGGCAATAATCCGGAGTAACGTAGTTTTGCCGCACCCGCTGGCTCCGACAATACTGACAAATTCTGATTGGTTGCACCGGAAATTGACTTCTTTCAGGGCTTCAATACTTCCCCAGTCGCTATGGAAAACCTTACCGACATCACGGACTTCGACTAAAACCTTATTCATTTGCGCTCACCTGCTTGATACATCTTTTTCCACGGCATTAGCTTATTTTCAATTTTTCTGAGGAAAAGGTCGATAAGCATCCCGGCAGTTCCGATGGTGACTATCGCAACAAAAATTTTATCGTATTGGGCTAATTGTCTGCCTTCAATGATCAGATAGCCTATTCCCGAAGATGCTCCCAGCATTTCCGCTCCGACCAGCGCCCGCCAGCAATTGCTTAACCCAAGCCTTAGACCCACAAAAATCGTCATAGCTGCTGAAGGAATATACACCTTTTTAATCATTGCCCATGGAGAAAGCATATAGGCATGACCAACTTCGATCAGCTTCGGATCAACACTGGTAACGCCCTGCACCGTATTCAGGAAAACCGGAAAAAATGAGGCATACACAATCACTGCAACTTTGGAGGCTTCATCAATCCCGAGCAAAAGCATAAAAATCGGGATCCAAGCGATTGGCGGAATCTGCTGCAAAAAATGCAGTGTAGGATTCACCCAATGCCTGAACCCTCTGGCTTTGCCTACCAGAATACCCATCGGAACTGCAAAAACAACCGTCAAAAAGAACCCGTACACCAATCTCCGCAAACTTGCCAGCAGATGTTCTTCCCAAATCCCGGTTGCAAGCATATGCAGAAATGTTTTCAAGATCTCACTTGGCGGAGGCAAGATGTAGGTATTAACCAGACTGCTGCGTGCCGCTAATTCCCAAACTACAATCACAGCTAATGGGAAAACCGCCCCTCTGAGTATATTCAGGAGCTTTGTCCGGTTATGTGTATCCGGCTGCCCGTCAAACCCTTTTTTCGTTTTTCCTTGATTAATTTGCATCAAACGGTGTACCTGTCCTTAGTCTAAATTAAAGCTGCATTGTTTCCTTGGAAAATTAATATTACAGCATTCCCGAAAAAAAAGAAAGAGCCTACAACTTTAACTGTTAGGCTCTTTCTTGATTGTACCCTACTTGCAGAGATATTCGTTAAACTTTCCGCGCTGCGTATAATACGTGTGCAGCAGTTCATGCGATTTATGGCCATTGGGTTCTTTCAGAAACTCGGCATACAGTTTCATGACATCCTCATTCTCATGAGATTTCCTAAGCTGCTTGCCTTCATCTTCCTTATAAATAGCCTGGAGACGTTTCTGACGAATCTCCGGTGTGGTCGGTCTGGGCTGGCCGCCGCCGCTGATGCAGCCGCCGGGGCATCCCATCACTTCGATAAAGTGATAGGGGGATTCACCTTTGGCAATTTGGTCCAGAAGGATCTTCGCTCCTGCCAGACCACTGGTTACAGCAACTTTTACCGTAACTCCGTCGAGGAACTTATAAGCTTCAACAGGATTCTCGATGATCACATCCGCCGTCTTAATCTGTTCCAGGCCAACGATCGGAGTAACATGGAGCTTATCAAACGGCAGTTCCCGTCCCGTAACCACTTCGTAAACTGTACGCAGGGCAGCTTCCATAACACCGCCGGTAACGCCGAAGATATCGGCAGCACCGGAGGAAAGACCCAGCGGATTGTCAAATTTGCTGTCTTCGAGGTTTACAAAATCAATGCCGGCTTCCTTAATCATCTTGGCAAGTTCTCTGGTCGTCAGTACGGCATCGACATTCGGTACGCCATTGTTCTGCATTTCCGGTCTGGAAACTTCGAACTTCTTGGCCGTACAGGGCATGATCGATACAACATACATGTCCTTCGGATCCACTTCAATCTTGTCGGCATAATAGGACTTCGCCAGCGCCCCAAGCATGGTATGCGGGGATTTACAGGTCGAGAGATGGTCAAGTTCTTCCGGATAGGCATGTTCAACATATTTGATCCATCCCGGGCTGCAGCTTGTAATCATCGGCAAGGTAGCCTGGCCGCCGGTCAGCGCATTTTTCACCCTGGTCAAGAATTCGGTGCCTTCTTCCATAATGGTCAGGTCAGCCGTAAAGTTGGTGTCGAACACATCGTCGAAGCCGAGTTCTCTCAAAGCAGAAGCGAGTTTGCCGGTAACGAGTGTCCCGGGTTCCAGCCCGAACTCTTCGCCGATTGCAGCCCTAATCGCAGGGGCAACCTGAACAACAACGCGTTTATTGGGATCATTGATCGCCTGCCAGACATCCTGGATCGCATCGGTTTCCTTCAGCGCGCCTACAGGACAGACCACCGTACACTGTCCGCAGTAAGCACAGTTTACGGAATTAATCGGCAGATCCATAGCCGGACCGACAACCGTCTTAAATCCGCGGTTTTGTGCATTCAGAATACCAACCTGCTGAATTTCGTTGCAGACAGTGATACATCTGCGGCAAAGAATGCATTTGGACATATCCCGGGTAATGGAAGGGGATTTGTCGATGCAGCCGGCTGAACGTTTTCCTTCGAAACGGGCTTCACTGACGCCGAGCATATTGCCCATTTCCTGCAGCTCGCAGCTTTGATTGCGTTCGCAGTTTAGGCAGTCTTTCGGATGGTCGGACAGAATCAGTTCATAAAGGACTTTCCGGGCCTTACGGACTTTTTCGGTGTTGGTTTTGACAACCATTCCTTCTCTGACCGTAACCATGCAGGAAGGCTGAAGGCTCTTGGCGCCTTCGACTTCAACAACGCACAGTCTGCAGGAACCAAACTTATGAACGCCTTCCAAATAGCACAAGTTAGGAATATGAATATTGTTCTGTTTCGCGGCTTCCAGGATAGTCGCGCCCTCCAAAGCGGAAACACTTTTGTTATTAATTCTTAAATTTACCATGCCTTTACCCTACCTCCTGTCACAGCGTAAACAGCGCATAGATTCTGCAATTGCATTGAGCTTGTGGTACCCTTGAGCCACCTCGCAGAAGCAGTCTTTTCTCTTCTCAGGGTCAAGAACTTCCATTGGGAATCTGGCATGCTCAACGAGTTCGTCCTGATCTGCCGGCGCAGGAATTTCGATCTTTTCGCCTTTATTCAGCACGCCTTTGCCACCCAGGTAGAGGTCAATGGAAGATGCAGCTTTCTTACCGTCTGCAATTGCCGTGATGGCCACATCGGAACCTCTGGCAACGTCACCGCCGGCAAATACGCCATCCATCGTGGTCATCAAGGTGTCTTTATCCGTAATAAAAGTTCCCCACTCTGTTAGTTCAACATCATCCATTCCGACAAACGGCAGATCCGAAGACTGGCTGACCGCCGGGATGACCATATCGACCTTCAGGGTGAAATTGGATCCTTCTTCAATTTTTGGTTTTCTTCTGCCGGCAGAATCAAAGCCGCTCACCTTCATTCTGACGCATTCAATTGCTTCGATTTTGTCTTTGCCAATAAAACGGGTCGGGGCAACCAGCGGAATAATCTCAATGCCTTCTTCAATCATATCGCAGATTTCTCTGGCATCAGCAGGCATATCTTGAATCGTTCTTCTATACAAAACATTGACTTTCTTAGCGCCTAACCTTAAAGCCGTTCTAGCTGCATCAATCGCAGTATTGCCGCCACCGATAATCGCCACGGTTTCACCGATCTTCACATCCTGTCCGAGGTTCACATTGCGCAGGAAATTCAAGCCGTGAACGACCCCCTCGAGGTCTTCGCCCGGGATATTGATCTTGTTGGACAGCTGGGTTCCTGTTGCAATATAAATGGAATGATGTTTTTTGCGCAGCCCGGCGAAGCTGACGTCATTGCCTACTTCGGTATTCAGATGGATCTTGACACCGACTTGCTCAATCAGTTTGATTTCATGCTTAAGCACGTCTTTGGGCAGCCTGTATTCCGGAATACCAAATGCAAGTAGGCCTCCGGCCACAGGCGCTGCTTCATAAACATCGACCTCATAGCCAAGTCTTGCCAGGTAATAGCCGCAAGTCAAGCCTGAAGGACCTGCGCCAATAATGCCGACGCTCTTGCCGTTTTTCGGAAAGACAATGTCTTTCGTGGATTCTTCTTCATGCTTGAACGCATAATCCGCCACGAACCGTTTCAGATCGGAAATCGAGATCGCTTCGTCCAGCTGTGCCCTGCGGCATTTGCTTTCGCACGGATGCGTGCAAATTCTTCCGCAAATAGCCGGAAACGGATTTTCCTGTCTGATAAGGTTGTAAGCATCGATATATCTTCCTGCCGAGATCAAGCCCATATATCCGGGTACATTGACGCTTGCCGGGCAGGCATTCTCACACGGCGAAAGGAATAAATCCGAACATACGCCGGCGCGGCAGTATTTGTTCTTGATATGCTCTTCGTATTCGTCACGGAAATACCGGATGGTGCTTAAGACCGGATTGGGAGCCGTCTGACCCAAACCGCACATTGCGGTTTCTTTGATCTGAGCGCCGAGCTCTTCGAGAAGTTCGATATCGCCTTCCTGGCCTTCTCCCTTGGTAATGCGTTCCAGGATCTCGAGCATTCTCTTGGTTCCCACACGGCAAGGAACGCATTTTCCGCAGGATTCATCCTGGATGAAATCCATGAAGTACCTGGCGGTATCGACCATACAGGTATCCTCATTCATGACGACCAGTCCGCCGGATCCCATAATGGCACCGATTTTGCTGATATTTTCATAATCCATCGGCGTATTCAGATATTCCTTCGTGATACAGCCGCCGGAAGGGCCTCCGGCCTGGGCAGCCTTGAAGTTTTTACCTCCGGGAATGCCCCCGCCAATATTGAACAAAATATTGCCAAGGCTCATGCCCATCGGGACTTCGACGATACCGGTATTGACGATATCTCCGGCCAGTGCGAAGACCTTGGTGCCTTTGCTCTTTTCAGTGCCAAACTGCGAATACCAGTGCGAACCCTTCAGAATGATCGGAGGAATGCATGCTAAGGTTTCTACGTTGTTGATAATGGTCGGTTTGCCAAACAAGCCGCGTTCGAATGGGAACGGTGGTTTTTGTTTGGGTTCTCCGCGTTTGCCTTCGATCGAAGCCATCAAAGATGTTTCTTCACCGCAGACAAAAGCGCCTGCACCAATCCGGATTTCCAGGTTAAACTCAAAATCCGAACCAAACAGTTTCGCTCCGAGCAGGCCGCACTCGCGGGCTTCTTCAATCGCGGCACCCAGACGTTCAACGGCAATCGGATACTCCGCCCGGATATAAACATAGCCCATGCTTGCACCAATCGCATAACCACCGAGCATCATCCCTTCAATGACACTGTGCGGGTCACCTTCGATGACGCTTCTGTCCATGAACGCACCAGGGTCTCCTTCGTCAGCATTGCAGACCATGAATTTCTGATCGCTCGTTGATTTCATTCCAGCTTCCCATTTGATGCCTGTCGGGAAACCTGCACCGCCGCGGCCTCTGATGCCGGACTTTTTAACTTCATCGACAACATCCTGCTGCTTCATGCCACCCACAGCTTTGGCAATCGCATAATAACCGTCTTTGGCTATATAAGCGTCAATCGAAGCGTATTCGATCTGACCGCAGTTTCTGAGCGCAATTTTGACCTGGTCTTTGAAAAAACCAATATCCTTAATATTTGGAACGTGTTTGCCAAGCGTCTGATCGTAGAATGTATACTTTTCCAGCACCGTACCGTTGATAATGTGAGATTTTACGATCTCGGCCATTTTTTCGGGATTAACATCCGTATAAAAAGTTTCATCAGGTAGAATAAGAAGGACAGGACCGACCGCACAAGTCCCCATACAGCCTGTTTCACTAACTGCAACCTTGTCCTGAAGCTCGTATTCTTCCAGATATTTCACAAGCGCAGCGGATACTTCACCGCAGTTGGAGGATACACAACCTGCGCCTCCGCATACAAGGATTTGATAATTATACTTGGACAGTTTTTCACTGTATTCCTTTTTAATTTGATCCAAATCAGCAACACTATTGACTTTCATACGCTTTATTTCACCTCCAGCCCTACCCTAATTTCTATATTTATTCAGGATACTATCAAGCTTATCCGGGTTAACCTGCTTATACACGACATCGTCAATCATCATGGCTGGAGCCAGTCCGCAGGCGCCGATACAACGGGCTACCTCAAAAGTGAAGAGCCTGTCTTTCGTTGTTCCGCCAACTTCTATGTCCAGGATCTGTTCCAGACGGTCGATAATTTTCTTGCCGCCCCTGACGTAGCAAGCCGTACCAAGGCAAACACGGATAATGTGCTTTCCTCTGGGCTGGGTCGAAAAGAAAGAGTAAAAAGTAACAACGCCCGATACCTCCGACAAAGGCTTGTTCAAGCTTTCTGCAATAAATCTCTGGATTTCCAGAGGCAAATATCCATAAATATTCTGAGCCATATGAAGAACTTGAATCAGGCTTCCTTCTCTATTCTTGTATTTTTCTATTACTTCAGCAATCATGTCCAATTTTTGTTGGTCAGTTTCTTCGCTACAGCAACATTGACAATTCTCAACTTTGTTGCTCATTGTTTACCTCCTTAGGTAACTTTTTGTGTTCAGATTCACAACCAGTGTCCAAAAAAAAGAATCCCTCCCTACATTTTAAAGAAAACTTGGTTGACGTCGAGCCTTTGGCGGTCTAGATATATCAAAAAGTACGTATAACTTTTAATATATCCATACAAATTTGTTCCAAGTACTAACGATCACAAGCTAAAGAATAAAAAATATCGCCCCCTATATAGAAACTTATCTATGGTATTAACACACTGTGCTAACCCTCCAATGGAATCGTTCAGGTCTCATCCTTCACGCACGGATCATCAAACGGGTAAAAAGAAATATCTCAAAGCCTTTCCGGTACATTAAAAAGTATGCAGCGATAACACAAATATTTAAAAACAACCGTCAATATTTATTTTAGAATCTTAAATGTTCATCAGAATAAATATAAAATATCTCTTGAAAAATTATAGCACCCGCCAGATTTGACCGCAATACAAAGATGTTACGGAGAATTCTATAAGCATTCGTACCAGAACTTGAAAACATCTATATATTATTCCCTATTTGGTCTGCG
This sequence comes from Dehalobacter sp. DCA, assembly GCF_000305775.1. Lineage (NCBI taxonomy): Bacteria > Bacillati > Bacillota > Clostridia > Eubacteriales > Desulfitobacteriaceae > Dehalobacter > Dehalobacter sp. DCA. The sequence continues at coordinate 923,140 of NC_018866.1, forward strand.
TGCCACAAATCCAGCGTCAAGCGGAGCATGGAGTGCGAAGCGCGGCCTTTTGCATCATGGATGCTATTCCACAATATGGCCGTTTCCATAAACAATATATTTGATCGTCGTCAGTTCCGGCAAAGCCATCGGACCGCGGGCATGCAGCTTTTGCGTGCTGATGCCGATCTCGGCGCCAAAGCCGAATCTTCCGCCATCGGTAAAACGCGTTGAAGTGTTGACATAAACCGCGGCTGCATCGATTTCATTTAAAAAACGCTGGGAGGCCGTGTAATTTTCGGTAATGATCGTCTCAGAATGCTTCGTGCTATACGTATAAATATGATCCAGCGCTTCGTCAATACTGTTGACGACCTTAACGCTGATGATCAAATCAAGGTACTCCGTCGACCAATCTTCTTCCGTTGCCGGAACAGCATAATCCAAAATCTTTCTGACTCTTTCACAGCCGCGGATCTCAACACCGTACGCTTTAAATTTCCTTCCAATCATCGGCAGGTACTCTTCCGCCACCGCCTCATGAACGAGCAAGGTTTCCAGCGCATTGCAGACGCCGGGTTTCTGAGTTTTGGCGTTAAAGACTACCGATACTGCCTTTTCATAATCAGCATCGAGATCAACATAAGCATGACAGACCCCTGTACCCGTCTCAATCACCGGAACGGTGGAATTTTCAACCACTGTCTGGATCAGTCCTGCCCCGCCCCGCGGAATGATCACATCGATATATTTATTCATGCGCATCAGCTGCAGGGCATACTCTCTATCCGTCTTCGGTATAAGCTGAATCGCACCTTCCGGAATCCCACTTTGTTCAGCGGCTTCAGCGATCACCCTGGCCAGTACTTTATTGCTTTCAATCGCTTCTGAGCCTCCGCGTAAGATGCAGGCATTGCCGGATTTTAAACACAGCGCCGCTGCGTCCACCGTCACATTCGGCCGGGCTTCATAAATCATCGCCACGACACCGAGCGGAACCATCGTCTTCTGAATAACCAGACCGTTCGGCCTTTTCCACAGTTCTCCGCCGCCGACAGGGTCGGGCAGTCCGACCACTTCCTTGATCGCATTGCTGATATCTGAAATCCCGGCGCTGCTAAGACGAAGACGGTTGATCAAGCTTTTTTTAAGTCCTTTGTTCTCTGCTGCCGCAACATCCAGCACATTGGCTTCCAGAATTGCATCCTCGTTGTCAAGAAGCGCCTGGGCCATTGCGAGTAAGGCTTTATTCTTTGTTTCCGTGCCGGTGAAAGCCAGTTTGCGTGCCGCATTTTTGGCCCGCTGGCCAATCATGATAAGGTCTTTAGCAAAATCCATGATTTAACAACCTCCCGTCAATCTCTCGAATAATTAATCATTACTCGATTGCTAAACATATTTTTATGATCTTCTCGTAAATTTGATAATATCTTTTTCTGTCATAACAAAGAACTATCGAATATTCCTGATCAGTATTCCTGCGTAATCGTCAAGTTATCCCTGTGAACCAGTTCCTCAGCTTTAATACCCGGAATCAGCCTGCGTATTTCCTCAGAATGACGTCCTTTGACTTTCTCCGTCTCTTCACTGCTGAATTCCACAATCCCGCGGGCAATTTCTTCTCCGCGGTTATTCACAATTTTAATCAGGTCTTTGCGCTCCCAAAATCCTTCGATCCCGGTTACTCCGGAAGCGAGCAGGCTCTTGCCGTCATGAAGCAGGGCTTTCTCGGCACCAGCGTCAATAATAACCGTCCCCATCGATAACGCTGCATAAGCCATCCAGCGTTTTTTTCCATTAAGCTTATGCTTCAACGGCGGGAAATAGGTCCCTAATGGATAGCTTCCTTCGGCAATGTCTTTGATTTGGGCAATTCTTGCCGCATTCATCAGAAATGTCGGCGTGCCGAACCGGGTTGCCATTTCAGCAGCCTTTAATTTGGTGACCATACCGCCGGTTCCAATCTCGGAACCTGTGCTATCGGCCAAACCTTTAACCTCCGCCACGTTTTCTACTTTCGTAATCAAAACGGCGTCAGGATGATGCACAGGGTTCGCTGTAAACAAACCGTCCACGTCCGTCAGCAGGACCAATAGATCAGCGTTGACCATTCCCGCCACCAGCGCGGATAACCTATCGTTATCCCCGAAACATAATTCTTCGAAGACCACGGTATCATTTTCATTGATGATCGGAACAACTCCGAAGTTCAGCAGTTTTTCCAAGGTATTCTTGGCATTCCGGTAATGTTCAGCTTCAACCAAGTCGATCCGGGAAAGAAGGACCTGGGCACAGCTCATACTATATTTCTCAAAATAGTACGAATACCTTTCAATCAATATTCCCTGCCCAACAGCCGCTGTGGCCTGCTTGCCGACAATATCCTTCGGACGTTCCTTCAGCTTCATCTTGGCCATCCCGGCAGCAACAGCGCCAGAGGTAACCAGAATGCAGTCTGTTCCCTGCTTTCTCAGCTCAGCAATGACCCAGGCTAGTTGATCGATGACCGTTTCATTAATGCCGCCTTCCGCGAGGCTTAAGCTATTGCTGCCTATTTTTAAAACTGCCCTTTTCAGGGTATTCATTCAAACATACTCTCCTTCCATCTCTTCAGCCCGTTTAGCACAGGCCTCCATAGCCTGACCGACGATATCCGCCAGCCCGGCTTGCCGGAAGCTCTCCAGTGCCGCGTAGGTCGTTCCGTTCGGCGATGTAACAGCTTCTCTTAATTCCAGCGAAGTTTTGCCGCTCTCCGCAAGCATTTTCCCTGCGCCAACCATGGTCTCCGCGGCCAGAAATTCAGCTTCGTCTCTCGTCAGGCCAAGCTTTTCACCGGCCAGCGCCATCAGTTCCGTAAAGAAATAGAAATAGGCCGGGCCACTGCCGCTGACGGCAGTCAGCGCATTCATTTTACTGTCGTCAATCCACAGGAATTTTCCCAAAACAGCAAAGATCGTTTCAGCCATTTTTACCTGTCCGTCCGTGACACAGCGTCCTCTGGCCAACCCGGATACAGCCTGCAGAACCGCACTGGACGTGTTGGGCATGACCCTGATCACGGCAATGCCCGGAAGCGCCTGTTCGTAAACAGACAATCCTATTCCTGCTACTACCGTAATCATAAGCTTTCCTGTAAGATTGAACTGAGCGAGCTGGTCAAGAAGACCTTTGATATCTTTAGGCTTTACCGCCAGAAATATAACATCTGATCCCTGAATGGTTTCGGCAAAAGAAGCGCTTGTAACGGCATATGCTTTGGCCAGCGCTGCTGCTTTTTCCTGAAATACATCATAGGCCATGATCCTGAAATCTGTGTCCTGCTGAGATAACCCCTTAATCACGGACGAAGCCAGATTGCCTGTTCCAATAAATCCGATCGTTTGCATATTTACACGCCCCATTCTATCCTAAATTTCTTATTTTAATATTTTACCCATTTTTTCCTGTAAGTTTTTCCCTTGATATCTTCCAAATCATTTTGATTCATTAAAGAATACTTTCTGCAGAAAAAAATAAATACTTCTCTGTCCATCTAAGGACGAAAGAAGTATATCTTCCGCGGTACCACCTTAATTGCGAATACGCCGCTTCAAGCTCAGATAACGGTGAGATAGCCGTAGGATTATTCATTCTCACTTCACAACTGGGTTTCTGTTAACTATCAAGAGAACTTCCAGCTTTGTACACACGTGTACGCAGTTCCCCTCTCTGTATGACCCGTTAACATACTGGGTTGGTCATCAGCTTTAATTTTCCAATTCCTATTTATTCTAGCACAAAAAATACCCGGAAACAACTTGAATATTCAATGACAAATGTCCCAAAAAAACCGGCTGAATATTTGAAGGTCAGATAAACTTCAGAACTGATATTCGGATAAAACAAGCTGATTTAGAATAAACCAGCTACCCCGGCTGCCAGTACGAACGCGGCAAATATCATTCTGTAGATCGCAAAAATCCGCATCGGTTTTCTTTGTAAATACGAAATGAATTTCTGGATGACAATCACTGCAACCAGGAAGGATACAATGAAGCCGACAGCCAAAGACAAAATTTCCTGCGAAGTAAGTATAGCCAGACCGCCAATTTTAACAACCTTCAGCAGGCTCATCCCAATCATCACCGGAATCGCCAGGAAGAACGAAAATTCCGTGGCGGCCACAGTCGGCAGCCCGGCTACCCATCCGCCAATAATCGTCGATGCCGAACGGGACATTCCTGGAATAACGGCCAAACATTGAAATAAACCAATCATGACCGCCTGTCTTGGAGAAACATTCAAGTCCCGTCCGACCGGGGCATTCTTTCTAAGCCTATTCTCGGCGTAGATCATCAAGATTGCACCGAGGAAAAGCGTTATTGCCACAGGAATCGGGGAAAACAGGTATTTTTCCGCGGTATCGTCAAACAGAATCCCGATTGTAGCGCCCGGAATGCACGCCAGCACAATCATCAGCCAGAATTTCAGTCCGGATTCCTGGTAGCCGACTTTGGACGGGAAGAAATCCACCAGCGTCTGTTTGATCTTCTTCCAATAGAGTACAATGACCGCCAAAATCGCTCCAAGCTGAATGACATAGGTATACATTTCCACATAATGCGGATTGGTACCCTGAAAGTTGATTAAATTTTGAAAAATAATCAAATGGCCTGTCGATGAGACCGGCAGGAACTCCGTGATCCCTTCCACGATGCCTAAAATAATGGATTGAAGAATAAATTGAATTGTTGCCATACGGTCTCCTTATCTGTCATTTTGATCGATGTATTCCCTTTTTTCTTACCTGGTCTATTTTGGCACTTGTACAGGCTGTCTGTCAACCTTAGGTTATAAAACTCCTTTAACTCACCTTTTACAGCTTCTGAAAGATCATACCATCTAATTCCCTGTATTGCTCCTTCTAAAGCATATAACCTATTGATACATGCAGCGTCATCAATTTCTTCTATTCTCAGCCAAGCTTGCTTACTACCAGCTTCAAGCAATTGTTTAATTGTTCTTATGCCAACTTCATTTAATGTATCCTCTACCTATCAATTTGTGCAAATTAATCTGAACCATTTCCTACTATAATCATAAATAGTGGTATATGGAAACAGCCGGAACACAATCAAAGGTGTTCCAGCTGTTATTTCGTTACGGTCCGGAAATGCATATCCGATGGTGAAGCAGGCCAAAGCGACTCCCGGATAAAGGTGTTGGCATTTTACCACCTTTCATGAGTGGCGTACGTTTCAACCGTCGTCATATTCGTCTTGATAACAGGCGGCCACTCTTTAAGCCTTTCGACCATATTTTCTGCAAGCCGGCTCGCGTCTTTATTGCATTTTTCCTTTACCGCCGGATCAAGTCTGGCCAGTTGGCCGAGCGCTGTCAGCAGTTCGTAGAATGTATCGGCGATAGTTTTGCAGCAAGCGGCGCATTTTTCTTCATACTTTGTGGTAAAGGTTGAGGGGACTGCAGTTTTTGGCCCACTTTTTGGTTTGTCGGTTTTTTTGACGGTTATATATTCTATTTTGATATCCTGAGGATTATTTGGTATGGGGGTGACTTGAGCCTGCACTTTCTCCGGAGCAGTTTGGTTCCGTTCTTTGAGAGTCTGACCAAGCTCCCGGGAAGTCATATCTTTAACATCATGCTGCAGGATAAATTTCTCCCGCTCATCTTCCGGAATCCCCAGAAGAAGGAGGGCCTGATAGTAGGTCAAATTCGTCAGCGCTGACGAATTTGAGTTCCCCCCGTCATCGACGGAAACGAACAGTTTATCTCCATATTCTTCAAAGAGCTGCATTAGTCTGTTGGCTGTGCGCTGGGAATAGCTCACCGATTCGATCAACCATTTTCCCCATTCTCCATGCGGAAGCAGGGCCTTGGCCTCCTTCAGGCGCTTGCCAACCTCAATGGCATTGGTAAGCATGATTTTACATGTCTGTTGTTTGATCCTATTAATCTCAGCCGCGATAACAAGCGGCGTACGTTCAGTGATTGGTTCATTCATTTTGATTCCCGCCTTTTTGGTAGCTTTAATTACAGCATACGTAGACGGGCTTCGGATGGTGAAGGCTTGAGTATAAACGCTAGCGAATGAATTTACATACCGAATAAATACCGAATAAATTTACCTTGTCAAATTATATATTCTATGATATCATTAGATTTTATGAAAGGTGGTGTGCATTTGAGCAAGAAACAAATTAATATAATTGAAGAAATTCTCGCTTCAGTTGGGCTTGAATCTTTAAAAGCTTCTGAGTCAAAGAATGTCCTCAAAAAAATCTCCTAAAAAGGGGCGTGATGAAAAATGATGCTAATTTCATATAGCCAAACCTTAAGTGAGTAAAAACGAGTTCCTGATTAAAAATTAGGAGCTCGTTTTTTATTATGTTACTCTGAAAGGAAAAAGGAAGGTTAGTTTGAGATAATTAAGGTACATATGTCTTTGGGAATTTGCTCACCTTATAAGGAAATCCACAAAAAATGCCGATTTATCCATTGTTATTGGCCTCTAAGCAATTTCTTATTTGTAATTGACTTATGAATTTATCAGTATTTTTGACATCATCAATCTTTTATTCGTCGATTGCCTCGATTCCGAGCCGTTTAAGCTTGTCAAGGTGATATCGCATGTTTTTGAGCTCCTCCGGAGAGTGCCCCTTCCAGTCTAAAACCTCGCCCATTACTCGTAGTGGGCGTTGGGTTCGGTAGGATCTCGTTGGATTCCCTGGAAACTTCTTGTCTGTCAGATTAGGATCATCCTCGATGGGACCTGTGGGCTCTACACGATAGATTCGACCGGGTCCGTCGCCCACTGCCAGTTCCGCTCCCCACGTTGCCGCATCCAATGTCGCAGTCAGATAGACGTAGTTGGCCTTCTTTCTCTCGCCATAATTAGAGCTATAGCCAGGTTCCAGCATGTCTCTCGCCTTCAGGTCGGCTTTGGTGCCGTGGTAGAAAGGTCCGTGATCCATTGTTTTAGACGGTGTCCGTTCGTTCTGTATATTCATTTCCTATCCTTACCTCCCCGTGGTAAACAGGTTGTTTCCATTACCTACTCCTCGAATATCATTTTTTAATTTGATCACGATTTATTCCGTTTTTATATGGCATAATTTTTCTCCTTATAACACCAAGCTTCTACTTAATTATACATATTTGTTCATTATCTCCTGTGTTTTTACACAATCTGAGGATGGCGCGTCTTTGCATGATATTTCGTAGAACGTCTCGCGAAGTTCCGCAGCGTCTTAATACATTCATCTATTCTAAGTTGCGGAACTTCGCTGTTAGACGATGGACCATGCCCCCAAATTCAGAGACGACCAGGACGGGAGTCCCTTAAACGTCCCATCTAACTATATTTGATGTACTCAATAAGAATAATGCGAAGAACTCTATATCAACTCTTTGTTCAATTGGATTTTGGTCCCTTGTTTTAGTGATTTGGCAAGTCGAAATCCAAGGTCATCTATTCGAAATGTTGGATGACCCCGACGACGATTTGTTGCTAAACAACCTCTTTCAGGGTCAAACCAACCGCCACCACGAAAAATTCGATAAGGACCATATACTTTCTCATCATAGATATCCCAACACCATTCCCAGACATTTCCTAACATATCATACAATCCCCATGCATTCGGCTCTTTTGTCCCTACTTCATGTGTTCTACCTTCAGAATTTTCTTTATACCATGCAATCTTATTAACTGAAGTTTCGCACCCATAAAACAGCCGAAAATTCGGCTTAGAATAAGACGAAAAAACGATAAAAATCCGCATGAACACTAGGTTTTTGGTATAATAAGATGCTACTCCAAATCAACCAAAAATGAGGTGTTATCATGCGGAAACCTGTCAAAGAAATTGAAAACGTACTCCAAAATCACGGCTATTCGATTAACAATATTATATGTGAAGTTATGAAGACGTTCAAGCTTAAAACGCTTTGCCGCAAAGTTGGTTTTCTGAAACAGGATGGTTACAGTTCCGCGGAAATCCTCTCACTAATGTTGATGTTGCCCCTAATGTTACTGAAAAGTGTCCACGCGTTATATAAAAGCGATTTCCAAAAGGTTACTACTATGAAGAAAGATTCCATATATCGACTGAAGAACAATGAAAAAATGCCTTGGAGAGCATTGCTGATCGGTATATCCAAACAGTTTCAACGATTGGTTAATCCTACGAACGAAGTGGATGAAAAGTCCGCTTTCATTCTAGATGATACAACTCTTGCTAAGACAGGTCGAAGAATTGAACAAATGACCCAGGTGTTTGACCATGTTGCAGGGAAGAAAGGTAGCAAATTAGGCTTTAAAAATTTAACCCTTGGTTTCTTCGATGGTAAAAGCCTCACGCCTATAGACTTCACTTTACAAGTGGAAAAGCCCTTAAAAAAGGCAAGGCACCGTAAAGAACGGTTCAAAAAGCAACGAGACCCCAAATCTGCTGGGGCTAAACGGATCAGAGAATGCCATGTTAGCAAAATTTCGAACGGTCTGGATATGATAAAACGGGCGGTAAAACAGGGGTTTAAGGCTAAATATGTCCTGGTTGACAGCTGGTTCAGCAGTTACGAGTTCATTCAAACGATTCGAGGATTAGACAAAAAATCGATGCATTTGGTCTGTGGTGTTCGGCAAGATACGAGGAAGTATCGCTACAAAGAGACTTCCCTTAATGCCAGCCAATTAAAATCGGTCCTCAAAAGTGAGGGAAACGAAAAACGCTGTAGGAAACGGAATATCCGTTATTTCGAAGTCCTTGTTGATTATGAAGGAATCGGACAAATCAAACTGTATTTTTGCCGGTTTCCCTATCAAAAGAAATTTAGACTGTTCCTCTCGACGGATATATCTCTTAGTTTATTGAGTATGTTGGAGATTTACAGTATCCGTTGGACCATCGAAGTCTTTTTTAAGGAAGCCAAGCAGCATTTGAAGCTCGGGACTTGTCAATCGAGGGATTTCGATGCGCAGATTGCCCATATCACGACCTGCTATCTCCTCTATACACTCCTAGCCTATTTTCGACGAGTAAACGCCTACGAATCCTTAGAAGGATTATTTGCGGAAATCAAGGACGAACTCATAGAGAAGAATGTAGCGGAGCGGCTCTGGGAATTATTTGATGATTTGCTGCAAGTGGTGATCACCAGCATCGCCAAGTCTGGTTTAGTGGACATTTTGGAATTTAGGAATTCCAGTGAATATGAACATTTGAAAGAACTATTTGAGAATTCTTTTCTTAGTAATCAGCTTATAGCCCTTAAAAATGCCAGTTAATCGGTAATAATCAGAAGGAACCACTGGCATTAGGATACCTTTAAATTAGAGATACAAGGGTTTTGAGGGGTGCGAAACTTCAGTTATTAATATCTCCGTATCTAACTTCTTTTTTTCCACCTTGACATGCATATTGCCATTCTGCTTCGGTCGGGAGTCGATAGCCGTCTTCTTCTTTATTACATGTGACTATATTTCCTTCACTGCTTATTGAGTAGTATTCTGACAATCCTTCATTTTGAGATAGCAGATTGCAAAACTCTATCGCTTCACTCCAAGAAATATTCTCGACAGGGTTTCGATCTCCTTTGAAAGCAAAAGGAGATTTTTGGGTAATAGCAAAATATACATCTTGCGTTACCGGATATTTTGATAAGAGAAAGGGCTGTATTTCAACCTTCCATGTATGTTTTATTCTATCGTCTCTCAATTCTATTTCTCCATATGGAATTCTTACCATTTCATCATTAAAAAGGTTCTTTAGTCCTCTATTCATTCTATCTCCCTCTAAGCCATATTCTGTTTGTTTCGCTATATCCAACAAATATGTATAATCCGATCATTAATTCGTTCTTTTCCAATCCGCGCATGGATGCGCGGCGTCCCGCATGGTCTTTCGTCGTCACGGTAGAGATGCCGGTCGCCCGACACCCCCCGCACAGATCCCGGCGTGCGGAACTACCGCACCGGGCTCTTCAAGAGTATTCGCTTCCGTAATAAAGCTTAAAACCCAAAGCTAAGCTGCTTCTGGTTTGTTTCGACTATCCTTGGGGTTAGTACTCCATACCTTTTTAATACCCTATTAAACTCGCTCCAATCAAAGCTTTTCCTTTGACTCCTTCTATTCAGCCATTTGTACAGGGTTTTCATTGCCTGTTCGTAGAATTCTCTCAGCCTTCCAGAGTTTCCTATCAGCCCATAGTAGTTGTAATAGCCCCTTAATTTGCTGTTTAGCTCCGGGAACAATCGTCTTAGTCTTTTGTTCCGGTTCTCTCTGCACCATTCTTTGAAGTTTGCCAGGGACTTCCTTAACCTTTTCCTGGCTGTTCTCCTGGTGATTATTGTTTTCCCCCGGCGAGATACTCCCCATCGAAATTCGAACCCCAAGTATTCAAAGCTGCTGCTTTGTTTTCTCAACCATCGATTGAATTGGATGATTTGGGTCTTATCCACTGCCAGTTCCAGTCCGAATTTCTCTAACCGTTTAGGTAGCGACCTGTAGAATTTGTCGGCATCTCCTTTATATTGGAACGCACATACAAAATCATCGCAGTACCTGCATAGATACGCTTCTCCTTCGCAGTTTGGTTTTACTATCTTCTCAAACCATAGGTCAAGTACATAGTGCAGATAAGTATTCGCTAGTATTGGACTAATGATTCCGCCTTGCGGACTTCCTGTTATTGGATGTTCCACTTCTCCATCCTGCTTTAAGATTCCTGCTTTGAGCCACTTTTTGATGAGTCCCAGAAATGCCTTGTCATCTATTCGTTGCTCTAGCATTCTTATTAGCCAAGCGTGGTCTATGTTTTGAAAGAATCCTTTGATGTCTGCTTCTACGATGTAGCTGTAGTCGCCATAGTTGAGTTCTTTGCTTAAGTCTTTGATTGCTGTGTGAGCACTGATTTTTGGCCGGTATCCATAACTACTTGCAAGGAAATCCTGCTCATAGATGGCTTCCAATATCTTTGCCGCTGCGCTCTGCACGAGCTTATCCGCTATGGCTGGTATTCCCAGCGGTCTTGTTTTTCCTTCCCCTTTCGGTATGTCTACCCTTCGTAACAACTTTGCCCGATATCTTTTCTTTTCCAGATGCTCTGCCAGGTTTTCTATGTTTTGCTTAAGCTCTTCTGCAAATTCCTTGGCTGTTACTTTGTCCACTCCGGCAGCTGCCTTTTTGTTGTTCGTTTTCCAGGCTTCTGTGAGTGAGCTGTAGTTGAGCATCCGGTATAAGTTGCGAAATCGATAGCTTTTAAGTCTTTTTGCTTTCTGTGCTATTCCTTGCAGGGAAGTTCGCATCAATTTCTCCGATCCTGCTTGTCCGGTTGATGTTTCCTTTGCAAGCTGCATACTCTCGTTAACCCCTTCCCCATGTAGCCGGCTTTCCCGACCTCAGAGTAGTATGGGTTAATCCGACTCCCTGTCTGTCATCAACCTTCCTCTTTTTCGATTGGTAAGTCCTACCGGCTTTCGCCGGAACAAACAGGGTCTCCCAAGTTCCTGATCCTTCTCTCCATACATGCCATGTTCTCTGACCCCGGCAGACCCTCGGGAATCTTGCCTTTTCGATCCCTCTGTGTTGGCTTCCGTGACGTTAAACACGTCGCCATCTGCATTTATCACGTTTACGAGGCTGAATTTGCTTCAGGAGTTACGGTTCCCCCTATGGCCTATATAGTTCTCTGTGTACGCTTCGCCTTACTGTTGCCAGTTTCGGCGCAACACTCGATATGGGTGGTTGGCTAGACCTTACCCAGCAAGGACTTTCACCTTGCAAGAAGTACCAAGCTTTGCTTGGCGCACTAACGTTTCGCGTGTTTACGACGCGCCCCAACCACATTCATATTGGCAAAGTGTCGTAAACACGCTGTTATGTAAAGTTGGACGGCCCGAAATTCAGAGCCGACCACGGATGGGAGGCCCATAAACATTTACTATTCCCCCAAATCTATTGCTTTCCGAACAAACTCTCCAGGCAATGAAGTTCTCTTACAAATATCCTCTACCGTCATTCCAGATTGAAAGTATCGAATTGCTACAGATTCCATTGATTCCCCTACTTCGATAATGTGATAATCCGTATCATAAAACCGCATTACCCTTTGCCCCCATGGCTGCTCTCTTACCTCATGGATAAATTCTACTCCTACTTCTTTCATTTCATCAAATACTCTGCCAATTTCTTCTGTTTCAAAATATAATTCAAAGTTATTAGATTTATTCTGGATATTATTTTGCCCTATCCCTAGTAGTTTTTCATAATGTTCTTCCAGATGAATAGCAAAACCCCCATCAAACTCTATGTTTTCGCCAAAATCATATTTTACTTTTTGGCCTAACTTCTCATAAAAATACCTTGATCTTTGTACATCTTTCACGACAATCAGAGAACAAACGTATTTCATTTCCTTACTCCAAATCCTTTCTTTCAAAACGCGCGACACGATGTCGCGCACCCCGTCCAATTTTATATAACGTCTCGAGAATTTACGTAGCGTCTTTCCACATGCATCATTTGCAAAGTTACGTAAATTCTCTGTTCTACGACGTATCGTGCCTCCAGACTCAGCAGCGCCACGGATGGCGATGCCTTAAACAATTACAGCAATTTCCGCTGCGTCAACGAATATATAAAACATCACAATAATTTTTGCAAATATTGAAGTGCAATCTCATCATATTCTTCTTCTTTTTCAAATCTTGATGGGCTGTTTGCTACCCTTTCCAACTCATCTCTTAATAAAAGTAACTGTCTTTCATTTAACAAAGGCATCATATGATAATAAACTGAGTATTCCCTCAACCCATCTGGTCTCTGTATTAAATCTTTTAGGTAAGGTATTATTAAATCATCAAACTTAACCAAAACTTTAACTAATTCTCTAGCAACTGGCCAGTTAATATCCTCAACCCATTCAAAAATTTGAGATAAAACTGGTTCAATACTCTCAATATCAGCATTCTTTATTCGCTCGACAGATTCTATATCGAACTTATCTCTTGGTATTAAATAATCCTTATTCACTTAACCGCTCCTCATTGATTTGCTTGATTTGAAAATAATTACCCAGTCTTCACCGCGCCATGGATGGCGCGTTTTTGCACGATATGTCGTAGAACGTGCCCGGTATTACCGTAGTGTCCTAATAACATGCATCTTTGCAAAGTTACGGTAATACCGTGTTATCGGATGGATGAGGCCCCCCGAAGCCAGAGTGCGACAGGACGTCGCACCCTTAAAAATGCCTATAGGCAAAAATGGTTTCTGCTCTATAAACCTCTTTTTTATGAAACTATAATAAGAAGACCTATTCTATCCTCTCATAGGGATAAATATTCTTAAAGTTCCTGTGTAAATAAGAGCCAATTGAAGGTGCATTTAACAAGCCTTCAAATTCATGCATAGGTACTCCTTTATAGCTATAAAGTGTCCCATTGAGAAAACGAACATAAGTAATTTCATTTTCCTTATCATAACCTACACTTTCTATATTAGAAGAACTTACAGGAACCATTTCAACATCTATCATTTTGCTTCCCCCTATAATTTTTGATTTCTCCAAAGAGATATCAATTCTTTATAATCATCTATTTTTGGTTCTTTTTCTTCCATCCATTTCTCTGAAACTTTCGGGTCTGAACTTTTATGAGCATTGGGAAGTTTGTAAAACTGAATCCTCGAGGGAATTCTAACTCCTTCACCCGAAATTATTCCTTCACCAGTTCTTAAACTTGGCAACAAATCAATCATTGTTTGAAGTTCATCTTGAATTGCTGCACGAATATGTCCTCTATCTTTTGAATTATTCATGCGTAAAGCTATAATTGTACCACATTGACTTAATACCGTTTCATCTAATTCCGAAGGCCTTTGTGTTACTAAGCCTAATCCAACGCCGTATTTTCTACCTTCTTTAGCAATAGTTTGTACTGTCTTAGATGATATTGATTTTTCTCCGGCTTGAAGATAATTATGAGCTTCTTCTAATACAATAAGTAACGGTTGTTCTTTTCCTCCTATTTTAAGATTCTGTCCCCAAAATAAAGCATCATAAATTATTTTCAATAATGTCCCCGAAATTGATGTCATTATTTCGCTGGGAATCCCCGATAGGTCTAAAATTGTAATAGGTTCTTCACTGCCAAGCCAATTAAACAATAAATCACTCAAATCTTTATTGACTTCACCCTTTAAGTTGGGCGTATAATCACCTGGTTGAAACAAGAAATTATATGTCGAATCTTTCAATTTCAATCTTACACTATCAAGAAAACTTAAAATTCCCTTTGCTTGATTATTTAAGAAAGGCGCACCCCCTCCAGCACTTGCAGGTTGATACTCATTAGACATTAAATTTTCCGCATTACCTTCAATTTTTTTTGCTGTCTTCTTTTCAGGATTTGCTCTTTCTTGAAAAGTTTGTCTCTCAAAATCATCTAATTCAAACCACAATTGTTTAATACTAAATGGTATTGGAGAATCTGCAGTAACAAGTTCCTTTTCTATCTCGATTGCATTCTTTTCAACGGAATCTAATTTTGATTCAACAATTTTTGTTCTTATATAATCACGATTTTGATCAGTCAGATTTCCAGAAAAGATGCTCATTAATTCATTGAAAGGTAAAGCCCAAAAAGGAATATACAGCTCCTTTTCACTATCAGCTCTAATTTTATAGACATTACTTTTGCCTTTTAAAACGCTATTATATTCACCATGAGGGTCAATAACAAGAATTCTACAACTCTTATAATCCTTATTGGCAATTGCATTTAAAATTACTCCAACTGAGTTTGATTTTCCACTACCTGTCGAGCCAAGAACCGCGAAGTGGCGAGCGATCAGTTTATCAAGATCAAGTTTTGCGTTTAGGCTCTCAGAGATACTAATATTACCAATATTAATTGAGTTTTTCTCATCATAGCCACCATAAATAACATCTAAATCTTTAATGGTTACTAAATGAACTGCGTCGCCCGTCGTAGGGGATTGAGAGACCCCTCGTGCAAATTTGTTACCGATTTGTTCTCCAACTAAAACCATATTAAGCCATTGTCTATTATCCATTTGCGTATAATCTTCGATAATAGCTTCCTTAATCCGATCTGGAATAGCTGCAGCACCAATTTGCGTTACTATCCCATAAAGATTTGCATAACCAAGAGGAACTTTCAGGAATGATCCTATCTGCCCAATACGGTATACAATCCCCTCTATAACAGGCATATTTGATTTCATATTGTCAGAGAGTTGAACTGTAATCACATTTCCACTAACACTGACAATTTCTCCAATTTCTGTTTGTATATCATTCATTCATGTTGTCCCCCATATGGCTTATTTTGTAAGATCATGGATTGGAGAAAAGTCACAAATTTCGCAAAATCAGATAGTATCACTTCTCCTTCTCCCGTCCAATTTTGACCTCCTTTTTTGACTTCTTCTTTCGGATCATCAACATTTAACGGGCCATCTTCATCGAAATATAGATTAACATTAATTGTATCTTCTTTATCTGGTTCTCTCTTTAATCTCCATTTTCCATACTGACAACCAATTACGGCATTACGACAACCTAAGACAGAGATTTTACCGTTTGCTTTACCTAGTTTTGCTAGATTTGAATCTTCTAATAATGTATAACCGTTTCTTTTTCCATCTTTCCAAAGAATATCATAGTATAAAACATATACGTGGGCAGCTGTATTAGATTTTAATGCTGTTAAAATTCTTTCGTTAATATGTAAGTCTCCAAATGAATATCCACAAATAATAAGGATCGTATCCGGTTGTTTAAGAAAATTTGTCAACCTATCCATCAATGCTATATAAGGTTGCTTTTTAGAATCAGCATATTTTAGCGTAGATGGATAAATCAAAATATCTTGACAATCAGAATCCCTTCTCCAAACCTTTTCAATATTTTTGTCAATATCACTATCTAAATGCCAGCCTAAAGAGCCATGTAATTTCCAAAGTTTTGTTTGCTTGGGTAAATAGGATAAATCATCAACTGATTCAGGAAAGAAAAAGGGCTTATAACTCCCTGAAAACCCATCAAAATATGGAATATTTTTCTCTTCCATACCTAATTCTAAAAAATAGTCGTAATTTGTTGTAAAAATTTCTACAGCACACTTCCTATCAGCACGACCAATCCACTCTGCAAAATCAACATGTATTAGGTTGCTTAGTTCTTTTTTCTCTAGTATTTTCTCATGAACACAAACAATTTCTCTAATTTGATTCTTTGTTTCAACTATTAAAGAATCAAAGTCACCCAATTTGAGACCATTTAAAATTCCATTTCCAATAATATGTTTTTTCTCTTCTATGTTAGAAAGAAATGTTTCAATGTTAAATTCTTTTTCACCTATTTCTTGTTTTATTTCGGATATAGCAGATTTGTATTTTTCCGTTTTGCTTAGCTCTGTTTCAATCATTTTAGTCATCTTCCCAATAGCAGGAACAACTAAAGATGTTTCATTTTTCTTTGCTAAGGAAGTTCCTGCTCCAAACAAAAATGCAATTTTCTTCTTGTCTGATATTAACAGTTGTTGTAACCCTCTGATATACTCTGATGGATCATGCGTTATTTCATTCATTTTCATTTCCTTTTCCTCCTCAACTGTCGTTTTTCAACACACTCTATTCACTGCCAGCCAACAACACTAAATGTTAATAACCGCCGCAGGACGCTGCGGCCTTGCCTCATCTTTCCGATAACGGCTTGCGAACTCCCGAAGTCTGCATATTACATTCATATTCTCTCAGATTTTGGGAGTTCGCTGTTAGGCGATGGACCATGCCCCCAAGTTCAGAGACGACCATGGACGGGAGTCCCTTAAACGTTCCCTCGCACTATATTGATGTAATAAATAAGAATAATACGACTCAACTAAACCATTTTACTATTTCATTTCTTCTCTATCACCTTTTACATTCCAGGCAAAATAAATAAGTGCCAAAGCGACCACTCCAACTGAATACTCAAGTATTGAATATGCAAGGGGTGCAACCTCAGGTTGCATAAGGTGTAGTTGGTCAGCGAAAATCTGGAGGATGTTGAGGACTGCTGCAACGATGGCAAATTTTACTCCAAGTTTTGGACGTTTGAAAATCAATGGAATGGTTGCTATTTCGGTGACTAAAATAAGAATAAAAAATACTAGCCAAAACATTGAGACATCACCTTGTGGTCTAGTTTCAAAGCCAATCGGAGGTGGAAACTCTAATACGGTAAGAATCAAAATTATTATAACAGATATAAGAACTCCTCTTTTTGCCCATTGAATGCTTATTTTTCGATTTATCTTAGACATTTAAATACCCTCCATCCATAAATTTAACCTTAAAATTAAATTAATTATTCTATAAAATATTTAATTCTCTTTTATGCACCTACGATTTGTATAAAATTAAAAAATGATTAAATCCATTTATTTCTTAAATCAGTTTTTACGATATTATCACATTATCTAACGAGTGTTCATTAATGAAAAATCCATCTACAGTCTTTCCAAATCCGCGCATGGATGCGCGGCCTTCCGCATGGTCTGTCGCCTAACGTCCTGCGAATTTGCGAAGTCTGGTTATTACATTCATATCCTCTCAGATTTTGCAAATTCGCTGTTCTGCGACGTATCGTGGTAGAGTGAAAGGCTGAGTTATCAGCCCCTCCTCATCAAACCGTACGTGAGGTTTTCCCTCATACGGCTTTCCGATGTTCGTCATTTATGAGCTTTCGGTTATGCAAGTTTTAAAAGATTATGCTGTTTTAACATCGCACCCACTTGACGCCATACGCTTGTGCGGCGTCTTTTTGTTTTCTTGGTATAGTAACGGCAGAATCGCTCAAGAACGTACCAATCCAGTTTCGCCATTTTATCATGGCTGTATGGCGTGGCATAATAATTCTTCCATCCACGGATTTTGGGGTTGAGATATTCTACATGGTCTTCGACTGAGAGCATTCGTGCTGACGGTGGAGCCAGTCTTTGTTTAATCTCATCCCGTATATGTTGTTCTGCCTTCTTACTCAGCCATTGCTGAGTCGTGTAATATACCTGCGCTTTTGATGTTTCTGCTTTGGTTTTCCGATGGTGCATCCCTAAAAAGTCAAAGCCTTCTTCCCCGGTCCACATCCCAACAAGTCTTGTTTTCGTGGGATGTAAGGTTAAATCCAGTCTTTTCATGATGGCCTGCACGATAACCATTGCTTTGTCTGCGTCCTTTTTGGTTTTGCAGATAATCACAAAGTCATCAGCGTACCTTGTTAGTTCTCCACTCTCTTTACCATGCTTTTCCCATAATAGGTCAAGTACGTTTAAGTAGATATTGGATAATAGCGGCGAAATGACTCCACCTTGCGGGGTTCCGATGTCTGTTCGGGTAATTACCCCTTCTTCCATAACGCCTGCCTTAAACCATTTCCTTATGAGTTTCAATACTTTCTTATCGCTGATCCGCATCTCGACTAGCTTCATCAGTTTTTCCTGGTTAATGTTGTCAAAGTAAGACTGGATATCAACGTCGCATACCCAGTTACCTTTACGGTTACAGGCTTTTCTCACTCGGTCTAGGGCTTGTTTGGCACTGCGTTTTGGCCTAAAGCCGTAGGATGATTCGTGGAAATCTGCTTCAAAGATTGGCTCGATTACCAGTTTGACCGCCATCTGAATGACTCTGTCTCGGATGACTGGGATTCCTAAGGGTCTCATTTTTCCGTCTTTCTTGGGAATATACTGTCTGCGTACCGGCATAGGTCGATAGTTGTTTTCTTTTAGGCTGCGCTGGCATGTTAGGAGAAATTTCTCTACTCCCATTTCTTCGATGTCACTTAATGTCTGCTTGTCGATGCCGGCTGCTCCTTTGTTGGCTCTTACTTTACGCCATGCTTCTTCCAGTACATCCCACCGGTAAACCTTGTCATACAGTGCGTGAAATCTTCTTTTCTTGCTCTCCTTGGCTGCATAACCTAGCTTTTCTTGGAGTTCTTGAACTTTTTCTTTGGGTGTAGTTAGCCTTACGGCATTCACTATTCTTACCTCCTCGAATTGCTTGAACAAAGCAGAGGCCCTTCCCTCCAGCAGGTTGTGTTGTCCTGCTGTTCCTGGGTACTATGGCCTCCTCCGACTCCCTTCCTGCAAATTACCATTTCACCTTTTGGCTTATAGGTTCTCTCTTTACAAGTTCCCTTGTGCAGAGTAGGGTCTCCCCAGTTCACTGCATTATCTTTGTTACCATACCGCTCTCTCTACGCCGAGAGGTTCTTCGATGCTGCTCCAAGTTCTTTGCATCTTCCATGGCCTTCGTCCATGAGGGCGAGACTCGGCTCCTCTTTTTCCCCTTGCGAGGCCTGATTGACGACGCGGCAAGATTCACTTGATGTTACGGTCTGGTGACTTGCTCGCCCTTTCATTGAAAGGTACTTCTGTCGATGCGCCTCTACGCACAGATTTCTCTCTACGCAGGCATCCTAGCTACGGGGCGCCTTGGCACTTACCCCGACTGGACTTCCACCAGTTAGATAATGCGTGCTTAGCTGGGCACGCCCCTCAGACTCAGGCAGCGCCACGGACGGCGCTGCCTTGAATTCACCCGTAATGCCTCTAATGCGCAAAATTAGAATGATGCACATTAATATTTAAAAATTACACTAATCAACATCTTTTTCAATAACAATATATGCCTGTCCTGTGTTTATGCTTTCGCCTAAAGCACATGCAGATATATGCTTAACTTTCCAGCCTTCTTCTAAATACCTGTTTACGATATCCAAACCGTCATCTTCTTTTGCACCTATCATTTTTCCATTACTTCTAACCCATATAACCTTTATCAAACTCTCCTTTTATATATTTATTAAGAATGTGTAATTGCACATAATCCTACTACTGCAAAGAAATACTACAAATTCCTTTCGTCCGCGCCAAGGATGGCGCGGCCTTTGCACGATATGTCGTAGAACGTTTTTTTCCGAACTAGTTTCGTATTATATCTATATTTGGTGGTATTTCCGAACATGGTTCGGGAATATTTCCTTTAAGTGTAATCAATCATCAAAAAGTCGACTATCATTACGGACATTATATAAATAAATATCACTGATCTTAGACCCATTTCTTAACGTTAATTCCACATTATCCCTTAATTTCCTTTATATTTATTCTCTTTACCTTCTAAATATTGAAAAGAACAAATAACAAATAATCACAGCTTTTCAAATCATCGGACCGGGCGGCAAAGGCAATCCCCCCAAAAGTCTGAAAATTTAGTCCACTTGCTATAGTATTATTGCCTCTCAACCTCAACTAGAGGTCTATTTGAGTATTTGCCCTGTGAAGCCCAGAATATTTTTGGAAGGACAGTAGCCGAAAAGAAAAGTAAAGGCCTTATAAGGCTAATAAAGCTTAACTAAATCTTACTTTTCGCAAAGTGAAGCAATTGGCAATGGCTTTAAGGTGTTTTCCCAAAATCAAAAGACCGTAACGATTTCAACCATCGTTACAGTCTCTTTGCATTGGTCTTCCTTATTCTCTTTGTTTAAGCCCGTTTAATTGATTATCTATTGAAGATATCTTTGCAGATCATCTGTGCTATATCGCGAATCTTTTCATTTTCATTATTGCATGCCTCCAAGATATATTGCTTGTAGCTTTCCTGATAATTATTCCGCATGAAATTCAATACGTTTACTTTCCATTTCCATAATTCGTCCGGAGAAAGGTAAAAGAATTTTGGCTGTATGTTATGCTTATAAAATTCTTCTTCCATTTTCATTATATTTTCTGGTGTAAGACAAAGCGATATTTCTAAGACACCGGGGAATTCATCCTTCTCCGTCCATTTGCCACTGTTCATCGGGCATGCGTCCTGGCAGGCATCGCACCCGTAGATCCAGGTTCCAATACTCTTGCCGAGAGGATCGTTTGCCAAATCACGGCCGCCAAAAGTGGTAAGAAAGGAGACACAGCTGAGCGGATTCATTGTATAAGGCGATGAAAGAGAACAGGTGGGGCAGGCTTTGATACAATTGGAGCAGCCTTCAGGACAAATCGGTAAATTGGTTGATTCAACCAGTTCCATATCCCTGTCGGTAATCCACGCTTCTAGTCCTACCCAGGAACCGGATTCCGTATAAAAGAAATTATTTTTGCGGATGATTCCAAGCCCGGCCTTCATGGCCGCCCAGCGCAATCCGACGATGCCAAAATTCCGGTTTGAGGCTGTTTTGAGTCCCAGGTCCTGCAGAAATTGTTCCATCGCAACGCTTCTCTTGAATTCCTTAGATTCCGTATTGACACGTCCGTCAAATAGATAGTGTTTAGCGATATGACCTTTTAACTGCTCAGGTGCTTTATAATGTCCGAAATGAGAAACAGCGACGATAACAGATTTTGCCCAGGGGTACCGCCCTTGCAGATCCGTCAAACGGCTTTGGCTCCGATAGAACATCTTCGAGGCGGGGACTTTATCGATACGTTCCCTTAGACATTTATCATAACCTTCTAAATCCTGAATACGGACAATCCCACACTTTTCATAACCGAATTCATAAGCCTTATCCTGAATCAAATTCTCTACACGCATGATTTTGCTCTCCTTATATAACATAGTTTATGTGTATATACACGAATAAGGCAAATTAAGATCCCAACCTCTCAATCACGGAAAGGAGAGATGTTAATTTTTCAATATTTTCTTTTCCAAGTTCCTGTTCAATGAAATTCTGCGCATCGTTCCACAGGTATTTCGCCTCAATGTATTTCTCAATCCCTTTTTGGGTTAATTGAAGCTGACGGTTTCGGGTGCCTTTTTGAGAAACATCAATAATTAAGGATGCAGCTTCCAGAGGTTTAAAGCTACGGACTAAAGTCGTCCTGTCCAACCTGATTTTTATAGCCAGGTCACTGACACTGATGGGACCAAAAAACTTTAGATGCTTCAAAATTGAATACTGGCTGACTGTCAATCCGCTTGGGCCCAGCTTTTCATCATATATTTTTGTAATTGCCGAAGCAGCCCTACGTAAATTCAGACAATTACAGATTGACGGCTTCTTTTCATTGTTCTTCATATAGTAAGTCACCTCTATGTAGTGTATATACACTATATGCATGCTACTATAAAATGATTATGTTGTCAACATTACATTAAAGAACCTTATTTGCTTTGAAATTTTCAAATTACACGGCCTTTTGTCACGGATGACACAAAAGAAAATCAAAGACCGCAATGATTTCAACAATCATAGCGGTCTTATTCTTAATCATCGTTAAGCCTTACAGCGCAGCCACCACTGCGTCTCCCATTTCTTTGGTCCCAAGCACTTTATCGCCGGGTTTGGCCAGGTCAGCCGTCCGGTAACCCTGATCCAGCACTTTGGCCACAGCATTTTCAATTCTGCCGGCTTCATCGTTCAGGTCAAACGTATAGCACAGCATCATCGCAGCCGAAAGGATGGTCGCCAGCGGATTTGCCTTATTCTGGCCGGCAATGTCCGGCGCGGAACCGTGAGCTGGCTCATACAGTCCTTTTTTGCCACTCAGGCTGGCTGAAGCAAGCATCCCAATCGAGCCGCCGAGCATCGAAGCCAGGTCGGTCAGGATATCTCCGAACATGTTCTCCGTCACGATGACATCGAACTGTTCCGGATAACGCACGAGCTGCATCGCAGCATTATCAACATACATATGCGTCAGTTCGACATCCGGATATTCCTTGGCCACTTCTTCAGCAATCTCCCGCCAGAAACGAGAAGACTCGAGCACATTGGCCTTATCGACCGAACAAAGCTTTTTCCGTCTGCCTCTGGCAGTTTCAAAACCAAGCTCAATGATCCGTCGGACTTCTTCTTCATTATAAAGCAGAACATCATATGCGGCCTTTGGGTTTTCGTTTCTTCCCTTTTCGCCGAAGTAGATCCCACCGGTCAGCTCACGGATCACAACCATATCCACATTCCTGACAACTTCTTCCCTTAAGGTGGAAGCTGAAATGAGCGAAGGAATCATTTTGACTGGACGGATATTTGCGAAGAGACCGAGTTCTTTTCTGATCGGCAAAAGCGCGCCGAGTTCAGGCCTTTCCTTAGCCGGCAGTGTATCCCATTTTGGTCCGCCGATCGCGCCTAAAAGCACCGCGTCGGCCTTCTTGCAGGCATCCAGTGTTTCGGCGGGCAGCGCTTTGCCGACTTCATCGATTGCGGCTCCGCCGATCAGATAACTGTCGAATTCGAACTTGACCGGGCAGTCTTTTAATACTGCCTGAAGCACTTTCAGTGCTTCAGGGATGATCTCTCTTCCAATCCCGTCACCGGGTAATACGGCAATTTTAGGCATTCTTTCTTTTCTCCTTTACGTACGGAACCAGCCCACCGGCTTTGATCAGTTCCTGCATAAATGGCGGAAAGGGAGTTGCCTGAAAACTTGTTCCCTTGCTGACGTTTCGAATCGTGCTGTTCTGAAGATCGACCTCAATCTCGTCACCGGACTCAATGCCTTTGACAGCTTCCGGACACTCCAGAATCGGCATCCCGATGTTCAGCGCATTCCGGTAAAATATCCGCGCATAGGATTCTGCGATGATGGCTTTGACACCGGCAGCTTTAATCGCCAGCGGAGCATGTTCCCTGGAAGATCCGCAGCCAAAGTTTTTGCCGCCAAGCATAATATCCCCTGGCTTCACGTTGGCCGCAAAAGAAGCATCCGCATCTTCCATACAGTGGGCGGCGAGATGTTCCGGTTCAAAGCGGTTCAGATAGCGGGCCGGGATGATGACATCCGTATCAATATCATTGCCGAATTTCCAAGCTTTACCCATTATCAACGACCTCCCTCGGATGAACGATTTGTCCGCATATGGCTGAAGCCGCAGCGACTGCCGGATTGCACAGGTATACTTCGCTTTCGGGATGACCCATCCGGCCTACAAAGTTCCTGTTTGTGGTGGACAGTGCCCGCTCACCTTTGGCCAGAATCCCCATATGGCCGCCCAGACATGGCCCGCAGGTCGGCGTACTGACTGCTGCTCCGGCTTCGATCATGGTCTGAATCCAGCCGCGGCTCATCGCTTCAAGCAGGATATCCTGGGTGCCCGGGAAAATCAGGCAGCGGATATTCGGATGGATCTTCTTCCCTTTCATGATTCTGGCTGTAATTTCGAGATCCTCAAGGCGACCGTTCGTGCACGAGCCGATCACAACCTGGTCTATTTTCAAACCCTTTGCTTCATCCACGGATTTTGTGTTTTCCGGGAGATGCGGGAAAGCGATTTGCAGCGGAATATCTTCTGTGTTAAATTCGTAGACTTTCTCGTATACGGCATCCGGGTCGCTATGATAGACTTTATAATCTCTTTTTGCTCTTGCTTTGACGTACTCGAGCGTAATCTCGTCCGGTTCAATGATCCCGGCCTTGCCGCCGGCCTCGATTGCCATATTGCACATCGTCAGCCTGTTGTCCATAGAGAGTGCTTTGATGCCGTTTCCGGCAAATTCCATCGCTTTATAGCGGGCACCGTCAACGCCGATTTTGCCGATGATATACAGAATCAAATCCTTGCCGCCGACATAGGGCTGAAACTTAGTACCGTGAAAAACAAATTTTAAAGTTTCGGGGACTCTGAACCAAGCCTCACCTGTGGCCATCCCTGCTGCGCAATCGGTACTGCCGACGCCGGTCGCAAAAGCGCCGAGTGCGCCATACGTGCAGGTGTGGGAGTCGGCGCCGATAATCAGGTCACCGGGTAGAACCACGCCCTGTTCCGGGAGCAGACAGTGCTCGATGCCGACTCTTCCGGTATCCCAGTAATGTTTAATCTCATGTTTCCGAGCAAATTCCCTGACAGTTTTGCATTGTTCCGCGGAGGCAATATCCTTGTTCGGGGTGAAATGGTCGGGTACCAACGCTACTTTTTCCTTGTCAAATACCTTTTCAATTCCTAACTTTTCAAACTCCTTGATCGCCACCGGAGCCGTAACGTCATTGGATAAGACTATATCCAATTTGGCATTGATGATTTCTCCGGGAACAACTTTATCTACTCCGGCATGGGCTGCCAGAATTTTTTCGCTTATCGTCATACCCATGGGCAATACCCTCCTTTTGCCTATGCTCCTGTTCATATGATATTATCTCATCTGCGTGAACATTCAGTACGTGCGAGATGAGATGATAAGTATCCTCAATCATGCATCATCGCGGCCTGTTTTGTCTTCTGCTGTTATCTTTGCTTCAGGCTGATCCAGCCTTTGCTGAGTGCCCTGTTGACAGCCTGGACATACGCTTTGACGCTGGCCTCAATAATATCCGGACTGACACCCCGGCCGGCAACAGTGTGATCACCGAATGAAACCGTTACGGTCACTTCACCCTGAGAATCTTCACCGACGTCAATCGCCTGTAACGAGAAATTCTGCAGTTTTCCTTCAATCCCGACGATCTTATCGATCGCCTTATAGGCAGCCGCTACAGGACCGTCGCCATAAGCAGCTTTCACCAGCTCACCATGATGCTCTTTCCCATCTTTCAGCTCTAAGCCGATCGTTGCCGTAGGCTTCAAGTTATTGCCGCTTAGAATCTGCCAGTAATTTAAGGCCAGCGTTTCCTCTGCCTCCTGCGTTTCAGCAAGCGCATAAAGATCAGCTTCCGTGATAATCTTTTTCTTTTCAGCAAGGGTTTTGAAGTCTTCAAAAAGCTTCTCAAAGCGTTCCTCACTGACTTCTATGCTCAGGTCGTCCAGAGACTGTTTGACCGCATGCCTCCCGGAATGTTTGCCGAGGACAATCGTATTCATGTCCAGTCCGATGGCATCCGGGGACATAATTTCATACGTACTGCGTTCTTTGAGAACCCCGTCCTGATGAATGCCTGATTCGTGCGCAAAAGCGTTCTTACCTACGATCGCTTTATTTGGCTGGACCCTCATACCGGACAGTCTGCTGACCAGACTGCTGGTCCGGGAAATCTCCCGAGTGATGATACCTGTCTCGGCCTCATAAAGGTCTTTCCGGGTATGCAGCGCCATGGCCAATTCTTCCAGCGCAGCATTCCCGGCCCGTTCTCCGAGGCCGTTGACCGCACATTCAATCTGATGAATGCCTGCCTTAACCGCGGCCAGGGAATTCGCGACGGCCAGTCCGAGATCATTATGGCAGTGGACGCTTACTTTGACTTTTTCAATGCCATCGGTTTTGTCCATGATCGCTTTGACAAACTGAGCGAATTCTGCGGGCATCGCATACCCGACGGTATCCGGGATGTTGATCACAGTAGCTCCAGCCTTAATGACCAGTGAGAATACTTTGGCCAAAAAATCTATGTCGCTGCGCGAAGCATCTTCAGCACTGAATTCTACATCACTAACTTTGGATTTTGCCAGTTTGACCCCATAGACAGCGCGTTCCAACACCTCATCTGGTGTTTTTCTGAGTTTGTACTGCATATGAATCGGAGATGTCGCAATAAACGTATGGATTCGTGGGCTTTCTGCAATATGAATTGCCTCCCAGGCTCTTTCAATATCCTTGGCTTCTGCCCTGGCAAGCGCAGCAATGGTCGTATTTCTAACCTTTTCGGCGATCAAAGATACGGCCTCAAAATCGCCCGGAGAAGTGATTGGAAAACCTGCTTCAATGATATCCACGCCCAGCTTTTCCAGCTGACGTGCAATCTGCAGCTTCTCCTCCATATTCAGCGCAACGCCGGGAGACTGTTCCCCGTCCCGCAGTGTCGTATCAAAAAATTCAATCCGTCTCACCTTATCCACCCCCTGCGCTTCGAATCAATTTTATACATAAAGATTTTTTCCGGGTAGGTCTCCGTAATATATAGCCGCTTACGGCAATTGAGCCCTCCTGGCTCAAAAAGCCGCGCTGCGCACTCCTTGCTCCGCTTACGCTGGCTATATATTACGGAGACTGATCTCTGAAGATATACGTTAAATTATTCTAAGAAATACACTTTGAAATCAACATGCAAGTATAACATTCTAGATATAAATAACTACTGTATCTTACTTAAGATCAGTCTGGGGCTCACAGTTTCGCGATAAGCGGAGCACGGATGCGGAGCGCGGCTGTTTGTGCCATGGAGGGCACAACAGCCGAAAAGCGGTATTGTGAGCCCCAGACCCGCTCAAAAAAACAAAATATTTATTGGTGACTTATTTCTTCTTAAGCCAAGGCATCATGGAACGAAGCTCCTGGCCAACTTTTTCAATTTTGTGTTCGGCATCCCTGCGAGTTATGGCATTGAATACCGGACGTCCAACCTGATTTTCGGAGAGCCATTTGCGGGCAAACTCCCCGTTCTGGATTTCAGAAAGAACTTTCTTCATTTCTTTGCGGGTTTCTTCCGTAATGATCCGTCTGCCGACCATCAGGTCTCCGTACTGGGCAGTATCGGAAACGGAGTAGCGCATCCGGCTGATTCCACCTTCATACATCAGGTCGACAATTAATTTCAGTTCATGCAGACACTCAAAGTAAGCAATTTCCGGCTGATAACCGGCTTCTACAAGTGTATCAAAACCGGCGCGGACCAATTCTGAAGCGCCGCCGCAAAGTACTGCCTGTTCACCGAATAAATCGGTTTCGGTCTCTTCAGCAAACGTAGTTTCAATCAGCCCTGTACGGGTGCAGCCAATCCCTTTGGCATAAGCAAGACCAATCTGGTGGGCGTTGCCGGTAGCGTCCTGATAGACGGCGATCAGTCCCGGTGTCCCTGCACCTTCAGTGTAGGTTCGACGTACGAGATGTCCCGGGCTCTTCGGAGCGATCATGATCACATCGACATTAGCCGGCGGCACGATCTGACCGAAATGAATGTTAAAACCGTGTGAAAAGCAAAGTACTTTTCCGGCAGTGAGCGACGGTTCGATTTCTTCCCGGTAGATCCTGCTCTGGGTCTCATCAGGCAGAAGGATTTGGATTAAGTCTGCTTTGGCTGCTGCTTCAGCAACCGTCATCACCGTCAGACCGGCTTCTTCGGCTTCTTTCCATCTTGGGCTGTTTTTGCGCAAGCCCACAATGACGTTTAAACCGGAATCTTTAAGGTTCTGTGATTGGGCATGACCCTGGCTTCCCCAACCCATTACCGCAATCGTTTTTCCTTTCAGCAGTCCCATATCAGCATCTTGATCATAATACATTTTAGCCATGTTATTTACTCTCCTCATTTATTATTTCTTCATTTTAATTATCGGATCGGGCAATTGCAATTTTACCGGTTCTGACAAGTTCGAGAATGCCGTAAGATCGCATCGTTCTGACAAACGCATCGATCTTATCTTCATCTCCAGTAAGCTCGATCGTTAGGTTATTTTTGCCCATATCAACGACTCTGCCCCTGAAGATGTCTACCGTCTGGAGTACTTCGAGCCGTGTATCCGATTTAACCTTGACCCGGATCAGGGCCAGCTCCCTGTTCACCACGGACTCCTGACTCAGGTTGGTCACCTTATGAACGACAACCAGTTTATGCAGCTGCTTGGTGACCTGTTCAATGACCTGGCTGTCACCCTCGACCACGATCGTCATCATGGAAAGGCCCGGATTTTCAGTCTGACATACCGTCAGGCTGTAGATATTGTAGCCCCGCCGGGAAAACAGGCTTGATACCCGGGCCAGGACCCCCGGATCATTTTCAACCATTACAGCGAGTGTATGCAGCATTATTCCTTCCCCTCCAGTATCTCTGTAATTCCCTGCCCGGCAGGGACAAAAGGAAGTACAACTTCATCCGGTGAGATCGTGAAATCCAACAAAAAAGGTCCGGGGGTTGCAACAGCTTCCTTCAAGGCGTCTTCAACCTGGTCGGTCTGCTCGACTCTGCGCCCTTTGATCCCGTAGGCGTCAGCGAGTTTCACAAAATCAGGATTGGCATCCAGCTGGATTTGGCTGAAACGCTCGTTAAAGAGCATTTTTTGCATCTGCCTAACCATGCCTAAAACCCCGTTATTCATCAGGACTATTTTTATGGGAAGGTGATATTGGACCGCGGTGGCGAGCTCATGGATGCTCATTTGTAAAGAACCGTCTCCGGTAACCAGAAAGACCAGACTGTCCGGTTTCGCAAACTGGGCGCCAATTGCACCCGGAAGACCAAAACCCATCGTTCCCAGACCCGCACTGGTAATAAAATGTCTTTCTTGATTAATCGGACAGAATTGGGCCGCCCACATCTGGTGCTGACCGACATCCGTCACCACGATTACTTCTTCCCCGCTGATTTTCCCCATCGCTTCCAAAATCGTCTGCGGATTGAGGCGGCCATCCTGCTCATAGCTTAACGGGTATTCCTTTTGCCAGCTCCTGAGTTCGTTCCACCAATCCTGAATAGCCGGCGGATTGATTTTGGTAAGGAACTCTTCCAGCACAAGTCTGGCATCTCCGACAATCGGGATATGTGCCCGGATGACTTTGCCGATCTCGGCAGGGTCGATATCGATATGAATGATTTTTGCCTTCGTAGCAAAACGGTGTTTCAGCCCGCTCGTGACCCTGTCGTCAAAGCGGACACCGATCGCAATCAGTAAATCACACGCATCTACGGCAAGATTTGCCGTAATGGTTCCATGCATTCCGACCATCCCTAAATGATTCGGATGTTTAGATGGGACACTGCCAATGCCCATCAGCGTCGTGACCACAGGAAGATTGGTTTTTTCGAGTACTTCCTGAAGAATCTTGCCGGCTCCGGAGGTTATGACGCCTCCCCCGGCATAAACAACCGGTTTTTTGCTTTGGGCCAGTACTCTGGCTGCTTCAGAAATCTGACCGGGGTTTCCCTTGGTAAAAAATTTATAGCTTTTCAGCGCTACTTTGGATGGATAAGGCTCAGTGACCTCTGCTGCCATAATATTCTTCGGCAGATCGATCAGGACCGGACCCGGACGTCCTGTACTCGCAATGTAAAACGCTTCTTTCACGATACGCGGAATGTCTCTGGCATCTTTGACCAGATAGGAATGCTTCGTAATCGGCATCGTGATTCCCGTAATGTCAACTTCCTGAAAAGAATCCGTCCCCAACAAATGGGTCGATACCTGACCGGTTAAGATCACAAGCGGAATGGAATCCATATACGCATTCGCAATTCCTGTGACCATATTGGCGGCTCCCGGACCTGAGGTGGCCAGACAGACACCAACCTTGCCGCTGACCCGTGCGTAGGCATCGGCAGCATGAACAGCACTCTGCTCATGTCTTGGCAGGATATGACGGATCGAGCTGTCCAGAAGCGCATCATACAGTGCGAGCAAAGATCCGCCGGGATACCCGAATATCAGCTCTACCCCCTCCTGGTCCAGTACGTCGAGCAGCGCTTTGGCGCCATTATAATTATCCAAAGCAAGACTTTCTTCGTCTTCCCAGGTAATTTCAGG
Source organism: Dehalobacter sp. DCA (assembly GCF_000305775.1). NCBI lineage: Bacteria > Bacillati > Bacillota > Clostridia > Eubacteriales > Desulfitobacteriaceae > Dehalobacter > Dehalobacter sp. DCA. The sequence goes on from NC_018866.1 coordinate 953,514, forward strand.
GTCTCTGGCTATTAAGGCGTCTTCTTTGGACTTATCCATTCATTCATTCCTCCTTAACTGTCCGGAAAGCTGCTCCTTTATTGGCCGACTGGGCAAATTGGACGTAACGTCCCAGATATCCTGTCCGGCCTGCTACTTTATACACTTTCTCCAACCCTTTTTTGGGGTCAAAGCTGTTTCTTCTTTCTGCTTTTTCAGATTCGGGCAGAAGCCAGTCAATGGTCCGTTTTTCTAAATCAATCCGAATTATATCGCCGTTCTCGACGAACGCAATCTCCCCGCCGAGCGCTGCTTCCGGAGAAATGTGCCCGATCGAAAGTCCCCGGCTGCCTCCGGAAAAACGTCCGTCGGTGAGCAGCGCCACGGAAGAATCAAGGCCCATTCCTGCTAGGGTTGCTGTTGGTCCGAGCATCTCTCTCATACCAGGTCCGCCTTTCGGTCCTTCATAGCGGATAATCACGACATCGCCTTCTTTGATCACGCCGCTGCGGATCGCTTCCGCCGCCAGGTCTTCTCCGTCGTAAACCTTGGCCGCGCCCTCGAAGACAATATCTCTGTTCGCCAGCGCACCTACTTTGATCACGGCTCCTTCCGGTGCCAGGTTGCCAAACAGGACACAGAGTCCGCCTTTGGCGGAGTACGGATCAGTTAGCGGCCGAATCACACTCGGATTTTTGACAGCCGCGCTGCTTAGTCTTTCCGCCATGGTACTGCCGGAAACTGTCATCCCGGAACCATCAATCAAACCGGCATCCAGCAAGCTCTTCAAAACGGCACTGATCCCGCCTGCTTCATTGACTTCGACGAGATAATGCCCGTTCACCGCCGGACTCAGTTTACAGATCTGAGGGGTCCGGTCACTGATTGCATTGATCTCGGCCAAATCAAATTCGATTTCTCCTTCAAACGCGATCGCGGGCAGATGAAGGATGGTATTGGTTGAACACCCTAACGCCATATCGGCGGCAATGCTGTTCCTGATTGAAGTGCTCGTTACAATATCACGCGGCCGGATATTGTCCCGCAGCAGGTTCATAACCTGATAACCGGTTTCTTTGGCCAAGCGTATTCTCTCGGAATAGACAGCCGGTATCGTACCATTGCCGGGTAGCGCCATGCCGATCACCTCTGTCAGGCAATTCATGGAGTTTGCCGTAAACATCCCGGCGCAGGAACCGCAGGTCGGGCACGCATTCTGTTCGAGGCCCTGAAGCCACTCCTGGCTTTCCTGGCCGCTGTAGACTTTACCGACGCCTTCGTAGACGGTGATAAAATCAACATTTTTTCCCTCGTGACGACCCGGCAGCATCGGCCCGCCGCTCACGACGATGGACGGCAGATTCAGCCGCATCGCAGCCATCAGCATTCCAGGGACAATTTTGTCACAGCTCGGAATAAATACCAGGGCATCGACAGCATGTGCTCTGGCCATAATCTCAATGGAGTCGGTAATCAGCTCCCTGCTCGCGAGGGAAAAATGCATCCCGACGTGTCCCATGGCAATGCCGTCACATACACCAATCGTCGAAAATTCGAGCGGCGTACCGCCATTTTCTCTGACTCCGGTTTTGACTGCTTCGGCAATTTGACGCAGATGCATATGCCCGGGCACAAATTCATTAAAGGAGTTTACGATACCGATCAAGGGTTTATTGATTTCCCGGTCGGTAAGTCCGAGAGCTTTAAATAGAGACCGGTGAGGCGCCCTGTCAACTCCGACTTTTACTGCATCACTGTTCATGGGATCGCTTCCTTTCCTGAAAAAATTTCCGTCTTTAATCTATCGTTTGTCTTCAATCTATTAATATAATCATTTGGGTCTGGTCTGCGCGCCACATTCCGCTCTCGGCAGATAGCGCCCTCCATGGCGCTAACAGCCGCGCTCCGCATCCATGCTCCGCTTACGCTGGAACTGTGGCACACAGACCCGGCTATGAAGGTTTAAGTTATTTAGAAATGCTTACTAGATAGGCTCGCCTTCTGTTTTGACATATTCGTGGAATTTAGCCAGCAGCTTTTTAAATACGGGTCCTGGTTTACCGTCCCCGATCTTTCTGGAATCCAGCATAATAATCGGAATCAGCTCAGCCGCCGTACCGGTCAGGAAGCACTCATCGGCACTGTAGACATCAATCAGATGAAACAGCTCTTCTTGAACGGTGATCCCTTCCTGGCGGGCTAAATCAATAACCGAATCACGGGTGACGCCTTTTAAAATCCCGGCATAAACTGGAGGTGTGGTTATAACTCCGTCTTTGATAATGAAAATGTTATCGCCGGTGGCTTCACTGACATACCCTTCCTGATTCAACATCAATGCTTCCATCAGACCTGCCCTGTTGGCTTCAATCTTGGCCATAATATTGTTTAAATAGTTCAGGGATTTGATTCTCGGGCTTAACGCATCTGAACTGTTCCGTCGGGTTGCAGCCGTAATGATCTCCATCCCGTTTTCGTACATGCTCTGCGGATACAATGAAATATTGCCGGCAATACAAATAATTTCCGATTTAGGGCATTTCCTTGGGTCTAAGCCCATATCTCCGACCCCTCTGGAAATAATCAGGCGGATATAAGCATCTGTAAGGTTGTTTTTTCTTACAGTTTCTACAACGATATCCATCATTTCCCGACGGCTTACCTCAACGTTTAACAGAATCGCATTAGCGGACTCATACAGTCTGTCAATATGTTCCTTTAATTTGAATACCCGGCCGTTATAGGCCCGGATCCCTTCAAATACACCGTCTCCGTAAAGAAAGCCATGATCAAATACAGAAATTTTCGCCTCCTGGCTGTCAACAAATTTACCATCGCAATAGATAATCATGTGAATACTCCTTTCCGAAAATCAATTTTGATTTCAACACTATCTATATTGTAACGAAACACAATCAACATGTAAAATATACCTTAATAAAAAAAAACAGGGAGTCTAATTGCTACACTTCCTAACGTGCATATTCATATATGAGAAAAACTCTACGGACTTTCTGAACCATCATTATCTCGTTAACGCTGTGTTATAGCACATATAATTATTTTATCTAAGTGTATATGATACAGTTAACTGTGTCAATATATTTGGAATATACTTTTCATCCTGCAGTGGGCCGATCAAAAATATCCTTGCCAATTTCGGGATAGCTTGGTATAATGTCCACTGTACAGAAACACTTGTTCATTCAGAGGGGATAGGGAGGAAATATTTATGAAGAAAATTGTAATTGGTTTACTGGGTTTTGGAACTGTGGGATCAGGTACAGCCGCCATACTGGAAAATAACCGGTATGACATCAGTACCCGTACCAACGCAGATATAACTATAAAGAAGGCTTTAGTCCATGATATCCATAAACCTCGGCCGGATTGCCGCGGCATTATTTTGACAGACGATCCCAGGGAGATCACGGATGATCCGGAAATTGACATTGTTGTCGAAGTAATGGGCGGTATCGAGCCAGCCCGCACGCTTATCCTGACTGCAATGGCAAACGGCAAAAATGTAGTTACCGCCAATAAAGATCTTTTAGCTCAAAATGGAGAAGAACTGCTTGAGGCTGCGAAAAAGAACGGCCGAGATTTGTATTTTGAAGCCAGTGTCGCTGGCGGTATCCCGATTATCGCTGCCTTAAGGCAATCCCTGACCGCCAACCGGATCTCCTCACTGCTTGGGATTATTAACGGTACGACCAATTATATTTTGTCTGCTATGACCGAACAGGGACGCAATTTTGCTGATGTCCTGAAAGAAGCCCAAGAGCTCGGCTATGCTGAAGCAGATCCGGTCTCCGACGTAGAAGGGCTTGATGCCGCCCGCAAACTTGCGATTCTTTCTTCCCTGGCTTTTAATACGCGCGTGACGTTTAACGATGTTTATGCCGAAGGAATTTCCAACGTTTCTCCGGAAGATATCCACTATGCCGATGAGCTCGGCTGCGTGATTAAGCTGCTGGCCATTGCCAAAAATCAGGAAGAAGGGATCGAAGTCAGGGTGCATCCCGCCCTGATTTCCAAAAAACATCCGCTGGCCAATATCAGCGGTGTGTACAACGCGATTTATGTCACCGGTGATGCTATCGGAGAAACAATGTTTTACGGGAAAGGCGCCGGAGCCTTGCCGACAGGCAGTTCCGTTGTAGCCGACATTATCCAGATTGTACGCAATATGTCCGCCGGATCCGAAGGACTCCTGAATTGCGGCTGTTACCGCAACTATCCGATCATCTCAACGGATGATTTTACAACCGCTTATTACATCCGGCTTAAAGTTAAAGACGAGCCAAAAGTCTTTGCAACACTGGCGTTATTCTTTGCTGAAGCTGATATTAGCTTTAATTCCATCATCCAGAAACCGCGGCCGGATAAAAGCGCCGAAATCGCACTGGTGACCCACCCCTGCCGGGAAGGACAGCTCCGTCAGGCCATCCAGTCCCTAAATTCCTACAGCAAATTGGATAAGATTTATAATGTTATCCGGTTGGAGACAAGCGGAGTCTAATATCGTAATACTTTTGCTTTGCTCGGGTTAGTCTCCATAATGGATAACCGCTTTCGGCAGATAGTGCCCTCCTTGGCTTGTCGCTCCTTGCTATTGCATAGCATCGCGACATTAGTCCATCCATTATGGAGACGTAGTCTGGAACTGATGAAATTAACGTTATTTGAGATTGAACTGCTAGCTGTTTACTTCGCCCAGTAATTGTTATAGAATTTATACGAAGTTCAGACACAAATCGATATTATCAGCAAAAATGGAGGAAACGATGTTCCAAGTAAAAGTACCAGCAACTTCAGCAAATCTCGGACCAGGTTTTGACTGTATGGGACTGGCTTTAAGGCTATATAACTATATCCAGGCTGAAGAAAGTGAAAAACTGGAGATTATCCTTAAAGGCACCTATACGAGCAATATTCCGGCAGATGAAACAAACCTTTTATGGAAAACAGCCTGCAGGCTGTGGCAGAAAATTGGTTTCCAGCCTAGATTCTTAAAAATCACCCTGGAAAGCCATGTTCCGCCTGCCCGCGGACTGGGAAGCAGTTCCACCGCCGTTGTCGGCGGGTTGATTATCGCAAACGCGGTAGCCGGAAGCCCCTTAAACAAGCTTCAATTGCTTGAAATCGCTTCTGAAATCGAAGGCCACCCGGATAATGTCTCGCCTGCTCTTTGCGGCGGGATCACCTTGACAGTCATGGATGAAAACAAGCTTATTCCGAGGACGCTGGCGAAGTCTCCAAAATTCAAAGCCGTCGTCGTGATCCCGGATATTCTCGTTAAAACTGAAAAAGCGCGCGGGATACTGCCTGCTTCTGTTTCCAGGACTGATGTGATCTTTAATGCTTCCCGCGTCGGCCTTTTAGTTGATGCGTTTGTTAAAGAGGAATACGATTTATTGGCGATTGCCACTCAGGACAGGATCCATCAAAATCAGCGAGCTTCTCTGATCCCCGGTATGCCCGAAGCCTTAAAATCTGCTGTCCGCGCTGGCGCGTACGGCGCAGCCCTGAGTGGTTCCGGACCGACTCTGATTGCTTTTTGCCCCTATGGAAAAGAAGATCAGATAGCCATGACGATGAAGAACGTACTCCAGGAGAATGGTTTGTCTTCTGCAGCCCTGACCCTGGATATTGATTCTGAGGGAGCCGTGCTGACTGAAATTTGATATTTTGGGTAAGCCCTAAACAAGCGTAAATGAACCTATAAGATACTGTTAATCGTTTATACTATTGGCAGTATTTTTTTAACTTAGGGCTTACGTCATGTACCCTAACCGCTCTTCGGCTATTGCACCATCCTTGGCGAGTCGCTCCTTTGCCATTCATGACCGTCAAAAAGTCAAAGAACATGACAAAATTCTTGCTATTGCTTTGAAATCACTTCATAATTAATCCTGAGGTGGGATTATTAATGACTTTTGCAGAAAAATTAGATTTCTTAATGAATATTACGAAAACAAGTAATAGCGCTCTGGCTCAGCAGATCTCCGTAGATGCGTCTTTGATCAGCCGTTTTCGGCGCGGAGAACGCCAGCCTTCCCGCAACGCCAACTATCTGAAGACAATGTCTTCCTATTTGGCGCAGCGCTGTACCAAAGCGTATCAAATCACTGCTGTATTTGAACAGCTCAACATGATGCCAACCGCAGAATCTCAGATCGAGCAGTTTAAAATCCTGGTCCATCAGTGGCTTTCAGGTGAAATCGGCAATGATACCGAAACAGTCAGCGAATTTTTAAACGGACTGTCCAATTTTAAGTTCAAAAACCTGTCTCTGTTGGAAAGCAGCGAGGAACCGGAACTTGTCATGGAGCTGAAGATGGATGGTGCCGTCTTCTTTGGTGAGGAAGGTAAACGGGAAGCTGTGAGTACATTTCTGACCATGCTGCTATCCGGCAAGATTCCCCAAACGCTTCTTTTATATAGTGACGAGCGGATAGACTGGTTAACCGGGGATTATTCCTTTACGAAGAAATGGTCGGCCTTGCTCAGAAAGGCGATTCTGGCTGGAAATAGGATCAAAATCATCCACACGCTCAGCAGGGATTTGGATGAAATGCTCTCGGCAATCACCCAGTGGATGCCCATCTATATGACCGGAGCCGTGGAACCCTATTATTGCCCAAGAAAACGGGATGGGATTTTCGGACGGACTTTGTTCATTGCCCCCCAAACCGCCGCCTTAACTTCAACTTCTGTAGAAAACAAGACAGCGAATGCCGCTAATTTTCTGGTGACAGATAAAAAAACGGTCAGCGCTTTGACCGATGAATTCAACGATTATCTGTCCGTCTGTCGTCCACTGATGAACATCTATACCCTCGGAAATCAACAGGAATATCAGAAAAGATATTCACTGGCGCTGGCCCATTTTGACAGTGCGGAAGCTGATACAATCCTGAAAACAGAATCACTTTCCATGGTAACCATGCCTTCTGCAACCTTCGAACATATTTTGACCCGGATCGGCAGCACGGAAAAAAGAAACATCCTGTCTTACCATAAAAGCCGGATCAAAACTTTTGAGAAAAACCTTCTCCTACATCAGTACTATGAAATTGCGGCTCTCCCCGATCCTATCCTTATGAAAAAAGGTGAACTGCGCATCGGTTTCTCTTCCTTCATCATCCACGATCAGGAACTATACTATACGCAGGAAGAATACACGGCTCATCTCCAGCACCTTATCTTTCTGCTCGAAAATCATGAGAATTATCATCTGCGTCTTGTTTCCGAGGAAGAAAAGAAGGACTATCTGATCTATGCCAAAGACGCGGTCGGCGTGATGATTGCGAAGACCGCCCTGCCTTTTGTTGTATTTGAAGTCAATGAAAGCAATATGACCTCGGCTTTTTGGGACTCTCTCCGTAGTGTTGCAGTCAAACAAAAAAGCAAAAACGACAGACAGCTTACGATTGCTAAATTAAAAGCATTTATTCACGCCCTCCGGAATGTTGAGTAGCATAAAGGGCCAAATATTTTTCATAACTTCTGTAAACCTTCTCGACATATTCCCTGGTCTCTGTAATTGGAATTTCCTCAATACGGTACGCATTCGGGTCCTTCGGCCAATCATCCAGCCAGCTTTGCACCCTGCCAATCCCGGCGTTATAAGCTGCCAGGGTAAGAACCGTATTGCCGGAAAACTCCTTGCTCAAAGAAGCAAGATACCAGGTTCCGTAACGAATATTGGTTTCTGGATCAAGTAAATCAGTCTTCGCGTAATCCTCTTTCAGCCAGACAGCTACCTCTTTAGCTGTCCCTGGCATCAGTTGCATCAATCCGACCGCCCCTTTGGATGATTTCGATTTGGTGATGAACCTGCTCTCTTCCCTGATTACGGCAATCACCAGCAAAGGATCCGTATCATACTGTGCAGCATATTTTTCAACGGTCTGTTTGTATGGAAAAGGATACATCATTCTGCCGACAAAGTTTGACTGGTATACAGCCAGGATCATAAATAATAAAAAAATAATTGTTATGGTCTTAACAATTTTCTTCTTTGCGATAAACAAAATGCACCCATCCTATTTCAATATTCTAACCTTTTGATTATCAGTATGTTGATCTGAGCAAAGATATGATTTAATTCTGAAACATTATATACGACAAAGCTGCTTCAATGCAAGCCGAGACCTTGAATTACAGATAAATCTATGGAATGGAGATTTCAGGAAAACAGTTCTTTCCAGATCATTTCAAGTTGTTTTTCAGTTTCTCTCCAGTTCCTGGAATTATCAATGACCCGGTCGGCTTTCCTTTTTTTGTCCTCCAGCGGCATTTGCGCAGCAAGCCGCCGCTCAGCCTCTTCCCTAGTTAAGCTGTTTCGTTCCATCAGCCTGGTGATTTGTATTTCAGCAGGGACATAAACGACCCAAACCTCGTCGACAAATTTCCCCCATCCCGTTTCCAGAAGCAGCGGAATATCCAGGATAATCAGCTTTTCACTTTGGATTTCTGCCTTCAGGCATTGATCCTGCATCTGCTGCCGGATCAAAGGATGAACAAGTTCCTCAAGCCTTTGCCTGGCCTCAGGATCGGCAAATATGATTTTGCCTAGCTCCGCCCGGTCAATCTTCCCATCTCGGACGCATTCAGATCCAAACTCTTTTCCGATCAAAGGGATCAACGGCCCGTCATACAACCTATGAACTGCGTCATCCGCGTCAAAAATTGGGATGCCCTTCTGCGCAAACCAGCTGGCAACACGCGTCTTGCCGCTTGCTATTCCTCCTGTAAGTCCAATTTTGATCATGTTTAACCTCAAATTATTTTTAATGACCCGATGAGTATCAGGACGATCCCCGGCAGATACCTGACTCTCGCCATAACGCTCGCCGGAAGCCTGCCTGTCAATACCTGACCGGTAAAGATCATCAGAACCTGCATCAGCGTCACCATCCCGATGACATACCAGAAAATTCCTGTCAGTGCAGCGGCTACACCCGAAGCAAACGCATCCAGGGACAATGCCACGCCGAGAAGCAGACTTTCATTCAGCGTAATGACTCCGGAGCCGTCAATGTCTGCCGCATCCGGTGTCTGCAAAACCTGAATGACCAGACCAAAGAAATTCAAATTAATACTGAACAAAGTACGATACGGATTGTCATCTCTCTGCCCGACTGAAGCTACCATTACCGGGACAGCTTCAGGCAGTTCCGCTCTGTTTCTCAAAGTCTGAATCAATTGATACAAGCCGATTGCAATAAGAACGACTGCTCCCAGAATACCGGGATGGATCACCGTAAGCTGAGACGTGATCAGATGTCCGCAGTACATCGAGACTGTCATGGCGAGTGCCGTACAAAAGCCAATAATCATCATGGAACTGAGCGGTATCCGAATCCTCTTCAGACCGTAGGCCATCCCTACCCCAAAACCGTCAAGACTCAAAGCCAAAGCAAGGATCATTGCCATTCCCATATTCTTTTACCCCTTAAGTATTTCCTTCGGGATAATATATGGCTGTAACCTCGTTTTGGTGTGCCGCGCCGGCTCATCTGTGGTCGTCGGTCTGTCGGGTTTCCCGTATTAATCCTGGTAAACCAGCCACTCCTCCATCAGATAATCGAGCTCTGCCTGCACTTTCTCATACGACTGGTGCAGTGACAATGTCAGTTCATAATCACTGGCTGCGGCATCGAGCTTATCCTCAATTTCTTGAAGCAATAATTCTGTATCCGCAATTTTTTCCTCGATTTGCTTGATCTTTTTTTCTATCCGTTTGGTATTCTTGGACTCTTCCCTGTAATCTCTGGCTTTTTGAGCCTCTTCATTTTTACAGGTCTGATCTTCAGTGGCTTGAACAGATTCCATTTCTTCATTTTCACTCTTCTCGCTCATCTCACGATAGGCTGTGTAGTCTCCCTCAAATACCTTCAGACCATTCACTGTAAGCAATGCAATCTTATTCACGATTCGGTTCAGAAAGTACCGGTCATGGGATACGGTCAAAATTGTCCCGTTGTAATCCTGCAACACTTCCTCCAGGACTTCTCTCGTCTCCATATCGAGATGGTTGGTCGGCTCATCAAGCAAAAGCAGGTTTCCCTGATTCAGAAAAAGCTTGCAAAGCGCCAGCCTGCTTTTCTCTCCCCCGCTTAAACCAGCAACAGGTTTGAAAACGTCCTCTCCCCGGAAGCCAAACCGGGCCAAAACATTGCGTATTTCCGGGTCATCAAGCGTTGATGAATAACGGATTTCGTCCATGACAATTTCTCTTAATCCAATATTCTCATGCTCCTGGGAATAGTAGCTGACGGAGACATTCGCCCCGGTCCGGATCGTACCGTCATACGGAATTTGTCCTGTAACAGCTCTTAACAGCGTCGTCTTTCCGACCCCGTTTCTGCCGAGCAGGGCAATCTTATCACCACGGCGCAATTCCAAACCTACATGTTCAAATATGGTCTTCTGCCCGTACTTAACGGCCAGATCGTCTATCTCGAGAACCCGGTCACCTGAGCGGGTCTTGGCCTGGAGGCTTATGCTGAGTTTTTTCGAATCTTTCGGCGCATTCACCGGCGTAATTTTTTTCAGCATGGATTCCCTGCCCCGGGCCTGTTTGGCCTTGATTCCGGCACCATGACGCCGGATATACTCCTCCAGGTCCGCAATTTTTTTATTGATCCGTTCCGCTTCTCTGGTCAGCGATATTCTTTCAATATTCCGCTGCAGTTCAAATTCCGAATAGTTGCCGTTGTAAGCTTTCAGGAACCCATCCTCAATCAGGAAGGTGCTGTCCACGACTCTGTCCAGGAAGTACCTGTCATGGGAAACGACAAGCACAGCTCCAGCATAATCTCCCAGGTAATTTTCGAGCCATTCCAGTGCCTCAATATCGAGATGGTTCGTAGGCTCGTCAAGAATCAGAACGTCCGGATCACGCAGCAGAAGCTTACCAAGCGCCAGACGGGTTTTCTGACCACCGCTTAAATGATTAGCTTCAGTCGTCTGATGCCGGTCCATCCCGAGTCCGGTCAGGATCTTGCGGATCCTGGCTTCGAGCGCATAACCACCCGCCCTTTCATACTGTTCCGTAAGCAGACTGTACCTTTCGAGCGTTTTCTCATCGGCCTGCTCCGCCATTTTGTTTTCCAAGGATCTGAGGCTGTCCCGCATATCAAGAATATCCCGGCGTTCCGCCAGCATTTGTTCAAATACTGTACCGTGTTCTGCTGTGGATGCAGTCGTCTGCGGCAGATAGCCGACAGTACCCTGCCAGTTGATATCTCCGTTTTCATGAGCAATTTCTCCCATGACAGCCCTGATCAGTGTTGTTTTACCTGCCCCATTGGCTCCGACCAGGCCGGCTTTTTGACCCTTTTCCAAACGCAGCGTTATATGATCCAGCAGGGTGCTCCCTGCTACTTCAATTTCAAGTCCATTGCAATAAAGTATGCTCATCCTTCTGTGAAATACTCCTCCTGGATTCTTTCTTCCTGCATGAAAAGTTATTCCTTCTTCAAAACAAATTTCATCTATTTCTGGCAGTTCGGACAGTACACCGTTGTCCTTCCGGCTACTTTGATTTTGGCCAATTGGCCTCCACAATATTTACACTCCTGACCGCTGCGTCCGTAAACCATCAGATTTTCCTGAAATGCACCCTTCTTGCCGTCTGCATCACGATAATCACGAAATGATGTTCCGCCAGCCGTGATTCCTTCCTGCAGAACCTCACAGATCGCATCGTAAAGCAGAATAATCTCCGACACCTTTAACGAAGCCGTATTCCTATCCGGCAAAATACCTGCGCGGAACAGGGCCTCGTCCGCATAAATATTTCCGATACCGGCTACGACGGTCTGATCCAGCAGCGCAGCCTTGATCGTACTCTTTTTCCTGGCCAGTCGCATCCCGAGCTGATCAAATGCAAATGACTCGTCCAGCGGTTCCGGCCCAAGTTTAGCCAAGCAGGCAGCCTTAAATGCCATTTTAAAAGACACCAGCTGTATTCTGCCAAATTTCCGGATATCGGAGTAATGAAGTTCTCCCTGATCGAGCCTAAACACAACATGCGTATGTTTATCCGGCTCGTGCTGCTCAGGATAATAGATCAAACGCCCGGTCATCCTGAAATGAATGATCATCGTAAGGCCGTGACTCAGGTTCATGAGCAGATACTTGCCACGTCTGTCAAGGCTTTCAATCGTCCGGTTCCTGACCAAAGCGCTGAAATCCTCATCCGCCAGAGAAACTGCTGCCGGAAGCCATCGGACTTCGACATCTTCAATTGTCTTTCCCAAGATCCTTGCAGCCAGGGACAGCCGGATACTTTCTACTTCGGGAAGTTCAGGCATCGGATCGACCTCCTAAAACAACAGCGCACCTACCTGATAAGGGACCATATCATACCAGTTGCTTCCGACTTTGCAGTCTACCAGCAATGGAACAGAAATCGGGAAAGCCTGCTCCATCTCTTTCTTGACAATTGCTGCGACCTTGGGAAGCGCTGACGGTTCGACTTGGACTACCAGTTCGTCGTGAACCTGAAGCAGAATTTCTGCCTGCAGGCCCCCAAGCGCTTCAGCTACTTTAATCATCGCAATTTTCATAATATCAGCCGCGGTTCCCTGGATCGGGGTATTCTTGGCAATCCGTTCGCCAAACTGCCGCGTCATTCTGTTTGGATGAGACAATTCGGGGATTTTCCGCAGCCGGTTCAGCATCGTACGAACCTCTCCCTTTTCTTTGGCTTCAGCGACGGCCTCCTCAAGATAACGGTGAACACCGCTGTATCTTTCAAAATACTGACTGATATAGTATTTTGCCTCTTTTCTGGAAATGGTCAGATCCCTGGCCAGTCCAAAGTCCGTCAGACCATACATTAAACCAAAGTTAACCGCTTTGGCCTTGCGCCGCATATCTGAATTGACTTCGTTCAGCACTACGTCAAACACCTCGGCAGCTGTACGTCTGTGCACGTCTTCCCCAATCAGGAAGGACTCACAAAGTATTGGATCTTTCGAATAATGCGCCAGAATTCTTAATTCAATCTGAGAATAATCCGCGGATAACAAAAGCCAGTCTTCCTGAGTTGCCTGGAAAACCTTCCTAAGTTTCCGGCCTTCTTCCAGACGGATTGGAATGTTTTGCAGATTCGGTTCTGTACTGGAAAGTCTGCCGGTAGCTGTAACCGTCTGCTGAAACGTGGTATGAATTTTGCCGTCACAACACTGGGCCAACAGGCCCTTGACATAGGTGGAATTCAGTTTGACCAGCTGCCGGTATTCCAGTAGTTTCTCCACGACAGCGTGCTCCGTCCGCAATTCTTCCAGCGTTTCCGCATCCGTTGAATAACCCGTTTTAGTTTTTTTGAGTGGCGGAAGCCCTAAATTCTCAAATAGAATCCTGCCAAGCTGCTGCGGCGAATTGATATTAAAGTTTTCACCGGCCAGATTGTAAATCTCACTTTCCAATCGGCTGATCTTAACCTCAAGTTCCTGACCATATTCCTGGAGTTTCACCTTGTCCAGGGCAATTCCGGTCTTTTCCATCCTGGCCAATATGAGGCTTAAAGGCTCTTCAACCTCATGCAAGAGCTTTTCAAGATCGTCTTCCGCCAGTTTTTCCATATAGGAAGCGGCAAGTTTCCGTAGCAACGCGGCCTCACGGGCCGGAGTAAACGAAAACAAATCTGTCGCATAATCCCTGAGCAGCTCCGAAGCGCTAAAATTGGACCGATTCGGATTCAGCAAATAAGCGGCCAGGCTTAGGTCCAGATCAACGCCGGCGAATGTCTTATTCTCATTGAGAAGCAGTGAATACAGCCCCTTGCTGTCTGCAACCACTTTGCGGACACCGTCGTCAGCCAGGATTTCTTCCCAGAGACGCAGCACACTTGGAGCAGCAGCATACCGGTTTAGCGAATACGTATGATGTTCATCGCAGATCCCCATTTCAGTCCAGAGCCCCTGATGAATATTCCTGCCCTCAAAACGATAACTGAGTGCGAGGACCGGTTTCTGCTCAAGCCAAGTATTCAGCAGCTCCAGCCAGCCTTCTCCGTCCATGTTCTTTTCTTGCTGGACCGTATCAATGATCTCTGCCTTGTGATCTTTCATGCCGCCTTTATACTGATCTATATTCGGCTCTCCATCTAAATCTTTAAATAAATCTCCATATAGGTCATCAATTAAATCTGGCTTAGAAGAAGCTATCCCGTGAGTCTTAATTTCCTGATTTCTGTTACCTGATGCTTTTTGCTTCTTGCCTTTTTCGATCATTTGCTCAGGACCCGTTACCGCAGTGAGGCTCTGTTCAAACAGCGATGCGACTTTATATAAGCTGTAGCCATGGAGGATCTTTTTGCAGGCAACTTTGTCCGGCTCCATCCATCTTAAGTCGTCAAGAGAAAACGTAACCGGCACATCGTGAATCATTGCTGCGAGCTTTTTGCTTAAGAGTGCCTGATCAGCGTATTGATTCAGCAGTTCCTTTAATTTATTGCCTTTGACCTCATCCTTGTTCTGCAGCACATTTTCGACGGACCCGTATTCGTGAAGCAGTTTCAGTGCGGTCTTTTCCCCCACACCGGGAATCCCGGGGATATTGTCCGAAGCGTCCCCCATCAGGCCTTTCAGATCGATAATCTGGGCAGGCTTCAGCAGATATCTTTCTTCCAGCCGTTGTTCGTTATAACACTCAACTTCCGAAATCCCTTTCATTGTCAGCAGCACAGAGCTATGCGGTGAAATCAGCTGAAGAGCGTCCCTGTCTCCGGTGAAGATTAAAACTTCTATTTGCTGGGCAATCGCCAGATCGTTTACTGTCGCTATGATATCATCCGCTTCGTAACCTTCCAGTTCCAGCATCGGAACGGCCATCACCCGCAGAATCTCTTTCAGATAATTAAACTGCGGCCGCAAAGTCTCCGGTGTCTCTTTCCGGTGCGCTTTGTAGCCTGCAAACTGCTCGATGCGGACCGTTGCTTTCGTCTTGTCAAAAGCTACGACCCAATAGTCAGGCTTCTGCTCTTTCTGGAGCCTGAACAGCATCGTCAGAAAGCCGTGCACGGCATTCGTGGGAAGCCCTTCGTCGGAATTAAGCGGTGGAAGCGCATAGAAAGCTCTATATATAAGACTGTTACCGTCTAAGATCAGCATTCGGGGCATCGTAATACTCCTTTCAAGAACCGTTTCTTCAGAATCTCCCTCGGAATCATTCGTCAAAACAATTCCTTTGAATATACCTTTCTATATCATAACCTTTTCTGGAATCAAGTACAACAAGTACACAGCACAGAAAAATAAACGGCTGCATTACTGCAAGCCGTTTAATATCCGCTGATTTCAGTCATTCACACTTCTTTGTCCGCTGCATCATTGATTTCGATCATTCATCATGCTATTCTCTGAAAAGTATCGGAGAGCTCCTGGATACTGGCATTGACCTCCGAGGGTAGACAGTTCCCACCTCTCTAAGACATCCTGTTATAGACAATAGGCTTAAAGGAAAGTTTCGACTTCTTCTTTCCTTCTAAAAATTCGGGATTGTCAGAAGGCTCACTTTCATATTCAGTCTCAGGCTTAGTTTCTAGTTCAATTATACCGTCTGCCTGATCATGATTTTGACTCTTCCCTATGAACCTTGCGCCCTGTTCAATCTGAAGTCCTTTTGTTTTTATATCACCATAGACTACGGCAGTTGAAGCTATTACCAATAAGTTTTCAGCTGTAATATTTCCATGTACTTCTCCCTGTATCCGGGCGTTTACAGCAAAAATTTCTGCTTCTACTTTTCCGTGCGGACCCACAAGCAGATCTGCTTTTGTTTCGACTGTACCTTCAAGCTCCCCGTCAATTATCACATTGGTTCTGGAGTTTATTTTCCCTGTTATTTTGCATTCTTTGGCAACGTACACGTCATTATCCGTTTTTTTACCAAATTCGACAGCTTCCATCTTCTTTTCCTTTCACTCTTCCATTATTAAACAGTATATTTAAATTTAGGATATGACAACGGAGCCAAATATTATATAGGCCATTAGTCCTATTTTTATACAATAGTTACAAACAGTGATATGTAAATCTACAATAATTTAGGGTAATCAGCCGAAATATATAGGATTGGGCATATAGTGGAAAATAGAAAGAGGACACAGCAAAAGTTGCATCCTCTTTTCTTATGTCAATTATCCTGTACGTTTATTCGGACCGTGAGTCCTTTTCCCTGATTTCAACCCTGCGGATTTTGCCGCTGATGGTTTTGGGAAGCTCGGTCACAAACTCAATCACCCTCGGATATTTATAGGGTGCGGTTACCTTTTTGACATGATCCTGCAATTCCTTAATCATGTCTTCCGAAGGTTCGTAACCTTTGTTCAGTACGATCGTCGCCTTGACGTTAAATCCTCTGATAGGATCCGGAACGCCCGTTACCGCTGATTCCAGAACAGCGGGATGCTCTGCGAGCGCCGACTCGACTTCGAAAGGCCCGATGCGGTAACCGGATGATTTAATAATGTCGTCATTCCTGCCGATATACCACAGGAAACCAAGCTCATCACGGTAGGCCAGATCGCCGGTATGATACAGGCCGTCATGCCAGGAACGCTGCGTATTCACTTCGTCCCGGTAATAGCCCATGAAAAGACCTTTCGTCTTGGTCGCGTAATCCGGAGCTTTGATGCAGATTTCCCCGGTTACACCAGGGTCAACCTCTTTGCCGTCTTCATCCGCAACAACCATCTGATAACCCGGTGTGGGCATCCCCATCGAACCGGGTCGCGGCTGCACCCATGGGTACAGGATCGAGCAGCAAACGGTTGTCTCCGACTGCCCAAAGCCTTCAAAGATACGCAGTCCGGTAGCCTGCCGCCATTGATTGAACACTTCCGGATTTAAGGCCTCTCCTGCGGTACAGCAGTGTTTCAGCGCCGACAGGTTGAAGTTCTTAACATCTTCCCGCAGCATAAAGCGGTACATGGTCGGCGGTGCACAGAAAGTGGTTATTTGGTATTTCTCCAGTTTCTGCAAAATATCCGCGCCGTTAAAGGTATCAAAGTCATATGTGAATATCGCTGATTCACCTAACCACTGGCCATACATTTTGCCCCAGAGGGATTTCAACCATCCAGTGTCGGAGATTGTGAAATGCAGACCGCCAGGCTCTACCCTGTGCCAGAAAATGCCCGTCATAATATGTCCTAAGGGATAAGCATGATCATGCGAGACCATCTTGGGATAGCCGGTCGTGCCGGAGGAAAAGGCCATAATCAGCATATCCGTGACTTTGGTCGCTTCTTCGCCGGTAGGGCGTTCCCATTTGTCAGACGCAGCTTCAACCCCGGCTTCAAAATCGAGCCAGCCCTCTCCTGCCTCCTTATGTTTCGTAACCGCTTTCATCTGAACCGTTTTACATTCTGGAGCAGCCTCGTCAAAATGCCGGGTACAATCACCGTCTGCGGTAATCACGGCCATCTTGATACCTGCCGCCTGGCAGCGATAGATATAATCTTTAGCCGTCAGCAGGTTCGTTGCTTGAACGGCCACTGCGCCAATTTTATGCAGGGCCATCATGGCATACCAGAACAAATAGCTTCTTTTTAAAACCAGTAGGACAAGATCTCCTTTTTTAATGCCAAGTGACTTAAAATAATTCGCCGTCTTATCAGACCAGCGTTTCATTTCAGCAAAAGTAATCCTTTTTTCTTCACCGCTATTGCTTACCCAGAGCATCGCCAGCTGATCGGGTTTCTCCTCAGCCAATTTATCAAGGACATCGTAGGCAAAGTTAAAATCATCCGGACAGGTCACCTTAAAATTCTTATATAAATCTTCCAGCGTGACATAGTCGTCCCGGTGTCTGCCAATATACTTCTCATACATGATCATGTGCGCGTCCTCCTTTATTTCATGACGATGGCCAGGAATTTTGCCGGAGCATCGCCATGGGTCTTCATCGCGTGGGGAACGGACGAATCGAAGTAAACGCTGTCACCCTCACCGAGTTCGTAAACCATCTCACCGATAAAAAAGTCCATGGATCCTGAAACCAGGTAATTGAATTCTTGCCCGTCATGGGAATGACGTTCCGGTATCGCATTGTTCGGTTCTACTGTCACCATAAATGGTTCAGCTTTCTTATTGCGGAAGGTGAAGGCCAGGTGCTTGTAATCGTAAGCTTTTCGGCGGTTGATCTCATACCCGCCGCCGGCTCTGACCACGCAGCAGGTGGATAGCTTCGGTGACTCGCCACTGATGATATCCAGTACGTCAACCCCTAAAATACCTGCAACATTGTACAGAAAACTAAACGAAAAATCTTTTTCTCCTGCTTCATATTGAAGATAATCCGCAACCGGAACATCGAGTATCTCAGCAATTTTTTCCGGCGTGAAGCCCGTTGACTCGCGCAGCATCAAGAGACGTGCACCCATATCCTTTAGTTGATCAGTCAAGTTAATGGCACCTCCTTATAATTTGCCTGTTTTAAGTAAAACTTGGCTGAAGCCAAGCCTTGGCTAAGGCTACAGCCTTAGCTGCACTTATGTAAAGCAGAAAGCGTTTAGAGCCTTCCTGCTATACTAAAATAATTGCCGAATCATACTACTATACTATAACACTATGTTTCAATAGTATTATAATACTATGCTGTAATACAATACGGCAATACTTTTACAAGACTTTTTTAAAATACTTAAGTCAAAACTGTATTACTTAAGTTAAGACGCTACGACTTTAGTTAAATTTATACCCGATTTCTATCGCTTTGATATTGGATGCCAGAAGATCTTTCTTTCTCTCCGGAATCGACTTGGATACTGCTTTATTCAGCATCTCCAGATCAAAAATATCGGCTTGCTTGGCAATTTTCCCAACCATGACCATATTCGCGAGTCCTTTCAGGCCGGCGTCTTCAGCCAGCTTCGTGGCCGGTATATAAAAGGTCTGAACATCGGTACGCTGTACCTGGATCGGGATCAGGGAGGAATCAATGATGATTGTCCCGTTTTGCTGGACGTCACTTTCAAATTTTTCGAGGGATGGCTGGTTCATCGCAACCAACATCCCGGGATAGGTAATAATTGGTGATCCGATCGGCGTATCGCTGACAATCACGTTAATATTCGCTGTGCCGCCGCGCATTTCCGGCCCGTAGGACGGAAGCCAGCTGACTTCCTTACCCGCCAGCAGCCCGGCATAGACAAGAATCTTGCCGGCGAAAAGCACACCCTGTCCGCCGAAACCTGCAATCATAAGTTCAAGTGTCGTGCTCATTAAAAAACCTCCTTATCCTTATAGACACCCAGCGGGTAGTAAGGAATCAGGTTCTCGCGCAGCCAGGTGAGCGCTTCAACAGGCTCTAGCCCCCAGTTGGTCGAGCAGGTCGACAGAACCTCGACAATCGTAAAGCCTTTCCCGGCGATCTGGTATTCAAAAGCCTTTTTGATCGCCTTCTTGGCGTTGATCACATTTTTAACACTATCGACAGATACGCGCTCGGCGTAGGCCGTCCCGTCAATCGTGGAAAGCGTTTCGCAGACTTTCAAGGGGAAGCCTGCATACTTCGGATCCCTCCCGTAAGGAGAGGTCTGCGTGATCTGCCCCGGGATGGTCGTAGGGGCCATCTGTCCGCCGGTCATGCCATAAATGGCATTGTTGACGAAGATAATGGTAATATTTTCACCTCGGGCTGCTGCATGAACGGTCTCAGCCGTCCCAATAGCTGCCAGGTCTCCGTCCCCCTGGTACGTAAATACGATATTGGACGGATTGGCGCGCTTAAGGCCTGTCGCAACTGCCGGAGCCCGGCCGTGCGCTGCCTGCGCCATATCACATTCAAAATAGTTATAAGCAAGTACAGCGCAGCCAACAGGGGCGACACCGACTGTTTTTCCGGTAAGATCAAGTTCGTCAAGAACTTCTGCCACCAGCCTGTGAATAATCCCATGGGTACAGCCGGGGCAATAATGACTGGATACATCTGAAAGTGCTTTCGGTCTTTGAAAAACAATTTCCATAATTAACTCCTTTCCGCCTGCGCAGCGTTTTCTATTGCTTCCAAGACAGCTTCTGGAGTCGGAACCATCCCGCCGGTACGGCTGCAGAGATGCACCGGGCGGCTGCAGCGGATGCTCAGCTCCACATCCTGGATCATTTGTCCCATACTCATTTCAACCACCACAAAAGCCTTTGCTTTTTCCGCTGCGGCTTTCAGCTGGTTTTTCGGGAACGGCCATAAAGTAACCGGACGAATCAACCCTGCTTTTATGCCTTTTTTACGGGCTTCGTTAATCGCATTTCGGGCTATTCTGGCGCAGATACCATAAGCAACGATAATTACTTCCGCATCCTCGGTCAGGCAATTGTCCGTTCTGGCAATTTTTTCAACTTCCGCGTATTTTTCAAAACGTTTCAAGTTAAGCATCTCGAGCTCTTCGGCTTCGAGATAAAGCGAATTAATGACATTTCTTTTTCTCTGACCTTTTGTTCCAGTCAGCGCCCAATCCTTGGTAACGTTCGACGCCGCTTCGCCGCGGCTGATGTCCACAGGCTCCATCACCTGTCCAAGCATCCCGTCGCCTAAAATCATCGCGGTCATCCGGTACTGGTCAGCCAGTTCAAAAGCTTCTACCGTCAGGTCGAACATTTCCTGAACGTTATTCGGTGCAAGCACAATCATATGAAAATCTCCGTGACCGGAAGAACGTGTTGCCTGGAAATAGTCGGACTGGGACGGACGGATTCCGCCAAGTCCAGGACCGCCGCGTTGAATATTGACCAGCACTGCAGGCAGATCGCTTCCTGCCATATAGGATAAGCCTTCGCTTTTCAGGGAAATTCCCGGGCTCGATGAAGACGTCATCGCTCGGACTCCCGCTGAGGACGCTCCGTAAACCATGTTGATGGCCGCAATTTCACTTTCCGCCTGCAAATAAGTTCCTCCGATTTTCGGCATACGTTTGGCCATATAAGCTGCAACCTCGGTCTGAGGCGTTATCGGATAACCGAAGAAATGACGGCAGCCGGCCATAATTGCGGCTTCGGCAATTGCTTCATTTCCCTTCATTAATACTTTCTCCGCCATTTTCTTTAATTCACCTCTTTTTCAATCTGAATACAAACATCCGGACACATGATCGCGCAGAATCCACAGGCCGTGCACGCTTGCTGATCTGTCATTTCCGCAGGATGAAATCCTTTGCTGTTAAGGGTTTCGGGCGAAAGTCTGAGCAAATTCTTAGGACAAGCGTTTACACAAAGAGAGCAGCCTTTGCATCTGTCTGCCTCGATTGTTAGTTTCGTCACTTTTGCCATTCATACTCCTCCAAATCTATTGGAAATATATTTTGAATATTACTTGCCAGTTCCGCTGCCAGACTTCTCTGCACGGTTGTCATCACAATCGGCAGTCCCGTCCTTTCAGAGATTTGCTCTGCGTAAGGAAGCGAATTCATAACATCGGAGGCGGTAGTAGCATTACCCAGGTTAGAATTATTAATAATTCCGGAAAATTTGATTCGCGCTGCCGCTTCAATTTCGTATTTAATTTTAATCGTCGCTTCGGCATCGCGGCTTAAAGGCCGGTACATATTTACAACAATGTAGGCAGCAGCATCTGTACGGTGGAGCTGTTCGTAATAGCGGCCGAGAGCATAGGCGCCTCTGTCGTCTCCGCCAACGTCAATCACCGCATAGGCATCGCGTTCGTCAAATATCGCATTGATTTCTCCCGGAACAGCAGGAATATCAACATTCGAATTCGCATAATCCGAGGAAATCAGCTTAATCCCTGACCTTTTCAGCACCTGCGCGCTATCTTTGGTTCTGAAATAAGGGTTAACAATATCCAGATCGGCAATGGTGACTTTCTTATGACTTTTTTTCAGCCACAAGGCGTAGTTTACAGCAACACTCGTCTTGCCGCTGCCATAGTGACCGGCAAAAATGGTAACCCTTGCACTCTGCACACGAGACCTCCTAAAGTAAGAATTATAAGACAATTAAAATTAATAATACCACAAATTCACGTTTGATATCAACTTCAATACATATTAAATACTCAATTTTCGGCTTATTTAATGGTTACTTCGTTGTTTTTTATAATCCAAATAAATCCTTTAATTTCAAAGCGAAACAGCAAATACGGGTGTTTAGACTCAGATCCGAATCATAAACACCCGTATTCGTGAATTGCCGATTGCAAATTTGTTCTACCTTTTAGTATGTAACCGTTTTACACTGGAACAATGTAAAACCTGCCAATTTACTTGCAGTTTTCTAAATTCTTCATGGCAATAGAACTCAAAAAACTTAAAGTAATTGTGAGGGTTACGGAAAGGCACGCAATTACTTCTTTGGACCAAATAAATAAATGGAAAAGTATTCTTCTCCATCTTTTTCAATCCTATACATTACTTTTTTCTGTTTCGAAGGCATTTTCACAATATTAAAATTATTGGTTATAAAATACCCGAAACCTAGTTCGTTCATTGGGAAGTATAATATCCCGTTATCATCTTTAATTGGTTTAAACGTATCATAAGAGATTTGCTGGATTTTTATGCCATCCGGAGCCTGTTCTGAAAAGATAAGCTGGCAGTGTTGATACATCTCAAAGTCATGATACAGTTCAGCAAATTGGTTTTCCATTTCAATCCCCCCTTTCCGGTTTTATTACTTCGCTATGAAGATTTCATTTCCTGCCCCAAAACTCAAAATTTGGCTAAAATCCTTGATTTTATACAGGTATATACAATTATATATAGGTACTGCTTGCAAGCATAATAAGCTTCTTTTTGGCAATCCCGCTCATCGGATACAGCCAAAACAAAACGACAAAACCAAGGAAATCCCCGGTCTAAATGTTAAAAACTTACTGAATTAAAATAAACTACCTGTGTATTTTATTCCTATATGCAGATACTACAGATAAATAAACAAAAAGGAGGGATATCTAATGGCTAAGTATAAACTGCCGGTTAACAAACAAAGCGTTGCCAGCGAGCTTAATGTTAACTTAGGTCCAGACACCTCCGCAAGACAAAACGGCTCTGTTGGAGGTAGCATGGTTAAGAAAACCTTTGAATACATTAACGGTAAAATCTAAATCATCCAGCCATGACAGCGAAAGCCCCGAAGGATCACTCCCTCGGGGCTTCGATGTTCTATATCTTTCACTGCCTGTTTATAGAAATTCTTGGCTGCACACGCCAGAACATTGATGATCTTGTAAAAAGACAAAAAATAAAAAGGCCCAAAAGCCTTTAAATTACTGGTGCCGAAGGCCGGGGTCGAACCGGCACATCCTCACAGATATCGGTTTTTGAGACCGACGCGTCTGCCAATTCCGCCACTTCGGCACGCCTTACTTTTGCTATTTTATAGTATCAGCGTCAAAAACGCAAGTACATTGCCACTTTTTTTACGGCTATTTTCATATTATTTTTTACTCCGATAAAGACAACTTGGATTATGAACGCATAATACCGGTCAGAATCTCGTTGGCTTCCTCAGCCTCCGACTCCGGCACGAGTATTTCGACGCTTACGTCGGTGGATTCCTGTGAACCAACTGCTTTTAGCTGGACTAAAATACCTTCGTCTGCAAATGCTTTTTGATATTTTTCAGCAACTGCTTTATTTGGCGCTATATAAATGACTGTCCACATATTCTATCCTCCAATAAGCGTTTAGACCATCTTATTATACTTTTGAATCATTGCTTTCTCCACATTCGGCGGAACTAATCCTGAAACATCTCCTTGCAGACTTGCCGCCGATTTGATCGAGCTGGAACTGATGAACGAATACTCGCTTTTTGTCATTAAAAAGACGGTCTCGATGTCGGGAGCCAGCTTTTTATTCATCAAAGCCAGCTGAAATTCGTATTCGAAATCAGTCATGGCCCGCAAGCCTCTGATCAGCGCAATAGCTTCGCATTCACGCGCAAAATCCACAGTCAGACCGCCAAAAGACATGACTTCAACATTTTCCATATCGCTGGTTTCGCATCTCAACAGCTTCTGTCTTTCTTCCAAGGAAAAAAGCGTCTGTTTGTTACTTTCGGAAGCTACCGCCACAATGACACGGTCAAAAAGATAAATGGCTCTATGCAGGATATCAAGGTGTCCATTGGTTACTGGATCGAATGTCCCCGGGTATATTGCAGTTCGCACAAAAAATCTCCTTCAGTCTAGAAAATATCTTAGTGTCATAAAATCTATTTATGGGATTCGCCTCAAAGTAGCAATATCCTGCCTCTTCCAACAAATTATTATTGCCATCTTACCTGATCTTTTCCCAAAAGCGCAATAAGCGCCCTGTCAAGCTCTTCAGATGGCCTGACAAAATAATTTGGACTTATCTCAAAGGTCTTCTTATTATCCTGGCAAAAGAAATAGACAGGATGCGTTCCGCGAAATGCCCCAAGGACCGCCAGGATCTTATCGGTCAGCTCCGTATCCTGATTGCTTGGAATCTTCAGAAACAATTTATCCGGTTTGACGCTGTATTCCTCGATCGGCAGAACTTTTTCAGCAAATATTTTCTTCTCATCTTCATTCACATAATAACGGCCGTGAACAACCACAATATGGTCGTTATCCATCCTGACAACTTCCGGAAACAATCTGGGAAATACCAAAACCTCAATCGTTCCGGTCAGATCCTCCAGTAAGAAGGTAGCCATCATTTCCCCTTTTTTCGTTATTGTTTGCCGATAAGCATTTATTATCCCACCCAGAATGACCTTTTTTTCTTCCGCACTTTCGAGACAGGCCGCGATTTCTGAACTCGTGATTTTCCTGAACAGGTCATTCACGGAATAAAGTGGATGGGCTGTGAGATAAATACCGATATACTCCCTCTCCATCTTCAGGATCTCGCTCTCGCTGAATTCCGGTATTTCGGGCATACTCAACCCTTCATCGAGGTCCTGATCGAGATCAAACAAAGACATCTGGCCGGATTCGCTGTCCTTTTGCCGGTTCTGGGCCAGCTCCAGGGCCTGATCCAGGACTTTCATAGCTTGAGCGCGGCTGCACAGTGACTGAAACGCGCCGGCCTTAATCAGACTTTCCAGGGTTCGTTTGTTTAGAACTTTAGCATCCATGCGTACAATAAAATCATAAAACGACGCAAACGGGCCGTTCGCTCTTTCGGCGATGATCCTGTCAACCACCTGTGTCCCGACATTGCGGATCGCCTCGAGCCCAAAACGTATCGCTCCGTGTTCTATGGTAAAATCCCGGTAACTGTACTGGACATCGGGTGGCAGAATCTCTATGCCGCTGCTCCTGGCTTCCTGAATGTAAAAAGTGACTTTATCTGATGCGCCGATTACGGAACTCAGCAGCGCTGCAGTGTATTCGAGCGGATAATTCGCCTTCAGATACGCTGTCTGATATGAGATCATCGCATAAGCCGTGGCATGCCCCTTGTTGAATCCGTACTCGGCAAATTTGGCCATCAGATCGAAAATCTCTTCAGCATCCTTTTCGCCTATACCCAGACGGAGCGCTCCCGGCACAATCCATTCACCGTCGCTGTCTTGCAGGCCGTAGATAAAGTTCTGCTTTTCTTCGGCCATGATCTTCTTGTCTTTTTTCCCCATGGCCCTGCGCAGAAGATCTGCTCGTCCAAGAGAGTATCCGCCAAGATTCTGAGCAATCTGCATGACCTGTTCCTGGTAGACGATAATCCCGTAGGTCGGTCTTAAAATCTCTTCTATTTTTGAATGCAGGACTTTGATCAGCCCGCCATGCTTCCGGCGCACGAACTCCGGAATCTGTTCCATCGGACCGGGCCGGTACAGCGCGTTTACCGCAATAATATCTTCAAAACAACTGGGCTTCAAATCTTTTAAGATGGCCCGCATGCCACCGCTTTCCAGCTGAAATACACCTGTACTGTTCCCATCGGAAAGCAGCTGATACGTTGCTTGGTCGTCGAGCGGTAAATGGTTCAGGTCAAGCCGGATATCGCGGGCCTGTTCAATATTCGCAAGCGCTTTGGTCAGGATCGTCAGGTTCCGCAGGCCCAGGAAATCCATCTTCAGCAGTCCGATCTCCTCAACCGTTTTCATCGGAAACTGCGTCATCAAGAGCCCGTCGGAGGTTTTCTGAAGCGGAAGGTAACTGGTCAATTCGTCCCTGGCAATCACGACGCCGGCAGCATGCGTGGAAGCATGTCTCGGCATTCCCTCCAGGGACTTGGAAATCTCATACAACTTTTTGATTTCCTCTTCTTCCCTAACCATTTTCTGCAGTTCAGGAGAAACGGCCAGCGCTCTTTCTAGCGTCATGCCCAATTCATACGGCACTGCTTTGGCGACTTTATCGACTTTGCTGAGCGGTATATTCAGGACTCTTCCGACATCCCTCAGCACGCCCTTGGCGCCCATGGTACCAAACGTAATGATCTGGCAAACTTTCTCTTCCCCATACTTTTCTGTTACATATTTAATAACTTTTTCCCGGCCTTCCGGGTCAAAGTCGATATCAATATCCGGCATGGATATCCTTTCCGGATTTAAAAAACGTTCAAAAAGAAGATCATGCCGCAGCGGCTCCACGGAGGTGATGCCGAGCAAGTACGCAACCATACTCGCAGCTGCCGAACCACGCCCCGGACCGACCGCAACATCATGCTCCCGGGCATACCGGCAGAAATCGGACACAATCAGAAAATACCCGGAAAAACCAGTCTGGGTAATAATCCCAAGCTCATATTCCAGCCGCTCACGCTGTTCCGGCGTTGCATCGGGGTAGAATACCGGGAACGCCTTCCAGCATAATTCCCGCAGGTACTCGTCCAGGGTGCAGCCTTCCGGAACCTCGTAGACCGGCAGATAATGCTGGCCAAACGAAAAGCTGACGTTGCAGCGCTCCGCAATCTCATTCGTCTGGCGTAAAACCTCGGGCGTCTCCCCAAAAAGCAAATTCATCTCCTGCTTGCTTTTCAGATAATACTCCCTGCCCTCAAAGCTCATCCTGGAGCTGTCAGCCAGCGTCTTTCCTGTCTGGATGCACAGCAGGATATCCTGAACCGACGCATCTTCTTTCCGAATATAATGGACATCGTTGGTCGCTAGCAGCGGAATCCGTGTCTCCCGGTGCAGGTCCCAGAGGCCGGCATTGACTTTTCTCTGATCGGTGATGCCATGATCCTGCAGCTCCAAATAAAAGTGTTCCGGACCAAAAATATCGAGATACTCCATCGCCGCCGCTCTGGCTCTGGCTGGATTGTCCTGCATCAGGTACTCCGGGATCTCTCCGCCCAGACAGGCGCTCAATGCAATTAAACCTTTACTGTGCTGCTGCAACAGTTCCTTGTCGGCCCTGGGTTTGTAATAAAAGCCGTCCACATTGGCCTGCGAGACAATTTTCACCAGGTTCTGATAGCCCTCGTTCGTTTCGGCAAGAAGGACCAGATGATAGTTCTTGTCATCTTTGCCTAGGACCCGTTCCGTTCTTTTTCCGGGAGCCATATAGATCTCACAGCCGATGATAGGCTTAATTCCCTGTTTGCCGCAGGCTTTATAAAAATCCAGCACGCCGTACATCACGCCGTGATCGGTGATCGCGAGCGCCGGCATTTCCAGCTCAGCAGCAGAATGCACAAGGTCATTGATTCTGGCCGCGCCGTCCAGAAGGCTGTATTCGGTATGAACATGAAGATGTGTGAACATAGCCTATCTTTTATCCCCCATCCGGGCTGTCATCATCCCTTTAGCCAGGACTCCGTTATCGTTAAAAACTTCAATTTCAATATTGCAGTTCTTTTTTGTTACTAGCAACAGCCTGGCCGAAATGCTGACGACTGTTCCGGCCGGAACCGGATGGAATTGATAAAAGCTGAAATTTTCCGTGATCGCATCCAAGCGGTATTTTTTTCGGAGCGCAATGTAACCCGCCGTATTCATCAGGGTTACCAGAACACCGCAGCTGGCTGAACCAAATTCATTAACCATAAACTGCGTGATTTCGCCCCGAATGGTCAGGTATTCAGACTCTTCCACATAACCAAAGCCGCTTAAAACCAGATTATCCACGGTCTCGCCGAACTGAGGCTGCTTTTGGATCTGCTGAAAAGCCTCGAGTACATCCTGCAAGCTTATGATTCCGATCAGCTTGCCGTTTTCAAGTACGGGCGCAATCTCCCAGCCCTCCCAGACCATTTTGCGGGAGATATGGGTAACCGGATCGTCTCTTCCGACGGTCAGTGGATTCCTGTTCATGACTTTGGTGATCTTGACCTCGACGCCTTCGCCGGCGACATCGACCGCGGTCACAGTACCGAGCAAGTTATGCTGGCTATCGATGACCGGGAAGCGGCTGTGTCCGGTCTTTTGCGAAAGCTTATACCAGTCTCCGATCGTAGCACTGTCTTCCAGAACCTTCGCATCCTTGACCATGATATCTTCAATGAGCAATAGTTCCTTGCCGATGAGCCTGTCAAAAAGCGCCCGGTTGATCATCGTCGTAACTACGAAGGTATCATACGGGGAAATGATAATCACCGAATTCAGGCTCTTGGCCAGCGCCACGACCTCTTCCGTAGGTCCCGGGCCTCCGGAAATAAGCAAAGGAACATTATTTTTCAAGGCAAGGAGCTGGGCATCTGTCCTGTTGCCAACGATACAAAGCGCGCCTTCTTCCAGATAACGCGCTAAATCTTTCAGTTCCATCGCCGCAATAATAAACTTATTCGGACATTCCGTCAGCCTGTTCTCTCCGCAGATAACAAGCCCTTCCACGATTTGGGCTACTTCCTGAAGCGTAAGATCTTCAATCTGTTTTTCTTTGACGCCTTCAATCCGCAGCGTCCCAACCTTCGGGATCGAACGGACAAACCCTTTGTTCTCCGCTTCTTTAATTGCACGGTAAGCAGTCCCTTCGCTGACATCAAGCTCTTTGGCAATAAACCGGACTGATACCTTGCTCCCTATGTCGAGATCCTCAATAAAATTAAGAATCTGCTGATGCTTTGTCTTTGTCAAATAAAAACGCCTCACCTGTTTTTTTCATTAATTATATCACATGGTGAGGCTTTGAACTAATTGTTGTTATATCGTAGTTTTTATTTATTGATCCGTTTTAATCTCTGAGACAACTTTCCGCCTATTTTCCCGGAAATTCTCGGAGACAGGGAATCCCAGCCCTCGTTTTGGACCTGCTTGATGATGCCAAGTTCCGAAGCAATCTCCATTTTCATTTCCTCAATGAAGTCTGGTTTCTTCTTCCTGTTATCCTTTTTTTTCGTATTGCCTGTGTTTTTCTTGGTGATGTTTTCTCTCATGCTTTAACGCTCCTGTTCAGAGTATGGAGACTGCGGCCAGTGAACCGTCCCGGTTAGGGCATTCGGGGGTTTTCAGCCCATGGTTGTTTTCCAGACGGCAGACGCCGTCCACAGCATAAATGCATTCTTTCGCGCAATCTTTGGTTCTCATTCTGTTTTCATCTCCTTACAGTCTATTTTTGCCCTGAAAAGCAAAAAATATCCTGTAAGGGTTACAGGATTTTCTTTAAAACACATCTATCTGTCTAATCTTATGATCAATATCGTTTTTATATCATAAATTTGCTTTGTCTTCCAGCTTTCTTGATATGATTTAGCACTGCATTAATGTCCTTTCGATTCTATAACTTCATATACTGTCCCGGCTCAAGAATCATTCCCTTGCTCTCCGGCGCTTTTCTGCTTAGCAGCGCGAGAAAGGCCTTGGCATCCTGCTGTTCTTCCTCAAATGTATTGTAATGCATCGGAACCACGACTTTGGCCTGGAGCATCTGAGCTGCTTCGGCCGCATCTTCCGGCCCCATCACAAAATTATCCCCGATCGGCAGCATAGCCAGATCGATTTCCGTCAGGCTGCCAATAAGCTTCATATCCCCGAACAAACCGGTATCCCCGGCATGGTAAAGCCGCTTGCCTTCGAGCTGAAGCAGAAAACCACAGGCCAAACCACCATACAGACAGGTTCCGTCAGCCTGCTCGATCCCGGAACCATGAACGGCCTGAGTCAGCTTTACAGTTCCAAACGGAAAGACGTGCTTACCCCCGATATGCATCGGATGAACCCTCACCCCAAAGGCCTCCGCATACCGGCATAATTCAAAATTGGAGATCAGAACTGCCCCGGTCAATCTGGCCAGTTCGACCGCATCTCCCAAATGATCGCTGTGACCATGCGTGACCAGAATTGCATCAAGCGCTTTAAAATCAGGCGGTTTGACCTTTGCTTTCGGATTCTTCCGTAAATATGGATCTATCATCAGCCGACCTGCGTCAGACTGGATTTCAAAACAGGCATGGCCGTGAAAGATAATATTCATACTTTATTCCTCATTTTGATCTTTTCTTCTTGATTCTGCTCTTCTGGATTCTGCGTTTCTGCCTGACTCTGCTCTTCCGTTTTTTGCTGCATTCCCGCGTCATCCTTCTCCACGTCCTTCTTATCTTCCATGTCTGCAGAAACCGGTCTTGTCACCGTGTACCAGTTATGCAGGCGAAACTTTCTGAACATAATCCGCAAAATAATGCCGAGGTCAATGACCACCAGAATCGCCGCGATGTACCAGTGTCCATAGGCGGAGAAAATTGCCGCCAGCCCGAAACAAAGGCTGATTCCATATAGAACAAACACTGCCTGGCGCTGGTTCAGGCCAGTATCAAGCAAACGGTGATGAAGGTGTCCCCTATCTGCCCGGACGATCGAATGTCCTTTCCACTTCCTCCGGATGATCGCAAACAGCATGTCCATCAAAGGCATGCCGAGCACCAGCAACGGGAAAACCAAACCGAGTACCGTAGCGGTTTTCAGCAAACCCCAAATGGAGACTGATCCGATCATATAGCCGAGAAACATGCTCCCGGAATCACCCATAATGATTTTAGCAGGATTAAAGTTATAGAACAAAAAGCCCAGCGTTACGCCGCTCAGGGCCAGCATCAGAAGATCGGCCCCCGGATAGGCTGAACGGATCGTTGCGGACCAGAATAATGTGATCGCCGCAATAAAGCAAATACCCGAAGCGAGGCCATCCATACCGTCGGATATATTCACAGCATTGACCAAACCGACAATCCATAGCACGGCAAAAATATTGCCGATCAAGCCAAGTTGGACAACACCATATAGAGGCAGCGTGATATGCGGGACTGCCATGCCGAAAAAAATCAGTATTACCGCGGCTAGGATCTGCCAGAGCAGTTTGATCAGAGGCCGCATTCCTTTTACATCATCATAGATGCCGACCGCAAAAATAATTGTGCTGCCGAGGAAAAGTCCCATCAGCATTTTATTCACGGCTACCGTCAGAAAAACAGCCAGCCAAAAAGCCAGATAAATAGCAGCGCCGCCGAGACGCGGAATCGGGGCCTTATGTATTCTCCGCTCGCCCGGATAATCCATAACCCCCCATTTTCTGGCCAGGATAATGGAGACCGGTGTTAAAATCAAAGCAAATAGAACTGCCAGCAAAAACGTTGATAAATAAGAAAGCATACTACCTCCGGATATCGTGAGTTAAATGGCACCGCGACATTAGGCCCGTCGAATGCTTTGTCGTCCTGACGCATTCGACACTAGGCACATCGTGTGCCGTCGTCCGTGGCCTTGTCGCTCTTCGCCATCCATGGCACCGCGACATTAGGCCATCCGTGGCCGTCACACCTGGCCTGGGAAACCCCATTGACGCAGGACCTCATACGCAATCACCGCGACTGAATTGGACAGATTTAAGGACCTCGCATCCTTTCTCATCGGCAGGCGGATCTGCCGGTCAGGATAGCGCTGTAGGATTTCCGGCGCCAGCCCCTTCGTTTCCCGTCCGAAAAGCAGATAGCAGCGGTCTGGAAACTCCACATCTGTATAGAACTTAGACGCTTTGGTCGTGGCCAAAAAAAACTGACCTTCAGCGTTCTGGGTTTCAAATTCGTTAAAATTTTCATAAACATGTACCTTTAAGAGATGCCAGTAATCGAGCCCTGCCCTTTTTAAATGCTTGTCGTCAATACTGAAGCCGAGAGGCTTCACTAAATGCAGGTCGGCCTGAACCGCTGCGCACAATCTGGCAATATTTCCTGTATTGGGAGGTATCTCGGGTTCAACCAGTACGATGTTTAACCTGTTGTCTGTCATCATCATTTTCTCCAAAAACTGCTCTTAAATCCAAGTAGTAAACACAACAGCTATATTATAACCCGAAAACAACGAAAAATGAACGTTTGAAATATTCACACTGCAAAAAATCTACCCATACCTTAAAAAAATCTGCAATATTATGTATACTTTTTTGTTATACTGGATGAATCAGGCTCATTCTGTTATATTATAAAGTTGGATCATAAATTAAATAAAGGGGTAAGAAATATGAAACAAAATTTAACACAAAAAATATTATCCGCCCATCTCATCTCCGGTGAACTTGGGGCCGGAGGAGAAATCGGCATCAAGATAGATCAGACTTTAACACAGGACGCCACAGGAACTATGGCTTATCTTCAGTTTGAAGCTGTTGGCATTCCAAGAGTCAAAACAGAATTATCTGTCAGCTACATCGATCACAACACACTGCAGACGGGTTTTGAAAATGCTGACGACCATGCTTTTCTCCAAAGCTGTGCTTCCCGCTTCGGGGTTTATTTTTCGCGTCCCGGCAACGGGATCTGCCACCAGGTCCATCTTGAGCGTTTCGGAAAACCTGGTAAAACCCTGTTAGGCTCGGATAGTCACACCCCTACCGGCGGTGGAATCGGCATGCTAGCCATGGGTGCCGGCGGCCTTGATGTTGCCGTAGCCATGGGCGGCGGAGAATTCTATCTGCCTGACCCCAAAGTCATCAAAGTCAATTTAACCGGGAAATTAGCTCCGTGGGTATCCGCCAAAGATGTCATACTGGAAATCCTGCGCCGCCTATCCGTAAAAGGCGGCGTCGGCAAGATCTTTGAATATGCCGGTTCCGGCGTATCCACCTTAAGTGTCCCTGAAAGAGCAACCATCACCAACATGGGTGCCGAACTCGGCGCAACCACATCTGTCTTCCCAAGCGATGAACAGACCCGGATCTTCCTGAAAGCTCAGGGCCGCGAAAACGACTGGATTCTGCTTGAAGCCGACGCCGATGCGGTATATGATGAGGAAATCTGCATCGACCTTTCTGCCTTGGAACCGCTTGCAGCTCAGCCGCACATGCCTGACAACGTCGCTGCCGTAAGTACGTTAACGAATATCAAAGTCAATCAGGTAGCGATCGGCAGCTGTACGAATTCTTCCTACCGCGACCTGATGACCGCCGCTGCCATCTTAAAAGGTAAAGTGGTCGATCCGAGCGTCAGCCTGGTGATCGCCCCGGGCTCCCGTCAGGTCCTGACCATGCTGGCCAATAACGGCGCGCTGACCGATCTGCTCGATTCCGGAGCCAGAATTCTGGAATCGGCCTGCGGACCCTGTATTGGCATGGGCCAGTCCCCTTCCTCAGGTGCCGTCTCTTTAAGAACCTTTAACCGCAACTTTGAAGGGCGTAGCGGAACTGCGGACGCGGGTGTATATCTGGTCAGCCCGGAGGTCGCTGCTGCGAGTGCGCTGACAGGTTACTTTACCGATCCCCGCACGTTGGGTCCTGCTGCTGAAATCCCAATGCCGGAAAATTTCCGGGTCGACGATTCGCTGATTATTCCGCCCGGTTCTCCGGATACTGCCATCGTGCGCGGCCCAAATATCAAAGCACTGCCGATTGCTCCGAAGCTTAAGCCGGATCTGGAGCTTCCTGTCGTAATCAAGCTGAATGACAATATTACCACAGACGATATCATGCCTGCAGGCGCCAAAATCCTGCCGCTCAGATCCAATATTCCTGCCCTTTCCGAATATGTTTACAGCAAGATTGATGCCGGATTCTCAGCCAGAGCCAGACAGCTCGGTCAAAGCATCATTGTGGCTGGTCAGAACTATGGTCAGGGCTCCAGCCGTGAACATGCCGCACTGGTTCCGATGTACCTCGGTGTCAGAGTTGTCCTAGCCAAGAGCTTTGCCCGGATTCATAAAGCCAACCTGATTAATTTTGGTATTCTTCCGCTTGCTTTTGTCAATGAGAGTGACTATGACCTGATTAAGGACGACAGCAAGCTTATCTTTACAAATCTGACTGAAGCCCTATCAAACTCCGAAGAATTTGATATATTGTTAAGCGAAAAAAATGCTTCCATCAGGGTCAGCCATAACCTGACTGAACGCCAGATTGGTATCATCCTGGCCGGAGGCTTGCTGAACTATACCAAAGAAGCCGGTAAATAAATTTTTTATCCAAGAAAAACTGTCCCGCTTGTGGAGCTCTGAATCCTAGCATGGCCAAAAGATGCTGCTCAGGAAGAGAAAGCAGAGAGAAAATTAGCCATGACACTGTAAAGTAATCTTATTGCATGCGATAGAAAGCCCGAAGGCCAAGGAATCATAACTCCTTGAACTTCGGGTTTTTATCTGGATCCAATACTCTTCTTGATACTCTTCTTGTTTGAATACTAATCTTGTTCAAATAAAAGATATAATTCTAATGGGGCATCTCGTCTTTTTCAGCTGATAGAAAAAGTCTGGTCCTCTTCCTGCCTGTCCGGTTTGGGATCGAAAAGATCGCTGACGGCTTTCGCAAATGTAAGATAAAGCTTCTTAAAATCATCATCCACCGGAGGATGCATAAAGCTTTGCACGAGATTACGGTAATACCATTCCTGCTTCTCCCTGCCCCGGTTAAACCGCGTCCAAAGCTTCTCGCCTTCTTTTTGATAGTCTTCCAGCATCGTCAGAACATTATGCAGCTTGTCGGCGCAGGCTACGGCCTTGATCACCGGTATCGCCGTTTTCAGGTATTCAATGGTATGTTCTTTGCGTTCTTCCCACGGTAACGATTTGTCCGGTTCCGAACATCCTTCTACGATCAGGGCAACCTTGTTGCCAAATTTATTGCGGAGATATTCCAGATTAATGATGGTATCCTCAACGGTATCATGCAGGATACCAGCAACAACAATGTCTTCCGCACATCCTTCTTTCTGCAGGATCATTCCAACTGCATACGGGTGTGTAATATAGGGCGTATTGGTCCCTTTCCTGAACTGATTCTTATGGGCATTTGCTGCGATGTCTATTGCGGCGAATACTTTGTTCATTCTTCCTCCTAAAGGTTAACCCCAAAATAATCAACTATCAATTTAACGCTTTTTTGAAATCCTGTCCAGTCAAGAATGTAGGATTTCCTGTTTTTTAACCATTATCCCGACAACGATTAGACAACGATCAGACAACTACTCAAACACATCACGGGCCAGTATATCAATTTCCGCTTTCAGTCTGGCTGTTTGATTTTGATCAAGCTGCCATTTACCATCATTAAATACGACGATATCGCCTTCCTTAATCCCCGCAGGAAGATCAGTGAGGTTAATATTCTTTCTGTTGTTGCCGTCAAACTCCACCACGGCGACGCTGCCTTCGAAACGATCAATAACACCGTTCATTTTGATGCCACCTTTTTGGGATAATCAAACCCATCAGTCCCATTATTTTGATGTAATCTCCAGCGTATGAAATGTCACTTCTGATCCGTCGGATACCGCAACACTCGTCCCATCCAGGTCAGTCCTGAATACCTTGACTCCCCTATCCCTTAGCTTATCCAGTGTTGCCTGTGCAGGATGATCATAATCATTTTCTTTCCCGACACAAATCATTGCATATTCGGGGTCTACCAAATCCAGAAAGGGCTCGGATGTTGCGTCGCCGCTGCCATGATGCCCAACTTTTAGGACTGTCGACTTCAGAGCATACATGCTCACATTCCGCAGCATTTCTGACTCTGACACTTTTCCGGCATCACCGGTGAATAAAAAAGACGTGCTGCCGAATGCTATCCTGATCACAGCGCTGTAATTGTTCAGATCTTCATAATCTGAACCGTTCGGAGCGAGTACAACGGCAGTCACACCGTCCCCTAAGTCCAGCTTAACACCTGTTTTCGCCGATGTTATTTTGAGGCCTTTATTTTTCACCGCGCTAAGTACATCCTTGAACGTTTCAGTCGTATGTGTTTTGCCCGGCATGATGACTTGCCCGACTTTAAAGGTGTCGATTACGGCATCAAGACCCCCGATATGGTCCTCATGAGGATGGGTGCCAATGACAATATCCAGTTTACTTATTTTTTGTTTTTCTATGTACGAGGTAACCGCTTCTGCATCTTCATTATTCCCTGCATCGATCAGCATGGTTTTCCCCGAAGGGGCTTTGATTAGAATGCAATCCGCCTGCCCGACATCAATGAAATGGACTTGAAGGGTGCCGGTATTGGAGGCATTCGGATTTGACGGCAGCGTACCTTTTTGATCTTCGACCACAGTCGCTGTCTGCTGCGACTGATCCGTAAAAGCCGGTGAGCTGCCGTTCAGTGAGCTGTAACCAAGTAAAACTAGCACGGTTAGACAAAGAATGGTTAGAAGTAATCTTTTTTGCTTTTTCATTGAACTTCCTTTTCATATAATGATGATCGTTTCACATTTCTTTTTCATATTTTGATCTGTAATAGATACCTGAGAATACTACAAATAAATATGAAATAACCAATATGATAATCGCCATCAAATCAATCTGCATTAAACCAAATGCCAGGATTATCGCGCCATATACATAGATCATTTTATCATAAGCCTTAGCTTTGGCCTTATTGGTAATTGTTAGATTTCTTTCATCATTTTGCTCAATTTCTATTTTCCTAACCTCATCCGGATAATTTTTCAGCGCCATACTGCTAATGATTTTTCCTAAATGGTGACCAAATAGTCCGCATCCAATACCAACACAGACGTATGGCAAGACTTGCATACTCCTTTGTGGTTCATGAATGGCCTTTATCAAAACGAACCCTATTATGATTAATAGTACTCCTAAAATGGAAAAGCCAATTGCTTTAATATTCTTTGTCATATTTATTCTTCCCCCTCATAAATAAATATTTCTTCAACATTCATCCCAAAGAAGCGTGCAATTTTGAATGCTAAGATGATGGATGGATTATACCGTCCATTTTCAAGTGAACCTATGGTTTGTCTAGATACTTCCAAAGCCGCGGCGAGCTCTTCCTGCTTTATTCCCCGCTGCCTGCGTATTTCTTCTAATCTGTTTTTCATAGAGTCACTCCTAACGTTTATGGAAAGTCCGCTTTCCATATATATAACATATTCCAGATAGGATGTAAAGTCAACTTTCCATAAAAATAAATATCTTACAAAAAAAGAGGTAAAAAAAATCAGAAAATCCAAGAAATTTATCCAAATCCGCAAAGTTTAATGAATTGCAGAGGTTGCATATGTGGAATATTCTGAGGAAAAGTCTGAGGAAAATCATAAGATGAGGTTGTTATCTGCTATCTTCTTATGCTATTATGATTTAATAATATCAATTCAGAAGCGCAGAAAGGAGTTTTAGAGAATGTTGTCCGAAGATGATCGGCGCCTCCTTCATATCCTATCCCAGGACTGCCGTCTGACTGCGGAAGACTTAGCCGTTCAGACTGGCCTGACAGCGGATTATATTAAAAAGAAGATCAAGCAGTGGGAAGATGATAAGGTCATCGCTAAATACGGTGTACTGATCAATTACGACCAGCTGGAAGAAGACAGGGTTACTGCATTAATCGATGTCAAAGTCCTGCCCCAGCGCGGCAATGGCTACGATAAAATTGCCCAGCGGTTCCAAAAATTCAATGAGATCAAATCAGTCTATCTGATGTCGGGAGATTTTGACCTGTGTTTAATCATTGAAGGCCATAATATGCATGAAATCGCCCAGTTTGTTTCCGATAAACTATCCCCGCTGGATGTGATTCAGTCAACTTCGACTCGCTTTATTCTGCGCAGGTATAAGCAGGATGGCATAGAATTTCACGGAGAGGAAGAGAGACCGCAGCGTCTCATGATAACGCCATGAAGCAATACTTATCACCACTGGCTTTAAATCTGAAGCCGTCAGGAATACGAAAGTTTTTTGACCTGGCCGCCACTGTGGAAGACGTAATCTCCCTCGGTGTCGGAGAGCCTGATTTTGCGACTCCCTGGGTCATGACAGAAGCCGCTATCTTTTCTCTGGAACAGGGTCAGACCATGTATACCAGCAACGCGGGTCTGATCGAACTTCGCAGAGAATTATCCAAATATATGGCCAAACATCAAGGCTTAAATTATAATCCCGACGAGGAAATCCTGATCACCGTCGGTGCCAGCGAAGCGATCGACCTGGCGATGCGCGCTTTGATCGTGCCGGGCGACGGTGTACTGATTCCGGATCCTTCCTTTGTGGCCTACGCCGCCTGTGCGGAAATCAGCGGCGCAGAGGTTCATTATGTTACAACAAGTGCAGAACACGATTTTCGTCTGCAGGTTGAAGACCTTCAGATGGCTTATACGCCAAACTGCAAGATTTTGGTTCTGTCTTATCCAAATAACCCCACCGGCGCAGTCATGACCAGAGAGGATTTGCTGCCGATTGCCCGGTTTGCATCCGAAAACGACCTCATCGTCATTTCCGACGAAATTTATTCAGATCTAAACTACGGCGGAGAGCATACGCCGTTTGCATCGTTGCCTTATATGTGGAACCGCACGCTTCATGTCAGCGGTTTCTCGAAGGCCTATGCGATGACAGGCTGGCGGATCGGCTATGTTGCCGGCCATCCTGACCTGATCCAGGCCATGCTGAAAATCCATCAGTACACGATTATGTGCGCCCCGATTATGGCGCAGGTTGCTGCACTGGAAGGACTGAAATCTGGAGAAACGGCCAAACAGGAAATGGTGATGGAATATGACCGCCGCCGCCGGATTATGGTCCACGGTCTCAGAGAAATGGGCCTTACCTGCTTTGAACCCTTAGGCGCTTTCTATGTCTTCCCCGACATCACAGCTACCGGATTAAACTCCGAAGAATTTGCTGAACAGCTGTTGAAGGAAGAAAAAGTCGCCGTTGTTCCGGGTACGGCTTTCGGTCCGGCCGGCGAAGGACATGTCCGCTGTTCCTACGCCTACTCAACGCAGCAGCTGCAGGAAGCCTTAACAAGAATGGCCCGATTTGTTAAGAAAAGGATAAACTAAACTAGAGTATTTGATTCGCTGATCGAAGAAACCTTACACGTGTAAGGTTTCCTTTCATTTGAAAACTATTTGATAGTGAAGATTCCCGACCTAAAGAAGACATGAACGTCATCTCAAATTCGCAACCGGTTGCGAATTTGAGACCTTACACGTGTAAGGTTTCTTAGAATCCGGGAATTATCTCACAACGAAGAATAACACCAGAAAACTTGACGACACCCTTACTTCGTCTTTCTGAAATAAGCATATGTCATCGGCTCACCGCTGCCACGGACTTCGGCTGCTGTGACTCTGCCCAAAAACAGGGTGTGCGTGCCGGTATCCATCGAATTCACAACTTCTGCATCCATGGTGGTCAGCACTTCGTTGGGGAGCATAATGCCGGACGGCCCGCGGTGCGCTTTGATTCCTTCGAATTTATCGGCATCCCTGCCGGACCTGTAGCCGAATCTTCTAACGAGATCATGTCCATTCTGATCCAGGACGGATATGCCGAATTTGCCGCTTTGCATGATCAGTTCATGCGTGTAGTTTTTCTTATTAATACCAATCGCAATCTGCACGGGATCGGAAGTAATCTGGAAACAAGTATTGGCTGCCTGCCCGTTGTCTTTGCCATTGTAGGCCGCCGTAATAATAAACAAACCGTAGGAAATGGACTGCACCGCTTTAACAATCTTCTCCTCGGGGCTTAATCCGGTCTGAGCTGGACTCGTCAGGGCAGCTTCGTCATTCTTGACGGAATCGTTCTTGCTGTTTTCGTTCTGCTTCGTTTCCTCCTCCACCCTGACAAAGTTGCTGGAATCAACACCGCAGACCGGACAGGCTTCCGGAGGATTATCTCCTTCATGTATGTAGCCACAAACAACACAGCGCCATTTCATATCTCCACACTCCTTTTTATAACAATAATTTATTTATAATCATTGTAACTTACTTTTACAGATTTTTAAACTCCCAATATACTTTTTTTAGAAAAGCATGATTTAATTCCTGCTTCATTTCTTTCATGGCTTTTTCGCGGACAAGATCCTTAAAGGTTCCGAGACTCGAGCCGCTTAATCCCTGCTGTATCGCATACTGCCGGAATAGTTTCCAGTCAAGCTGCATCAGGTTTTCTTTCTGCCACAAAGCCACCGCGATCAATTCGGCAAAAATTCTTTCAAAAATATTGTTCTGAGTAGTGGTATGAAGTTTTCCGGCCTGATAATCTGCTTTCCATAAAATCAAGAAATCATGGATGTTCTTTAATTCAAAGTTTCTGCCGTCCCAACAGACTTTCCAAACGAGCTCCGCCGCTCTGTTCTTGAAAGACCGCTTGGCAAATTCTCCTCTGAACTCCGGCATGAATACGAGTGTTGCCTGCATATGATTCTCAACAAGTTTTATAAGCCTTTGTTCCTGTTTTTTGCCGATCCCGTCAAAAACCATCGAAAACGTATAGCGTTTGAGGACATCGGCCAGA
This sequence comes from Dehalobacter sp. DCA, assembly GCF_000305775.1. NCBI lineage: Bacteria > Bacillati > Bacillota > Clostridia > Eubacteriales > Desulfitobacteriaceae > Dehalobacter > Dehalobacter sp. DCA. The sequence goes on from NC_018866.1 coordinate 994,070, forward strand.
AGCCTGGCGCTTGCCGCTTCATGCATCAGGAAATGTCGTTTTCCGTTTTCGACGTACATAAGACCAAAATTGGTCGGTTCACCGTCTATTACCTTTTTAAACTGCACAATTTCCGGGTATTGGTCCAGTCTTGCCCCAAGGATCCGGATCTTTTTTCCAATTAAAGACTTCAGCTTATATTCCAGTTCCCGGGGTCCTCTTGTCCCGACGATTTTAAATCCCTCAAGCAAGTAGTTCTGGTCGGCAAACTTTAGCGTCCCGGATACATGGCATTCCCGGCTAGCTACTTCCCACTTGCCGGAATCATGAAACAGGCCTGCCAGACGCAGATAAAGATCTTCAGGGGTATTCCGAAATACGGCCATGGTATGTTCCCAGACATCCAGGGAATGGTACTGATTCTGTTCAAGGCCTTTCAGCCTGGCCAACTCAGGTAAATACATATTCCAATAACCGATCCTGTCCAACATCCGCACAGCCTTTTCAGCCTCGGCCAAAACAAGAATCCCGGCAAGTTCCGCCGTAATTCTTTCCCGGGATGTGCTGCTCAGAAAAGAAAGATGGTCCGTTGCCTGCTCCCAGGTATCGGGATCGATTTCCAACGAGAACTTCACCGCGAATTTAACCATCCGTAAAATACGGACAGGATCTTCCCGGAACCGTTCATCAGGCTTACCGCAGGCTTTAAGAATTTTGGCTTCCAGATCCTTTCTGCCTTCCATCGGGTCATAAAATTCCCCCGACACCGGATCCTGATAAATCGCATTAATGGTGAAGTCCCGACGCTGGGCATCTTTCTCTAGTTCTTCGGCCTGCACGACATCCACTTTGGAACCTTCCGTAAAAATGCTGGCTGTCGAGAACCGCCTGCCAATGATCTGAACGGAGAAGCCTTGCTCGCGGAGGATATCTTGGACCTTTTCAGGGCTGAGCCCACACACCAAATCCATGTCCGGAGACTCCAGTCCCAGAACCTGGTTACGTACCGCTCCTCCTACGATCCAGATGCGGGTATGGCGGGACAATTGTTCGATAACACTTTTCTGGAAGTCATTCATAGGACTCCTCCGGCTCTCTTTTTATGCCTGTTTCTCACGTTTCAATATTCTGAGTTCCTACTTAGTTAAGCGTTCTATATTCAAGTATGTGTTTTTTTAATACCCTGCCATATAGTCTATAATATTGATCATTTGACCGGGGTCAGGATATTTGACCAGATTTGTCTGGAACACTTCCCACATGCGTTCAGAGGTTTGAATGGTCCTGCCGCCGATATGCGGCGTAAGGAAGACATTATCCAGTTCCCAGAACGGGCTGTCTTCCGGCAGCGGCTCTTTCCTGAATACATCAAGCGCCGCCGCGGCTATCTTCTTACTTTTAAGTGCTTCGATCAGGGCATCCTCGTCAACGACCTGTCCTCTTGCCACATTGACAAATCGTGCTCCGTCCTTCATCTGATGGATAAAGTCTGCATTGACAAAATCTTTCGTTTCTGATGTCAGCGGCAGGACGATTACGACTACATCACTGACCGACAGAATCCCGGGCATTTCCTCCGGGGTCACAATCCTCGCAAAAGCCTGGTCTTGACCGCCATGGAGTGACACGCCATATACTGTCATCCCAAAAGCCCCGCACCGTTTGGCAATCTCTTTGCCAATGGTGCCTGCCCCAACGATGCAGACCGATTTGCCGTACATTTCGGAAATCTTCGGGTTTACGCTGAATATCTTCTGTTCCTGCTGTGACACAAATGTATTGCCCTGTCTTAAGAGCATCAGGATACTCCAGATGACGTGCTCGGCCATCTGGATCTTATGGGCGCCTTTGACATTCGCAAGCATGACGCCTCTCGAAACAAGCCGGTCCAGAGGCAGCATATCGACCCCTGCGCTTAAGGTTTGAATCCATTTGAGACTCGGATACAGATCAATTGTATCCTTTTTAATATCCCAGCCATACGTAAGCAGTACATCCGCTTCCGGGTCTGCCTCCGTAAAGTCTCTCACCTGAACGATCTGAGCACCCGGTCGAATCGCCAATAGTTTTTTCAAAAGATCATCCGATATTTTTATACTGCTCAGGATCTTCATTGTATTTTTCTCCTCTTGTTTGACAAATATATTTATTTGGGTCTGGTCTGTGCGCCACAATTCCGCTTTCGGCAGATTATGCCCTCCATGGCATAAACTGCCGCGCTTCGCATCCATGCTCCGCTTGACGCCGGAACTTGTGGCACCCAGACCCAATATGGGGTAATCAGGATTGTATGAAATTATTTGAGTAGAGAATTTAAGAATGTTGTACTAGATACGTTATCTGAGGTTTTCAGGATTCAGGACCTGCAGCCCCGGCGGCATAAACCTGCCATCTTTCCTGATCAGTTCCCCGTCAAAATAGACCTCTCCTCCGCCGTATTCCGGTCTCTGGATACATACCAGATCCCAATGGACTGCGGACTGGTTGCCATTGTCGCATTCGTCATAGGCCGAGCCTGGGGTGAAATGAAAACTTCCGTCGATCTTCTCATCAAACAATGTATCTTTCATCGGCTTCTGAATGTAAGGGTTAAAGCCGAATGAAAACTCACCGATATACCTCGCGCCTTCATCGGTATCGAGAATCTTATTAATTCTTTCGGTATCGTTGGCTGAAGCCTTGATGATTTTGCCGTCTTTGAATTCCAGTACGATTGATTCATACGTAAATCCCTGATAAACAGCCGGGGTGTTATAGGCGATGACACCGTTGACCGAATCTCTGACCGGCGCTGTGAAAAGCTCCCCGTCGGGGATATTCATCTTACCGTCGCATTTGATCGCTGGCAGCCCCTTGATTGAAAACGAAAGATCCGTTCCGGGACCTGTAATCCTTACAATGTCTGTCTTTTCCATCCGTTCTTTCAGTGGATCCATCGCTCTGGACATTTTGGAATAATCCAGATTGCAGACTTTAAAGTAAAAATCTTCAAAAGCTTCCGTACTCATTTCAGCAAGCTGCGCCATTGACGGATTCGGATAGCGGAGTACACACCAGCGGGTATGCTTGACTCTTTGCTCTGAATGGAGTGGTTTCGAGTAATGGCTCATGTAGATTTGCATTTTATCCGCTGGAACATCGGCCAGCTCGTTAATATTTTCTCCAGAGCGTATTCCGATATAAGCCTGCATGTCCTTCATTCTGGCGACTTCCCACTTTGCCTGGCTTTGAGCCTGATCGACTGAAAGTCCTTTTAATATTTCACGTTGCAGGGTATGATGAGTAATATTAAGAAAAGGCTGCGCGCCAGCTTCATAAGCCTCTCTGACCAGCGCCCGGGCCAAAGGAATTTCCAGCCCTGACAGCTCAATCAGGATATGTTCGTCTTCCTTTAACTCAATGGAATAATGGATTAAATTTTTCGCCAATATGTCTATTCTTTGATCATTCATGCTGTAGTTAACCTCTTTTCTGCTTGTTCGTTTTGCCTTCGGGGATAATTCTTGGAAATCCTGCTTGTTTTATAGAACTGACTTATATTGGTTAATTTTTACTGTCATTATTATAATATATTTTTGGTTTCTTTACGCAACATCTTGCTAAATTATTCTATTAAATCATAATATATGTCTATCAGATGATGCTTATTCTATTAGGAGAAGAATATGAATGCAAATAAATTATTCACATACACTTTAACGCCCGAAGATGACGGCAGGAAATACCAGGACATACTTCTAAGACGCTTCCATTTTTCCCGCAAGGTGCTGCAAAAGCTGAAAGTCGGTGAAAATGTCTGGATTGATGGCAAATTCACCTACCTGACTGCCCGGGGCAAAACCGGACAGACCCTGGTCGTGAATATCCTGGAAGAAGAGCCGGCAACGGTCTCCGGAGAAACGCTGCCTATTGAGATTCTCTTTGAAGATGAAATCTTCCTCGCGGTCAACAAACCACCCGGCCAAGTCATCCACCCCAACTCGAGGTATCGGACCGGAACGCTCGCGAACGCGGTAGTCGGTTACTGGGAAAGCAAAGGTGAAACCAGGCCTTTCCGGCCAGTCTCGCGGATCGACCGCAATACGTCCGGCGTTGTGCTGATCGCCAAATCCCGCTATGCCCACCAGCAGCTGGCCGCCCTTGCTATCAGAAACAAAGTTGAAAAGAAATATCTCGGTATTGTGGAAGGGAATTTTCCTTTGGAGCAGGGCGAATGGCCCCTCCCAATCCGGCTTAAACCGGGCAGCAAGATTATACGGGAAGCTCATCCGGACGGACAGTCGGCGCTGACGCTGTTTCGAACGTTGCAGCATTACCCGGACTATACCCTGATGGAATTCACCCTAGTCACCGGTCGGACGCACCAGATCAGAGTACACGCTCAAGCCGCCGGCCATCCCCTTTTAGGAGATGATTTGTATGGCGGCAGTATGAAATATATGCAAAGGCAAGCCCTGCACTGTTATCGCTATGGTTTCATGCATCCCTTAACTATGCAGCCTCTTCAAATCCAGGCTCCGGTACCGGAGGATATCGCTATGCTTATCCAAAGCAAAAAATAATACCGCTCCTTGCCATCTGGCAGCGCGGTATTCGTTTCTGCGTTCAAAAAAACAGCTAAATCTGATGATTTATTTCGTACTCATTTTCAGGATTTTTTTGTGTGATTCCTGACTTCCGCTGTAACGTTTGAAGTATGTCTTCCTGTTTTTTCTCAATTACATCTAAACGTTTCAGTACTTCCTCAATCAGGATCTCCGATTTCAGGTTAACCTCATAATCATGCTCTGCTCTTAGTCGATCCCTGTTCTCCTGCCTGTTTTGACTCATCATAATAACCGGTGCTTGCATTGCAGCGATACAGGATAGCACAAGATTTAACAGAATAAAAGGGTACTGGTCAAATGCATAACCGAAGAGAAGTACGGAATTGACCACGATCCAGGTTAAAAGGACGGAAATAAAGATGATGATAAAGGTCCAGCTGCCTGCGAAGTCTGCAAGCTTATCCGCCAGCCTTTCACCAAAAGAAAGACCTTCCTCATGTGCTTCAAAGATATTTTTTGAATGACGGGCTTCGGCAAGTTCCTCAATGGTTTTATTTTCAATGTTTTTCACGAATTCACCCTCTTCAAATTAACTGAAAAGCTTCTTTTCCAATGATAATCTATTTCTATAACCAAAACAAGTTTTTATGGTATAAGCCATTGATAAAATTCACATTCAAATTATAATGATAATATTAAGCAAGAAAGGAACTGGATACCATGAACGCAGATGACATCAAGCAAGGATTACGCCAACACGGCTACATAGCCGATGACAGTACCGCCATGATCCTGCTATATTCCTTACTGCTGAATAAACCCCTGTTAATTGAAGGTCCGGCCGGAGCCGGAAAAACCGAACTTGCCAAGGCCTGGAGCCAGGACCTTGATAGAGAGTTGATCCGCCTTCAGTGCTATGAAGGCATCGATGAAAGCAAAGCTCTTTATGAATGGGACTACCAGAAACAGCTGCTCTATATTCAGACTAAAGGACCGGGAACCAACGAGTGGTCTGATACGAGTGAGAATATTTATACAAATGAATTTTTGCTGAAAAGGCCTTTGTTGAAGGCCATAACAGGCGAAACCTCTTCCGTTTTGTTGATTGATGAAATCGATAAAAGCGACGAGGAATTTGAAAGCTTTCTGCTGGAGATCCTCTCGGACTGGCAGATTTCCATACCTGAGATTGGGACGATTCCTGCTGTGAGCATCCCTTCCGTTCTGCTGACCAGCAACAGCACGCGAAACTTAAGTCAGGCGCTAAGAAGAAGATGTCTGTACCTTCATCTGGATTACCCGAACGAGCAGAGAGAACTCGAGATTCTTCAGATCCACTTCCCGAATCTGAAGGAGAGCCTTGGCAAACAGGCGGTTACTTTCATCCGCAAATTGCGGCTTGAAAAGTTCAAAAAACACCCCAGCATCAGCGAAGTGATCGATTGGGTCAACATACTGGAACAGCTACAGGTCGAAGAACTAACGGCGGAGGTAGCTTCCAGCACGCTGAACATCCTTTTCAAATACCAGGATGACTGCCAGCATGTCCTAGAAAAGGTGAACCAAAAGGATTGGTTTGATGGAATACTTCATTCTTAAAATAGCCAGGCTGCTCAGAGAGTCCGGCATTAACGTAAATTCAGATGAAATATCCGACTGCATCCGACTGCTGAAAATGCTCGATCTTGATAAAATGGATAAATATACCTTTTATCAGCTCATTAATACGACGCTGATCAAATTTCCTTGGGGCCCTGATTATGCTTTATGGCTGATCGAGCTGTATTTTGGCCCTGACCTGGAAATGTCGTCGGACCATCTGGGGATTCTGAAAAGCCAGGGCTGCTTTTCCCAGGAAGAAGGCCACGGAGGAAGTGCCGGCAAAACTGTCCCGCTAGAGCTATTGATTGAGGCTGTGCTGAACAATGAAATCGATCTGATTTATGCTGTCCTGCAGGGCCTGAACCTGAATCTTGAACTCAGCATCGAGGACCGCGAGAAAGGCCTGGCTATTTTTCGGACCCAGAGCGGTTGGAATGAAGCAGCCAACCATATTGAAAAGGCTTACCAACAGGATGAACTATCTGAAGCGGAATATCAGGCGGCACGGGCAACCCTTGAAGAATGGAACCATTTACTCAAAGATGAAACTGAACGCCAGCTGGCTAGAAATATGAGTATGGAACATTTGGTCCAGGAAATGAAAAAACGAAATCCACGAACGGTTTCGTTTCTGGACTGCGACGACGCGCAGATCACTCAAATGTCGCAGGAAATCCAGAAGATAGGTCGAAAACTGGCCGTCCGCAAAGGAAGGCGCCGCAAAGTAGGTCCAAACGGCACTATCAATCTGAACCGAAGCATCAAACATTCCCTAAAAACCTGTGGTATCCCGCTGAACCTGATAAAGATGCAGCGAAAGCGATCTAAACCCGACCTCTGGCTGCTCTGTGACATGTCCAATTCCGTTAGCAAATTTATTTACTTCATGCTGATGTTTGTCTTTGCGACCCAGCAGCGCTATGCCAACATCCGCTCGTTTCTATTCGTGGATCAGCTCGTGGAAGCTACAGATTATTTTCAGGAGCAGGACTGGACAGGATCACTCAGCAATCTACGCAAGGTTAGCGGCTATAACCGTACAGGCTATTCCCATTATGGTAATGTGCTGCTGCAGTTTCTCGACCTCTATCTGCCTTTCCTGCCGAAGAAAACCACGGTACTAATTTTAGGGGACGGCAAAAACAACCGGAACAGACTGGATGGCAGTGAAGTCCTGGCCCAGATAAAAGAAAAAGCCGCAGCCTTGTACTGGCTGAACCCCCTAAGCAAGGATCAGTGGGACAAGGGCGACTGTCTGATGACGAAATACCGGGAGTATTGTACCGGTGCATTTTCTGTAGCGAATATTGAAGAACTGGAACAATTTCTGAACTCTCTTTAGGTTAAGACAACCGCGAAATGAAAGGGACGAATCTTTATCCCCATTATTTAATTGAGGGAATAAAAAATTCGTCCCTTTGTATTAGCTTATCCTCTCGCTATACCGCAAAGTCTACGTGCTGGATTGTCCCAGCTTCTCCGTTCTCTTTCAGAAATATGCCAGTTTCCTTGATCTGCGCGTCTAAATGATTATCCGTATCTTTCAGTGAAAATAGCGAATCGACATTGCCTAAATAGATTGCGCCAATTCCAACCTGACTTAAGGCTAGTAGCTGGTCGTTGCCGGCGGCATCCTTAATCCAAAGGCTAAGTTCTTTGTAGATGGAATCGTTTTCATCGACCCAACCGTTTTGATCGTTATCATATTCAGCTAATTCCCCGAAACCATCTCCGCTTGTCGGTCCGAAGAGCTCGCTGCCGTCATTGATGACTCCATCGCTGTTCTCATCCAAAGCAAGGAACCCACTGCCTTCAGCCAGGAAAGACATTGTATCCTGCGTTCCGTCGGCATTAAGGTCAAAATCCGTTTTAAATCCTGACAGGCTTGCGCCGCCTGCACCGTAATTAACCACTAACGGATCGATCAAAGCATCTCCAGCTTTGATATCGATACGCTGATAGGCTGTATACTCGCGGCTTGTAGCGATATTCAGCTTAAATTTTATTTCACTGCCATCTTCGGTAAGAATTGTGCCCTGGGCTGAAAAGTTCATGGATTCTTTTTCTGTATAGGACTCTTCATAGTGGTAATTAATGCCCCAGCCAACCCTCTGACTTCCGTTCCCATTATTGTTGCCGTCGTTCTTTGCTGCCATTAGGTGACCAAAATCACTGTTACCCGGACCTGAAAGAGTTAGTTTGTCCGGTACATCAATCGTTACCTTCTTCCCGGACAGTTTGGAAAGAAATTTTTCTAACAGGGAGATAATTTCTTTCTCCCTAGGGCTGAGTTCAAAAAATTCATCTTCCGACTCAGCAGTTGTTTCTGAGCTGCTCACTGCGGGATCTTCCTGTAATTTAGCCAAAGCGTCACCCGAAAGTGTCAGCGAATCCACAGTTGGCTCTGTTTCATCGTTTGCATCCGTGCCCTGTCCGTCAACCCAGGCTTTCAGCCTTTCATTAACGGTCTTTTGCTGTTCCAGCTTGTAGTCCGAATAAAGATCAACAGCTGAACTTAAAACCTTCATCTTCATCCCTCCATGGATATTAGACTTCCTTATTATTATCGTAGAGATCTTTAGTTTTCTTAAGACCCATGGAGACATTATTTTGAAATTTTCTTGGAATCAAAAAAAGATGCAATCATACATCTTTTTAATAATCACGTAGCATTCGACTGAGAAGTCGGACTGTTTTCCCAAATATTAATTATCTCCTGCCGCAATCTCCCGAAGCCCGGTCTCGATGATCTCCATCTCACCGATCTCATTATCTCCGGCAACCCCAAGCTCTTTGAATTTCCTGGCGGTCACGAGTACCCGGTTCTCATAGGAGCCGACGGCCCGATTGTAAGCCTGAGTGGCCTGAACGAGTCCTTTGCGGATGTCCAACAAATGCTCGGTCAAAACGCTGATCCTGTCATAGAGCTGTTTACCGAGCTCGCTGATATGGCGGGCATTTTCGTTGATCTGTTCCTGGCTCCAGCCGTAAGCCACGGCTTTAAGCAGCGCAATCAGCGTTGTCGGGGTCGCCAGGATAACCCTTTGCCCGGCGCCGTATTCGATTAGCTCCGGATCTGACTGCAGCGCGGCACTGAAAAAGGTTTCACCCGGCAGAAACATGACAACAAATTCCGGCGTAAAATCGAACTGGTTCCAGTAAGACTTCGCGGCAAGTTTGGTAATATGATTTTTGACCTGCCGGGCATGACCCGACAACTTTGTTCTCTTCTGGTCTTCATCGAGGGCTTCCACAGCTTCGAGATAATCCGCGAGCGGAGCCTTGGAATCGACGACGATCGTTTTATTCCCCGGAAGCCTAATAATCATATCTGGGCGCTGCCTACCGGACTCCCCGCTGACTTCCTCCTGCTGGTAAAAATCACAGTACTCCACCATGCCGGCCAGTTCTACAACCCGCTGCAGCTGGATTTCTCCCCAGCGGCCTCTGACAGTCGGCGATTTCAAAGCAGAAGTCAGCTTCAAGGTCTCCCGCTGTAGCTTTTCCTGCCCGAACGCCATATTTTCGACTTGCTTAAGCAGTCCTTCATAAGCCCCTGCTCTTTTTTGTTCCAGTTCGTTAATCTTCAGATCAACTTTGTCGAGCGACTCCCGCAAAGGCTTTACGAGTTCATCGATAGAAGTCTGCCTTTTTTCCAGATCAGCCGAAGCCTGGACCTGGGTCTTCTCAAGCACAACTTTTGCCAATTCGAGAAAGGACTGATTGTTATTCTTAAGCGCTTCAGCGGATAAGGCCTTGAAGCCGTTACTGAGCTCCTCCCTTGCATGACTGAGAAGCGTTAATTTCTCTTCAGACGCTGTCTGCTCCATCTCAAGCCGGGTACGCAGTTCAGAAATGACAGCGGAATTTTGCATTCTTCTTTCATATTCCTGATTCAGTTCCGCATGCAGCCTTTCATTCTCCTGTTCAAGCGTCCGTGCTTTTTCCAGTAGTCCTCTGGCTTGGCCTCCACGGATACTGAATCCTGTCCCAAATCCGAGAATGATCCCGACCATGACTGCGCTGATGACATAAAGGAAGACTGGATCCATCCGGCATCCCTCGCAAATCCATATTATTATTGGCGTTATCGTTTTTGCGGTTTGATAATCGTAATCTATTTATGCCAAGTGCTGTATCATCTACGCATCCTACTTCAAATAGTCTTCAGGCAGTTTGGTCAGGGTTCCAAATCCGTCCAAAGGCCAGTACCTGATCCAGACCCTTCCCAATATCTTATCCTCGGGCAAGGCCCCCCAACGATGACTGTCGTAACTGGCGGGACGGTTATCCCCCATCATGAAATAAGAATCATCCGGCACGGTCTCAGGCCCAAACTCATAATCGGCCGGATATTCGACATAAGGCTCATCCAGGGCCTGGTCATTGATATAGACTTTTCCGTTTTTGACTTCAAGTTTTTCACCGGGCAAACCGATCACTCTTTTGACGAGATCCTCATCCTTCATTATGGATTCGGGAGCTTCAAAAACAATAACATCTCCGCGCTTGATATCACCGCATTTATAAAAGAACCGATCCACGATTAAACGATCCTGAAGCTGAATCGTAGGCAGCATCGAGCCGGTCGGGACGATTCGGGTATCAATCAAATAATTTCGGATCACCATAGAGAGAACAAAAGCAATTGCAACGATGACGACCCATTCAAACAACGATTTCATAAAACCCTTCAACACAAATCACCTTCCACATTTCTTCAATATCTCAAATTTCAAAGGTTAGCCCAAACCTAAGTTACTTTCTCTATTAATCTATATATTCCTGCCTATAACTATCTGAAAAGAACAAAATGCCCCCAATGGAAAAGGATAACAAAAACCATAATGAAAAGCAAGGCTCGAACAAAAGCCTTATCCCGTCGCGCTATACACATGTTTTCAAGGATCAAAAATTCCATTTTTTATTGATAAAGAAACTAATACCAGTTACTCAGCCTATTTAAGCTTCCTTAATAAAAATCCTAGTAAAACTCCAAACGTATATGCCCCGAACATTTTAGCAGTCATTATCATTTTTCCATATAGTGCCATTTCTTAGCCGTGTCTCATATAGTGTAAGGACACTAGAGAATAAACTTATTTAACTTACACGTTAATGGCTCTAAATAAAATTAGATCGGTTGGCCTATAAAGTTCTTATGATATTCTTATGAGCTATATTCTCTAGCTGTTTATTCTTTATGAGGAAAGGGGGCATCCAAAATGGCTTATGATGGAGTAGTTGGGGGCGCAGCAGGAGGTCTCGGTGGTTGTGGTTGTGGTATTGCAATCGTTGTTGTAATTATTCTTCTGTTAATCGCTTTGGGTATTGTTTTCTAATTTTAATCAATTTTGAAAGGAGGAGAATATTATGTTTAGATACGGCGGTGGATGTTGTTGCAGACCTATGGCACCTGTAGCTCCGGTTGCTCCCGTAGCTCCTATTTATGGCGGAGCTGGAGTCGGGATCATTGCCATTGCAATATTAATTTTAATTGCTTTAGGAGTTATCTTCTAAATTCTAAAAAATTTCAATGAAATAAGAAAAGTGGGGTTTCAATGCCCTTCTTTTCTTTGGTTATAGCAATCCATATGCACCGTAAGCTCCATTAAGTTTCATGGTTAATTCATTATATGTTTATGGCTAAGGGAATTAACCTCTTAGCCCCTTTATAAGAAATTTTACCAATAGTAGTTACGAGACCATAACCTTCCAAGAGCAAATCCAGCAAATAATGGGAAGAAGAACATTTCTTAACACTCCTTTCTAAGCTGTTGGTAATATATGTAATGTATTATATGCTTAATTTACTTATTCGGACTATAAAAAAGATATAACTAACATTAAGCTAAATCATCTTTTCAGTACAAAATAGTCACTCAGGGGGATTTAATTATAACTAATGGTTTCAGAAAAACGAACAATTACGTATTTTACGCTTTTGTGTTGACAAAGCATAGAACCATCAAATATAATGTAATCTGTCGATGCGGCCGTGGCGGAACTGGCAGACGCGCTAGTTTCAGGTACTAGTGGGCTAACGCTCGTGGAGGTTCAAGTCCTCTCGGCCGCACCAGTTTGAAATCAATCATATACACCAAGATATACACCAGATAAAAAAAGACCCTTGATCGGGTCTTTTTCTTATTATCCTATCTTTATTAAATTCAGTGGTATCTATTCCCGCCTGACGATGGTCTGCCGGGATTATAGATCTTTATTTGCCTTTTTTCCTTTTTCTTTATTTGAGCCAATTCCTTTCAGTGTATTGGCAAACCATGGAAGCGGTACCTTATTTATTTTTGCTACATATCCGATGACTCTTGTAACATAAATCATCCCTACCCAAAAGACAATTAAATAATGGACATTGGATACGACTTTGGCGGGATAGTATTCAATGCTACTTAGCCCGGAAGTCAAGTCGACAAAGTAATTATGGGCAATAACACCAACCATAATTGCTGCTAAGTTTACACAAAAAGCACATAGCTTGGCCTGTAAGCTATGATCTTTCTCCTTCCCTTCTTTAACCGCTCCAGGTATTAAGCTTATTACTGCGTCAAAAACGGCAAGTCCAATAAACCCTCCAATAATACTAAAAATAGGAATACCAGTCCAAGCCGCAAAAGCAGAACCTAGAGCCGCTAGAGAGGCAATTAAGCCGACATGCTGCGTATAAGAATTTTTAATCTCTTCAGCGAAAGATTCAATTGGAGAACAAGCAAGCCATCCCATAATAGCACCACCAATCCTTGATAGAACACTATTATGTTTATTCAATGACTTTGGTTCTTTATACCCTGACCTTATTTCAAAACTTTTTTCATCCGTAAAAATCACTGTATATTCGGCAAATAAAACTTCATGTTTTTCATAAGCATCAACATTCAGCCCATGAATTCCCGCGCTAGATATTAATTCTATATTATTTGGTGAAGTGAAGCTTTTTATAGCAGATATAAAATCCGAATGATTACTCTCAGGGGAAGCTTTAGCTTTTGATATTTTATTAAAGTCTACATCCATTGTGAGCGTATTCATTCTTTTTCTCCTTCTTCCATCGTTATTAATATTCGATATTCGTTGAGCTTCTTCCTCCCTTTACTGACAACAAACTTGTATGATCCGAGTGATTTTATGAGCATATCGTTAAATAAGATCTTTACCGAAATATCCTTTGTTCCTGTTGGTATTTCAATTTTTAACGGCAGTTTGGTGACATACTCATCTTTATCATCTTTTACTGTCATTTCAAGTATGATATCACCCTCATTTTCTTCAGCGTCTTCCGACTCAAAAACTTGAACTCCGACGACAATATTAAGAGATATTTTTTCAAACAAAGCTTTGATTGTTTTTGTGAAAAGAATGTTTTTGTAAGTTAAGGATTCATTTTCATTAATGACATCTTCACACGCCATAATATATGGAACGTTTACTCTAGCCATACGATGTATCCACCTTAAACCATAGAATATTTTACATATCTTACATAATAAAGGAATTAATCAAGTTTGTCATTAATTTTCCAGTAAAATGTAAAATCTTTTTCCGCTTATCATCTAAAAAAATAACCCGACCAAAGCCGGGCCAATAATGGGATAGAAAAATGAAACGAAAAAGTTTACATCGTTACTATACAATTCAATTGTGACAATTGTGTGACTATATGATTAAACGATTACCGGTTCAACTGACCACATTTTCGGGAAACCCTGCCAGAAACTGTTCCAGATTGCGCACAGCCAAATCCATCAGCCGGATTCTTGCCTCCAGCGAGGCCCAGGAAATATGCGGTGTAATAATGCAGTTTTTGGCCTGAAGCAGCAGATTATCCATTTGAATCGGTTCTGTCGACACAACATCCAACGCGGCTCCGGCAACCTTTCCGCTGTTCAGGGCCTCGGCTAAATCCTCCTCAACAATTAAAGGTCCTCTTGCATTGTTCACGATCATCACACCGGGCTTCATTTTAGCAATACTCTGCTTGTTGATGATTCCTTTAGTATTTTCAAACAACGGGCAGTGCAGCATGATTGCGTCGGATTTAGCAAGTAGTGTATCCATATCGGCATATTTCATATCAGGGCTTTCCAAGGACGGATCGGGATTACTGTCAACAGCCAGGATCCTCATCCCCAAAGCCTGAGCTATTCTTCCAGTTGCCTGGCCAATTCTGCCGTAACCGATGATTCCCATGGTCTTTCCCGCCAGTTCTATGAGCGGGTAGTTCCAGTAACACCAGTCCGGATTGCCGGACCATTCTCCTCTCCGAACCGATTCGCTGTGCGGCCAGACATGGCAGCACATTTCAAGTAGCAGCGCAATTGCCATCTGCGCGACAAAATTCGTCCCGTAGGCTGGAATATTCGTTACGACAATTCCTCTTTCTTTGGCTGCCTCAACATCGACAATATTATAGCCTGTTGCGAGAACCCCGATAAATTTTAAATCAGGTGCGTTTTCCAGCACTGTTCTGGATAAAGGTGTTTTATTGGTAAAGACAATCTTCGCCCTGTCAATCCTTTCCATGATCAAATCTTCATTGCCGGCATGATAGGCGGTGCGGTCATAGACGGTAAGCTCCCCAAGCCTTTCCAGCCCGCTCCATGATATATCTCCGGGATTAAGCGTATATCCATCCAAAACGACGATCTTCATAGTGTCCTCCCTGTACGATTTTGAGCGTTAATGATCTTTTGAGTATGACCCTCTATGCTGGAATGATCGTCCAGCCAGGTACAGACGCAGGATCCTTTCAGCAGCCCTCTCCAGCAGCGCTTCCGCATTCCGGATTGCGTCTGCCAGGCTAACAGGCCCTTCCGTAATGCTAAATACACCGGAAAAACCATGTTTGTAAAGCTGTTGGGCATCTTCCGTCAGCCCGCCGGACAAACAGACGACTGGGACTTGATGTTTTACAGCTTTTTCAGCTACGGCCAGCGGCACTTTGCCAAAGAGCGTCTGGTAATCGGTCAAACCCTCACCTGTTATGACTAAATCCGCATCGGTCAGAACTTTATCCATATCTGCCGCCCTCATTATGAGCTGCGCACCGGGTTGCAGATCCGCCTTCAGAAAAGCAATCAGAGCCGCTCCAACACCTCCTGCAGCTCCGGCACCGGGTATATCCCGCACCTGAAGGCCGGTTCTTTTCTGAATGATTTCAGCATAATGCCGGAGATTCTTGTCCAATAGGGCAGCCATCTCCGGTGTTGCTCCTTTTTGCGGGCCATAGACTGCCGAGGCCCCCTGCGGTCCGCATAGCGGATTGGTCACGTCACATGCAGCCATTATTTCCATATCGTTCAGTCTGGGGTCAAAGCCAGAAAAATCTATATCCGTTATTTCAGTCAGATGGCCGCCTCCAAAACGAATCTCCTGACCATGCCGGTCCAGGAGTCTTACCCCTAAGGCCGTGGCCATTCCGGCTCCTCCGTCATTCGTGCCGCTCCCGCCGATACCCAAAATTAACTTTTTAGCTCCAGTGTCCAAGGCATGCTTTATTAGCTCTCCAACACCATAGGATGTCGTCAGCAGAGGGTTTCTAAGCTTTGCAGGAATTAAATTTAAGCCTGCCGCCGCTGCCAGTTCAATCACAGCTGTTGTTCGGTCTTCTAACAAACCAAAAAAAGCATCCGTCGTTTCACCCAGAGGCCCTTTCACTCTGGCAGGTATGATCTCACCACCCAAAGCCGCAATTATCGCCTCTACGGTACCTTCGCCGCCATCAGCCATCGGGATCAATTTTACAGCAATATCCCGTTCAACGTTCCGAATGCCTCTTTCGATTGCCCTGGCAGCGCTCAGCGCATTCATACTGCCTTTATAAGAGTCAGGTGCAACAACAATTTTCATGATACCCTCCCAAAAAATTCAAGCAAGAAATCCGACATTCCCTACTTAAAGTTTTCAGTTGCTTCCAAAGGACTGTTTGCGAGAATATCCTCCACTTCCTCGAATCCTTCGGGGAAAGCATAATTGTAACGCGCAGGAAGCGCCAATACATATCTGGAATTTCGGCCGAGCTCGCTTGGCGGCATTGGTGCCGCACCAACACTGAATTTTTCATTCAGTAAGTCTGTCCATTGGTCCAGTGTAAATATCATAATCGGAATATCCTGACGAGACTGCTCCGAAGTCCATAGCGGATGACGAATCCGAATGAGCTGACCCATTTCAATCACTTGACCGCTTTGCGGACCATCCACAGCAATACCTTCCCATTGCTCAGTTACAATTGAGTAGCCCTTCCAACTGTCCGGCAACGTAAAATTAAAGCCATACACCGTGTTCTGATAGATCACCAGATTGTTGTCTTCGTTTGCCTCGTTTGAGCCGTTTGTCTGACCTGTCTGATTTGTTTCCTGATTCGTACCATTCATTTGATCGTTGTTTGCACAGCCAGCCGTCAAAATTCCCAGTCCCAAAACCAAAGTTATTAAATAGAAACCAAACCGTTTCATAGCTACCCCTCCCCTTCCTTCCGGAATCAGCTTTATCATAGCATTATTTTATTCCCTGATACAATATCAAACGAGGATGAAATATACGAATCACCTTTAACCCGTTAGCGCTTATTATCAATGTCTGCATTTTTTAATTTTAATAAATTATTCTTAACGATAACACAAGATTTCATTGTGAAAATATATATGGAGTACAAGTTTTTCATGCAGACAAGCCCCAATTACTATCGATTAGTCTGCGTGGCACAGTTCCACGACAAGCGGAGCAAGGATTGCGTAGCGCGGCCTTTTGCGTCAAGGAGGACGCAACGGCCGAAAGTGGTATTGTGGCACGCAGACAAGCCCAAAAGCCTTTTAGCACGCACTTAAGCAATTAAGCAGTATAAGCCCACAAAAAATGAGGGCACATTACGTACCCTCACAGAATCTGCAAACCTAAATCATAGGATCAAGAAGCTGGATCCTACAAAACAAAGAACGCCACAGCAATAATCAAATATACTGCTAGCAGCTGAACCCCTTCCATCCAGTTTGATTCACCATCTGTCGCTACCCTGTTGGCAATCAGAACCGAAAAGATAAGGGCTACAAGTTCAAATTCATTAAAAACAATACTCATCGGTGTAAACAGCAAACTCAGGAAAATCAATACAGGCGTTACAAACAAGATGATCTGCAGGCTTGACCCGATTGCAATCTCAACAGCGACATCCATTTTATTTTTCATTGCCATGACAATCGCCGTGCTGTGTTCAGCAGCATTACCAATAATCGGAATAAGGATAATACCGACGAAAAATTCGCTTAGCCCGATCGCTTCCGACATTGGCTCAACAGCACTGACCAGGAACTCGCTCTCCAGCCCGATCAGCACAGTGGCTCCGACCAAAACGGCAACTGCTTTTTTGATGGACCACTTTGGAGAGCTTTCCTGGGAGTGGTCGACCGAATAAATATCTTTGTGCGTGTAAAAAGAAAAGACTAAGCTCAAAATGTAGATGAGAATCATGATGACTGCGACAATGACACTGAGTCCCTCATAACGCGTACTCAGGAGTGCCGGATCCAGCGTATGCATGAAAATAGCTGGAATCGTTAAACCAATAACCGCAAATAACAGCATGCTGGCACTGTTGTCAATAACCTTTTGGTTAAAACGCTGGGACTTGTATTTGATTCCGCCCAAGAGCATGCTGGCACCCAGCACGAGTAAAATATTACCGATGACTGATCCGGCAATGGATGCTTTGACAACCTCAAAAAGACCTGCTTTTAACGCAAAGAAAGAAATAATCAGTTCTGTCGCATTGCCAAACGTTGCATTCAGAAACCCACCTATCTTGGCCCCTGAATAGAAGGAAATTTCCTCTGTCGCTTCGCCCATCAGCGCAGCCAAAGGGATAATGGCCAGTGCTGTCAAGACAAACATCAGGGTTGGTGTCCAGTGCAAAAATTCACCTACAAAAGTGATCGGCACAAATATAAGCATGTAACGTAAAATCTTCACTTTTTTCGTTCCTTTCGAATATGCTAGAATATTATAGTCCCTCCGGGCTGCAGTTCCGCGAATATAAGTTCCAGCTGGTTTTGATTGTACAAGACCCAAAGCGCTAACTGCCATTATATACAAAATGAGATACATTTTCAATTCTTAAACAAAAGTAGTGTCAGACAAAGATTCTGAATGTCCCCTCTACCATCAGCATTATAGCTTTAGCGGGTTTCCCCAGGTACTGATCGTCTCTAAAATCCGCTGCAGGAAACACCACTGTTGATCTCGAATTATTCATTACAATTATATTACATAAAAAGAATCTGAATAATCAAAAAAACACCCAAAATCAGGAGGAACATGCCATGTTGGTTGTTGCACTTAATGGGAGCCCAAAACCCAATGGAAATACGGCTCAAAGTCTTAAAATCGTTCTTCAGGAATTAGAAAAGGAGGGCATTCAGACCGAACTGCTGCAATTAGGGGGAAAACCGATTTTCGGCTGTAAGGTCTGCGGAAAATGCGCTCAAAGCACAGACAGAAGCTGCCCGGGCCATGACGACGAATTGAATCCGATTCTACAAAGAGTCTTTGAAGCTGACGGCATTCTGATCGGTTCCCCAAGCTATTTCAGCAACATGACCCCCGAAGTCAAAGCCTTTATTGACCGCTGCGGCATCGTTAACGGGGCCAATGGCCGTTTATTGACCAGAAAAGTTGGTGCCACCGTTGTGGCTGCCCGGAGAGCTGGTACAAATTTCGTTTTTTCTTCGATCAATCTATTCTTTGGCATCACCGAAATGATCACCGTAGGTTCCAGCTACTGGAATATGACACTTGCCCATAAACCCGGGAATGTGCAGCAGGACGAGGAAGGCATCCGGACATTTCAGACACTTGGCAAAAATATGGCCTGGCTTCTAAAGAAGATCAATCAGGAATAGTCATAAACAACAATGTTACTGCAGTTTCTCAGATGCTTCTATCCGATCTGCCTGAGATTCCAATACCAATGGCCGGTCTTTTAGGATTTATTCCCAAGGCCAGAAACCGCAGACCAGGTATTCGCGAAGCAAATTCAAACCACAGCCAAGGGAATAATATTCCGATAATAAGAAAACGCCAAGGACTAATCGTAATAAAACCGCCTATCACTGAATTCACAAACAAATGAAGAAACATGATCGCCATCGAGCTTTGGCCCAGGGAACTTAATACCCTTCTGCAAAACGTCCAATTGGCTAGCATCCTGCTTAGGCCGGAGATCAACAGGATTGCAGCCATCGGCACAAGGATGTTCGTACCGAAAAAGTAATACTGACGGTGCTTAAAGTCCAGACCAAACCTCAGGTAATCCTGAAAATAGGCGTATAAGAACAGGACAAGAAAGACTGCTGATAATAAAAGAATGATTTTGTTTAGCTGGGTATTTACCAGCCATTTTTTTTGTTTAAAAAGGAAACCCAGCGCATAGAAAACGATTCCAAAAAGGGCTACATCCATATTCCAGGGAACAAAGAAATCTTGGTGAAAGCGTGATTCCCAGAAGGCAAAAACAAAACATGCTGCGATCACCAGCACGACAAGCCACCTTGGACGAATCTTCCGGATGACACAGTCAAAAAATATCTGGACAAAGAATAAGCAGGTCACAAACCAGAAGGTTCCGTAAGCGCCTTCCAGCTTGCTTCCGCCCAGAACCAAGGCTGTCCAGCTGATATCGGCCGATTGGCCTTTAAGCGCACTTAAAACGGCCAGGAATACCGTAATCAGAACTATATAGAATACATAAGGGACCAGAAGCTGTTTTGACCGCCGGACGAGATATTGCAATGGTGTCCTAGCCCCGGCAGATCGATACAGATAGCCGCTGATAAAGAAAAACAAAGGCATATGAAAGAAGAACATCAAAAAAGAATACGGATGACCAGCATGTCCCCAGACGACGCTCAGTATTCCGATTCCTTTCATCACATCCAGCCAAATGATCCGGTTATCATTTTTTTCCGCGGTAATTCCCTGCACTGTCATCAAATCATCCTTCAGCTGAATATCGTCCCTTGTCACCAGATATGTGACTGGGACTAACAACAGTACTAGTCTATCACAGTCCTAAACGATGAACCAGCATTTTATTAAAGGCTACCATGTCCGCATTTTTAAGAAAGTACATATCCGACAATGCTTATTACAGCGGCTTTATAAACATTTGGGTCCAGTGAATATTACCTTCACTATCCTTTGCAGCTCCAACACCTATTTCATGATAGGACGGGCTTAGGATATTACTGCGATGGCCGGCAGAATTCATCCAGCTGTTCATGACTTCCTGCGGTGTTTGCTGACCATAAGCGATATTCTCCGCCGCAGCTGAAAATCTGATGCCGAAAGACTCCATCATTTTAAAAGGAGACCCGTAGGTCGGAGACTCGTGGGCAAAGTATCCTTTGTCGATCATATCTTGTGATTTGTATCTTGCGACCCTGCATACTTCCCAATTTTGTTTCAGTTGCTGCAATCCTTTTTTAGACCGTTCAACATTGACAAGCCGGATTACTTCCGTCTCCAGGGCTTTAATGCTGTCAATATTCGGGATCATAACCTTCTGTCCGGGGTAGATCAGTCTCAGATTTTGGATTTGCGGGTTGGCCTGGGCTAATTCGCTTAATCCAATTTCATACCGTACTGCAATTTTCCACATACTGTCTCCGGCCTGAACGCTATACTGGGTCGATTGAGCAAAAACTTGTCCAGGGCCACACAACAAAAATAACGACCCTAGAGCAGGAATGATAACATTCCGATTGACTATATTTTTTTTCATCAAATTTACCTCCTTCATTGTCCTTCAGTTATTTTGAACAACTTTCCCATCTTGCATTCAGGCTGCAGCAGGCCTATAATTTTGCCAGTAAGACTTATTCCCCTAGAGATATGTTTTAGCATCATGATTGGGAGGTTGAAACGATGGCCAAAGAAAAGATCTTGATTCATGCCTGCTGCGCCACCTGTGCAGGTTATGTCCTGGAGCAGCTTTCTGCGGATTTCACTCCGGTCATCTACTATTGCAATCCTAACATTCATCCGGAGGAAGAATACGTGCTCCGGAGTAGTGAACTGCAGAAATATGCCGCTGCCCAAAACATATCTTTTATTGAGGATCCTTATGACCCCCGGCAGTGGCTGGCACAAGTGAAAGGTTTGGAGAATGAATCGGAGAAAGGACTCCGCTGTGACCGCTGCTTTGCTCTGAGACTTCAAAAAACGGCCGCGTATGCTTCGAGAAATAATATTGGCATCTTTACAACCACTCTGACCATCAGCCCTCATAAAAGCAGCCAACACATTCTGGAGATAGGTCAAAAGATTGCTGATGAAAACTGCCTCAAATTCCTGGCCAGAAATTTCAAGAAACAGGATGGCTACAAAAAGACGATGGAGATCGCCCGATCCCAAAATTTCTACCGGCAAAAATATTGCGGCTGTGTTTATTCCGTTCGTTGAATAACAAAATAACCAAAACTTAACTACTAGATTTTTGTTTATAATCGTTGACTTTAAGGCTTTTCCATGTTAATTTTTTATTGAAGAGTCTCTAGATAATTGATGTCTAGGTATAAAATCTAGCCGCAGTTGTCTTTGGACTTTGCGCAAGAAGCTCCCGGACGCGGGAGCTTCTATTATTTTATTCGATTATTTTTGACTGTCAGAAAATACACCATTGCAAGTACCTTTACATATATTGCATAAAGTACCAATTCATACCAATTATACAGGGGGTGTCTTGCGATTATGGCTTACGAAGGTGCAGTTGCCGGTGGTGTTGTAACAGAAGGCGCAGTTGGTGGTTGTTGCTGTACGCCTAATTTTTGCGGAATTGCTATTGTAACAGTGATTATTCTGCTCTTGATTGCGATGGGTATTTTGTTTTAAGGATCTAAAATCTTATTATTTGATCTGACTGTAAAAGAGGTGAAAATAGATGTACAATTATGGATGCTGCTGCAGAACTGCCCCGGTGGCTCCGGTTGCCCCGATGGCTCCGATATCTGGCGGTGTAGGTGTAGGTATTATCGCTATTGCGATTCTTATCCTTATTGCTCTGGGTGTAATCTTCTAAAAAATTGGCAAAACTAATAAAAGAGGGACAAAGGAACGTATCTTTTGTCCCCCTTTTTGATTGGAAATAAATAATACGTCCCTTTGTTCCCCTAAGCCGCGATACTTAATCTACCGTCAAAAAGCTTTTGAAACCGGGAAGGAATTCCGCAGTTTCTATGGAATAATTTAAATAAACGGTCATCATAATAAAAGTGTCAGAGGTTTTGCTATGAAAAATATTGCATTTTTTCTTATCCCGAAAAAAGATGTTATCTTTCTTAAAAAAAATGCTACGATGCGTCAGGCGCTTGAGCGTATGGAGTACCACGGATATGCAGCAATCCCTCTGGTGGATTCCAAAGGGCATTACGCGGGAACTGTAACAGAGGGCGACCTCCTCTGGAAGCTGAAAAATACCCCTGATCTGGCGTTCAGCAACACGGAAAATATACACCTCGATGAGATTGAACAACGCACCCAGAATACAGCCGTTTCGATCAATGCACAGATCAATGATCTTATTTCCAGGGCGATCCAGCAGAATTTTGTTCCCGTGATTGACGATCAGGGAATTTTTATCGGGATCGTCCGACGCCGCGAAATTATCGAATATTGTGCGAAACTACTAAATGAAAATAATCTTAGAATCATATAAACCAGGAAATAATTTAAGGACGTTGCCGCTCCTTGCCAGTTATAGCAACGCGGTAACGTCCTAAACATTTCTATATGGATCATATGATGGTTCGATGGACTCTTATACTTCTTTCTTCTCTTCAGACGAATCCTTGGTTCCTTTGACGCTGTCTTCCAGATCATCGGTCGCAGACTTAAACTCTTTAATGCCTTTGCCCATAGCTTTACCCAATTCAGGAAGTTTCCCCGGGCCAAAAATGATCAACACAACGACTAAAACGATGACTAATGTCATGGGAGCAATCATTCCAAAAATAGGTTGCACTTCTGTCACCCTCCTTTTCATATTACTATATCATGAACTCTACAAAAAACCAATTTCTTTACCCTACATCATCCTATCGTAGAAAGAGAAAAATTACAAGCATTTTCGCCAGAAAACATGGATTGATAGACAAGATATAATTCCCAGATTAATTCCCACAGTTCTCCTGTAGCCTCAGTTACGCAAATGCCCATCTCTTTGGCTTCGGCCCGGCCTATCGGATAACCGTGCGAAAAATAACCGTTTGTAAGGTTTTGCGTGACCGCTTTCACCTTTTCCTTATCATTTTTCAGCATATATTTGGAAAGCAGGGATTCGGCATATTGTCTGGAAGCCTTTAAGGCTTTCTCATAATCCCCAATCAGCCACGGATCAAGTTTATTCAAAACCGAATTGACGATGATCTCAGAGACCTCCATATTCGAGTTGTTTTCGATGAGTTCTTCAATATATTCGAAGCAGCAGCGCAGGGCCTGCACCGGTATCCAGAAGTCCTTATACAATGGATGCTTGACCAGTGGATCTATCGGTCCCAGCTCGGATATTGGGCCCATCACAACTTCATCCGCTCCCAGAACAATCATTGAAGCTGCTGATTTCGCTGAAAAAGGAACGATGACTGAAAACTCTTCACAAAATTCCCTGATCAGCATGACAACCTTATATGGTGTATCAACCGCGCCGCCATAGCTGTGCAAGAAGAGGTCAATTTTTTGGGTTCTTCCAATTTTATTCAATTCTTGATACAACGGAACCAGGATTCCATCGTCGAGAGGTGTATAAGAAAAATAGACAATAACTTTGGAATGCCGTATCTTTTCTATTTCTTCCAATAACACTTTCCTTCTTTGGTCATTCAAAAATACACAGCTCCTCACTTAGTAATTCATGTATAATATAGTATTTTTTTCCATACAAATGAGTGTTTGTATCTCTTGAAAAAATAACCAAAGCCGCTGCGGCGGCTCTTAATGTAGTTTGAAGCAAAAAAAGAGCTGCAGTAAACTTCTTCGTTTTGCAGCGTCTCTATCATTATATTATTATAATTTAATTTGATATTTTTTTAGTATCTTGTGAGTCCTAAAATTATCATCTGAAGGTGAGCAGATTTTTCACAACTTCGCACCTTAGTAACTTCGCTCACCCATGTAATTAGCCAACTCGATTAAAGCATCCTTGGCCGGAACATCGGGAAGTTCCTGAAGGTTTGCTTTGGCTTTGTCTATATACTGCTCGACAATTTTTCTTGATTTATCGATTCCGCCTGCCTGGATGATCAGCTGGATTGCCTCGGCTACTTCAGCATCCGTTTTCGTCTTCTGACCCAAAAGTTCCTTTAATCTTTCTTTCTGCGGAGAATCCTTCAATGCAAAAATCATCGGCAGGGTAATGATCCCCTGGCGGATGTCTCCCCCGACTGGTTTTCCCAGTTCTTTTGGATTTGCAGTTATATCAAGGATATCATCGACAATTTGAAACGCAAGACCGAGGTAATTGCCGTACTTGCTCATCAGCCATATCTGTCTCGGACTGGCATTGGATACTTTGGCGCCTAATTTGCAGCATAAGCCGATCAGCAGCGCTGTTTTTCGCTGAATGCGATAGAGATACTGCTTCAAGGTCTGCGTTGTATCATAGGAAGTCTTAATTTGCTGAATTTCACCCTGACACATCTCAATACAGACATCAGCCAAGATGCTGGATACAGCGGGATTATCAATCTTCACAATCAGTTCTAAGGCCTTCGCAAGCAGATAGTCCCCTGTTGCCATCGATACGGTATTTCCCCAGCCTGCGGTCAGGGTTGGACGTCCTCGGCGGGTAAGGGATGCATCAACGACATCGTCGTGAATCAATGTTGCCATATGTATAATTTCCAGGGCCATTGTAACAGGAAGAAGCTTCTCAAACCGGTAGTCAAAAAATTTTCCGGCAAGAAGCGTAAAACTCGGACGTAGCCTTTTTCCGCCAGCTTGTAGAAGGTAAAGACAAGTTTGCGAAAACATAGGATCATCGACATTAAGAAATCTATCAAGTTCCTTTTCTACTTTTTTCAGATCTGCATTGATTTCTCTAAATAATTTCTGACGTTTCAACTATTATTCACCCGCTTGCATGTCTTTCTGATTCACTTGTTTATCGGGAGACGATTCCTCAATTTCCTGATAGGAAAGAAGCTCTTCATCTTCCGCTATTTTTTTAGACTGAGCCGGTTTATCTTCAGAAGGATGGTCTTTAGGAGGATAGTCTTTAAAAGCATTTTCAATTAGACCGTTGGGAGCACTAAGTGTACTCTTAAATTCTCTGGTGACTTCATCGGTGAATTTTCGTACTTTAAATATCATTTTGCCCAAAGTCCTCGCCACAACGGGCAAATCATCCGGACCAAATAGAACGACAGCGATGACTAATATCAGCGCAATTTCAGTCATACTCATTGGTTCTGTCCCCCTCCCTCTTCGGCTTCGGAAGGCTGAAGTTCTTTTTTCTTTCTCGTAATGAGATAGCCCAGCCATATACTTAGTTCATAAAGCATGTATATTGGGCCTGCCATCAGCAGCTGAGTTAAGAGATCCGGTGTCGGGGATACAACTACGGTAAGTATAATAATGGCAAAGAAAGCCCATTTGCGAAATTTGGCAAGCGTTTTTGGAGACAGATGTCCGGTTCTCATCAGGAAAAGCAGCACAACCGGCAGTTGGAATACTGCTCCGAAAGTCCCCATAAACGTTAAAATAAATTTCAAATAAGAGGATTTAGTCACAAAAGGCGTAGAATCTACGGCTCCTCCTCCTGCAAGCAACAGAAACTTCAAACAGACCGGCAAAACAAGATAGTAGGCAAAAGCGGCGCCGGCAATAAAAAGAATAAACGATGACGCAACGATATAGTAAAGATACTTACGTTCATTTTTTTTGAGACCTGGAAGTATAAAGCTCCATATCTGCCACAACACAACTGGAAGGGCAATAATGATACCGGTTACTACCGATATTTGCAGCTTTACCATAATCGGCTCCATCGGGGTTGTGGTAATAAAGCTTACTCCGGCCATCTCCGTGACAGGCTCTGCCAGAAAACCGTATACATAGTCGCTGAAAATATACCCGATAACCGTTCCAATAGCAATCGCATACAAAGAAATAAGAAGTACTTTTCTTAATTCTTTAACATGTCCCACAAGGCTCATTTCTAAGTTTCTTTTTTTTCTGCGTTGCACTATTTCGCTCCTCCATCAGCTAAATACGAGCCATTAATTATTCTATCACGATATTTAAAGAATACCAAATATACTTTCTATATTCTAGGAAAGTTTCTTATTCGTGTCAGACAAAAAAAAGCTCAGGTCTGAGATTGATATATAAAAATGTTTCTCAGTGGCTTGAGAGCTCCAAGATCTTCACGCAGGATATTTATTGTTGTAAGACCCCTGTACCGGCTTTTTTGTTTCGCTCGATTTCCGCGGATAGAAATTCCATTAATTCCTGCAAAGGCTTGATCGGTAAATAATCGCGGATTTGAGCCAGGTTCTCTTCTGCTTTACTGAGATTTTCCTGTAATATTGAAGCACAGGCTGGTTCTTCCGAAGCTGCCCAGGCCATCCCTATACAGTACCCAAAGTTCTCCAGTTTATCGATATAAGTTTGGGGAATCCCGGAAAGCTTAGCACTGAGTTTCACAGCCAGCGCCGTCAGAGAAGCTCTTTCATTGCCTAAGATCATGTTATATTCCTGGAAAGGGATACGCTTATTTTTATACCGCCAGCGCATCAGGATGCCTTCATTGATCGTCTTGATTAGTTTGACAAACTGACCGGCATATGGGAATATATCTTCCTGACATACCTTCTTAAGGGTTTGTCCAAACATAAAATCCCCTGTCAGTACGGGAAACTGCCTGGAATGCTCGGACATATCCTCATCAGTAATCAGTTTATGAATATGATGCGCCAAGAAAACATATTGAAAAACGGTTGCAAGGGAAAGAGTTGTTTTGCTGATTTTTCCGGTCATACAGCTTACAGACAAAACCAAGGCCGGACTCATATACCTGTCTAGATTATTCATTGGCAGGTTCAACAGATCATCTAGCGTTGATGAATTAAACTGCATTTCTTTATTCATTTCCGTTTCAACTGTTTTTAGTTCCGATTCAACGCTATAAACTTCGATCACCTTTGATTCCCCTCCAGAAATCCTAAGTATTCCACATAGTTCTGTGTTATTTTACATTATTCGTGATTAAAAATAAAAATCCTGCCCTGTTGTTTCTGTCTATTATTCAAGAAACGACATAATTCTATACATAATGTATGTATTGTATCAAGTAAATAGACCTTTAGCAATCCCGAGACTGCCAAAGGTCTATCTTTTTTGTTAGATCATTTTTGCAATGAGTTCGGCTGGATCGACAACGTGAACATCTTGATCAGGCTTAGCCTTATCTTTGACGCCGTCTTCCAGCATCGTAATACAGAATGGGCAGTTGGCGCCAATGGCTTGAGGATCTTTGGAAAGTGCTTGTTCTACTCTTAGGTTGTTGATACGGTCACCCAGATTTTCTTCCATCCACATTCTGGCTCCACCTGCACCGCAACAAAAGCTCTTGTCATGGTTGCGGTCCATCTCAACGAGCTGAACCCCTGGAATCCTATTGAAGAGTGCTCTCGGTGCATCATATTCCTGCTGGTAGCGCCCGAGATAACAGGAGTCATGGTATACAATTTTTTGTTCCGGCAGCTGAATGTCTTTATTCAGTTTCAGCTTGCCTTCTCTGATAAGCTGGTTAATGAACTGGGTATGATGAATCACTTCATAATTGCCGCCAAGTTCCGGATACTCATTTTTCAGGGTATTGAAGCAGTGTGGACAGGTAGCGATAATCTTCTTCACGCCATAGTTATTCAGGATGCCTACATTTTCTTTGGCCATGAACTGGAAGAGATATTCGTTGCCGGCACGGCGGGTAAAATCACCGCAGCATTTCTCTTCTCTGCCAAGGATCGCAAAGTTGACGCCGGCAGCCTTAAGAATCTTGGCAGTAGCTACGGAAACCTTCTTCGCGCGGTTGTCGAAAGAACCGGCACAGCCGACCCAGAATAGATACTCCGGATTTTCTGCTGTTTTCATGACTGGAATATCAAGGTCTTTGGCCCAGCCGGCACGCTCGCTCCAGCTGACACCCCACGGATTGTATTTGCTTTCAACATTACGGAAAGCCAGCTGCAGTTCAGGTGCATAGTTGTTTTCATTCATCACCTCATACCGACGCATATCAATGATCTTGTTGACATGTTCGTTCGATACCGGGCATAAAGTCTGACAGGCTGAACAGGTCGTACAGGACCAGAGTTCATCGCGTGTAAAGACATCGCCGATTAAATGCTTTTGAAGTATTTCCGCACACTCGCGGTCCTCCTTGGCAATCTTCCTGAAATCCACAGCTGTTAAATCAGCTGTGGATTTAAGACCAAGCTTGGTCATCTCAGCGCCTTTTTCCAGAAGATGATCCTTCAGCTCTCTGCTTAAGAGCTTTTTTGGATTCAGCGGTTTACCGGAGATATTGGCCGGACAGTTATCCATACAACGGCCGCATTCCCCGCATGAGAAGCAGTCCAGCAGCTGTTTCCAGGTAAAGTTTTCGATTCTTCCTATACCGTACTCCGTAACCTTTTCGTCTAGCAGATCCATTGCCGGAATCTGGCCGCCGGCAGGTTTCAACGTGGCAAAATAGCCATTGAACGGCGAGGCCAGCAAATGCATGTGCTTGGAGTTCGGGATATAGACCAGGAACCCGAGAATGATCAGCACATGGGTCCACCAGCAAATTTCAATGATGACACTGAGCGTTTCAGCGTTGTAGCCCTGGTACAGTCCGGCAAACAGATGATAGATGAAGGCCAGGTTATAAGCGGAGTTTGCATCTAAGACAACTTTGGCTCCACTGGTCAGCCATTCGGTGATAATAACCAGGAAGATCAGAATGACGATGATCGCGGCTTCTGGTGTTCGATAGAGACGTTTAGGCTTGACGATCCATCTTCGGATCACACCGATAATTAAACCGACAAATACGAGTGTCGACAGAATGTCTTTAATTAGATAGAAGTAGGGACTTGTTCCGAGCAAAGGAACATGGACAGATGGGAACAGTCCTTCGATCATAAACGGGATTTCTCCTAAGGCAATGAATATGAATCCCCAGAAGATAAACAAGTGAATATAGCCGTAAAATTCCCTGAGCATTTTGCCCTGCAATAAAACATTCACGATAAAATTCTTTAAACGTTTGCCCGGGTTGTCAAACCTGTTTTCTTTCGCGCCTAAAGTCAAAATACGGATTTTTTTACTTAAGGCGTGAACAAACGCATAAACTGCAAGTCCTGTCAGTACTAAAAATATAATCAGCTTTAAAGAAAGCAATCCTAACACCTTCCTTTTCCTACTCATCCTATTTTATCCGTCAGCCGGATCATCTTATCATTAAAGATCGTTCATTATGCCCTTAAAGATCGTTTATTACGCCCTTTTTAACGTTTTGATCTTTTGGGTCAGCATCGGCACAATTTGATGAAGATCCCCAACAAGACCATAGGTCGCGATGTTGAAAATGGGAGCTTCGGGATCATTGTTAATTGCAACAACGATATCGGAGGTATTCATCCCGGCAAGATGCTGAATAGCGCCTGAAATACCACAGGCAATATAAAGTTTCGGAGCAACCGTTTTTCCGGTCTGCCCTACCTGACGGTAATGCGGAACCCATCCTGCGTCAACTGCTGCACGGGATGCACCGGCTACGCCTCCAAGAGCTTCAGCAAGTTCCTCAATCAAACGGTAATTTTCCGGCCCGCCGATGCCTCTGCCGCCGGAGACAATAATCTCAGCATCCTGCAGATTGACGGTGTGAGATATGCTTTGGATAATATCTAAAATCTTGGTGGTCATATCCGCTTCTTTGACGGAGCTTTCACAGCGGATAACTTCACCTGTCCGGCTGTAATCGGGCTCATCCATTTTCATGACCTTCGGACGGACCGTGGCCATCTGTGGACGATGATTCGGGCAAAGAATGGTCGCCATAACATTGCCGCCAAATGCAGGCCGGGTCTGTCTTAAAAGCCGTGTTTCCGGATCAATGGAAAGAGCGGTGCAATCCGCCGTAAGGCCGGTGGTAATCCTGACTGCGATACGTGCTGCAAAATCACGTCCGTTATTGGTCGCGCCAAACAGCAGAATCTCCGGTTTATATTTATTAATAATTTCAACAATCGCATCCGTATAGGAATCGGTACGATAATCCTTAAACACAGGGCCGTCTACCAGATAGACTTTTTCAGCGCCGTAAGCAAAACACTCTTTAGTCAATTCGTCAACATTTTCACCAAGAAGCACGCCGGCCAGTTCCGCCTTCAGCTCATTGGCCAACTTGCGGCCTTCGCTAAGCAGCTCGAGCGCTACGGTGTCAATCTTGCCGTTGCGTTGTTCGATAAAGACCCATACACCTTTGTATTCATCGTTGTTTTTAGAAGCTCTCTTGGCTTTTTTGGTAACTTCTATGGCATTGTTCGGACAAGCTTTGCCGCAGGCTCCGCAGCCGGTACAATTTTCCTTTAATTTTGCGATGCCGGCTACGATCTCTATAGCACCGAAAGGACATCTATCAACACAAGCGCCGCAGCCATTACATTGATTTTCTAGGATCTTTACACTCATTTTCCTGCTCCTCCTTATATGATTTCAGCAGCCTGCAGCTTCTTAATCAGCAAATTGCATAATTGTTCGTCTGTTTCACCTTTAAGCATTTCACTCTGAATTTTAACTTCAGGCGTGAAGATCTGCATAACCTGGGTGCAGGAGCCGTTCAGTCCGGTCTTTTCGGCAGGAGCTTCAATATCAGCAGCTGACCAAGTTGATACCGGCATTCTTGAGGCTTTGATCGAACCTTTAACACTCGGATACCTTGGTTCGCCGATTGCTTTATCGACTGCGATGACCGCAGGCAATTGAACTTTGATTACTTCAAATCCGCCTTCAAAGGCGCGTTCAACAACGAGATGATCCTCATGGACTTCTCTGATTTTTTGAACATAGGTTGTTTGGGGAAGATGTAAATGCTCGGCAATACCAGGCCCCACCTGGGCGGTATCTCCATCAATGGCCATTTTTCCGCAGAAGATGATATCCGGTTTGCCAATTTTCTCAATGGCTTTAGCCAGCGAATAGGAAGTAGCCCAAGTATCGGCGCCTGCAAACGCCCGGTCACTGATCAGTACTGCTTCATCCGCGCCCATTGCCAAACATTTGCGCAGCGCAGATACCGCCTGTGGCGGTCCCATGGTTAAGACGGTCACTTTACCGCCGTATTGTTCTTTGATTTTAATAGCAGCTTCAGCCGCATATTCGTCAAACGGATTCACGATACTCGGAACACCGTCACGGATTAACGTGTTTTTAACTGGATCAATCTTTACTTCGGTAGTATCAGGTACTTGTTTAATACAAACAACGATTTCCACTTTCTTCATCCTTTCCTTGCGTTGCTTTTTACATTAATACAAAAAAACTGAGAGTATTTATATAAAAAGTGCTCGTGTCCCCCTTTTGACCAAATAATGAATCGCAGGTACATTCTGTGGGTAGTTTTACCTCATAATGTCTTTGTGAAATTTTTCACATTAGTATTTTACAATATGCTAACAAAGATATTTTTATTAGGGATCAACCCCTTAGAATACCTTAGGAAGAAACATATTTATACATACAAATATATATATTTGTATATACTACTTATCGAAATAATATCAGAAAGTGAAGAATAACACAAGCGAATTTTGATATTTTTTGGGGATTATTAATGTTTTTTGTTACAAGGCTGGATTTCTCTTGTTAAAGTATTTCTTTCACATCAAAGTGAGCATTTTTCAAGATATCATATATTTCCTCAAGCGGGGTTGATGCCACCTCCCGGTATATTCTTCTGGTATACATATGCCGGGCATTCGGGAAAATGTTTTTGATGCTCCGCCTGAGCTTATTTCCCGGTTCGTCCGCATCGACCAGCACATAAATCTCATCGTATTTCTCTTCGTCAATGAGCCTTTCAAGGTTCGTTTGATTAATGGTTCCGTACGTACAGATGATTTCGACAGGTTCATCCAGTACCTTCAGCAGCTGCTCCCTGTCTGTCTTCCCTTCAACAATAATGGCTTTATTCACTTCATCACTTCTTTTGTCCAAGATTTGTTTGCTGATATCCTTTATCCCGTATCTGGTATTCTTGATCTGCTTTATATGTTTCTCTTATTATAAATCATTTATTAATATCATCAATGAATAATAATTAATGGAAGTCATAAAAAATGTCCTAAATAAATCATATACATAAATAATCCGGGTTCCCCCGGATTATGATCGATATCTTCGTTTCAGGAATGGCTCGGTTTGTCGGCTTGTGTCTGTTGGATATTACGTTCCTTTTGAACATCATAATCTGTAAAATGTGGATCACTTACCGTCAGAGACGATTTGGCTCTTGCATTTTTTTTATGTTTACCCATGCCGGCTGTCCTTTCATCGTTTGCTATTACGCACTCCCTAAGTAGTATGTCCTTCTACAACCCGTCTATGCTTACTTCTCAAAATGGATACAGCTCCCTACTTTATTGTCCTACGCAAAAGCCTTTTACTTTCTGAAGTGTTTATAGAAAATTGTTGAAAAATGCAATCAACTAGAATATTCTAGAATTAGAAAGTATTTGTACTCAGGATAACTTAATAATCCTGGCCGAATACACCATTATTTTTTGCGAAGAGAGAGGAGAAATGGAATGACAACAATTAAGCAGAAAATATCTATTAGAGCCAGTATAGCAGTGATCATTGTGACTTCTTGCATCATTACATATATGGCGATTAATGCCAGAAACAATCAGATGGATGATGCCATATCCTACAGCAAAGAGATCGTAAACAAAATTGCCGGTGATTTGGCAGGAGAAAATGATTTGGCCCTGCAAATTACAGAGGATATCGTGATCTCGCAGGAAACAGGAATCTTTGGCAAAAGGAAAGAGACGACAAACGCCCTAAAGCGTATTCTAGATACGAACGCAGCAACCATTATCGGCAGCTATGTTGCTTATGAACCAAATGCCGACGGGCAGGATAAAGCCTGGCAAGGACAAGCCGGCAGTGATTCCAGCGGGCGTTTTGCGCCTTACTGGAATAGGCTGAGCGGTACACAGGCACTGGATCCTATTGTCGATATGGATGCCAGTGATTTCTATCAGTTACCCAAACAGACATCAAAACCAGTAATCATCGAGCCCTTTAGTTATGAAGGTGTATTGATGACCTCGTATACAGCTCCAATTATGATCAATAATAATTTTGCCGGTATTGGTGGAGTTGACCGAAGCCTGACTTCCATCCAGGAAAATTTATTAAAATACAAACCGTATAAATCAGCCCAGTTTGTCTTGCTCAGTCCTTCCGGCCTTTTTATTGCCGCTCCGGATGAGCAACTCCTCGGCAAAAACATCAATGAAAATACCCAGACGGCGGCAGTTTTTTCCGATATCCTGAAAACATCAGAAACCATGTATAAAACGGTCTCCAATCCATTTAACGGCAATGAAAGCTGGCTGTTTTCCACGCCAATCAGCAATGCGGACTGGACAATAGCGATGTTAATCGATAAATCAGAAGCCTTGGCGGGCATTAACTCTATGCTAGCAATCACCCTTGTCATCGCTGTCATTGGGCTTATTTTGATAATTCTGATTCTCTATTGGCTGATCGCTTCTGCCGTCAGACCTGTCAATGGATTGGTTGAAACCATGCAGCGTATTGCCTCAGGAAATTTACAAAGTACAGCCGATATTACAACCAATGATGAATTCGGTAAACTGGCCGAAGCAAATAATGCGATGGTCAAAGATTTACGAGAGCTGGTTGGCCAGATCTCGGCCAGTGCCCAAGACTTAGGTGCATCGAGTGAAGAACTCTCCTCCACCGCCGAGAATGTATCCTCGACGATGGAAGAGATCCTGGCTTCAGTGGAAGAAATCTCAGCCGGCATGGAGACCGTATCGGCTTCGACAGAAGAAATCAATTCTTCCGGAGAAGAAATGACAACAGCCCTGACCAAGCTTGCCAGTGAATCCAAAGAAGGTTCTGATACTGCCAAGCAGGTAGAGACCAGAGCTTTAGGGATCCAGCAGAATGCCCAGAAAGCCCAGCAGGAAGCTACAGATCTGTACAAAGACATTAAGGTTAAGCTCAGCAAAGCGATTGAAGATGCCAGCATCGTCAAACAAATATCCACACTGGCGGATACAATTGCTGCGATTGCCGATCAAACGAATCTGCTTGCACTCAATGCAGCCATCGAGGCAGCCAGAGCCGGTGAACACGGCAAAGGATTCGCGGTCGTCGCCGAAGAAGTTCGTAAACTTGCAGAAGAATCCTCTTCCACCGTTGAGCAAATTAAAGAATCAACGCAGGATGTGCAGAATTCTATCGCCAATCTGATTGATAACAGCGGTGAAGTCCTTCAGTTCATAAACAATAAAGTCGTTAAAGATTACGAAACGCTGGTCAATATCGGCGCGGGCTATGCTGAAGATGCCAAAACCTTCTACCGGACAACGAGCAAAATAACCGAGATGAGCAATCAAGTGCTCATGACCGTGAATGAAGTCAGCAAAGCAATTGAATCCGTGGCAGTCAATATGAATGAAAGCGCCAGGGGAGCTCAAGAGATCACGAAAGGGGCAGAAATCACGACAAATTCAATTGCCCAAATTGCCGAGTCTTCCGGGACACTGGCTGAAAGTGCCCATCAGTTGAATCAGCTGGTTTCAAGGTTCTCTTTGTAAGAAGAAAGCAAATGAATTAAATTAATCATTCCTGAATAAGAAAAACCCCGGAAAATTATAAAATTTTCCGGGGTTTTTCTTATGGCATTTGATGTTTATTTAGCCTTTAACATTGTAATGTAATTACTGGTCGGAGCGACACGACTTGAACGTGCGGCCTCTACCACCCCAAGGTAGCGCTCTACCAAGCTGAGCTACGCCCCGACATCTGTCCCTTGCGAAACACTAATACAATCTATCATACCGGGGGTAAAAAATCAAGCAAAATTCGGCAAAAAACAAATTACAAAAAACAAATAACATTGATTGTGCGTTTCAACTTTTAGCAATCAATTCAATTTTACGTACACCATCCAGCTCACCCAGATTTGACACCAGGCTTTCCACAGTTTCTTCCATTTTTTCTGTTTCGATCGAAATGGAGACATTGGCAATCCCCTGCAGCGGAATCCCCTGATTGATGGTAATGATATTTCCGGAGACGGAGGCGACATAGTTTAAAACATTCGACAAAATCCCTGCTTTGTCCATCAGCAGCAAGGACAGCGTAATCATCTTTTCTTTACTTGCTTCATAAAACGGAAAAACTCCGTCTTTATATTTATAAAATGCGCTCCGGCTTATTTCGACCCTCTCACAGGCTTCATTCACGGTCAGCACATCAAATTTCGCCAAAAGTTCTTTAGCCTGAGCTGTTTTCGTAATCGCCTCAGGAAGAATCTCCTTGCTTACCAACAGAAAATCTTTTTTCTGTTTGCTCACACAATTCAGCTCCCAACTTTTTTAGCATGCTGTTTCATCTATTATAATCATTTTCTGACGGTTTTGACAACCAGAATCGAGTAGGAGGGGGCGTCTCGCCCCCGGCCTCTCACACCACCGTATGTGCGGTTCCGCGTACGGCGGTTCAATAGTTTAAGTGCAGTACCTCGTATTTCTTGGCTATGTCATCATAGCCGAGGGATTCGAGGTATTTGTCAGTCAACGTATGATTAAGTATCCCGCTCCCGGCTACTCTCCAGTAGCCTTTGCCAGTGTACCCATTCTTGTGTGCCCAGTAAACCGACATGCCGAGTGCTATCAAGTTCCCGATTCGGGTTTTTGGTTTCTTCCACTGCTTCCAGATATACATCCGTATCCGTCGTTTCAGCCACCTGTTCAGTTCCTGAATTCTGCTCTTCATACCGGCAATAGCGTAATAATTAAGCCACCCCGTTGTATATAGCTTCAGTTCCTTCAGAATCTGTTGAATGGCCCTTCCGCGATTCCGTTTTGTGATGCCTTTGAGCTTTTCCTTGAATTTCTTCATTGACTTTTCATGCACCCGTATTCCCGTACCTTTGCCCGTCCTGTACAAGGCAAAGCCAAGGAACTTAAGCTTCAGCGGTGATCCCGCTTTACTCTTTTCCGAGTTCACTTTCAGCTTTAGTTTCTTCTCAAGGTACTGCTTACAGCTTTCTAATACACGTTCTGCTGCTCTGCGGCTCTTGGTGTAGACAGCAATGTCATCCGCGTATCGCAAATGCTTGTGCCCCCGTCTTTCCATTTCCTTGTCGAATTCATTGAGGTAGATATTCGAAAGTAACGGAGATAACGGGCCTCCCTGTGGGCTGCCTTCCTCCGTCTTGCTTTTCACTCCATTCTCCATGACTCCGCTTTTCAGAAACTTCTTGATGAGGTCTATAATCCGCTTATCTTTTACTTCTTTGCGTATTATATTCATCAGCAGTTCATGATTCATCGTATCGAAGTATTTTGACAGATCGATATCCGCTGCGCGGGTATATCCCTGTTCGTAGTACTCTTTCGCTTCCTTCATGGCTTGCTGTGCGCTGCGCCCCGGTCGATAGCCGTAGCTTGCCTCCGAAAACAGCGGTTCAAAGATTGGTTGCAATATCTGCACCAATGCCTGTTGCACCATCCGATCAATGACCGTTGGCACACCAAGTTTTCGTACTCCTCCATCCGGTTTGGGTATCTCTACTCTCCTAACCGGTTGAGGCCTGTACATCCCGTTTCCTAAACTCTGTAGCAACTCCTCTCTGTGTTTCCTGAGCCAGGGCAGCATTTCATCCACGGTCATTCCGTCGACTCCTGCTGCTCCACCGTTTGACTTAACCCTTTTGAAAGCCCTGTTCAGGTTTTCTCTGTCCAGAAGTCTTTTCATTAGGTCGACTGCACCGTCTTTTTCCTTGGTTTCTCGTTCAACGATGCTCCGCGCTCCGCCGTTGTCTTCGGGTTCCACCCTATCTTCCGGGCGGCAGCCAAGGTTTCCCTCGTATTCTGCCTTCTTCACATCGTCCACCTTCTTCCTTCTTCAAAAGACTACTACTGTTCAGCCCTTCCCGCGTTTCCGCGGTACTATAGCTTCTGCTGACTTCTCATGCCTCAGCTACACATCACTGCGCGGTTTGCTCCTGTGGGTCGTCGAATGCGTCCCTCTTGTCGGGAGCGTGGTATGAGATCTCCCCGGGTAAGAACAACAACCTTCATCCCATGTAACCGCCGCATTTACTGTACAGGGTTCGGGTAGTATTGGACTTTGTTTTATTAAGCAAACTCGTCCACCCTGATTCAGCCTTATATGCGGTTTCTGTTCGTCGGTTCAGGACTTTGCTTACGGCTTCCTTTAGATTCCACCTCACGATGGACACCCTTGCCGTTCGGCTAGCACTTCCTACTACCAAGCGTGCAGCGGACTCTCACCGCCGAGTTGTTGCCCATGCCGGGCGCACTTAGTTAAAGAAAGGGAAAGCCTAATGTGGGGCTTTCCCTTTCTTTCAAAAAAACGAAGATAAAATCTGTTCATGCGCCTCTAAATAATGATGCAGATCAGACCGCCGTGTCCTTCATTCACGATACGCTGCAGCGTATCCTGCAGTTTGATCTGGACATTGTCCGGCATTTTGTAAAGCTTGTTCTGAATTCCTTCCCTAACCAAGTCATGCAGGGACTTACCGAAAATATTGGACCCCCATAATTTCTTCGGATCAGATTCAAATTCTTCCAGAAGATACTTGACTAGTTCTTCGGCCTGCTTTTCGGTCCCGATCAGCGGCGTTATTTCCGTCGTGACATCCGCCCTCAGAATATGCAGGGACGGTGCGCTTGCTTTAAGCTTGATTCCGAAATGACCTCCGGATTTGACCAGTTCAGGCTCTTCCAGAAACATTTCGTCCAGTTGCGGTGTGACAACACCATAGCCGTTTGTTTTGACTTCTTCAAAAGCTTTCGAGAGTTTATCCCATTCTTTTTTGGCTTTGCTATAATCCAAAATCATTCTTAAAAGAGTATGATCGCCTTCAATATTAATTCCCGTCAGCTGTTCCAGGACTTGTTTAAACAGATCTTTTTCGGTGGTGATCTCAATTTCGGCATGGCCCGTTCCGAGATCGGTCTCTTTCAGAATAATGTCTTTGGAATGCGGACATTCAGACAATATCTCCAGGGCATGATCGATATCCCTGATCCGCTTGATATCCCCAACCGATTTCTGAATGACGTTCTCAAACTCGGCCCGGATCGGATGGGAAAGGTCCAGTTCTTCAACCCATTTGGGGAGTTCAATATTGACTTCGGCAACAGGGAACTCATACAGAATTTCCTCAAGGATCTGAGAAATGTCATTTAAGTTCATTTCCATGCAGTCTACCGGAATGACCGGCACCTGGTATTCCTGCTCCAGGCCGCGGCATAGCTCCATGGTGCTTTCCGCGTAGGGTTTGGTCGTATTCAGCAGCAGAATAAATGGTTTGCCTATTTCCTTCAGTTCGGAAACGACCCGCTGCTCCGCTTCAAGATAGTTTTCTCTCGGAATTTCGGATATCGATCCGTCTGTCGTGATGGCGATACCCAAGGTAGAATGGTCGGTAATCACTTTGCGGGTACCTATTTCAGCCGCTTCCTCAAAAGGAATCGGTTCGTCATTCCAGGGGGTATGAACCATTCGCGGTTCATCTTCTTCCCCCTCATAACCAAGTGCACCATTCACAGCGTATCCGACACAATCCACCATTCTGACATTCATATGAATCGTATCCTTCAAAACAACTTCAACCGCCTCAGAAGGAATAAACTTGGGCTCCGTCGTTGTGATTCGGCGGCCCGCGCCACTTTGCGGAAGCTCATCCCGTGCTCTTTCCCGCTCAAATACATTGACTATGTTCGGTAAGACCAGGAGTTCCATAAAACGTTTAATAAATGTAGATTTTCCAGTCCTGACGGGACCGACAACACCGAAATAAATATCCCCTCCTGTCCTTTCAGCAATATCGCTGAAAATATCATAGTTTTGCATAGATCTTTTCCCTCCCTTTTAGTGTGCTGTCCTTCCAGCAAGGACCTGAAATCTACTTTTTTTGCTTGTTTTGTCTTCTCACACTTAACAACAGGACTAGCACCTCAAGCATTATATTTATATTGAAGAAATAACAAATTTATGTCTAAATTATTTATCCATTTTTTCTGAGGACTCAAGAATATCTTCCGCTATTTGCAATACATATAGGCAAGAACACAGTATCCACAACAAAACGGAGGTGTGCTGAATATGATCTCGTCACTGTTAATCATTATTGGAACCATCATCATGCTTATGTTCGGGATCTTTTTCCTGGCATTATGTATCAAACTCGGATTTCTTTGTCACAAGGCATTGGAAATATATATTGTGAAGAACAGCTGGGAGGATGAACCGCATCAGATCTCAGGACGCGTCAAAGCAAACTAAATTAAACTAAAAGAAATAAGCAAAGCAAAAAGCTGCTAACAAATTTGTCAGCAGCCTAGTACCTTGTCAACTCTAAAATGCATGCTAAGCTTATCTCAGGACTATATCCCAAGACTTAACGCCCGAATATCCCCATATCCTCTGTTTCATGTTTTCTGCCTCTCATCATGAGGTTCTCAAGTGCTTCGCTCGGACTAAGTCCTTCAAACAGTACTTTGTAGGCCTGTTCGGTGATCGGCATAGAAATACCATATTTTTTACTCAGCTCAAAGGCTACTTTTGTCGCGCGAACGCCTTCCACGACCATGCCGACTTCCCTCAGGACTTCATCGAGCGGCTTACCGGCGCCCAGTGCCCTTCCTGCCCGCAGGTTACGGCTGTGCAGGCTTGTGCAAGTCACAATAAGATCTCCTATTCCGGCCAGCCCGTAAAAAGTCTCAGGCTGACCGCCCATGGCGACCCCGAGTCGGGTCATCTCAGCGAGTCCCCTGGTCATTAAGGCTGCTTTGGTATTATCTTTTGGGTTCATCCCATCCAGGATACCGGTACAGAGCGCAACAATATTTTTGAGCGACCCGCCCATCTCAACGCCGATCATGTCAAGATTTGTGTACACTCTGAATTTCGAAGTCATGATCAGATCCTGGACGGTTTCGGCCACTTTGATATCCTTGGCGGCAATGGCGACGGCTGTAACAACATCTCTGCCGACTTCCTCCGCATGACTCGGGCCGGATAAGACCGCAATCGGATGACCCGGCAGTTCTTCCTCAAGCACCTGGGAAAGCCTTAACCCTGTATTCTCTTCGAGTCCTTTGGCCGTATTAATCATGATGCAGC
This sequence comes from Dehalobacter sp. DCA, assembly GCF_000305775.1. Classification (NCBI taxonomy): domain Bacteria; kingdom Bacillati; phylum Bacillota; class Clostridia; order Eubacteriales; family Desulfitobacteriaceae; genus Dehalobacter; species Dehalobacter sp. DCA. The sequence continues at coordinate 1,034,677 of NC_018866.1, forward strand.
CAGGTCTTAAGTATGGCTTGATCAGACGTGCGCTTTCTCTGACCGCGTGGGAAGGTACGCTGACGAAGACGGCTTCAGCATCGATCTCTTTTAAGTCCGTCGTCGGGGTAATCTCGTCCGGCAAAAAGCATCCCGGAAGATACTGAATATTTTCCTTTTTTCGTTTCATCAGCTCTATCTCATCTGAAAAAATCCCGATAAGGGAGACCTTATGTCCTGCCCTGACCAGCAGAAGAGAAATTGCTGTTCCCCAGCTCCCTGAACCAAACACTGCAATTTTTTTCACTTTGTTTTCACTCCCCTTTATTTTTACCAAACTTAGCTTCAGTCCCGTTAAGGATTCTTTGAATATTGGACTGATGCAGGAAAATCACTGTTGATGCGCCTGCCAAGGCCAGTACTTTATAAGCGAGCGGCTCCTGAAAAACAAAAGCCATGATAATCACGGTAACCGCGGCTAGAATTGATCCCAACGAAACGTACCTGCTTACGAGCACAACCAGAATAAAAACCACCAGGGCAACAATCGTTACCTTCGGCACCAGAACAACAATGACACCCAAACCGCAGGCAGCACCTTTACCGGTTCGCTTAAAACCAAAATACGGATTAAAGCTATGCCCGAGCATCGCAAGCAGACCACCGGCAATGCCGCCCCAGGGGCCGAAGACCAGCCAGCAAAGGTAAGCTGCAAGGCCGCCTTTAAGCGCATCCGCAGCCAATACGCCGATTCCCCACAATGGACCCAGAACACGGAAGGTGTTTGTAGCTCCCATATTGCCGCTTCCATGCTTCCGAACATCTATATTTTTGATCTTGCCTGCCAGAAAAGCAGATGGTAGTGCTCCCAGAAGATAAGCAAGCAAAAAAATCAGATACGCAAACATAATGAAACTTTCTCCTTCATTTCTCTTACTTGCAGATTATTGTTTTTCTTCGTCTCTTTTTCGCATGATCATTCTGATTGGCGAACCTTCAAAGCCAAAGTTCTTACGCAGCTGATTTTCCAGATAGCGCTTATACGAAAAGTGAACAAGCTCCGGATCATTCACAAAGAATATAAAGGTCGGGGGCTGAACACTGCTTTGTGTTGCATATAAAATCTTTAGCCGCACGCCTTTATCCGATGGCGGCGGATTCAGATGCACCCATTCCCGGAGCAGGTTGTTTAAGGTGCTGGTCGAGATACGTCTGCTGGTCTGCTCTGCAACAAATTCCACCAGATCCATAATTTTATTGATTCTTTGGCCTGTCTTGGCCGAAACGAACTGCGTGGGTGCATAAAGGACAAAAGCCAGTTCTTCCCGGATATCTTTTTCATATTTATTGATGGTTTTCTCATCTTTGATCACAAGATCCCATTTATTGATCACAAGGATGAGACCTTTTCCTGCTTCATGTGCATAGCCGACAATTTTCTTGTCCTGGTCTGTTACGCCTTCGATGGCATTAATCACCATCAGTACGACATCCGACCTGTCCACAGCCCGGAAAGAACGCACCACACTGTAGTTCTCCGTAACTTCGGAGATTTTTTTCTTGCGCCTGATGCCGGCCGTATCGATTAATACATAATTTCTGTCTTCATACGTAAACGGAGTATCGATCGCATCCCTGGTCGTTCCGGGTATGTCACTGACAATGACCCGTTCCTCCCCGAGCAGTATATTGACAATCGATGATTTGCCGACATTCGGTCTGCCAATCACGGCGATTTTGATCACATCCGGGTCATAGTCGGCCGCGGCATCTTCCGGCAGGACCGAAACAAGCGTATCGAGAAGATCCCCGGTATTCATACCGTGAACGGCCGAAACTGGAATCGGATCACCGAAACCCAGCGGCAGAAATTCATGGGCCTCTGCCTCAAACCGGGTAAATTTTTCTACTTTATTCGCGACCAGCAATACCGGTTTGCTCGATTTCCGCAGGTATCTGGCGATCTGCTGATCATCCGGCGTAATTCCGGATTTGGCATCGACAAGAAACATGATGACATCAGCTTCATCGACTGCGATTTCGGCCTGCTGTTTCATCTTCGATGAAAGCGGTGTCGTTTCATCTTTAAATTCTATACCACCGGTATCAATCAGCGTAAATTTTCTGCCAAGCCATTCAGCATCATAATATAACCGGTCCCTTGTTACCCCGGGGGTATTTTCAACGATGGCCACCAAGCCGCCGACGATTCTGTTAAATAGCGTCGATTTCCCGACATTCGGACGTCCAACAATTGCTACCACAGGTTTACTCATTTTCCGAACCTCCAATCGTTATCCCAAAAAGTCCTTCTATAAAAGATTGACCATCATTCTCCACAACTACCGGTATGCCATTGACCTGTTCGGTCAGCCACCGGACATCATATCCATCGAGGAATACTTCTTCACCGGCTCTCAGCATCACGCGCGATAGTAAGAAATACTCTCCCTGCAGGTCACCCAGTTGCGGTGCGATGTCCTGAGCCGTGAGCAACCCTGCTACGGTCACCGCAGGTCCAAAAAAACGGTTGCCAATCTCATGAACGGTAATATGTACACCCTGAACTGCAGGCAGCTCCGCGATCCTGGACCGGAAATATGCCGCTGCTGATGAACCAGTTACGAGATGTATCTTTCTTTCCGGAATCTGCCTCGGCAGGTCACAGAGACACATCCGGATTTCTTCCTGAAACTTTCGGGCCATGCCAATGCCGTTTTCCAGTTGCGGAAAGTCATCATATTCTGGATATGACGGAAGATCTCTGCCGGCAAGCATATAAAATTCATCAGAAAAATAAACAAGGTTTAGTCCGGTCCATTTTCGGTATTTCTGCTGCCATTCTATACCGATATCCAGGACTTCCTTGGCCTCCTCCGGCGTTACAGTCCGAAGTTCAGGCAATCCATCCCTGTACTTTGTTAAGCCGACCGGAACAATCCCAATGGACTGGACCTGTGGGAAAAAGGCCGCAAGGTTCTCCACGGTTTCCTGCAAGATCTCCCGGTCATTGTAATCAGGGACCAGAACGATCTGCGTATGAAGAACAAGACCAGCTTCAGCAAGCCTTTTTATTTGCTCCGCCAGCTTCCCGGCCTGCCTGTTTCTCATCAGTTTCTCCCTGACGACGGGATTCCATGCATGAACGGAGATATACAAAGGACTTAGATGCATGTCGATGATTCTCTGAAAATCCTTCTCCTTCAGGTTGGACAAAGTGATATAGCTCCCCTGGTTCACCGACAACCGGTAATCGTCATCCAGATCGTACAGCGATGATCTCATCCCGGGAGGCATCTGCCGGACAAAGCAGAAAACACAGTTATTCCGGCACTTCATTAGTCCGTCCCGGCCTACGCTGCTGACTTCGATACCAAGCAGTTCCTCCGGTTCCTTGATAATCTCCAGTTCCCAGATCTCATGATTCTTCTTCTGAATGATTAATGTAAATTCTTCTTCAGCGGTCCAATACTGCAAATCCAAAATATCCTGAACATTGTGCTGATCCACCTGGAGAATCTCATCTCCGGGTTCGATTTCCATCTCAGCAGCAATACTGTTTTTCATGACAGCAGATACCATCAACCCATTGGGCATTTTTTCCATCCTTTTCCAGCGTAAAACGTTTTAGCACTTGGTTAACTTTTTTATTATACTATAATGACTATTATAAAGGTACTAGTAAACCATTTTTCAAATAACTACCCAATCAAATTGAAACATAAACAACCTTATGATTAGTCTGCTAGCTGCTTCGCAACAGCTTATCCTGTCGGAAGCGCGAAATATTCAATAAAATACCTATTTCAAACATGGTTACAAGCAGGGAGCTTCCTCCATAGGATACGAGAGGAAGCGTAATCCCAGTTACCGGAAAAAGACCGGTTACAACACAAAGATTAATCACGGTTTGGATGCCCAGGATCGTTGTGATCCCAAATCCGAGCATCCGTCCGAATCCATCCGGACATTGCCGGGATATGGCATAGCCGCGCCAAATAAGTACGATAAAACACAAGATCATAAGCGAAGTCCCGAAGAAACCAAATTCTTGTCCGATCACGGCAAAAATGGTATCCGTATAATTTTCAGGCAAAAACCCGAGCCCTTCATTGCTTCTCCCGATACCGATCCCGAGCAGTCCGCCCGACCCGAAGGCTATCTGGGCATTAATTTGCTGATAGCCAAATGATGTTGCATATTCCCAAGGATGCAGCCAGCCCAAAATTCTGTTCCACTGATACTCTTCACCTTTGACCAGGTAGAATCCCGGGATGCCAATTAGAGGTATCGCAGCCAGGAAATAACCCGTCGGGAGCTCCGTCATCATCAGCATAAACGCTCCTGCACCCAGGATGACAATCGCAGTACCAAGGTCAGGTTGCTTATAAACGAGCAGGCAGATGACGCCAAGCACACCCACTGGCAGGAAAATATCCTTAATTTTTTTGACCGGGTAGCGGCTAAGGATATAAGCAAAGAAGAAGACAATGGCCAGCTTTGCAATTTCTGACGGCTGTACGGACATCCCGAAAATATCCAGCCAGCGAGCCGAACCTTTCTTTGTACTTGATAGGCTGCTGAATTCAACCATCAAGAGCAGGATGACACTGACGAGTATACTGATCCCAGATACCTTCCGAAAGACCTTTAAAGGAAGATAAACAGCTGCCGCGGCTGCAAAGATTCCTAAGCCTACCCACTGCAACTGCCTAAGAAACAAATAATAGGAATTATTTTTGTTCTCATAAGAAAAAGAGGAGCCAGCACTTAAGACCATAATCAGGCCAACTGCCAAAATGATTACCGCAGAAAATAACAGAATAAAGTCAGGATTTTTTGTTTTTATCTTCTGAGCAGCCATTTTTTGACCTCCTGTTGCATTAATTCCGTCTGAAGTGAAATGACTTCCTGCCAAATCAAAGCAAGAAGCCATTTGATGCATTAATTTTATTAAAGTGTGTCCACGTCTGTATCCGGGATATTTCCGATTTTCTCGCCAATCGTAACTTCAGGTATTTCCGGTTGGTTCTCCAAATCCTGACGGGCACTGGCTTCACTGGCTTCCGTAAGAAGTTCCCGGATACTCAAGCTTATTTTTTTATCTTCCGGTTTAAAATCGATGACTTTGGCTGTGATCTCCTGCCCAACCTGTACGACATCCTGTACTTTCATGACCCTGTGGTCGGCCAGCTGGGAAATATGCACCAGCGCATCGATCCCGTCCTCCAGTTCTACGAAAGCGCCAAAAGGTGCGATTCTGACGACTTTGCCGTGTACGATGGATCCCACGGCATATTTTTCAGCAGCAGCAGACCACGGATTCGTTTTAAGCTGTTTTAACCCGAGGGAAATCCTGCCTTTTTGGGTATCAATCGCTAAGATCTGAACTTCAACTTCATCATCGACATTCACGATCTCCGACGGGTGTTTTACTCTGGAGAAAGCCATATCCGAGATGTGCAGCAGCCCGTCAATACCGCCAAGATCAACAAACGCACCAAAATCGGCCAGGCGGCGGACTGTTCCCTTTATGATATCGCCTTCTTTAAGCGTCTCCAGAAGCTTTTCTTTTTTACCTTCCTGCTCTTCAGCTAAAATGACCTTTTGGGAAAGAACCAGTTTCTTCTTGTATTCATCGTACTCGATGACTCTTAAACGAAGTGTTTTCCCTATATATTTTTCAAGATTGTCTACGAAGCCGGTCTCAACCTGAGAAGCAGGCACAAAGCCTCTCATTCCGAGGTCGACCAGAAGTCCGCCTTTGACTGCTTCCGTAACGACTGCCTGAACTTCTTCTTTTGATTCGGCCAGATGGGCCAACTGTTCCTTCGCTTCAACCTCATTAGCCCGTTTACGGGATAAAACAGGGTAGCCTTCCTGGTTTTCAACACGCATGACCATCACAGAAATCGTGTCACCAATTTTAACGAGATCATTAATATTCGAAACCTTGGTAGCGGAAAGCTCCTCAAAAGGAATCATGCCCTCCGATTTCCAGGCAATATCCACAAATACCTCATCGCCTGTTATTTTTACGACGGTCCCTTTGACAATCGCGCCCCGATAAAGTTTGGGCAGTCCCTTATCAAAATTTTCCATCATGTTCTCTTCATCACTAACCGTACTAACCGTCTTCACAACGCTTTCCTCAGCCTCTTGGATCTGTGTTTTTTCCATAAACTCCGACATTTTCTTGCAAACCTCCTCGATAATCCAATCCGGTGTGGAAGCTCCTGCTGTCAAGCCGGTGATTTTAGCATCCGTAAACCAGATCTCCAGTAATTCTTCAGCTGTTTCGATACAGTATGTTTTCGTTTTCCCACTGCAGATCGATCCCAGTTTTCGTGTGTTGGAACTGCTCAAGCCCCCCACGACAATCATCAGATCCACTTTTTCAGCCAATTCTCTGGCTGAGGCCTGACGTTCTTCAGTTGCCGCGCAGATCGTATTCTGGACGATCAGCTCCCCAGTATGTTTTTTTAATTCTTCAACAACCGTAAAAAAATGGCTTTTTTGCTGTGTTGTTTGGGCCAGGACAGTAATTCTCGGGTAGTACGGCAAATCTTCAGCCTCGGCCAGCGTCTCTATGGCGAGGGCATTACTTCCTGCCCATCCCAGGATCCCTTTAACTTCCGGATGGCTTTTGTCACCGACAACAATGACAAAACTGTTTGCTGATGAGCTTGCGGCCATTCTTTGCGCTTTTTGAACATAAGGACACGTTGCATCAATAATGGTAATTCCACGTTCCTTTGCTTCCTCGTACGTTTCCGGGGGAACGCCATGCGACCTGATTACAAGCTGTTGACCCATTTTAGCCTCATCAACAGAGTGAATGACTTCCAATCCTTTCTCAGCCAAATAATCAACAACTTGCTGATTATGAATGAGCGGTCCCAAAGATGCAGTCAACCCGGTGCCGGCAGCTTTTTCAGCCAATTCAATCGCCCGTTTGACTCCAAAACAGAAACCTGCTTTTGCCGCTCGCTGAATCGTCAACAAAACTGCCCTCCTTTTATGCCTATCACGTCTATTTCGCTGAGAAAAACAAAATTCCTCCTAGTACCTTGTTAACCTTTTATGATTTTTACATTTCATTCACAACATCCATGATTTTATTGGCAAGCCATTCCCTGCTATTTTCAGTCTTTTCAGGGATTTCAAGGTTATCGGCATAAAATGGCTTACCGATAATTATCCCTATCTTACCCCTTTTTTGGGTTAATAATCCTCTGGCTCCATATACCTTGACCGGCAGAATCGGGGCATGGCTTTTGTTTACAATCAAAACGATCCCTGCCATGGCTTCCTGAATGTCACCGGTTTTGGAGCGGGTACCTTCCGGAAATATCCCCAGAATTTTTCCTTCTTTTAACAGCCTGACCGATTTTCGGAATGCCCCGATATCGCCCTTCCCGCGTTTAACCGGGAAAGTACCAAGTCCGTGCAGAATCTGTCCTAACAATGGTATCGAGAAAAGCTCCTCTTTCGCCATGAAATATACCTGTCTTGGCATCGAACAGCCAACAATAATCGGATCCCAGAGGCTAATATGATTGCAGGCTATAATCACAGGTCCTTCTGCAGGAAAATTTTCCAGGCCTGTTATCCTACATCCTTTGACCTTCAGAACAAGGGTCATGATTCCCTTTGCCAATGAATACAGCATCACTTTAATCCTCCCTGATAATTCTAATGATCTTGGCAACAACTTCATCAATCGTTAAACCTGTCGTATCGAGGATCACCGCGTCCTTAGCTGGTTTCAGCGGTGCAAATTTTCTCTGGGAATCTACTGCATCTCGTTTTTCAATATCCGAGCGTATTTCTTCCAAAGATACCTTCTTACCCTCTTTGATATTCTCAAGGTATCTTCGACGTGCGCGTTCAGAAGCCGAAGCCGTCAGAAAAATCTTAATTCCGGCATCCGGCAGGACGTATGTACCGATATCCCTGCCATCCATCACGATATTGCCCTTCAGTGCTTCCTGACGCTGTAGTTCAACCAGCCGGTTACGAACCCCGGGATAAGATGCAATCAGCGATACTGCCCTGCTTACCTCAACATCCCGGATTTTAGAGGTAACATCTTCCCCGTCGCAGAGTACGGTTTGACGGTCAATATGGCTTAGTCTGATGTCAATGATCCGGGCCAGACCTGTTACTGCCTTTTCATCCTGAAGGGAAATTCCTGAAGCAAGGGCTTTATAAGCTACAGTTCGATACATCGCACCTGTATCAAGATAATACAAGTCAAGTTTGTCGGCAACGATTCTCGCAATGGTACTTTTTCCTGCCCCGGCAGGACCGTCAATCGCCACCTGCAAATGATTTTCACGCAAATGTTCCAAAACGATGCTCCAATCAAAAAAATCTTAATCTTGCGCGCTGTTTCGAAGCTCGCATCTGCCAAAATTATACCACAGCAAAATGATCGCTTACAATTCACTTTACGGTTTAAGATACTGAGACCCCGATAACCGCCAGTAAGTTATTCAGCGCATGAAGCCCGATTGCCGGATAAATCGAATCATGTTTGGTATATAAAAAACCAAGTCCGATTCCGAGAACCAGCTTCGGAATGAAGCCGGTCAAATCAAAATGCAGGGCGGAAAAAATGCAGGCACTGATTACAATCGCCGTCCATTTGCCGAAATAATTCCGCAAACAGCCGAGCAGTACTCCCCGGAACAGCGTTTCCTCAATAAAAGGAACAATAACGGCGATCAGAAAAATGTTCGCAATGAACATGGAAATTGTCGGGTTCTGCAGTAACTTTACCAGTTCATTTTCTGCCGTCGTCTGGCCTGAATAATACAGAAATGCCATATAGATCATATTAATCAGCCAAACCAAAAAACAGAATTTGAATACATCAATAAGGGCGGAAGCAAAACTGGTCCTTCTCCAGCCCAGGTCATTCAGGGAAAGCCTATTTTTGAACATAATCAGCATAATCAAAAAAACAAACAGGGTATTCGAAGTCATCATGGAAAGATAATAGGCCGTTTTGATTTCAGGAAAGAACTGATAGATAGAATAACTGACGAATGGCATCAGTAAAAAAACAACTGCCACACCGATCACAAAATAAGCTAAGGCCTTAAAATTCAACTTCATATTTCATCCCCTGCAATTACATAAATTATCCTAGATTATTTTTTTCAGATCTATACATAATAAATTTAAATGAATTACACAGAAATATATACAGCGGAAGGAGGCTGTTAGGATGCTTTATTCCAAAAAATCGGATCATAGCTTGCTGTTCATGGGTTCTGCCATGGTGGGGGGATTTTTGCTGGGTTGTACTTATAAAAGATATGGCAAAAAAATCGAAAAACACATTCAAAAGTTTTGGCAAAAAGATTCGAATGATGATATGTTCGCAGCACACGAAAGCGAAATCTGAATCAGCGATCATCGCCTCTTATCTTTATTCGCTGACACTCTGCTCCTTAACCGGAGCCTTTTTTATTCTATCAGAAAGAATACGTTCCTTTCTGATAGATCTAAGTGCAACTAAGGCTGCTGCCAAAAGGATTGGCCACAGTCAAGTTTTCTATATTTTCAGCTTCGTGGGGCAACCCTGTGTCCAAGGCCTACGGCTACTTCATCCAAATGCAGCAGCCCTACCCCAAAAAACACGGCCACGCTGAGATGATCACCGCGGTGGGCAATCCCAATTTTTCCTCCGATATTCAGCCCCGCTGCTTTCGGCATAATCTGGCTTAAAGCCTCACGTGTCGCGCCCGCGACGGCCCCTTCGTCGCCATGGGAATCGTGGATTACCCCTTCACGTTTCGAAGCAACAATCGCCCTTTCGACAAGCTTTTTAATTGAAGCAAGATAATCTCCGCCATAATCTACGGCAACTGTCTTGATGTTATCCGCTAAAAATTTCTGTTTAAGCGCACTTTCCTCTTCTCTGGTTTCACTCATTGCCATTCTTAAAGCAGCCAGAGCAACCGTCTTACTATCCGGCATCATAGCCAATCCTCCTTCTAGGCAAACGTTCTTCATGACGCTAACAAACAATTACACGCTAAAAAAGAGGCGATGTCAGAAAAAACAACACCTGCTTTCATTATATTACATGAATTTTCGGAGATTAGCAAAGCTTATCTTGAGGGACTACGACGAGCTTATCAGCTGGCCTCCGCAGATTTTAACTTCACATCAAAACTTTTGACATCCCCGTTAAGTTCAATCGAATATGTTTTACTATTCAGAATCACATTGACAGTGACCGGATAAGGAATGCCGGTTGCATCCAGAACAACGGTTCCCGGTTTAACTGTGATGCTTTTCCCATTTTCAATGGTTCCAATATCCTGGTCATTTTGTCTAACCATTACAACACTGTCAGGAGTTATCTCAAAGGAGAGACTAATGGAGTCGCTGTTTGCATTTTCGCTGTATTTAAAGGCCGGGGCATCTATTTCTCCGGAAAATTTCAGATAGAACTCGACGGGATCGGTAAATGCTTTCAGCTGATACAGCCCTAACAATACTGTACAAACTGCCATAATCCTGATGGCTGTTTTCTCAAAGCCCTGAAACCTTGACACTTTTTGGCGCGGGAAAGAAAATCTCCTGGAGCGCATTTGACTCACCTCAGTAATATGTATGCGCCGCTAGGAATTTGCATGCCGACATCATTCTGTAAGGCATCTATAAAACCTTATCTGGGGTTGGTCTGCATGCCACAATACCACTTTCTATTCTCCCCCAAGCAATCGTGTACCTTCGCCCATATTCCACTTGCGCGGTTACTGTGGCGTGAAGACCTTCTAACAGGAAGTCGCTGATAAGCTTACATGAAAGGCGTTTATTGAACTGCTCCTCGAACGCACAAGATAACGAGCTGCATTCTGGCATACAACCCCGCTTAAATAACCTATGATCAGTCTGGGGGCCACAGTTCCGCTGTGAGTGGAGCACGATGCGGAGCGCGGCTTTTTGCGCCATGGAGGGCGCAATAGCCGAAAAGCGGTATTGTGGCCTCCAGACCTACCCAAGAGTGGCATAGCCGTCCGCCATAATCTTGTCGCTCCTTGCTTCTATGGCTCATTCGCCTTCTAGCCCATCCTAGCCGTTGCTCTACCGGCTTTATAACCGGTTGAAAAAGCTGCCTGAAGGTTGTAGCCGCCTGTTACGCCGTCGATATCGATCACTTCCCCAGAAAAATACAACCCTTTAACCAGACGGGATTCCATTGTGGTTGGATTAATTTGCTTGGCGTCAACGCCCCCGGAGGTAACAATTGCTGTCGCCATACCGAGCGTCGCCGTTATATGAAGTACCAGCTCCTGAAATAACCGGCAGAGTCTTTTCCTTTCTTCTTTAGTAACTTTATTAACAACCTTCTCTGGGTCAATCTCCGATAAAGCGACCATCACAGGAATCATACTCTGCGGGAGAAGATCGTCCAGGGTGTTCTTAAACTGCTTGTTGCCATACTTCAGAAAATCCCTCTGCAGCCTTAAATCTATCTGCTCAGAAGTAAGGGCGGGCTTTAGGTTTATTTTCAACTCAACCTTCTGTTTTTGGTCCAAAGCCTTGGAAGCAATCCTGCTTAAGGTTAGAATAATCGGACCGGATAAACCAAAATGCGTAAACAGCATCTCCCCAAATTCTTCTCCCTTCTTTTTCCCGTCGATCCAGATTGAGGCAGCCGTGTTCTTCAGCGTCAATCCTTGAAGCTCTTTCGGCCATTTTTCAAGGGTTTTGAGCGGAACAAGCGCAGGCAACGGCTTAATGATCCGATGTCCTGCTTTTTCAGCCAGCGTATATCCGTCCCCGGTAGATCCTGTTCCAGGGTAGGATGCTCCTCCCGTGGCAACGATCACAGCATCTGCCGGAAGCACTTCATCGGAGACAGCCAGCTGAACACCGGTTACTTTCCCATCTTCGATCATGACTTTTTTGACAGCCTGGTTAAGCCTGATTTTTACGCATGTTCGTTCCAGATACTTCTTTAATGCCTTAACGATTACCTCCGAATCGTCGGCTGTCGGAAACACTCTTCCACCTCTTTCTACTTTTGTTTCGACACCATAGTCTTGAAAAAAATGAATCAACGCCTCATTGCCGAACTCTTTTAAGGAAGCGTATAGAAATTTTCCGTTTCCGGGATAAAAACTTACAAAATTACTGATATCCCCCGCATTGGTAAGATTGCACCGACCTTTACCGGAGATCGCAATCTTACTGCCGAGTCTCGTCATTTTTTCAAGGAGTACCACCTCGGCTCCAACAAAAGCAGCCTGGCCCGCTGCCATCATGCCTGCAGCCCCACCGCCTATTACAACAACCTTTTTAACCATAATCCATCCTCCCTGCTTTCCAATATGTTGATCGAAAACCAACAAAACTTTCTAAAATAACTTTAGAGATTAGTCTCCGTAATATTTAGACAACTTCAAATGGAGTAGGATGCATAGCGTGGCTGTTTACCTACCTTCAATATTCGTGGAATGCGCTGCACAAGCAGCACATAAGCCTGAATCCGTATCAATGAAGATCTGTTTGCCGCACTCCCGGCAATAATAGGAATTCGCCTCTCCGACAATAACCTTACCGGCCAGAAACTTGAACGGAAACATCAGGTATGCAAAGCTCAGAGCCCGGGAACCGCAGATGTCCACACAGCGACCGCATTGAACGCACTGGAGCGGTTCATAAATCAAAAGCATTTTATTCTCTTTCTGTTTCAGTGTGAGCGCCTGCTGCGGACATATTTTGGTACAAACGCCGCAGCCGTTGCACTGGTCGGTATATCTGATTGCCTGAAAAGGCACCTTTTTATTTGGTTTCTGTTTCAGTGTCTCTGCCAGCCATTGACGGGTCCTCGGAATGGTATAGGATTCTTCTGCTTCGATAGCCGGAAACGCTGCCTTGATTCTATCTTTACCAAATTCACGCAACCTGTTTTTCAACCCTTTTTTCGATCGGCCACGAGCAAAACGTCCGGGACCGTAATCCGATTCTGCTGCGCCTTCTTCAGCAGGGAGAATCTCCAGCTTTAAGCCGGGATGATCCATCCATTGCTGGCTGACCTCCAGATAGAAGCGCTGGCTGACCGCTGCAGCCTGTTTATCCTGGCAATTGGAACAGTCCCCTGTAAGGATTCTGACCTGTTTAGATTCAGCCAAAAGCATTAAAACTGTCCAGGCATCCCTGTCCAGCATCCCGAGGCAGGCAATTTCATAACCGGCAGGCGCAGCCATTGGACAATTTAATACGCAATTTCCGTTTTCCAAAAGGTACTCTCCGAGGTTTTTCATGTCTCTGTCCACAAAACCGTCAGAGGGGCAAACGGCCATACAGACACCACATTCCGTACAGCTTTCTATCGAAATCTCTTTCTTATCACCGATGGACTTATGCGGACAGGCTTCAATACAAAGCCTGCATTCCCGGAGATAGGGCTTCTTCTTGTTCAGACAGTTGTCGGGATGATAAAGCATTTGATTGTATCTCTTCATGATTATTCGTATCCTTTGCGAAATTCATTTTCAATTCTTTCGAGATGACGAAGCATTCCGGCATGCGCTTCTTCAGGTAATTTTGCTTCGATTGCCTGATATATTTCCTCATGTTCCTGATAAAGAAGTTCCGACATGCCCTCTTTTTCAAAAGTATCTGCCCAATTCGTCTTCAATGTCTGGTGCATGATATCTGAAATCACATGGAGCATGCGGATCAGCATCTTATTCTTCGTTCCTTTAGCTATAGCATCGTGAAAATCCCGGTCACAGGGATAGCCCTGCCGGCCCGTATTCTGACCCTTTCTGATCTCAATAAGAGAACCCCTCATTGCGGAAAGATTCTGATATTCAGCCCTTTCCGCCGCCAGTGCGGCAGCCTGGGTCTCCAGGATTTTTCTTATCTCCATCAGTTCAAAAATGGTATCTTTCTCCAGAGAAAGTACCCATGGCAAAGGAGCAATAACAGACTCTATATTAACATGTTTGATATAGGTTCCTTCTCCACTTCGGATTTCCAGCAAACCTATAATTTCCAAAGCACTGAGCGCTTCCCGGACAGACGCCCTGCTGACCTGCAGCCTCTCCGCAAGATCCCGTTCGGAAGGAAGCTTATCACCTGCTTTGATTTGTCCTTCAGCAACCAGCGTACTGATTTGATCAACTATTTCTTCGTAGATTCTTTTCGTTTTTGCTGGTTTCAGATTCATGCTTTCTCCCCGCAATTATCAATATTTATTTCGCATTGATTACCTATTACTTACAAATGATATAAAATAATCACCGTATACTTACTGCTTCCTTCAAAGCATTGACTTCAGAAGTCGTTAACAGTCGGTATTCTCCTGCCGTCATTTTTGGATCCAGCTGGAGCGGGCCAAAACAGATTCTGCGCAAGCGAAAAACGGGGTATCCGACCTGCTCAAGCATTCTCCTGACCTGCCTGTTCTTTCCTTCGTGAATGGCAAGCTCAATTTCGGTCTGGTTGCCGCTTTTATCACGGGAAAGCTTCTTAATTTTCGCAGGAGAAGTCATACCATCCTCGAGGTGTACACCCGACTCAAGCGTCCTGATTGCCTGATCAGAAATATTACCGGCGACTGAGGCCCGGTATACTTTTTCCACGCCAAAACTTGGATGCGTCAGCCGAAATGTAAGTTCCCCGTCATTGGTCAGAAGCAGAAGTCCTGAAGTGTCATAATCCAGTCTGCCGACTGGATAGACTCTTTCTTTAATATTCTGGCCAAGTAAATCAATGACCGTTTTCCTTTGATGGGGATCCGTAACACTTGTAATAACACCCGCAGGTTTATAAAGCATGACGTAGACCAGGTCTTCGCTTGGTCCTGAAGAATACGTCTTAGCGTTGACTTCGATGACATCCTCAGGCGTTACCTTAAAACCCGGCTGCGTTACGGTCTGTCCATTCACTTTTACAAGTCCCTGACTGATTAGAATTTCGGCATGACGCCGAGAAGCGACGCCCAAACGAGCCATCGCTTTTTGCAAACGTTCAGATTGATCTCCGGAACAATCCATCAAAAAACCACCATTAACGAAACATCTCTCAATTGATTTTAGCAAAAAAACTGCAGAAAGCAAACCCTTAGCCAAAGACCCTGCTGACGATCCAGATTGAAGCAATCAGTCCGACTGCATCAGCGAGCAGTCCGACTTTTAAAGCATATCTGTGTTTTTTGATGCCGACTGAGCCAAAATAGACGGCAAGCACAAAAAAGGTGGTATCTGTGCTTCCTTGGAGCGTGGAAGCAAGCCGGCCGATAAACGAATCAGGTCCGTATTGATGGATCAGTTCAGTTGCAACCCCAAGGGCCCCTGAACCGCTCAGTGGCCGCATAACGGCCAAAGGAATAATGCCTAACAGGTCTGGATTCCAGTCCATAGCTAAAAAAAGAGGTCGAAGAAGGTTTATTAACAGATCCAGGGCGCCAGAATCCACAAACACTTTAATGGACACCAGCATTCCAATTAAAAACGGAATAATTTTTACGGCAGTTTTAAAGCCATTCTCCGCCCCCTCAACAAATGTCTCATATACAGGAACTTTATGGAGGTAACCATAAATCGGCACAAAAAATAAAATAAACGGAATAGCCCATCTGGCAAGCTCAGAGATGATGCTCATAATCCGTTCCTCTTTCTAAAAAGAACATCTGCAATGATGGCTGAGGCCATGGCACACCCTGTGGCAAAAACTGTCGTCCCAATAATCTCGACTGGATTGGCCGATCCGGCCTTCATTCTGACAGCAATGATTGTGGCCGGAATAATCGTAATACAGGACGTATTCAGCGCCAGAAACGTAATCATCGCGGGACTGGCTGTTTCCTGATCCGGGTTTTCTTTCTGTAACTCCTGCATGGCCTTCAGGCCAAACGGCGTAGCGGCATTACCCAGACCGAGGATATTCGCACAGAGATTCATGACAATTGGGCCGAAGGCAGGACTATCCGCCCTGAGCGACGGAAAAAGTTTTCTGACCACCGGGGCGCTTATTCTGGCCAGGTGCCGGATGAGTCCTGCTTTTTCAGCAATATGCATGATACCCAGCCACAGGCTCATGACACCCATTAACTGGATTGCCACTTCTACCCCGAGTTCAGAAGCCTGAAGGGCCGACGCAGTGACCTGATCGATATTTCCATTCAGGGCAGCGACAATAATGCCGCAGATCAGCATAACCAGCCAGATCAAATTGACCATAACAGAAACCCCCTGCTTAAAATGTATGTTTTCAGCAGGGGGAATAGAAGAATAGACAATTTCAAAAATATCTCGACGATATCAGGGACATGCTGTTTGCCGGCATATATACTTTATTAGCATCTTTCTTCATACCCGTCTTCACGGTGGAATCTCTTTCTATTGACCATATGGGACAATTTATCCATTAGATTAGGCATTTCGTCAATGATGCGTTCTGCAATCATATTTCCTTCGACCGGAAGCAGTCGGACCTGATTTTGGTTTACAACCAGAAAACCTACAGGTTTTACCGATACCCCACCGCCGCTTCCTCCACCAAAAGGCATCTTGGAAGCGTTTTCATTTTTTTTCTCCTCCTCTTTTTCTCCCTCAGCGGAAGAAAATTCGCTGCCGCCGGCTGCAAAACCGCAGGATACCCTGGAAACAGGTATAATCACAGAGCCACTTGGTGTTTCGACCGGGTCTCCAATCACTGTGTTTACATTTATCATTTTTTGGATACTATCCATCGCTGTCTGCATCAGATTTTCAATTGGATGTTCATCCATAATTCCTAGTCCTCCTGTTTTTTAAGATCATTAATAGGAATTTATAGCCTGTAAAAATAATATGGCTGCTTTTTAGATTTAATATGCAGCAAAGTCTAAATAAAAATATATTTTCGGTAAAATTCGGAATTACCCGGTATCTAAAGTCATCTTGCTTTAGCGAGATATACCTGTGCAGTCTTGCCGAGATAAACCCAAAGGCTGTCCAGCAGGCTCCCGTCAAGTAACCCGTCTCGGCAGCATCCCTGCCGCCAAGTTCAAGATCGGCCTGGAGGGAATGAACTGTCATTTTACGATAAAAAGAGCGGATTATTTTGGAAAAACTTTGTTGCAGCCGTCTGATACTTGCGGAGGAATAGCCATAATGACGAACAGCCTCCCGCAGAAAATGCTTTATCAACCGGTAACGTTTTCTGGTCGAGTCAGCATTATTTTTTGATTTTCTGTCCGGGCAGTCATTTTGCTGTATATTTTCTATGCTGTTCAACAGAAAATAAAGAAAGCCGGTCGAGACCATCTCTGCCGGAATGTTTATCTCCAGATTGGACCGGAACAATGCAGCTTGATAATGGATCTTCAACACACTGCTAAAATTTTTGAAAGTATAATCGATGAGCAGATTGATTTTTAACAGCGCTAAAACCAGCAGCCAAATCAAGCAGGCTGTGAGCAGCGCAAGAATCGTCATGACTTGCCTCCACTTAGAAATATTTCGTCCTCTCTATGGTATTCCCATTATTGTGCCGTTCTATGAAAATTTGCCATTTTACAAAATAATTGCCAGCTTGACATCTTTCTGATATAAAAGAATAAACAGATGTTTTTGAGAGGAACGATATAATGACACTATCCTTTACAGAACTCAGTTCCCACGTTGTTACCGTTTTATATATTATCAATATTTTACTGGCCTGTACCGTTATTTTTTTAGAAAGAAGAAATCCAACCTCCACCTTGGCCTGGATTCTTGTTTTATTTTTGTTCCCCGCCGGTGGAGCGATTCTATATTTTATGTTTTCTCAGAATCTGACGCGCAAAAAAATGTTCCAACTCGGAGCGGAGGAACATTTGAAATATGCTGCGCTTTTAAACAAAGAAATTGAAGATCTTCAGTCTGGAAGATTGACCTTTAATGACCCAGCAATGGAAAACTACAAAGATATGATTCTGCTACATCAGATTCAGAGCCAGGCACTCTTTTCCCAGGACAATAGCGTAGAAATATTTATAAACGGCAGAAAGAAATTCGAAGACCTTTTTCGCACGATCCTCGAAGCCAAAGACCATATTCACGTTCTGTATTTTATTATTAAAAGAGATTCGTTGGGGCTGCAATTAATCAAAATTCTGACCGAAAAAGCCAAAGAAGGCCTTGAAGTCAGGCTACTGGTTGATTCCTTCGGTAACAAACTGCGGAAGGATGATTTTCAGCCTCTGATTGATGCCGGCGGAAGTGTCGAAAAATTTTCCCCTTCATTTCTGAGTTATATTAACCTGAGGCTCAATTACAGAAACCACCGTAAACTAGTGATCATTGACGGTCAGATAGGTTATATCGGCGGCTTCAATGTCGGCAATGAATACATCAACCTGAAGAAAAAGATGGGTTATTGGCGTGATACTCACCTCAAAATAACAGGAACCGCTGTTCTCAGTATGCAGACAAGATTCCTGCTCGACTGGAAAGTTGCTTCAGGTGAAAAAATCAAGCATTCGGCAAAGTATTACCCTGAACCAGCAGTTGTCGGAACGAGCGGTATTCAGATCGTCTCCTCCGGCCCGGATTCTCCCCATGAAGAAATCAAGCAGGGTTATATCAAAATGATCAACTCTGCCAAGAAATCTATCTATATCCACACGCCTTATTTTGTGCCTGACTCCAGTATCCTCGAAGTTCTGAAAATTGCCGCGCTGTCCGGTGTCGATGTGAAAATAATGATCCCGAACAAACCGGATCATATTTTTGTCTACTGGGCAACGTATTCCTTTGTCGGGGAACTGATCAAAGCCGGGGCCAAGATCTATATCTACAATAACGGTTTTCTGCACTCGAAAACCATCGTGGTCGATAAAAAAATAGCTTCTGTCGGTACGGCGAATTTTGACATCAGAAGCTTCCGACTGAATTTTGAAGTCAATGCATTTATTTATGATGTCGGCATTTCGGAAAATCTCTGCAAAATTTATAATGAAGATCTGCTTTTATGTACCGAACTGACGCCCGAAAAATATGCGAAGCGTTCCAGTCTGATTAAGTTTAAAGAGTCCATTTCGCGACTTCTGGCACCGGTACTATAGCGAAGTATAAAGATTTGTTCTTACCAGGATGCTCTTACAGATAATTCTCAATTGAGAAGTTCTAACCGGTTCTAGAAAGTAGAAAGCCGACTGAACTATACAAG
Organism: Dehalobacter sp. DCA; assembly: GCF_000305775.1. NCBI lineage: Bacteria > Bacillati > Bacillota > Clostridia > Eubacteriales > Desulfitobacteriaceae > Dehalobacter > Dehalobacter sp. DCA. Next base: position 1,053,826 of record NC_018866.1, read on the forward strand.
GTCAGCCAGTTTGGCATCCGTCAGTTTGACGAGTTCCGCCGTATCAAGTTTCACTTGCATCCCGATTTTTCCCGCACTGATAATGATGTAATCATATTCCGAGGCCATCTCCTCAAGATAGGTCGGAAAATCCTTCTTCATCCCGATAGGGGAACAGCCGCCGTGAATATAGCCCGTGAGCGGCAAAAGTTCTTTAGATTTAAGCATCTCAATATTTTTGTCCCCGGCTGCCTCGGCAGCTTTTTTTAAATTCAGCTCGCAATTTCCAGGGATAATGAAAACATTGGTCCCTGTTGTTTTTCCGGTTGTAACAAGCGTTTTAAATACCCGTTCCGGGTCAAATCCCATCTTCCGGGCTACGGATACAGCGTCTATCAGTCCGTCTTCCACTTCATATTCATAGACTTCATGCCGGATCTCTTTTGATTGAAGGATCCTTACGACGTTTGTTTTTTGATTTACTGCCATTATTCCTCATCCATGCCTTATGACATCATAATTTCTTTACGTTAATGATCATTGATCATGTTCGATCTTTGCCAGACATTTTTCGCAATAACCATAAAACTTAACACGGTGGTTAATCACTTTGAATTTATTCTTCTTCATAATGTTTTCTTCAATTGTTCCCAGCAAATCTTCCTCGACTTCTTTAATGGCTCCGCACTCCAGACAAATCAAATGGTGGTGCCGGTGTTCCTCGTCATCTTTCACGATATCGTACCTGCGGAATCCATCTTCAAAATCAACACCGTAAATCAGCCCCATCGCTTCCAACAGCGATAGCGTCCTGTAGACGGTAGCAACACCAATTTCGGGAAATCTATTACGGACAAGCTCGAAAATCTCCTGACTGTTCAGGTGCTTTCCCTGGTTTTCCGTTACTACCTCAAAAACATACTGTCTTTGGCTGGTAAATTTATAGCCTTTTTCCTTTAAGAGCTGATTTAACTCTTTGACTGTCATAAGAAAACACCCCGTTCTCTTTGTTCTATTCAGATTTTACCATATCTTTCATCAAAAACAACCGTACCGTCGGGCTTTTGTTCAGCAGGGCTTATTTCTGTCCCAAAAACAGAAAAACCGGTCAAACCGGTTAGTTAACATTCTGAATCTGGTGGGTTGATTTCATTCTTCGTCGATTATGGTGATTATTATTAGTGATTATTATTAGATTCTTATATATTTTATTAATTCGATTCTATTTAATTCGATTTTATTGAATACTTTATAGTTATAAGTATAAATTTTTTTAATGTATTCGCGTTAAGCAGATTTTTGAACCAGATGCAGATACAGCTTCAGATAGGCAAAGCAATATACTCTCGTGGTGTATTCGGTCAGCGCCAGGCTTTTATCTGCGATTGTGGTTACCCAGGCTTCATAACTTCTTGGTAGTCCGACTGGGAACATATGATTGGAAATGATATCCCGTTCTTTTTTGTTCAGTTCAAAGTATTTCTGCGCATTTTTCACCGCGATCTTCGGATGATTGCGTGAATGCCGGTAGCTTTCTGCGAGCAGGTTCTTGTCTTCTCTTTTTTTAAACTTGTATAAGTAGAAGTCGTGAAGAAGTGCCCCTCTGATCGTCGAAATGACATCGAGTCTGAACTTCATGGCAATCTTATAAGACAGGTAAGCAACGTCCAGAGAATGCTCAAAGACTGAGCCATGGTGATGCGGGATCATTTTCATTTTCTGGTATTCATTGTGCTCGATAATAGGTCTGGCTACTGCAAGAAAATAATCATCATACTTTAATAATAATTTTTCCATGATTGCTCCTAACTTTATTAACTAGAACTTATTATATTAGAAACAAACCATGATTTCAATGGTCTTTTGTTACAATTTAATAGTACTTTCGTTACATTTTCGTAAACGTTTTGTCAAAATTGTAATTTCTTTATTATTATTTGGCATAACGCAATACTATTTTTAAGTAATTACGATTAAACAGCTAAATAGCACCATAATTTTGGGTGTTCTATTTTCTGATATAAATCACACCGATTGTCTTCTGGCCGCAGTGACTGGAAATCACGCAGCCTGCATTGGTAATCAGAATTTCTTTATACGGATAAATATCCTGCAACGCGCACTTCAAGTAGACGGCTTCCTCTTCACTTCCCAGGGAGTGGGTGATGAAGATTTGTTTTGAATCTACAGAATCCCGCCTGGCATTCTCAATCAATTTATCCAAGGCCTTTTTCTTTTCTCCGCGCACTTTATCAACGACAAGCATTTTCCCATTTTCTACACCGATGGTCGGCCGGATTTTCAAGACGCTACCCATTAGGTTCTGCAGAATATTGCACCTGCCACCTTTATAAAGATATTCCAGCGTATCGATCACAAAGCTCACATGGACCTTGGCAACCGAATCCCGGATCTTTGCTGAAATTTCTTCCGCCTGGAGCCCCTGTCGGGCATATTCGGCAGATGTAATCACCAAAGCTCCTATGCCTGTAGACAGGTTTTGGGAATCGATTACCCAGATTCTTCCCTGTGGAAATTCCGAGGCAGCAAGGGCGGCATTTTGGTAAGATGAGGACATCTGAGAAGAAATGGTGATCACAATAATGTCCTGCCCTTGATCAAAATATTCCCGAAAGCATTCTGCATACGCATACGGTGAAGGAGCTGCCGTCTTCGGAAGCAACTTTTTTTCTTCCACAAGCTGAAAAAGCCTTGCCGGAATTAAGTCTATGCCATCCCGGTAGGTTTCTTCTCCAAAATCAACATGCAGCGGAACAACATCAATATCATATTTTTGAAGCAATTCTGCTGAAAGGTCATTGGTACTGTCGGTTATAATCTTAACCTTCCGCATTCACACCACTCCTAAACATTAATAACCCGGCTTTTTATACAACAGACTTTCTTTGGCCAGGATGTCGGTATTATAAACCTCTTCGGTCCACTTTTCCTTGGCTACTTCTTCAAAAGAAACCGAAATATTCTTATCGGGAATTCCCATTATTTCCGTCATCGCCTCGGCCATTTTATCGGCTAAGGCTATTTTTTGTTCTTCACTTCGTCCGGGCCATAATTTAACGATGATATGCGGCATGATAAACTCCCCCTTTGAAATAAATTGAATGATGATTATCTATCACACTCTAAGTTATAACACAAATCTTAAAACTCGCATAGAATATTTGTTATTCCTGGTCATCTTGCGTATTCATTGAATTCAGAAGGCCTTCCGCCTTTTCCTTCAGATTTCCCGGGATATAGATTTCCACACCGAAATTGGTCATCCCCATATAGATTCGAAGATAATCCCCAGCTTCATTGTACCTTTTATAGCAGGGAATCTCTTCAGAATCAAGGATCGATTCAATAATATCCGCCTCAATTTCATTCGCGGCTTCAGTGATTAATATCCATTCTTCAAGTTCAGCGTTACGATCTTGTTCAGTGGGTTCCTTCATTCGTATCCTCCTTTTCCGCGCCAAATTCATATCGGTATATTTTCCGTTATGATTTAATCTATAACATAATCGAATTGAATCATCGGGTTTTGTAATCAGATCATAGTATCCATCTTATCTTTTAATAATCTCAAACGGTAGCCATTCATAGCCGTATCGCCTAGTTCCCCAAGCAACCGGTAATTCGCTACTGCACCGACAAAAGCTCCGATGACAGGTACCAGCTGCAAAAGTTTGGCGAGATCAATATAATCTCTGTATTCCTGCTGAAAAGTGCGCCAATCAACTGTTTCCATTGAAATCGGATGCCTGTAAATGTATTCATCCCAGTCCAAAATTCTTTGAAAGACCTGCATCCGTTTCTCTCTGCTGGAAAAAGCCAGCTGAAACAGGTGAAGGATATATAGTCTTTCCCTTAAATCTTTGATATCAAATCCATAAATGCTTGCCATCTCAAATAAGAACTTAATCTTGATGCTTAAGAGCAGAGGAAAATCTGCAAATCCAAGCAAGATGCCGCCTGCTCCTGTACCCGCCCCTTCCAGACTGGCCGTTTTTTTGTAGACGCTGATTTTAGCCAAAGCAAGTCTGTCCCGTTCCTTCAGGTCAATATTTTTAAGCGGTTCCCTTGTCGTAAATTCGGATCCTGTCAAAACAGCCCCCACCATATTTTTGATCGCAGCTGTTATGATTTCATGAGCTTTATCCGGAATCAGCCTGTTCGTTCTGTTCTGAATATTTTTTGCTACCCTGTCGGTCAGCGATGCGTTCCTGGTCATTTTTCTCTGCCATTTTTTCAGTTCTGCGAGCGCCTTCACATCATATGCTTCCACCGATGTATCTCCTTCGTCGCTTATCATAAGACTATTTTACACGATTGCCGGGTCATTGGATATTTTTATTTCAACTGCTAAAGATAATACCGTAAGATTCAAAGATTATTCACTTTCAGGAGGATAAACCGATGGAAAATTATCCGACAGATTTCCGAAGAGTGCCTCAGTCTTACTGGATGGCTTCGACACCCCGGACCGAGTATCCGGCTCTAATTGAGGATGTTGAAGCAGATATTGCAGTCATTGGCGGCGGAATCGTAGGGATTACTTCTGCTTTTCTTTTAAAAAAGGAAGGCTATAAGGTGGTTGTCCTTGAGGCCGACCGCATTCTTCAGGGGACTACAGGTCATACGACCGCCAAGATTACTTCACAGCATTCCTTAATCTATGCTAAGCTGCAGAAAAAGTTTGGGGAAGAAAAAACCCGGCAGTATGCGCAAGCCAATGAAATTGCCCTACAGTTGATTGCCGAACTGATTCAGGATAACAACATAGACTGCGATTTTATGCGGCAAAGCGCCTATGTCTTTACGCAGCAGGATCGGTATGTTCCGGAAATTATGGAAGAAGCGAAAATTGCTGATCTTTTCGGCATCAAGGCTTCTTTCCTGTCAGAGATCCCTCTTCCGCTCCCGATTAAAGGCGCTGTATGTTTTGATGACCAGGCTCAGTTTAATCCGCGAAAATATTTGCTCGCACTCGCTAAGGAAATACCCGGAAACGGCAGTCATATTTTCGAACAAACCAAAGCTGTTGACATTCAGCAAGGCACACCTTGTTTGGTGCTTACCGATAACGGGGCAAGAATCGCTGCATCAAAGGTGATTATTGCGTCTCACTACCCTTTTTATGAAGCTATGGGTTTATTTTTCACGAGACTCTATCCCGAACGTTCTTATGCTTTAGGTGTCAGAATCAAAGGAGATTATCCCGGAGGCATGTATATTTCTGCTGAAGACCCGACCCGTTCCCTACGTTCTCAACACGACAAGGAAAACAATTTGGTAATTGTTGGCGGTGAACATCACAAGACGGGGCAGGGAGAAGATACCCGCAATCATTACCTAAAACTCAGAGATTTTGCCAGGCAGCTTTTTGAGGTTGAGCATATCCCTTACCGGTGGTCCACACAGGATTATACGACGATGGATGAAGTCCCTTATATCGGTAATCTCACGACCGATACGCCTGATGTCTACGTCGCTACAGGGTTTGGCAAATGGGGAATGACCACAGGTACGGCCGCCGCTCTTATTTTCCGGGACCTGATCCTGAACGGCTACAGCCCCTGGATGAATGTGTATTCCCCTTCCCGCTTTACGCCGGTCGCCTCAGCCAAAAACTTTGTCCAGGAAAACCTGAACGTCGCCAAACACCTGATTTCCGGCAAACTGTCATCCGTCCCGGGCATAGCGGAAATTCCCAGAGGCGGAGGCAAAATCATCGAACATGACGGCCAACGAGCAGGTGCTTATCGCGACCAGCAAGGGGCCCTGCATATTGTCGACACGACCTGCACCCATCTGGGATGTGAATTGCAGTGGAATTCAGCTGAAGCATCCTGGGACTGCCCCTGCCATGGATCCCGTTTTACCTACGAGGGTGAGATCATTGACAGTCCTGCGCAAAATAAATTAGAACACATTCAGGAGTGAGGGCAGCAATCCTCTACTCAAGGGTTTTGAATGGTTCAAAGTCATCAACTGATATCTTGCTGGTCAACCGAAGACATTCCTTGAAATATCTGGCCAACAATATTTTCATTCCCTGCAATCAGGGATATCCCTCTCTTTTTCTCAAGAAGCGCGACTTTCCCGCCTGCTTCCTCAACAAGCAGAATGCCCGCGGCAACATCCCAGGGACTTAGATTCAGTTCCCAATAGCCGTCAATGATTCCTGCGGCCACATTGGCAAGGTCATAGGCTGCGGAGCCGATTCTGCGCATCCCCCTCGATCTAGGCACAAAGTATGCAAAATAGTTCGTATTGTTGTCCGGATTTTCAGACTGGTCATATGGGAAACCAGTAGACAGCAGGCATTCCTTTAACCTGGATTTAGCGGCAACGCTTATTCTTTTGCCGTTCAGGCTGGCTCCCTGACCGACCACCGCTTCAAAAAGCAGATCCAGCATCGGCAAATAAACAACGCCCAGAACCGTTTTTTTCTTATATTGAAGTGCCACCGATACCGCAAAGACCGGCAGACCCTGCGCGTAATTCGTCGTTCCATCCAGCGGATCAATAATCCATAGATAATTCGAATCCTTGTTCTGATGCACCCCGGATTCCTCAGACAGAATACTGTGGCTGGGATATTTATCCTGAATCGCTTTCAGAAAATAATCTTCCGAAAGCTTGTCGACCTCCGTTACCAAATCTACTTCTGTCGACTTCGTTTCGATATAAAGATTCTCCTTGCGGAAGTTTTTTTTCTGAAGATTACCGACTTCTCTTACCCAGGTTTTAACATTACCCAAAATATTTTCAAAGTCTGACATATCTTTCCTCCTATGATGGTCGAATGACCGTGTTCATTCAGTGAGCAATGTTGGCTTGTTTAAATGGACATCGTCACTTTGTACATTGTTTTTACCCATCTCCTTGGCATTCAACAATAGCGTGTCAACACGCTGCACAAAACTGTCCCGTTCTTCTTCCTTGCGCCAAGAATCTACTCCGAAACTGCAGGTTAGATGGCCGGAAGTGAAATCATAGTCTGATATCCTCTTTCTTATTCTTTCTGTTATTTCCACAGCCTCACTCTTATGGGTATTCGGTAGCAGAATAACGAATTCCTCGCCTCCCCAGCGGGCGAAGATATCTGTTTCTCTTATCATTCCTCTGACCAGATCCGTGACCTCCGTCAGAACCTTATCCCCAGTTAAATGTCCAAAGCAATCGTTAATTTTCTTAAAATAGTCAATGTCGAAAATCATAAGTGAAACATCACAAGGATATCTTTTCGCATAGGAGATCCATTTATCAAGCTCATCATCAAATTTCAGCCTGTTATAGATCCCGGTTAACGGATCTCTAATGGACAGTTGGATCAGATCTCTGCCGTTTAGGAAATGGATTCTTTTAAAAAGGTGGGTCCTAAATGAAGCGCTACTGCTCAGGGCCGTCACTAATAAGATATAAAAAATTACCGCGGAAAAATCCGAAGCATCCATTTGCTCCAAGAAATAGATCGAAGCAGCAAAAAAAGTGACCGCAGTAAATACGGAGATCATGATCATATTGATCCAACGGTTCGGGACTAAACAAACCGCTAAAATAATCGCGATAATACCAAAGGCTTGAATAAAAAAACTCGGTGATTCATATTGGTAAAAGACAAAAATAAATACAACGGACGCCATTATTTCATAGAGCGTAACCCAAAAACACAACGTTGAATACTTTTTTATGGATTTCATCCTGAAAAAAAATATACCTATCAGGATCAAATAGACGGCTCTTACCAGAAATATCAATTGAAATGCTTTCGGGTTCCTTACAAAAAAGAAGTCCGGAATAACAAAGAGGAAATATAAGATTCCCAGAAGAAGCACGATTGGCCGGAGATATTTAAATAAAACAGTAAACTCGGACTGTTCGTACTCCTTCTCTAATTTTTTATCTTTAAATTCACCGAAACGGTTTATCATGTTCGTTTGGTTTACCTTCATTGTTTTCCCTCTTTTGTTCTCTACTGTCCGTAATTTTCCGAGATCCACTGCTGAAGCAAATTGGCCTGCCCGGGAGAAATCACTTTTTGTTTTCCAATACTGACTGCATAGCAGGCAATCTTGGCAGCCTCTTCGACAAGCTGCGCATTGGCCAGGGCTTTGTCGAGCGTCGGACCTACCGTCAACTGGCCGTGATTGCTCATCAGTACAGCATTTTGTATGCCAAGGGTCTGGATCGTAGCCTTAGCCAGCTCCTCGGAACCCATCGGGAAAAAAGGGGCCGTTTCAAGTTTTCCACCCAGCACAGCAGCCATTTCGGCCAAGACCAGCGGAAAAGGTTCCTCCACACAGGCCCAGGCTGTCGCAAAGCAGGAATGGGTATGACAAACACCGAGCACATCCGGTCTTTCCTGGTAGGCAAGACAATGCATCCCGCTTTCGATCGAAGGTTTTCGGCTGCCATCGATCACAATCTGCTGCGTATCCATCACAACTATATCTTCCGGTCTGACCACAGAGTAATCCATCCCGCTCGGGGTTATACATACATAGCCTGTTTTCGAGTCCCGCATGCTGAAATTTCCCATCGTCCGCATAATTAACCCGGACTGAAGGGTCTGTCTGGCAATATCAATGACCTGTTTCCTTTGTTCTTCCAAAAGCATGGTTCTTAATCCCCCAAGCTCAAACATTTTCAGCTATTTTATAAATTAATTCTTCCGTTTTCTCCCATCCCAGACAGGCGTCGGTAATGGATTTTCCATAGATATTCGTTCCGATCTCCTGCCTGCCTTCCACCAGATAGCTCTCAATCATCAGTCCTTTAATCATTTTATTCAACAGCGGGTCATACGTTCTGCTTGTCAGAACTTCCCGCGCGATCCGAGGCTGTTCATAGAAGCGTTTCATCGAATTGGCATGGTTGGTATCCACAATGATTGTTGGATTAGCCAGCTGGAGCCTTTCATATTCGTAGGCGGCATAGATTAAATCCTCATAGTGATAATTCGGGATATTTCTCCCGGAGGAATCCACAGCCCCTCTTAGGATAGCATGTGCAAGCGGATTACCGGATGTCTCTATTTCCCAGCCGTTATAGATAAAATGATGCCCTTGCTGAGCGGCATAAATCGAATTCAGCATAACCGTTATGTCCCCGCTCGTCGGGTTTTTCATGCCGACCGGTGTACATACGCCGCTGACGGTTAAGCGGTGCTGCTGATTCTCCACAGAGCGGGCACCAACTGCAATGTAACCCAGCACATCGAGAAGATACGTGTAGTTCTCCGGATAAAGCATTTCATCAGCTGCCGGCATATGGAATTCCGACAGGGCTCGGATATGGAGCTTACGGATGGCTATAATCCCCTCGCATAAATCGGGTTCTTTGCTCGGGTCGGGCTGATGGACCATCCCCTTATAGCCTTCCCCCGTAGTACGGGGCTTGTTGGTATAGATCCGCGGGATTATCAATATCTTATCCTTGACTTTTTCCTGCATGACAGCGAGCTTTCCAATATATTCACATACCGAGTCCTCATTATCCGCCGAACAGGGTCCGATGATCAGAATAAAGCGGTTATCTTTGTTTTCTAGAATATGGCTAATCTGCTCGTCCCTGTCCCGTTTTATTTTTTTTATATGTTCAGGTAAAGGTATCTGTTCAATAATCTCCTCGGCCGTTGGTATTTTTTTAATATATTTCATGTTCATAACTGCATTCTCCTTTTGTATCACTCTTCACTAATAAAGGCCGGTAAAATGGATATGCCAAAATCGTGTGCTTCCATGCCATGATAATATTGACTATATTAGGAATTATAGTACATTCTGATCCTTTTTAACATCCATTAATTTGCATGGAAATCTTCAAGGCCCTTTTGAATATGCTGGAATGTCCCTAGTCCTTGAGATTAAAGGATTGCTTTAATGCCCATTCCGCTACAATCTTTGCCTGAACTTCTACTTCAATCTCCGCTTCCCGGAAGGCCTTCCGCCAGTCAGTCTCGACTTCTTTCCAGGCTGACGGCTCATGACGGTGCAATTGCTGCATTAAACCCAAAAAATCCGAGTCATACAACCTGGCTTTTGAAATGCTCTTTAACGCCACCTCTTTGATGCTTTCTGCAGCGGCTGCTTCCATTTGCTTGACATTTTTCGTGGAGATTTGGATATTAGCGTTTTCAGGAATTGTCCCGGAAGTTTGGATTAATATATGAAAGACTGGTTTTCCATCAACCATTTTTGCTTTGACTTTATGCTTGGAGGCCCCCATTTGGTAACTGATCATCTGGGAGCCATATTCAAACTTAAACGTCATTAGGCTGTCTTTAGAATCATGCGTCAGAAGCAAGTATCCTGTAGACTCCTCCCTGTCCAACCAGCCAACAAGTTTGTCGCTTCGAAATACACCCAAGCCTTCAATCATAATACTATCGCTTTTTACATCATTCCATTTAATCTGCGGCAGCACCGGATCTCGGTCTGGGCTAAGAAGCCATTGACAAAATTCCAGAAAGGTAACCCCTCTTGAAACTCCCGTGCGAAGCGCAATCTCCTGCTGTTTTTTTATCTGCTTAAAAAGATTCGAAACAAGTGCCGGCTTGGCCTGAAGAAAAGGCCCAGCATTTCCTTTGGTCACAAATAAAAATTGATTGGGTCTACCTTCAGGAAAACGCAGAAAGTTTTCCACCACCTTGGCCGTCACTGTCTTAGCCAAATTTTCCCCAAAAATGGTAAATATTACATGGCTACTGGTCTGCAAACGCGGAAGCTGTTTATTTATAGCCGCTATGCTTTCCATAAGTGTTTCAGCTTCCCCTTTATACACCAGATCCGTAGATTTGCTGGAAGACGCACCACCGTCTGAATTACTGGAGCTTGGCGGACTAATGATTACCCATTGACCCTCATACTTTTCCTGACCTTTTTCAGACAAGTAATCGATCGCCCCGCCAGTCATCATAGCCAAATCCTCAACCTCATTTCTACTCCAACAGCCTGTAAGGAAAAGCAAACTCAGCATCAAAAGAATCATCCGGGCATATCTTTTTGCTTTTGATGTCACTGCATACAGCCCCCTTTTTTCTTTCTGATTAATGTAATAGCAAGCAACAGTAACGGCAGTACAACTTCAAATAACAAAGATATGGACGGCCAGCATTTTGTCAGGAATTCCAGTAGCGCCATGGTGTTTGGTACAAGAAACGTTGCCCCTGAGAATACGATGATCATCACTGAAGCGGCAATAATTTTCGGATGCTTTCTACCGACTGACTGTCTGGCTGCAAGAATCGTTACATAAAAAAGCAGAGAGGATTTGACCATGATCCCGGTCAGCCATAACGGCAATACCAATAATTCTATACGTTGAATGTAATTCCCGTATTCAATTGTTTTCACAGTAGACCATATCGGGAAAATCATTTGACCGGTCACATCTGCCCCTAAGACAGTAAGTACAACCAGCGATCCGAAAGTCAACAAAAGCATTGTGCTGATAACCGCGTAGGATGCCTTCTTCAGCACTTCCTGAGGTTTGTTTATCAGAGGGATTAACATCAGCAATACGGCAATTTCGCCATACCATTGAACCGGTATCCATATATTCTGCATCACCGGACTGATCCCGTCTTCCAAAATAGGAAGCAGACTGCTTGGATCTGCTTTCGGAATCGCCAAGATACAGGCCATTAGATAAGCAAATACAAATAGAGGCAGGATGAATTGGTTCATCCGCGCAATCACTTCAATCCCTTTTTGCGCAGAATACCAGCAAATAAGTACAAATACCAAATTGATAGGAATGCCCGGCGTTCCAAATAAAGCGGATACGGTTAAAAATTCCGAAGTTTCCCTAACGACGAGGATATTTAAGACAATAAAAAATAGGATATAGGAAACAGCCAGCGCCTTGCCTCCGATTTTTCCTACAATGAGCGGCAGATATTCTGCTATTGTGAGTCCCGGGAATCGCTGTGCCAGCTTGGCCGAAATGAACAATACGCCAAAAGCAAATATCCCTGCTCCCAGGCTCGCGAACCAGGCATCTTGTTTGGCTGTCAGTGCGGTTAATCCCGGAATAAATAGGATCGCGGTTGAGGTCATCATAATAAACAGCAACATTGCTATTTGCGTTCCGGACATCCGTTCCTTGCTTATTTGTTATCCCCCCTCTTTTTAGGTTTATGCTTTATGTGACCAACATTGCCCCGCAGAGATTTCTTGCCTCCGAAGAACCTGGGTCTCGTAGACATCGCCCACCAAGGGGCCCGGATTAAGGTATCTTTCAGATCACGCAGTGTCAGCGGAGCGATGGGTGACAGATAAGGTACCCCGAAAGAACGCAGACTGCAAAGATGGGTAAGCAAAATCATCAGCCCAAAGATAATTCCCACAATTCCAAAAACACTGGCCATGATAATTAAGCCAAAACGAATGATCCGGATGCTTGTCCCGACATTGTAATCCGGGAATGTAAACGAAGCAACCGCTGTCAAACCGACAACCACCACTGAAGTCGGACTGACAATCCCGGCATCGACTGCGGCCTGCCCGATCACCAAACCGCCTACTGTACTGATCGCCTGCCCAACTGTCCTAGGCAAACGTACCCCGGCTTCCCGTAGAAGCTCAAAAACAAGTTCCATCAAAAATATTTCCAAAGAAATTGGCAGAGGCAGATTTTCTCTTGCTCCGGCTACCGTATTCAAAAGAGATATTGGAATAAGCGACTGATTGACTGAAAATACCGCAACTGTAACTGCCGGAACCAGTAGTGTAATATTGATGGCCATAAAACGGCCTAATCGCGCAAAAGAGGCAAACAAAGCGCTATAATAGTAATCTTCTGAGGCCTGTATCAAGGTCACAAAAGTGCATGGAATAATTAAAGCAGAAGGTGAATTGTCAACCATAATGGCAATTCTGCCTTCAAACAGCGAAGCGGCGGTCCTGTCCGGCCGTTCCGTATACTGTACAAGTGGGAACAGACTGATTGGTTCATCAGAGATAAATTCTTCAAGATAACTGCTGTCTAAAATATTATCGATCGTGATCCTCTCAATACGCGATTTGACTTCAGCTACAATCTTTTCGTTTGCTACCCCCTGAATATAGCAAATATTAACCTTCGTTTTGGATAACGTTCCGACCGTTATACTCTCAGCCTTCAGTAGGCTGGTCCGGATGCGGCGTCGGAGAAGGCTTATGTTTGTTCCCAGATTTTCCACGAAACCGTCCCTCGGTCCGTGAATGTTCGGTTCAGTCGTCGGCTCATTAATCTGTCTGATGTTATAGCCCTGGACAGAAGCTTTAATGCCAATCGGATACCCGTCTATAATCAGAACGAGATTGTCCTCCAGTACTGCGTCAGCTGCTTCGGAGATCAGAGACAACGTATCGGCTTTGTAATTGGTTAGCAGATGTTGAAGTATGATACCGGGCATATCACCGACATTTGTTTTGAGATTCGTGTCCGTATAAACGGCTGTGTTCGTATTAAGATCTGCTTTTGTGTGAAGATTTTCTGTCCTTGCAGAAACCTCCAGCATGATCGGCTTTAAAATTGCATCATTAATAATTTCGGGCTTACACAGGCTGTCTGAGTAGACAATAAACGCTTTGATTTTTTTGGTAGAGTGCAGCTGAAATTCTCTGAAAGAAATATCCGAACATTTTTCAAAAATCTGCTGCATGGCTTGCAGGTTATGCTCAATTACGCTTGACAGAGGCTTCCCGGCTTGGGACCGTTCATCAAGCAAAGGTTTTTCTTTTCCTATGTTCTTACTGCGTATTTTAGTGATAAGCTGGTCAAGCATCTCGGCATTACCATCCAAATTTATTCTATCATGCTTATTTTGTGTATTAATTCAGTTTTTACTCTAATCTGAAGAAAGATACCAGCAGACAATCACCGGAACAGATAAATCAATAAAGCATAAGGAACAAGGGCGTAACAGAACTTAAGTCCCGTTACGCCCTTGCCAAAAATGCGTTATTTTACTCTTCTTCCCTGAAATATTCCATGCTTGTCTTTTTCAATTCAGCATGACTGAATAGCATCTCATACTGTCGTATGTCTGTAACCTTAGAAATTCTCTCCATTGTTTTCCTGCACTCCGACGGCGAATGCCCATGAATCATGGTAAATAGATTATACGGCCAATCCGGAAGTTCAGGGCGTTGGTAGCAATGGCTTACTTCCTTAAAGGCGGCCATGATGTGACCGGTTTCTTCAACCTGCGCTTCTGGAACAACCCATACCCCCATCGCATTTGAAGTAAATCCAGCTTTCCGGTGATACAGGATGGCACCAAAACGTCGCAGCACCCCGTCATGCTTATAGTCCTGGATTCTTGCTCGGACACTTTCTTCTGACCATCCCAGTCTGGAAGCTGCCTCAGAGAAAGGACAAAGCGACAAAGTCAAATCACCCTGCAAAATGCGGATTAAGGCCTTATCCCCCTCCCCTGCCTGAAAAGCAGGCTGCCCTTCCGGAGACGAATAGCCGGCATTCGCAATGGGCAGCTTATTATTTGTACGCTTTTCCAGGTCAAACAGCACGCCAATCTTGAACAACCTGATAGCGGGAAGGCTGTAAACTTCAGGACTTCCCAAAATATTCTTTGCCTGTTCTAAAATCTGCATCAGCCCGGCCTGCGACCGGGAGATGACCGTAAACCACATATTGTAACGATGATCCCGCAAATAATTATGCGTAACTCCGGGGATTTCCATTAAAAAATCCGCAAGAACGGATATTTTTTCTTCCGGAACCTTAGCCGCGCAAAGCGTGCTGAAATACCCAAGACGACGAGAATCAAAGACTCCGCCTATCCGCCGGATCATTCCTTTCTGCCGGAACTGGTTAACCCGCTGCCATGTTTCTTCTTCATTTAGCCCCAGCATTTCTCCCAAAACCTGATAAGGACGTTCCTCAACCGGGAAGGCCGCCTGGATTCTGGTCAGCAAAATCCGGTCCTTTGTCTCCATTTAGCAACTGACCCCCTTGCGTCCGTGGTATAAACACCAGGGCTCTTCAGCCATGTAGTCACCGTTTTCATAAAAAGCAGCACGAGCCCGGCAGCCTCCGCAAACTTTTTTATACCCGCAGCTGCCACACCCACCTTTATACGCCAGCGTGCGCAGTTCTTGCAAAACCGGATTGCTGCGCCATATTTCATCAAAAGGTGTGTCCCGGACATCACCGAGAGGCAGATTCAAATATGCACAGGGCTGTACCTGACCCTTCGGACTGATAATGCAATATGCTGTTCCAGCCAAACAGCCGCGGCTGAACCGGGTGTTTACCCCCATCTGTTTGGCAATTCGCATAAACTGCGGTGCACAGGTTGGTTTCAGTTCAATATCAACGGTTTGCTGCTTCTTCATGATCCTGGTCAGCACTTCTTCGTAAGCTTCCGCCCTTAAAGACTCTTCTTCTATAGACACTGCCCGGCCTGTCGGCACCAGAAAGAAAAAATGGTGCGCCACTGCTCCCTCCCGGACCGCAAAATCCGTAAGTGTTTCCAGTTCATGTGCATTCCAGTCCATCACTGTTGTATGCACCTGGAAAGGAAGCCCCACTGCCTTGCAATTGCGCATACCTTGCACAGCCTGGTTCCAGGCTCCGTCATAGCGACGGAAATCATCCTGCTTTTTTCGATCCATTGAATCAAGGGAAATTCCCATCCCCATGGCGCCGGCTTTTTTAAGCTTTGCGGCAAGATCTTCCGTCAACAAAGAACCATTGGTTCCGAAGACAGGCCGTAAACCAAGGTCTTTGGCATAGGCGACTAGTTCAACAATATCTGGGCGCATGAGTGGTTCACCGCCGCTAAAAATCATTATCTTAAACCCTGCTTTGGCGATTTGTTCCAGCAGCGTCCTGGCCTCAGCCGTGTTGAGTTCCTCCTCGGCCCTGCATCCGGCATCGCGGTAACAGTGATCACAATACATGTTGCAGGCATTTGTCGTATTCCAAGAGACAATCATATCTTTCTTCCTTTCCTAGTACAGAGATTAACAAAGCTAAACCTCAACCATTAATCGTTTTTATTCCGATCTCTTTATCCGTTAAGTAACAGGCAGGATCAGATTCCCAAAAATCGCCTGTCACAGCCTCTGCCCTGGTGCGGAAATTGCCGTTGCAGAAATCTAAATACCGGCACTCGGCACATCGCCCTTTGAGAAGCGGTTTACGGTCTTTCAAACCTGCCAGCACTGGTTGGCTTAAGTCAGTCCAGATATCTCCGAACTTTCTCTCTCGGACATTGCCAAACGAGATATGCTGCGTAAACTGATCTGGATGTACATTCCCTGAAGGATCAACCTCTCCAAACGCAATCCCAGAACGATTTCCGCCATTGCAGCCGATGAGTGTCTTTATTTTCTCCGCTCTGGCCGGATCTTCACATAAAGCCCGCAAATAGAGATAAACACCGTCGGCGTGATTATCAACTGTCAGGATTTCCTTGTGCAGTCCGCGTTTTTCAAAGTCCCTTGTTCTGCGGATAATGGTATCGAGCGCCTGTCTCGACTCTTCGGGAGTAATATCATCAGCGACCATTTGCTTGCCCCGTCCGGAGTATACCAAATGATAAAAACAAACACGGTCAATTTTTTCTGCTTCAATAAAATCAAAGATACGATCCAGTTCCTCATAATTATGACGGTTAATCGTAAAGCGCAGACCAACGCGCTGACCCGCCTCCACACAGTTCCGGATTCCTCCCATAGCAGCCGCAAAAGCTCCTTCTCTGCCCCTAAACTTGTCATTCACCGCTCTCAGACCGTCAAGAGATACCCCAACATAACCTACACCAATTTCTTTGATGTGCCGGGCAGCTTCCGGTGTTATCAACGTACCGTTCGTAGATAAAGTTGGTCTGATTCCTTTCTGAGCAGTATAGGCGGCAAGTTCAAAAAAATCGGGCCGCATCAAAGGCTCTCCGCCTGAAAAGAGCAGGACAGGAACGTGAAACTCCGCTAAATCATCAATAAACCTCCTCGCTTCTTCCGTTGTCAGTTCTCCGTTATATTTCTGCGAATCTGAGTCCATATAACAATGGACGCACTGCAAATTGCAGGTTCGCGTCGAATTCCAAACAACGACCGGTCCTGAACTACCTGTTGCTCCGTTTTTAGCCCCATGAGCATGCCTGCTATAACGCAGGGAATCCCCGAAATATTCCGCATCAAATAGCAGCCTCGTAACACTAATCATCATTATGCCCCCAATTATCTTCAATTAAATTTAACCTTTACGTATAAATGCTGCCTGAATCTTCCCAATTGGAAATCCCCTCATAGTCAATGTTTTGAAACAATGAGGATGCTTGGCTCTTCGTACAATTATACAGTATAAAATCAAAAATGAATAATGTAAGCCCTACATTAATATAATTCTAAGAATTAATGTCTATATTACCAGTAGGAACCTTTTTCAAATAAATAAAGGTCTGCAAAACAATTAACGCCGTGACAGGCAAAAAAAGGAGAAATATCTTTTATGAAACAACAAAAGAAATCCCAGGCAAGAAAAAAGCTCCCCAGAAGTTCGATTTTCATGTATATCGCATCTGCTTTTATTGCTGTTATCGCTGTTGCACTTTTAGTCAATAATATTTTGTATTTCAACAACACCATTTCGCAGTATATCACGCAAGGCTATCCATATGAAATGGTCGCCAAGGAATTGGTTCCCGGTCAACTGCTCCCTGGAATCTTCCAGCCGCTTAGCATCCTTGGCATTGCCGTAGTCCTGTATGGTGCAGGTCTCATCAATCAAAAAATCACCGGATACTTCCGTTCATGTTCCAACAGTGAAACCGTGGTCCATGCTGAACCCGCAGTGGTAAATACAAACACCGTTAATACCGCAGCTGAAGATATCGTATCTGAGGACCCGGCTGAATCCCCTGCTGCAGTGCCCGAGCAAATTGAATCTCAAACTGTAGAAGTGCAAGACGCTCAAGACAGCACTGACAACAAGGACAGCACGGATAAATAAAATCTCACACAAAAAAAGAATCGTAATAAGACAAGTCTAAAGCCTATGGCGTTGTGCCATAGGCTTTAGGCGTATATTTTTCAGTAAAATACGTACCCTTCTGATCATCAGTATAACTAAGATCATCAAGACAATGGCCAGCACTGCAGTAAGAAAGAATTTCTGGGCCGGGGTTAAATAAAAAACTCCAGACTCCAGTTAGAAATAAATGCAGACTTTTTTGACCAAATTTCAGCGGTAGAAAATACCATTCTAAAATTTCAAAAATAAGTGCATTCTATATAAAAAAGGAGTACTTTAATGCTGAAAATTGGCAGGAGCGAAGATACAATCATCATTGGCCTTCTTGGAGGTTTAATTGGGACGATTGCTATGGATGTATCTAATTTATTAATTTTTAAGGCAGGGAAAACTGAAACACTATATGGTCATATAGCAGGTGGATTATTTGTAGCTCCATATAGAACAAAACGACGCGAGAATTTCATATTGGGTCAATTGGCTCATTTAGGTATAGGCTCATTGTGGGGAATTCCCTTAGTTTATACGCTTAAGAAAACGGGTAATGATCATTACTTGATAAAAGGAGCTGTCATTTCTATGCTTTCTTTGGGCACGCTTATAGGTGGACAGAAAGTTGGTTTCTTAAAAAAATTCCGCTTAACAAAGACGTATTATTCGGCAATCTGGAATCATCTTCTTCATGGTTTGGTTTCTTCTCAGACTATTATAATGTTAGCCAACCCAACTATGATTAAAAAAATAAATGCCCGTGAGAAGAATACATCCTTCTCACAGGTCAAAGATTCCAATATACATCATTCCTTGGATACCTAAGAAAACCGCATTGGATACCTTAGGGAATCCTTAGTTCCGGATCCAACTTTTCCGCCCATATCTCTTCGAGAAGCTGAAGGTCTTCTTCAAATTCCTTCATGGTCTGGGTATCTTTTATTTCGATTTCTTCCAGAATTTCAAACTTAAAGGCCTTGGCCCCATATTCATCCCATTCCGGTTGAAGTTTTGTCAGCACACAGGAGCCGGTATCTTTAGAAAAATCAAAACGGTTCTGGAACCGCCTGACATTAACAGCGCCCTGCAGAACATAACTGCCGTTTTCGTTATTGGTAATCATAAAAACTCCACCGGAAGTTTTCCGTTCCTTATATTCATTGCGGAGCTCCCTTTTCCGGTCGGATGTACCCGTCATCGTCTAATACCCCATTTCCTTCAGAAGTTTGGAAAGCGTACTCAACCGTTCTCCGATTAATTCATCATCATTGCTGAGTACTTGCCTGAATAGTTTGATGTCTCCTTCAATCATCGGATTATCAGTACATACGGCTACGGTCATTGCATCTCCCTGCAGCCCGATCCTGTCAATGACGGGTTTCTCAGGATCATACATTTTTTCATACCGGTAGGCCTCACGAAAATGAAGTGTCGATCTGCAAATCAGGATCGCAAGATCGATCACCCGGTGAAGTGGAAGCTCCTCGGACTGTCTCGACCATTTTTCTCCGGTGAACCGCCAGACTTTTGCAGATATCTCCAGCTTTCCCCTGTCATTCCACTGGGCCAGCCCCAGGGATAATCCTTTGGCGTCGGAATCATAGGCATTTCTGCCGTCAATCCGTTCATAGTCCTCCGATACAATCACAGGTTTATGTTTCAGCGTCGTCGGAATCTTCATAAGTCACCTCTCCTAATTTAGCAAAATTTTATTTTGTCATTTCTTTTATATCAACTAATCTACTAAATTACTAAATTAGTAGATTGCAATGAGAAGATTATCACATTACACCATCTTTGTCAAAAAAAATACGCCACCATTACAGGCACAGTGGTCACAAATATTTTGACGTCCATAGCTAGACCAGTGTGGTATTGTGGCACACAGATCTACCCTCATACTATGTAAAAGAAGGCTTTAACAGCCTTCTTTTACACTCTATTGTAATTGATAATCGCATTTGTCACGGTTACTACGGAAATCAACTCATCCTTTTCATCAAGCATTTCAATCAACCAGACATGAGATGTCTTTCCCTGATGCAGCAGTCTGCCTTTCGCAAGGATATAGCCTTCTATGTTTTTTGTTTTCATATGATTTGCCGTAATATTCTGGCCCACAGCAACCTGGGTATTATCCAGCAGTTGATTGGAGGCATATCCTGCAGCCGATTCTCCCAAAGCAATGGTTACCCCGCCATGCAATATACCATAAGGCTGGCTATGAAAAGCCGTTAAATTCATCTTGGCTTCAAACGTATTGTCCTTATACTGTATATATTCAATATTCAGGTAATCCATCAGGTATTTCTGGTTTTCCATCAAGTGGTCCTCCTTTCCCGCGCACGTTGCTAAGCGAATATGTGATGCTCAACGGTATAATCAGCCAGGACATTTTCATCGACAGCAATTCCCAATCCCGGACCCCGGGGTACTTCAATCCTGCCGTTTTGAACCGTGACCTCAGGCCGGATGATATCCTGTGGAAAATAACGCTGGGACGGCGACAAATCTCCAGGAATATAGGTATCCTTCAGACTTGCCAAATGGACGTGCAGTATTTTCGAAATTCCGCTTTCCACCATACTCCCGATCCAATAGTAGATATGATGCTTCCGGCAAAGCTCAATCATCTGCCTGACATAAAACAGGCCGCCAACCCGGCCGGTCTTGATGTTCAAGGCGCGGCAGGCTTTTAATTCGATCGCCTTCTCCAGGTCAGCTACACTTAAAATGCTTTCATCCAGACAGACAGGCGTCTGCATTTCTGCCTGGAGTTTCTGATAGTCCGTCAGTTCAGCTTCAGCCAAAGGTTCCTCCAAACACAGCAAACCAAGACCATCTATTCTCATCAATTCGGGAATGTGCTCGGAGCGAAAGCTTCTGTTGGCATCCGCGAGCAGCTCGAGATAGGGATAGGCAGTTCTGATCATGTTGAGTTTGGCAAAACCGTCCTGCGGTTTGATCTTTATTTTAAAACGGACGTAACCTTCCTGCAGGTACTGTTCAATCTGTTTTAACAGGCCGGCGCTATCCAGATCTCCCAGAACCATCCCCGCCTCAATCTGCGTATTTGTCTCCTCCAGAAACACAGCCGCCATGACAGGGATATCCTGACGCCTCGCGTACACGTCCAGCAACGCATTTTCAACCCCGGCGCCTGTCATCGGGTAAGCTCTGTCCAGCCAGGCATGAATGTCGAAAGGATGCACAGTCTCTTCCTGCAGCAGCCGCGGAAGATAAGTTTCCAGCAGAAGGCGTTTGGCATCAGCAAGCGTTTCCGAAGTATAAAAAGGATCAGAGAAAGCGACAACTTCCCCATAGCCGGTATTCCCAAATTCGTCTGTGATTTTAAGAATGATCGTTTCCCGGTGGTTCAAAGTGGTCTGAGATGTTTTAAAGGTAAATTTCAAAGGCATGTCCAAAAGGAACAGCTCTGCTTTTTTTATGATCATGGGTTTCCTCCCCCGGCCAGCATATCTTCCAGTGCCTTGTGACGGATCTTTCCTGTGGTATTCCGGGGAAGTTCAGCCAAAAAAATGATCTCGCTGGGAAGTTTATAGTGGGCAAGTCTCGGAGACAGATAGTCCCTGATCTCTTCTTCGTTTAACGAAGATACTGCAAATAAGACAGGTACCTGTCCCCACTTAGGATCTTTTCTTCCGATGACAACGCATTCTTTGATCCCAGGGTGCGCGTAGAGTATATTTTCGATTTCCCGCGGATAAATATTTTCCCCGCCTGAAATGATCATGTTTTTGCGACGGTCGAGAATATACAGGAAACCATCCGGATCCAAATAACCGATATCTTCCGTAGGAAAAAATCCAGAGATTGTTTCCCGGCCAAGATACCCGTCCATAACCATGGGACTCTGAATCAGGACTTCGCCGCTGCCGTCAGGCCCTGGATTCTTGATCAGGATTTCCACCGAGTCCAGCGGTAAGCCAACTGAATCAAGCTTATCCGGGTATTGAAGAACGGAAAAAGTTGCCGATTGGCTGGTGGTTTCCGTCATACCGTACGTTTTATAGATAGGGATCTGCCTAACCATACATTTTTCAACCAAGGGTCGGGGTATGAACTCCCCCCCTATAAGCACCACTCTCAAGCAATGCCTGTCAATCCGGTCAATGATTCTGTTCAGCATGGTCGGAACAACCGACAGCATATTGACTTTTCCTTCCTGAACCAGGTTTAACGTTTCTTCTTCCCGAAAGCTTTCCAGCAAGGTTACCGCAGTCCCGTTGTATAAACTGCGCAGTAGAATCGTTAAGGCGCTGATATGATACAACGGCAGAATCATTAGCCAGTTATCTTCTTCTGTGACTCCGAGGCTTTTTTGAGAAGCCTTAACATGGGCAGCAAACTGTTTCCAGCGCAGCGGAACAGATTTGAATTCTCCGGTCGTGGCGCTCGTATTCATAATGACTGCAATTTGTTCCGGGTTATAATCCACGGCCGGATCAAATTCGCTGCATGCTTCCGAATCATCTTGTTCTGCAGCATCAGCCTTTACATCATCCGTAACATCATCCCCAACTACATCCGAAAATGACTTCACTTCGGCCGGAAATGACTGGCTAAAATTCACGGCGGCCAGACCATCCTGGGCCAAAACCAGCTGAATATCCAAGGTTTTTACTTGTTTGCCGATTTCTTCAGCGGTTAAACGTGTATTCAGCATCAATACTTCTTTTTGAAGCAGCTGTAAGGCCAGAAAAAACAAGACCGTTTGTTCAGAATTATTCGAAAGGAGCGCTACCCTTTTTGTTTTTTGTACATGCAGCAAAAGCCTTACCGAAAGTAAGCTCACGCGTTCGGACACGTCCCGAAACGTCAGGTCGTTGATAAATTTCTTATCCGGTTTTTCAAGGGCTTGCCTTTTTAACCAGTTCATCTTAATCCATACTCTCTATTAAATCCTTAATTCCATCCATACAGATCGTGTATTACATTATTTGAGGTAGGTCTTCGTAATATCCTGCCGGATCAGGGGAATTTCGGGAACTTTTTGAAATCGGGCTCGCGTTTTTCTTTAAAAGCGTCTCTGCCCTCTTTGGCTTCGTCTGTGGTATAGAATAACAGCGTTGCATCCCCGGCCAGCTGCTGCAGTCCGGCGAGACCATCCGTATCTGCATTGAAAGCTGCTTTCAGGAAGCGAAGGGCCGTCGGTGAATGCTGCAGGATTTCCTGCGCCCATTTCACGGTCTCCTCTTCAAGCTGCTCAAACGGGACGACTGTATTAACGAGTCCCATCTCCAGGGCTTCCTTAGCCGTATATTGACGGCAGAGATACCAGATCTCGCGGGCTTTCTTCTGGCCGATGATGCGAGCCAGATAACCTGCACCGTAGCCGGCGTCAAAAGAACCGACCTTCGGTCCGGTCTGGCCGAATTTGGCGTTCTCCGATGCGATTGTCAAATCGCAGACAATATGCAGAACATGGCCGCCACCAATCGCAAACCCATTGACCATTGCGATCACCGGTTTAGGAATGATGCGGATTAAATGCTGCAGATCCAGCACATTTAGACGCGGAATCTGGTCGTCACCGACATAACCGCCATGACCACGCACCTTTTGGTCACCGCCGGAGCAGAATGCTTCTTTTTCCTGGCCCTGACCATGATTAGCGCCGGTCAAAATGATCACCCCGATATTTTCATCCTCCCGGGCAATCGAAAAAGCATCAATCAATTCCATAATCGTTTTGGGGCGGAAAGCATTGCGGACTTCCGGGCGGTTGATGGTAATCTTGGCGATCCCGCTGTATGTCTCATAAATAATATCCTCATAGCTGCGGCTGAATTTTTTCCACGGAAATGTGCTCATTGAATTACCTCCCTATAATATCGTATTCTTTTTCTCCGGGTTCATATTCTTTTTTCCCGAATTCTTATTACGTCTTTCCGTAATTTCATCTAAAGCATCAACGCTTAGGAACTCGCTAACGACCGCCCGAAAAGTCTGCGGGTCTTCCATATGCGTATTATGCCCTACTCCGGAGATGGTCTGCCGGATAATCCTGGCATTTAAATGACTGAACTCCCGGCTGATTTTCTGGTATTTCGGGTCAAGTTCGCCGCTGATAAAGAGAACAGGCATTGTCAATTCGGCCACCAGATCTTTCAGACAAGGAAACGTTCCCTGACCGCTCGCCAGTAGTGTATTGGCAAGCGCATATGGTTCATTTTGCAGGCGGCGCTGCCTGATTTTCGCTCGGACTTTCTCGGGAAGCCGGGCTTGTGTTTTGAAAAGTTCCAAACCTGACCAATAGCTTTCAAACCATTCAATCCCGTTCTGCCGAATATCTTCGGCCAGTACGGCATCATCTCTGCGCCGCTTCTCCCTGCTGAGCTCACCGCATTCCCCATAGGAAGCGCTTTCCATGATAAGTTTAGCAATTTCCCGGGGATATTGTAAAGCATAGGCCAGCGCAATTCGGCCGCCCATGGAATACCCTATCACGCTGTAATGCACCAGCTCTAACTGCTGCGTCAAATCATGCAGCGTTTCCAGCAGCGTGGGAAGTCTGTACGGCTGAAGGGCAGACGGTTTTTCAGTACTGCCGTGTCCTAGCATATCCACCAGGATCAACCGGAAGCCGGCCAGATCCATGTCGTCCCAGGTACCGAGGTTCTCTGAAAAGCCGTGCAAACAGACGACCGGTTTCCCAGTTCCCCGTACTTCAAAGTGAATGTTTAGACCATTTGCGGTGATCATCATTTCCTATCATCCACCTTAGTCATTTTCTGATGGCAGCCGGGTATACTTGTCATGCAGTTCCTTGCTTAACTCCAGATCTATTTTTACTTCAATAAGCTTGATGCCTTGTGTGTTCTGAGCTGTTTGGAAACTGCGCTCAAATTCTTCATAATTTTTCGGTTCAAAGTAGGCGATGCCATACAGAGCAGTTAATGCAGAAAAATCCAAGCCCGGGGGGGTTAAGAACAGCGTTTCAAAATATTTTCCCCGGCTCTGGGGCAAGTACCTGAAGATCCCCCCGCCATTGTTATTGAACAATAGGATGGTCAGATTCAACGGGTGATTCTTGGCGATCTGAAGCCCATTTAAATCATGGAAAAGTGCAATGTCTCCGGTCAGCAGCACCGTCGGTTTACCGGCAGCCGCTATACCAAGGGCTGTAGAAACCATGCCGTCGATTCCATTGGCACCTCTGTTTCCTAGTACCTTCAGGTTTTGCGCGCGAGCTTCCAGAAAATCATCAACATCGCGGACGGCCATACTGTTGGCTGCAAGAATCCTGGATTCTTGAGGCAGAAGATCTTGAAGCCTTTGAATCAAGGCCCCTTCAAACAGTCCTTTTTCCTGTCTGGCTTGTCTTAGCTGCACCCGCATTCTTTGTTGGCAAATGAGCCACCTATCCAAATATCCCCGGCTGCTGTTTTCGGTTTTGACCGACGCTGCAAAAAGTTTAGGTGAAGCCAGTACATAATGATTCGTGGAAAGTGCCGGGTTACGATAGTCAAATACTGTATCGGCCTGGACAAATAATGCGTCCTGATGCCGGGCCAAATACTGCTGAAGGCTTTTCGACACAGGTGTCTGTCCAAACTGGATGACATATTCAGGTCTTAATTCGTCTTTGACCGCATCGTCTTTTAGAAATGCCTGGTAGCTGTCCAAAATGATCTCGCTTGAGAAGCTGCGGAAATTGGACAGCGGATCGGCAAGTACAGGCGCTTTCAAACGCGCCGCTAGGGCCAGTACCTCTGTATGATAGTCAGCATACGCGTCGCCGCCGCAAACAATGATTCCGTTTTTATTGCTGAATGCTGCATCAAATTTCGGATGAACTTCCAAAGGCTCGGCAGGAAGCAGATACGAAGACGGGTTGTTAAGGCTGAAAGGTTCTTTATGAAGTCTAAAAGCATCTCTGTAGCGGCCTGCTGTAAAATCAAGTTTACTTAAATCCGGCACCAATGGTTCACGCAGCGGGATATTCACGTGGGACACGCCAAAGCTTCCCGTCATGGCGCTGCCGTAAGCTCTTTGCATAACTGCCCTGGCATAGCGGTACATCCGTTCATCTTCTTCGGGTAATGCCAGTTCCTCAAAAAAACGCGCATACTCTCCGTAAATCCTGGTCTGATCAATGGTTTGGGGCGCTCCGGCCTGACGCAGTTCGGGCGGCCGGTCGGCCGTCAGAACAATCAGCGGAACTCTGGAATATTTGGCTTCTACCAGGGCCGGCAAATAGTGCGCTGCAGCAGATCCTGATGTACAAACCAGCACGACGGGTCTCTGCATCTCTTTGGCTGCCCCGAGTGCAAAGAAGGCTGCGGAACGTTCGTCAATGCTGACATAGATCTCAAATTGATGTTCACTGAATAAAATTGCCAGCGGGGTAGAACGCGATCCCGGGCTGATCACAACTTCCCTTACGCCCAGTTGGTACAATTCATCCACCAGGGCCGCTATGTAATTCGTTGCTACAAAAAAATCGGTCATCGTCGTACTATCCTCACCTTCATGTCCAACATATTTCAAATCCCAAGCTTAAAGATTTCCAAAGTTAGAATCATAAGATTCCAGGATTAGATTTAAGGACATGGGGTTCAGGGTACAAGGCCCTCCAGGATCGTCCTTAATTTATCGTTCGTCTCGATGTATTCCTCCAGACAATCGGATCCTTCCACGATCCCGCATCCCGTATACGCATAGACCATATTGTCCTGAATAAGGGCCGACCGGATACCGGCCACAAAAATGCCATTACCGTTCTGATCCATGATTCCCAGGGGGGCCGCATACATCCCCCGCTCGTGTTTTTCCTCTCGGGCAATAATGTCAAGGGCGGGTCCGACCGGATTGCCGCCAAGGGCCGGCGTCGGATGCAGACGGGTGACCCAGGCGGTTAAAAGACTGCGGTCTTTTGCCCCAAGACGGGTCTTTAGATGATAAAGGTTTTTCAGGGTCAGAATCCTTGTCTCGTCGATCCATACCTCAGCGCAGTATTTTTTCATCACATCGGCTATGGTATCCCGCACAATTCGGTGCTCATGCAGGTTTTTAGGGTCGTTTAGCAGGATCTCCATTTGAGTCCCCTCATCAATGGCGTTACGGGGAATTGTGCCCGCCAGGGCATAACTGATAATTTCATCGTCCGCTTTCTGGACCAGGATTTCCGGCGTAGCACCCAGAAAAGTCCGTCCTTCCTTCGCATACGCAAAAACAAAGCTGTCCGGGTTTTTTTCCCGGAGGCTCTTGAGTACGCTCTCAACATGAACCGTCGTGGCACAACTGATTTTCACTTCTCTGGAAATAACCACTTTATCCACGTTTTTTAAGGATATTTCCTGTTTGACATTGGTGAATAATTCCTGCCACTGCGGGTAATCATCATCAGCGATCGTATAGGTATGGCGGACAGACTTTGTCTCCCTGTCCTCTAACCCGCAAATTTCTTCCTTCGGCGCCTGCTCGGGATAGTATAAAAGCTGCTTGCCGTCCTTTTCAACATAATAGTACTTGAAAGCAATGGTTTCATTGCCAAGTCCGGCCCATTTGGGATCACGGACCGACTGAAAAAAGGTTCTGGCAGAAAACACTAGGTCGTAATTCTGATAACTTTCTCCTTCAGCAAAGGTTTTCCAACGTATTGCCCCGATGATCAGTTCACCGGTCAGGGGATTATAAAAGAAAAGACGATCCTGTTTGTCAAAATGGGTCCAAAAAGCCAGAGGATTTTCCAATTTCATTTCTTTTTTTAGATACTTCAATTTTTTCCGTCTCCGCTTGTGCAAAATTAATTTCCTATAGTATTATCCTACATTTTCGGCGATATATATACTATTTTATCAAAAGGAGGAAAATTTTTCACGTAATCCGCAGTTTTTTTATAAAAAACCATGTTTACCCCATAAATTGAAAAATTTTTAGATATAATAAACAGCCCTAATCCGATGGAAATTCGGACCAAGGCTGTTTAATCACCCAGTCATTTCATTCAGTTAAATCCAACACGATGTGCGAGAATTAACCACGGATTCTGTCCAGGGTCCTTTTGGTTTCAAGTAGGAATCCGTCCGTGCTGACAACCGTCTTTTCAGGAAGATCGGAAATCAGGGCCAGGTCTTTGGTCATAATTCCTGCTTCGATTGTCTGCAGGGAAGCGGCTTCCAACTGATCTGCAAACTCGATCAGATCTTTCAGTCCGTCGATTTCGCCGCGTTTTCTTAATGCTCCGGTCCAGGCAAACAGGGTAGCCATCGCATTCGTTGAGGTTTCTTCGCCTTTAAGATGCTTGTAATAGTGACGGGTTACTGTCCCGTGTGCTGCCTCATATTCATAGCAGCCATCGGGAGATACCAGAACCGATGTCATCATGGCCAGACTGCCGAAAGCTGTCGCGATCATATCGGACATCACGTCCCCGTCATAGTTTTTACATGCCCAGATATATCCGCCCTCGGAACGGATAACACGGGCCACTGCATCGTCAATCAGCGTGTAGAAGTACTCAATATCCGCATCGGCAAATTTCTGCTTGTACTCCGCATCAAAGATTTCCTGGAAAATATCCTTGAAGGTATGATCGTACAGTTTGGAAATCGTGTCTTTGGTCGCAAACCATAGATCCTGCTTGACATCGAGCGCATAGTTAAAGCAGGAACGCGCAAAACTCTCAATGGATTTGTCGACATTATGCATTCCCATAATGACGCCTTTGCCAGCAAAGTCAAAAATCGTCTGACGGTTCACTTCACCGGTTTCACTGGTGAAAACGAGTTCCGCCTTTCCAGCGCCCGGGACTTTGTATTCGACATTGCGATAAACATCACCATAAGCATGACGGGCAATCGTGATCGGTTTCTTCCAGGCAGAGACCATTGGTGTGATGCCTTTCACAACAATCGGCGCTCGTAAAACCGTTCCATCCAGAATCGCTCGGATGGTGCCATTCGGACTCTTCCACATTTCTTTCAGATTGTACTCTTCAACCCTTTGGGCATTCGGCGTAATGGTAGCGCACTTTACGGCAACGCCATATTTCTTGTTGGCCATAGCGGCATCGATCGTAACCTGGTCATTCGTCTGATCCCGGTATTCCAGGCCAAGATCGTAATACTCAGTTTTTAAATCGATATAGGGTAGAAGCAAGATCTCTTTAATGGATTTCCAGATGATTCTGGTCATCTCATCGCCATCCATCTCTACCAGTGGGACGTTCATTTGGATTTTCTGCATTTTGTCCTCCTTAATATATCTGAAAAATGTCTAAAATCGAAAGCTTTTGTCAATGACATAATTTCGACTGCTATTATACTATAAAATATCGAATTGATATACAAGCAAACACAAAGAATAATACAGAATTCATTTCTGCCATCTTCTATTATCAGCGTCTATGTTTAAATCTTTCCACCTGAATATTTGAGCTTTTCAGTTAACCATTTAAGGTTTTCCGGCAGGCTGCTCTTGTCTTTCCGGCTCAATCCGGGTTTTATTTCCAAGCAGAAAAAACCCCTGAATAAACAGCAGCACACCGGTCACGATCAGCATCCACTCTATTTTAATTACATCAGCTAAAGGACCGAACACCAACATCCCAAGCGGCATCATGGAACTTGATATCATAGTCAGAACACCGAATACCCTGCCTAGAAAATCCCCTTCCACTTTTTCTTGCAGCAGAACCATTGCCGGGACATTGAAGATGGGCATGACGACCCCGATCAGGAACATAAAAAGAAGGTAAATCCAAAAAACCGGAACGACCCCAAGCGCGAGAGTACATACCCCAATCATTAACGCTGCCAGGGTCATCGTGTTTACCCGGTTTTTGAGGCCTCCCCAGGATGCCATCCCGAGTCCGCCGATAACCATGCCAAGCGAAAACGCAACTTCAATTGCAGTCAGCCGCCAGACATCATTACCAAAACTGCGTGTAACCTGAAGCGGGGTTAAAAACGCAGAAGGCGCTGCCAGGAAAAAGAAAACAGCTGTAAATAGAAAGAAAATTTTCAAAAACGGATGGTTAAGAACATACCGGATCCCTTCTCTCAGATCACCGAAGTAACTGACGGTTTGCTTCTGCAAGGCTTTGGCATGGGCAGCTACCCTCAGGAATACAAACAATACCGTCACAGCAATGGCAGCTGTGACCACATCAATAAAAAAGATTGTTTCAATTGCAGCTATGGCTAACAATGCTCCGCTGATCATCGGTGATACCAGCATGACCAGCGACTGAATACTGCCGTTGATGCCGTTGACCTTGGTCAGCTTATCCTGCGGAACGAGCTGAGGTAAAAATGCACCTACAGCTGGCGTCTGAACAGCCGTTCCAAACGCACGCAGGGCAGCCATCACAAACAGAAGCCAGACGGTTTTGTAGCCCAGCAAAAAAAGAATGGCCAGAATAAGGGTAACTGCCGCAATGAGCGTGTCCGACAGCATGATCAGGTTTTTACGGTTATAACGGTCAGCCCAGACTCCGGCAAACGGAGAAAGCAAAAATGTCGGCAAAAATCCGCAGATGATATAAACCGTCATCATCACGCCGGATTGCGTGCTTAAGGTGATGTACCACATCATCGCGTACTGAACCAGCGATGTCCCAAAAAGCGAGAGCGTCTGGCTTGCTATAAACAGAACAGTGTCGTTCTTCCAGTTCGATCCGTTTGGCAATCTCGTTATGCTTGGCGTATTTTTCAGGTCAGGCATAGCAGTAATTTCTCCCATCTATAGATACTTTTTCCTGAACATTTCTCAAAATAACTCTAATTTTTTGACATCAAGGATAACACGATACGATTATCCTTGATACACATCTTCCTCTGGTGATTGGCATTTATGGTATAATTATATTGTATTTCAACATTTACTTTAAACCAAAGGAGTATTTTTATGATGAAGTTCTATTGCACTCACGAGCCCCTTGTCCTCTGTCGGGAGGGCAAACAGGTTTACTAAACTTGTACCCTCCAAAAAATTCTCTAACATGACTTGAGATGAATAATTTTGGAGGATAAAATGAATAACAACTTTTTAGCTGCCTACGGGCTGAATGATCGTTTTGCACAAGAAGCAACTTTATATCCGGGTTTATATTTAGCAAGGGTCATTGAACAGCACCGGGATTTCTATCAAGTGATCGCTGAAAATGGCGAGCTGCAGGCTGAGGTCTCCGGCAAGTTTATTTTTAACGCCAGAAATAACGCAGATTTTCCGGCCGTCGGGGATTGGATCATGATTGACCGCTTAAACGAGCGTTCCGGCAACGCGATCATTCACCAGGTGCTTCGCCGCCAAAGTGTCTTTGAGCGGAAAGCTGCAGGAACAACCCATGCTGTCCAGATTGTCGCGGCCAATATTGATGTCGTATTTATCTGCATGTCCCTAAACTATGATTTTAACGTGCGCAGGCTGGAACGCTACCTTACCATTGCTTTCAACAGCATGGCAACTCCAGTCATTGTTCTGACCAAGGCTGACCTCTGCACGGATTTAGACAGAAAGCTTCAAAAAATTTCGGATGTCTGTGCCGGCACAGACGTCATTGTCTGTTCAAGTATGACAGAAAACGGTTACCGGGATATTTTAACCTATATTGCCAATGGTAAAACAGTTGCCCTTATCGGTTCTTCCGGTGTCGGAAAATCGACCCTGATTAACCGCCTGCTGGGCCAGGAAGTGTTAGCTACCCGGGAGATCCGTGATGACGACAGAGGCCGGCATACAACGACCAGCCGCCAGCTGCTGCAGCTTCCTAACGGAGGCCTTGTCATTGACACGCCAGGGATGCGGGAGCTGCAGATTGAATCCGGTGATCTGGCCCAAACGTTCGATGATATTGCGGAATTTGCCCAAAAGTGCAGATTCAAAGATTGTTCCCACACCACGGAACCGCGATGCGCGGTACGCAAAGCGATTGAAAATGGTGAACTGCTGCAAGACCGGGTAAACAGCTATCAGAAACTGCAAAAAGAGCTTGCTTACGAAGGTTTAAATTCGCGGCAGCTTGAGCAGGAAAAAATCAAAAGCATGTTCGGCAGCAAAGGCGAAATGAAGCAGGCCATGCGCCAGTTCAAAAATAAGAAACAAAGATAGCACGAACCCAAGTAAATCGATTTCTAAATTCCGTTAACAAAGATCCAGAACTTTACTCGGGTAAGCGAAATACAAGTTGACTTTAGCTGATTGGTTTTTTCCCATTCAGCTAAAGTCTTTTTCTTTCTATAGCGATTTTTCTACGTTTTTATAGCGCTTTAAATTCGTAGGTAACTTGATCATCCAGAACGGTAACGATCAGCTTATTGGCCTGTTTGCCTGCTGCGGAAGTGTTGAAGCCCGCACAGGAAATGTAACGTACTCCCCTGTCCAACTGAACTTGATCCGTGGAGCCCGGATAAAAGACATAGATATTTTTGCCGGTCTCCTTGTGGTAATCCGCTAAAGTATCCTTAAGTAAAGCAGCTTCTTTGGCATTAACAAACGAACCAGGAGCACAGTCCATGGATACAAAGATTTGATCGCCTTTGCTGCTGTCTAATTCTTTGAACAGCGAGGTCCATTGCGCCGGGTTAGTTCTCCGAAGCCCTCCTTTGCTGCAATCAAGCTGAATGAAAGTACTGTTCTTGTAATGAAAAATTTTATACCCGCTGCCAGTTTTCATAGCAGGCTTGGTCACTCCTCCGGCTAATTTGGCAGCGCTTGCTCCGGTGTAAATGGCAAGATCCATATTTTTATTGATAAACGTATTCAGTTGCATCAAGCTTTGTTGTTTGGATTTGCTGCTGGGCTGCACGCTGCTGCCGAACACCGCAAACCTGAAATTGCTTGATCCCGCAGAGAACGTTGCCGCCCGGTTGGCCTTATCAGCGAGTACAGTATTTTGGGGTATCTTGGCAGTATCGATGGCAGGATGATTGCTCACGCTTGCCGTAAGCTCATCCCAATAAATCATTCCGCCGCTATTGGAAGGATCCGTGTTCCGGACATAGAGTCTTGTCAAATAGCACGGGGAATTGATACTTCCGAGAGAAGCGCTGACCTGTCTCCATCCATTCCAGCTCATATCCGCTGAAAATTGGACCTGATGCTTTTTACCGTTGGCATCTATAACTTCTCCCATGAGTTTGTTGGTATTCTCCAGAGAATTATAAACCCAAACGGCAAGTCCTGACGTATTGGCGTTAAGCGGGATCCCTTTATTTCCAAAAAGGATGGATGCCTCACCAGGGTCCTCCGTATTAAGAAAATCATACATCAGTTCTCCGGATGTTTGACCTGCATAAACCTGCCCGCTGCTGATCCGGTAAGAACCCCTGACATTTTCCGAGCTTGCAGAAAATGTCCCAAGGCTGTCTTCAAAAGCATATTTATTTTCCGTACTTTCTGAAGATACGGCAACCGCACAGTAGGCATGAACATTGCCGACGGAAGCCTTGATATAGCCTGTACCTGCGTTCTGAGACTGGAAGACACCATTAAGACATTCTTCGATGCCGATGCTGCCGTATACCTTCCACTGAATATCTTCCGGCTGAATCCGAGCTGTAAATCCCTCCAGACTGCAGCCTGTAACCTGTATCGTCTGGCTTTGCCCTGACGGCGCCTTGATTTCATTGGTACTCAGAATAAGCCTTGCGGGGGCGCTTAAAGAGCAAACATCCAACTCAGCCGTCAAATCCCCTACCTTTGCGGTGACTTTTCCATCCCCCACGGAAGTCGGACGAAGCGTACTTCCTGAAAACGTGCCTTTGATACCGCTGACTCCCCACTTCACATCCTCAGGGTCAATGTCCACCGGGTTCGCGTATTGGTCTACTCCTTTAAGTGTAAAACTTCTCGAAGTATTGACAAAAACATTTGGACTTTCGGTTTCAATGATTAATCTTGAAAGCGTTCCGGCAGGAGCCAAAGAAAAAATCCCGATGGCGTTCACAACTGGCCTTAATGTTCCCTCTGAAGGGACATTGGCAACCTGGAGCTGCTTTGTCCCAGGGGTTCGGGCCACCATGGTCGTTGACCCGCCTCCGTCAAGTATCATGGCATTGTAAGCGCCCAGCTGCAGCATCAGTGCTGCTGACTCTTTTTGGGTAAGACCGATACTGTTGTCCTGTCTTCCGTCCACAGTAACCAGAATCAGTTGTTTGCCGTCCTGCGTACTTCCTGCGAGCGTGCGGGGATTATTCTGATTAAAGCTGCTAACATTATATGAGAATTTATCGGGTATCTGACCGTCTTTAACCAGAACAGAAGCTCCGGTGACTGACATTTGAAGGCCGGACCAGTCCGGAGTTGAGTTTAGGCTTAGAGAAGCTTGTCCGCCAATTTGCAAACTTTGCACCAGTTTTGCTGCTTGTTCTCCCCTGGAGATGATTACAAAGCCATTAGTAGGAATCGCTGCAGCTGACTGAGCCTGACGCACCTCCACAACCCGGCCGTCAGATACAAGAACTTCAACCAGGTCAGGATAGGCAGCCGAAGCCCCTAGTGTGGAAGCCCCCCATTTCTTATCAAGAACGGTAATATCGGTATAATTCCGACGGCTGGGCTGGTTGTACTGAGAAACAACAAACGGCGCAGAATCAGGGCCAATCAATTGAATCTCAT
Organism: Dehalobacter sp. DCA; assembly: GCF_000305775.1. NCBI lineage: Bacteria > Bacillati > Bacillota > Clostridia > Eubacteriales > Desulfitobacteriaceae > Dehalobacter > Dehalobacter sp. DCA. Next base: position 1,088,380 of record NC_018866.1, read on the forward strand.
TTTTCCAATAGTCAATACTCAATTCGCCGTAATTGCTTAAGCTTAAAGAAGCCATTTCATTTTTATTTTGATTATACCAGCCGGCTGTCGACAACAAGCTACCATCTTGAACGATTGGCCCGTCGGCATAGCCGGTTCCCGCATTTATTGCGTTGAAAAAGCTGGCATTCACCGCTGCCACAGCGTTATCTTGTTGAGCTAGAGCGGGAACAGTGACGAGTTTCTTCTGTTATCTGATCGTTTGTCAATGTATCAATTTTTATATTTGGATTCGTCGTATCAATTCGTAAAACATTAATATTTAACCAGCCGTTCAAAGTGAATCTCGATATATTCTCCAAAGTTGCCCCAGCAGTAATCGTTTGCAGGGTGCTTGATTGGTAAAGCGCAGCCGGCAAGGCTGCTGCTTCACTTGAAAGCGTTGCGACGAATAATATCATGGCGATAACAACGGATAATGCTTTTTTAAATTGAATCATGATAATTTGTTTGTCTCCTCTTTCTGTCTGATATTTCTGTCTATACACAGCAAAAATTTGGAATTTCTTCCAACTTATTTTAAGTATACACCTTTGCCTGCTGTTTTATCTACCTTTTTGACATAATTTTTCTTTCAGTTTTTCTTTCAGAGCACGACCTATAAAAATAATGAAACTGCAATACAGAACAGTTCATGCCCCTGGTGCTGAGACTGCAGCCGCGCTATCATTCCCATCATCTGATCGAGGGATCCGCTATCGGGCCTGTTCGATATTTTTGATAAAGCGTTCAGGTCCGATTCCATTTTTTGATACGTTTCCCTCGAAAAAAGTGAAACCGGTTTGAGTCCTGCCTTTTCCAGAAGCAGGGTCAGATTCACAGCATTATAATGAAACAGATGATCCCTTTCCATAAAAAGCGGGGAATAAGGTCCGTAAACCGCGTTGGTGAATGAATCCCTGTTCGGAATGCTGAAAAATATTTTCCCATCCGGTTTTAACAAGCCGGATATTCCTTTGAGGAATCCCACCGGATCAGCCATATGCTCCATAACATGCCAAAATACGATTGCCTCAAATTTTTTATTTTGTTCCAATACGCCGGTCTGCCATACATGATTGATCATTTGAATTCCGAATCGTTCATCAGCAAATATACATGCCTTTTCAGACGGTTCTACACCCGTGGCCTTCCATCCCGCATTTTTGGCCATGAAAATAAATTCACCTGTACCGGAACCGATTTCCAGAAGGTCACCTTTATGGGGGCAAAACACTTCCAGCAGCAAAATATTAAAACTTGCATGCTGCAGAAAAGTATCCTGGATGTACTGCTGGCGCATCATGATCCAGCTGTCGTCATACGTTGCGTCAATCAGACTGTCCGGGCTGCTGCCCTGCATGCTCAAAGCAACGTGCTCATTCATAATTAAGTCGCATTTCAGGCAATGAATCAGTCTGAATCCGCTGTATTCAAAAAAAACTTCCAATCTACATCCTTCACATATAGGGCATTTTTCTATTTTGATACCTTCCATCACGATATTCGGTTCTCCCAACAAGTGTATTTGATATGACTAACGCAATGGACTCTCTTCCCATTCGACCAGTCGGGGGTTCGGGTCAAGGATAGACTCATACTGTTCTTTCCAGCCATAACGCGATTCAGGATCAAGCTGCAAATACCGCAGGTACTTCGCCAAACGGTCTTTCGGGTCCGCCCAGCCCAGATGTTTGATCCTCATATCGCCTAAAGCATAGGAAAGCATTGTAATATTTTTGGGAAACCTCCCGCAGTGCAGGGGGGTTTCATTCCACTCAGCTTGAAAATCCGGCCTATACCTGATCAAGAAAGGCCGATAAATGGAATGGGCTTGCCAGTACTTATCTTCTCTGTAATGATTGTCATCCCAGAAATCATATAAACGGAAAAAATAAAGGTCCACATCAGGATTACAGATTAAATCCTGGACTTTCTCCTTAAATTTACGTTCGAACATTTCGTCTGCATCCAGGTTTAGGATCCATTCCGGATTTGTCCGGACCGTTTCTTCCCACTGCTGTTTTCTAAGTTCCACTTCATTTTGAAATTTTGATACCGGGTTCTGAATGATCTGATACGGAATCCCCCGAAGGATCTTCCGGCAAAGATCGACACTGTTGTCCGTGCTGCCGTCATCAATAATGACAGCTTCATCTATAGAGTGCCTGTGTTCTTGCAACACTTTTTCCAGATAGCGATTTGCTTCATTTTTCATAATCATCGACAGCGTTAATTTCGGTCTATGAACACTTAAATATTTTTCATTTGTTCTCTCTTTTACTTCTAGTCTACCTTTATCGGTGTCGCACTTTTTCTTAAAATCACTTACCCCCGCCAGCGCTAATTCCCGGTAAATGTGATAAGCCGGATAATGCGTATCCACAAACAAGTCCAACCCCAGTGCCTTGGCCCGGATGCAAAAATGGCGGTCTTCTCCCCATAAAGTTAAATTCTCTATTTCCCTGAAACAGATTCCTTGAAGCAGGGCTTTTCTGCCGATCAGCGTGCATGCTCCGAGACCTCCGACCTCGTAAACGCCGGGGACTTTCAATTGATTGAGAAAAGCCTGCTGCCTTTTCATTTGTTCCTCCGGGGTCAGGCTCTCCCCTCTGAGCCTGCGAACCAGATCATAGCTGTCATACAGCCACACATTGGGCAGCTCCGGAGTTTCCGGATACCACGTCGTCCAGAAGATTTCGGAGATAATATCTTTGCCGGTTCCAATCAGGTGGGTAATAGTTTGAGGATAAAGAAGCAAATCCGAATCAACTAAAAACAAATAATCGTAAGAACCTTCAATCGCTTTTTGAATCATAAAATCTTTAAACTTAGCAACCTTCCATATCAGGTGCTCTTTCCAGTGATGGGTTGCGTCATCACATACGTAGGTTTCAGGATTCTTTTCTTTGTCCACGGATTGATACAGTCTGACCGGTTTGTTTTGGGCGAAAAGCAGCAGCTGCCGGCTGGACTCTTCCTCATGATTATCATCAACAAAAATATACTCGATGCATACATCTTCCTGTTCCAGTCTGGTTAGCGAATCAAGAAATTCTCTTAAGATATTGGATTTTTGGCAGACAGGGCTTCCCAGCAGAATCTTTTTCTTCTCCATTATTTTGACTCCTGATTATAGATTGCCGATGCCTAAAGTGCATTTGTTTATTTTGTATATCATCATCTTTAATTTTTACTGACGACGCTGCCCAGTAAAGTTTCAAAATATTTTTGATTATGCAGGACCAGCTTGTCTTCCGGCTTATACTCGCCGGCTTTCTTGTTATAACGGATGGCCTCCGCCAGGTTACCGGATTTAAAGTAACAGGCGCAAAGCTCCATACACGGAATATAACCGTAACAATCATGGACGACAGACCCCCAGCTTTCTTCCGGCTTTTTTATCGTGGTTGCCAGCTCATACCAGAATATTGCTTTGGGATAATCCTCCGCAGTTTTATACAAATGACCGATCTGGCAGCAGACTTCTGCCCTGGGAAGATCGTGCTCCATACTTCGCAGCAAAGCTTTAAGCACATTTCTCCGGTCATTTTTGCTCAAATAGCAGTTGCTCATATCGATGCTGGCATCAATATAATTAGATAAAAGCCCTCCCTCGGTATCGAGGAATTTGTCGTAGTATTGAATGGCTTCGTCAATTCTGCTGTTAATATAAAGCTCCCGTGCGTAATAGAAACAATTTCTGTCGCTTAAGATCCGGCCTTCGGAAATAATTTTTTCAAAGATCTCCAGATTTCTTGCGGTCTTCCGTTCAACTTTTTTATGGGTCACACAAATGTCCGAGTTGATAATGTTTCCTTCAATTTTTATATATTCGTGAATCGGGTCTTGCCAGGTATAGTTCATCGACCTTTTCAGGAGTCTTTCCCGGAAAAAAGTACAGACAGCATTCCCTTTATCATCAACGCCAAGGTTGTATCTCATCATCACAATATCCACTTGCGGATTCAGGGTCTCTTTCAGCTGCTGGAGCTTATTCCTGTCATCCTCCAGCAGCACATCATCCGCATCCAGCCAGAGAATATAGTTCTGGGTAGCTTGGGCAAAAGAAAAATTCCTGGCTGCTGCAAAATCATCTATCCAGGCAAAATCATAGACCTTAGCTTGATAACGGGCAGCAATCATTTTGGTTTGGTCCGTCGAACCAGTATCCACAATAATCATTTCATCGGGTATATCTCTGACACTTTCGAGACATCTTCCGAGCGTCTTTTCCTCATTTTTTACAATCATGCACAGGCTAATTGTGACCATTTTTTTCTCCTTGAACTATATCAAATTCACAATTCATACTATGTGAATCGAGCAAGTCTGGTGAATCTCGATGCGCAATCCGCGGACAAGCAGAATACTATATAACGTAGAAAAACCTCGTTCAAAAAGGAAAGGTGATAGAATTGATTCACACATTTTACGCGGCAGCCGATGCCTATATAACCAGTCTTACCCCAACGGAAAACAATGGAAAGACAGGTACAATGTATACAGGCCTGGATCCGTATTCCGGTTCAATCTACAGAAACTTGCTAAGGTTTGACCTCGCCATGCTTGAACCCAATATTACCATCCAGAAAGCGGTACTCCGGCTTTATCTGACTACGCGTTATCAAGCAGGCGCGCCGCAGCAGCTGGATATTTATCGTTTAACCGCTGCCTTTGAAGAAACTGCTGTAACCTGGGATAATGCTCCCGGATCCGTTTTAACTCCTGATTATACGCTGGTTGATGATAACAACCCTAATGGCTATATCGATATCACCATGACCGATCTGGTGAAAGACTGGTATATTACACCCGCCGCCAATTATGGCATTATGCTTCAAACTACAGAGCTTACAAATTCCCTTTTGGCCTTCAGGACAAGAGAATATGCCGAAAGTGCCATGTGGCCTATGCTGATTATCGAGTATTCCCTGACCCATACCGTCATTTACACCAGTCCTGTAATCGGTGACTTCTCCTATTTATCCACAAGCTTTGTTTTAGAAGGGCATGCCTTAGAAACAGCTTATACAATCACCTATGATTCAGCGGCCCCAACAGCAGGTCTTGCTATTGTGGAGCAAAGCCAGGATGATGATGCTTGGGCCCAGTCATCCTCTATTAGTTTGGACCCTGGAGAGACCAGAACAATGAATATTTCTACACCTATGGTCTATGAAAGGCTGTCATTTGTAAATGCTGCAAACGCCGCTATGACGGATACCGTCGGCAGTACAATCGATGTCAATACCAATATTGATAATTCCAATGAAACTGCTTTACGTTACGAATCATCGAATACGCTTCTTCCTGTTGACCCTGATACCGGGGTTATGACGCTAGCAGTTGCGGATACGACGACAATTATCATAACCGCCAAGTACCTGGATAACTTCAACTACTTTAGTTTTGAAGTAATTGCAGCTCCTTAATAGCCAGGACTGCTAAATAACTTGCGGTTGAATATGACTCCCGGATCATCCGGTTTATATTGAGCCGCTTTTTCATTGTATTTTTGTGCTTCTTCCATATCTCCGATCCTGTAATAACAGTAACATAGCTGAATATTCGGGATAAAACCCCAGAAATCATGCAGGACGGTATTCCAGCTGATGTCAGGCTTTTTGAGGGTAAGCGCCAACTCGTACCAACCGATTGCCTTCGGGTATTCTTCTTTTTCCAAATATAAGCTCCCAATGTAACACAGTGTCTCAGCGCGCATACTGCCGTATTCAAAACTCCGGATCAATATCCGGAGCGCTTTTTTCCATTCCTGAGCCCGATGATAGCAATCGGCAAGGTCCAGACAAGCCAGTATCGCATAGTTTTCAAACATATTTTCACTGTCCAAATAGCGATTGTATTGCTCAGCGGCCTCCTCATAACGGCTGTTGATATACAGTTCCCTCGCGTAATAGTACAGATCCCTGGCGCTGGTTTTGCTGCTTTGTCTTATGAGTTTTTCCAAGATCTTTAAGTTTCGGTCGCTTGTACCGCGTTCTTTACAATGCGTAATGCAGATTTCAGTATGGAGAATATTGCCGCTGAACTCAATACACTCATGAATTGGATTGCACCATTTGAAACCGGCACTTCTGTTAACCAGCCGTTCCCTGTAAAAGGTGTCGGTCTCATGCCCCTTTTCATCCCTGCCAACATTGTATTTCATCATCACAACATCAAAGAACAGCGGTATTTCCTGCTTCAATTCCATAAGAAGTTGACGGTCCTCTTCCAAAATTACATCATCAGCATCCAGCCACAGGATATAGTCCATCTGAGCCATGGAAAAAGAATAGTTCCTGGCCGCAGCAAAATCATCAATCCATGTAAAATCATAAATCTTCGTGGTGAATTTTGCTGCAATTTCCTTAGTTCGGTCAACAGAACCGGTATCCACAATGATAATCTCATCGACAATGCCTTTAATCCCCGTCAGACATCTTTCCAGTGTCAGTTCCTCATCCCGGACAATCATACATAAACTGATCGTAATCATCGCGTTCTCTCCGGTGCTTTATCATTTTTCTTTGCTATATTTTTATGTTGCGGAAATTGTTATGTGCAGTCTCAACCCGGAATATGGTTACATAGGATAGTAATATGAATATAGTGGTATGAATATAAACCAGGATGAGGTGCGTTCCATGACCGAAGCAAAAAGAAAGGTTTTATCCCCTTCCTATCTGAAAACCTTCAGCTGTATTGCCTCAGCCTGTGAAAATTCCTGCTGCATAGGGTTTAACATCCGAATAGATCCTGAAACCTTCAGCAAATACAAGATGGAAAATGATCCGCTAATTCGCAAGTTATTTGAAGAAAACATTTATATCATCCGCAGTTCGACAGCAAAACAGGATTATATCACCATCAATCCGACCAAAGATTATCGTTGTCCTTTCCTCACGGAGGAAAAACTGTGCTTCCTGCAATGCCGGAAAGGAGAACAGTACTTATCCGAGATCTGCGCTTCCTTTCCGTGTATAGGCAATATTTTTAACGGTGTCCTGGAAAAATCAGCGACTCTAGCTTGTCCGGAAGCGGCGCGTCTAGCTCTGTCACAGACTGAGGCGATGGATTTAATCGAAGTTGAAGAGCCTAATGATACCCGGAATTTTGTTTACAATTTGCTGAACACCGAAGACGAAATATTTCAGAATAAACCTGCGAAGCACCTGTCTGAACTCAGAGAATTCACTTGGAGTATCCTGAAAAACAGAAAATACCATTTAGATGACAGGGTTGTTTTTCTTGGGGCCTTTATGGAAGAGGTTGAACGACTGGAGAAAGTGTCTGCTGTTGATAGAATCCCGGATCTCATTTTGAGCTACACAGCTCTTTTTTCGGATGCTTCAGCAATGAAGGATATAACAGCCATTCCTGTTTCTCCGGTCCCACGTATTTCCCTGTTTCTACCTCCTGCTATCCGTGTGATTCTTCCCTCGATTGAATCAGACCGGTATCTGCGTTGTTTCAGTAAATTCTTAGAAGGAATTCGTTTTTATGCTTCAACAAGTTATACCCAAGTTGGTAAATGCTATGAAGAAGCCTACCAAAGGTATTACTCCCCTTTTATGCGTGAACATGACTATATCCTGGAAAACTACCTCTTAAATTACGTTTTTATGAAGCTGTTCCCTTATGACTTGAATGGGAATTCAGTTTATTACAGTTACTTGCTTCTGGCAGTTAATTATGCCTTGCTCAAAATGCAGCTCGTTGGAATATCGGCTTATCAGCAGGAATTGACCGTTGATACTGCCCTCATGGTGATTCAATCCTATACAAAGGCTGTCGAACATAAATACCCGATTCTCCATAACCTGATTCAAGCGCTGAAACAAAACCATTTGGATTCTCTCGCTCATATTGCAGTTTTTGTCAAGGATTAAAGCCAAAGACACTTTCGAATAGCGAGAAGCTCACCCTGAAATAATACAGGCGGGCTTCTCTAACGCTCATCTTATACCTATTTGACAATCAAGGATCAAGAGGCTGTTGCAACGGTAGATAATTACTGCTGAAAAGTGGGTCTACAATTTGGTCACTGACCACAGTAGGTGTTGTTCTTGACCAAATAAATACCTTTCCTGGGGTCGCACCGGATACTTCGATTTCTATCTGGGTGTTGGGCAATTTTTGATTGAAGAAAATGCTTGTCGTGCAGTAAGGTGGCAAGGTAACCGTTGATTTGAAAGTTGGACTGAGAAGTGTCTTGGGACAGACATCTACATTAAAGACCGAAACATTTATGGGCCCGATAGTGGATGCACTGTTGTTCATGACTTTAACATCCAGGATATTCCCTACACTGGGATTACTGAGTTTGAACGGTCCTGAAGTCTGAGCGTTGGCAGCACCTAGACTTGCTTCTATCGCTGCTATTTCAGATTTTATTTCCAGCAAACCAAAGGTGGGACTCAATACAGCGTTTTGGATCTGGAAGATTTCCGTTTTAATTTCTGCTAAGCCAAATGTCGGACTGAACACTGCCCCTTCGATTGCGGCTATTTCGGATTTAATCTCCTGCAGACTGAAAGTCGATCCTACGATACTCGTGAAAATACCTTCAATCAGCGTTCCGATACTGAAGACTTCCGTCTTGATCTCCGCCAAGCCAAATGTTGGACTGAACACTGCCCCTTCGATTGCGGCTACTTCGGATTTGATCTCCTGCAGACCAAACGTTGCTCCCATCATGCTCGTGAAAATGCCTTCAACCAGTGTGCCAATACTGAAGACTTCCGTCTTGATCTCTGCCAACCCAAACGTTGGGCTGTCTAGCTTATTTTCGATATTCTCAACCGTGAATTCAATAACCTGAACTTCGGACTTAATCTCCTGTAATCCGAAAAATGGATGATTCACTGCTTTTTCTATCGAAAATATCTCTGTTTTAATTTCTGCAAGCCCAAATGTCGGGCTTTCCAAAAGCTTCAGAATTTTTCTGCAATCAGGCCGATGCTTGGGACAGCAGCCTTTTTTCTTGCAGAAAAATTTAAACGAACTGCCAAAGAAAAACAGGGCTCCTACCGCAGTTACGCTTATTTTCAGATTTCTTACGATCACAATCTTTTTTCTACCTACCTGATCTTTGGGACTGGTTTGATTGTCCACCTTGCTCTTGTAAAGAATTTTTATTGTCGCCCCACCTAAAAAGAGTCCCGACAATACACCAATACATATGATTGTTGTATTCACAGCTTGTTTAATTGTAGTAAAACGTGCGTATAATCCGGACTCAGCTGCATATCCGGTTTCTGTTTGATTATTACGCAATTCATCTTGGATTATCTGCAAGTGACATAAGAAATTTGCCAAAGATATTTTATCCAATATCTTTTTACCATTTTCGTAGTCATCAGACACCACAATACCTCCTTTGTATTTCTAATATTATCCAATTTTAGTACGTGCTTATTAATATGATTTTGGGAAATTTGTTGTGAACAAAAACAAGCATTTTCTCAAAATAATGGAGATATCTCAAACAAGCTCAACCTATTTTTCATACAATATGCTGTAATAGCTTCTAAAACATGCTCCAGAAGTATTTGGAACAAGATATGGAAAGAGGAAGGGAAGACAATGATTCCACCTTTCATCAGTTATATTACATTTAACCGCTTAGGTCTGACCGCGAGAAATCTTGATTCGATCCTCGATACTTCAGAAGAATTTGAAATGCACATCATCGACAGCAATTCCAGGGATGATACCTGGGAATATTTAAGATCCCTTCAGGACCCTCGCATCCAATCAGTAACCAGGCTTCCTCTAAACTGCGGGCCCATTTATCCCCTGAACTTGAATCTTTCCAGAAGAAAACCGGAACAATATTTTTTAACCATTGACAGTGATGTTTTTATGATCAGCAAGAAATGGATTTCACGTTTTATGGAGGTTTTTGAGATATTTCCTGAGGTAGGTCTTCTGGGCGTTAAAAGAGGAAAACCTTACCCTCGGTATTACCCTCCGGTTATTTCCAGAGTTAAAGACAATATTCATTATTTACAATTAGAAAACGGTCATATTGACGCTCCGCTCGACTTTGTTCCAGGCTGCTGCCAAGCCTTAAGACCGGAATTAATCAATCAAATCGGTTATTGGAACGAAGAATGCTGTTATGGTGATTCCGAACTATCTGCGCGGATCTGTTGTCATACTGATTTCAAGGCAGGTTTTATCAATACCGTTGAAATTGAGATGACGCAGTCCATTAACTGCGCCGAATGTCAGGCTGAAAGATGGTGCAGCTTGAATCATCCGGTAGACACCTGTTTCAATATCTGGCGCAGATATTATATTAATAGAGCTGCCGCCGCAAAGTTCCGGCCAAACTTTCTCAAGGTATTCCAGGAACTTAAGCAAGGAAAAAGGTCAGCCTATTCAGCCTCAATATCCGATCCCGAGTCAACCCGAAAAAACCTGTATCATCAAAACTGGGCAATGGAAAATATCAAATATTATATTCAAAATTCCAATTAAGAAATAAAGCAAGTTATGAAGCAAGAAACGAAAAGAATTGATGCAACAAAAAAGCACCTTTCCGCCATAGGAAAGATGCTCTTAACCATTCGATTCGTTGTTCACAGCTTCATTTTATGTTAATCGATCTATGCAAAATTACCTGGATTTCAGGATATCCCTTATCTCCGTAAGCAGGATTTCCTCATTAGAAGGTTCCGGAGGTGATTCGGGAGCGAGCGGCTCTTCTTCTTTCTTTTTCCTTAATTTCATCAGCACTTTCAGCATAAAGAAGATGGCCAGTGAAATAATCAGAAAATCAACAATCGATTGAATGAATGCGCCATACCTGATCGCCGCTTCCGGTACACTGTCTGTCGCTTCCGTAATGACAATTTTCAGATTAGCGAAATTAATCCTTCCGAGCAAGAATCCGATAACCGGCATCAGTATATCATTAACTAGAGACGTGACAATCTTCCCGAAGGCACCACCAATAATTACAGCTACCGCCAAATCGACAATGTTACCTTTCATGATGAAATGTTTGAACTCATTAACCATCGGATCACTCCTCTCTGTTACCATTATAATCAAACAAACTGTTTTGCACAACGCCTCCTCGCCGCTCCTTGCCATCCAAAGAATATTATTCCCAATGTTCCAATAAACGCTGCACTGTACTGATCAATCCGGTCAGATCAGCAGAATATTGTATATAGCTTACTTGCTGGTTCCCACTGTACTGTATTGCTTCATCCGTTTCTTTAACCATCGATGGCGGCTGTATTGATGTCACAAGCAGCAGGATCCTGGAATCAGGCCAATGTGTGCGGCATTCAGCAATTAATGCTGACGTCTTCGGGCCGTCCTCCCCATCCGGTGATTCGGCAATAACGACTTTGGGATAAATTTCAAAGGAACCCATTTCATCGGAACCTTGTAGCACCCTTTTCAGACCCGAAATCGTTGTTACTTTTACCCCAGTGCTCAAAAGGGCCTGCTCCAACGGATAATTAAACAAATTATCTTCCAGTGCGATCAGTACGTCGGTCTCACTGTTTTTTTCGTTTGCCGCCGGGGGGAAACTCATTGAAAAGACAGCGCCACCCTCTTCCCTGTTAAAAGCCGTAATTTCACCGCCATGATTATGTACGATGGCCCGAACAATTGGAAGTCCAAGACCGGTTCCCCTTTCTTTCGTGGTAAAAAACGGACGGAATAAATTTTTCATGGCTTCCGGCGTTAATCCCGGCCCGTTGTCTATGACATTGATACAAACCTGATTGCCGCGTTCTTCCAGCCGAATGATTACTCTTCCCCCGGCGTCTGCAGCCTGGACTGCATTTCGTACCAGATTCAGCATGACCTGCGTTAATTGTCCCGGATCAGCTGCCACTGGTGAGACCTTTCCTGTTTCCAGAATAATATCCGACTTTGTACCCATAGCTTCTCCTTGAAACAGCGGCATCAGTTCCTGGAGAAAAGCAACCGGGTCAATCGGTTCGGCTTCAATGTTGGATGGTTTTCCAAGCAGCAAAAATTCATTCAATAAACGGGTGACCCTGTCAAGTTCCCGCAAAACCAGGTCTTTATAATTGCGTGTCAGTTCAGGATCTTTCTTGCGGCCCATGAGCTGTAGAAGCCCGCTTGCCGCACTGATTGGATTACGCAGTTCATGCGCCAGGACGCCCACCATTTTTGCAGTCGCCTCAAAACGTTCAGCCTGACGGGCACTCTCCTGCCAGCGGTAATAATCCGTCCGATCCTCCAACAGCAGCAGCCAGCCTCTGACTGTCGTTTCTTCCAGCAGCGGAGACACCTGCCAGTCAACGCGGCAAATGTCGGAATCACTGTACTTATCCGGGAAAGAATCCATTTGCCCGCCAACCGGGATAATGGTATTGGAACGGATATAACCCAGCCACGGTCCCGGCCAATCAGCGATCGAGCTTCCGAGCAGGTCAACATTTGCACCATTCATCAATTGCTCTGCCTGTCTGTTGGCATAGATAATTCGATAATGACGGTCAATCATAACAACTGCACTGCCAACCGCACCCAAAAGTACATCCAGCTGTTTCTTGAGCAGCCGGCATAAACAAACCCCATCAAAAGCAATGATACACTCTTCAGCCATTAGAGGGAGCAGAAATTCCGCCCGGCTGAAATCACGAGGCTGTAAAACGCCTAACTCTCCGTGTAAATTACCTTGGTTGATTTCAAAGACCGTTGTTTCAAAAGAATATTTATTTAAACGGGCCGCCTCTACCGCACGCTCATCTCCTTTGATCAGTAAGACAGAGAATCCTGAGTCTGCATACTCCAGCCAGCTGCCCTCTGCATCGAGCAGGATCATCAGAGCATTCAAAATAAGCTCAAGCAATTGATCCTGAACATTTTCTTCTCCGTGACAAAGAGATATAACAGTATGGTTCAATTTACGCAGCGCAGATAATTCAACAGTCCGTATCTCTCCGCTAGATCCGGCCAGCGCATTCTGGAAGCTGCTGAGCATATTCGCAGCTAAACGGGCCCGGTCAGCCACGGAAAAATTCGATTTTCCCTGCCGGCAGGAAGAGCACTCCACTGCATCCAGAAAGAAACCTTCATTCAATGGCCAGCGAACAGGTTGCCGGCTGAAAGGTTCATACGTCTGATGACAAATGGGGCAGGACTCAGGCCTTTTCGTTAATAACGTGCCATCTTCAGATACAATCATCAATTTCAAATGTAAGCCTGTTCCGATACATTCCAAAAAAATGTTCCAGCGTTCCGACTTGATCATTTCGGCTGCCTCAATCCACTCGGACACGGTCATGGTCCTCCTTTGCCTATCCTATCTGTACATAAGCAAATTCGACCAGAATTGATAATTTCCTTCCAGATATTACACTATTTTTCCATGTTAGTCTGATTAAGGAAACACGACTCGACACTATTCGCTCAATCCCGGTGTTATACTGAAATTAGTCCTAATCCATATTAATTTGGAGGATTGACACATGAATAAAATATTGGTCGTTGAAGATAACCCCGTTATTGGAATGGTTATTCAAACCGTGTTAACCGATGAAGGACATCAGGTTGAAGTGCGGAAAAGCGCCATGGAAGGTCTGTACCTGATGTACACCGGTTTTATTCCTGATTTAGTCCTTACTGATTTGATCATGAGAGAAATGGATGGCAGAGATTTTATCCAGAAAATGCGTAATGATAAAAAGCTTTGCAGTATCCCTGCAGTCATTATTACGGCTTCAATCCCTAATGCAGAAAATTTGCCTGATAAAGATCAGTTTCAGGGGTTGCTGAGTAAACCTTTTGATCTGGAAGTTTTGGTCGATACCGTTGACAAGCTGGTAAATCATCAAACACCTGCAACCAATAACGCTGCACTTCAGGATTCGACACCGGTCGCAGTATAAAGGGTGTATAATTTGTATGATCAATGATTTCAAAGTAATCGCCGGAAAACTGATCACCATCGGCCGAACTGACAAAGGGTGTTTGTAATGCAGTTATTCCAGGACACCTCGTGGCGCACCCATGGATGGCACAACAGCCGAAAAGCAGATGGCACCATGTCGTCAACCTCAGCTTAGCTCAAAAAAATACTGATAACAGTCTAAGAACTATTATCAACATCATAACGGTTAGAGTCACTCTTGTTTAGAGGTTCACCCCAATATTTTACATAGAGCCAAAGATGCAAAGACTAAAGTGTCTTTGCATCCTATTTCTTCTTGAGGATAATTTACATTAATAGTTGGCTCACCTTAGGAAGCAGCAATACCGCCTCTCTTCTTAGCTTCCCTTTGCTTAACTTTACTTCTTTCAAGATACAATTCCTCAAGATACTGCCCAAATTGATATCCAAGATCTGGAGATTCTAACGCAAATTCTACTGTAGCTTTTAAGTAACCAATCTTATCACCTACATCATATCTTTTTCCTTCAAAACGGCAGGCGTAAACCGGTTCATCCTTGCCTTGAGCTTTTAGTGCGTCTGTTAGTTGGATTTCTCCTCCAGCTCCAGGCTCAATTCTCTCTAAATTTTTAAATATTGAGGGATTAATCACATATCGGCCCATGATCGCTAATCTGGAAGGTGCTTCTGTAACAGCCGGTTTTTCAACAAGATCCTTTACTCTCCAAACATCGCCAATATGATCAAGCGGGTCTACGATTCCATATTTATGCACGTCACTTTTGAGCACTTCCTGAATTCCAATCACACTGCAGGAAGTTCTTTCAGCAACATTTATTAGTTGCTGGGTTGCCGGAATCTTAGCTTTGATAACATCATCGCCAAGTAAAACTGCAAAGGGCTCTTGTCCTACGAAAGACTTGGCAGAATAAATAGCATGCCCAAGACCAAGCGGTTTATTCTGACGGATATAGTGAATGTTAGCCATATTGGAAAGATTCTTGATTTTTTCCAGAAGATCTAGCTGTCCTCTGCTCTCCAGATATATCTCCAGCTCCGGTGAATGGTCAAAGTAGTCAACGATCGGCCACTTGCCTCTTCCTGTAATAATAAGAATGTCTTCTATTCCTGAGTCAATGGCTTCTTCAACAATATACTGAATCGTCGGCTTGTCAACAATCGGCAGCATTTCTTTTGGCAGTGCTTTGGTCGCTGGCAGAAATCTTGTACCGAGTCCCGCTGCAGGAATGACGGCCTTTTTTATTTTCATTTTCATCCCTCCTGATCCCAATTAAAAGTCAATTTTTGTAAAGGTTATTTTACTCGGTTGCTAAGTTTGATATGTCCAGCTTTTTTATTCTTAAAAAACCGTTCCGACTTGAAAAAATAATCATAAGAACCATAATGCAATTTATAGTCACGCTTTTTAACTTTGTTCAGTACAACACCTAAAATACAGGAATTAAAGTTCTGAAGCTGTTCTTTTGCCCGTTTCAAATCAGGTAATTTTGTAGAACCCATTTTTACAATTAGTAAAGATGCATCCACTTTGGAAGCTACCATCGCACCGTCAACAACGCTTGCTAACGCAGGAGTATCGAAGAGCACAAAATCATACGCTTCATGCAGTTTCTGCATGATCTCTTCAAAGCGGGCAGAACTTAAAAGCCCAATTGGATTTAGAATATCACTGCCGCAAGATACAAAATAGAAGTTCGTAATATTTGTTTCACGAATTATATCTTTCAGATCAATCCTTCCGGTCAAATAATCGGAAAGGCCCGGCTGTGTATCTTCACTCAGTCTCTTTGCAGCGACTGGCTTTCGCATGTCCGCATCTATCAGTAATACTCTCCAACCTGAGTTTGCCATTGCTACCGAGAGTCCAATAGCCAAAGAAGTTTTTCCTTCACCCGGGTTATGGCTTGTCACAACAATTTTTTAATTTTTTATCAGTTTTTTGAATATATATATTCGCTGCCAGCATTTCAAATGCATCGCGAACAGCCTGATTTTTGTTATTATAAACGTTAAACGTTTTCATTGAGTATTTATCCCTCCTTAGCGGATATCGTGTTCTGGAATCAAACCGATTACATAAAGGTTAAGTTCCTCTTCGATATCCTTTGCTGAACGAATCGATGTATCAAAATACTCAATTAAATAAATTATACTAATCGAAAGAATTAATCCTAAGAAGATTCCAAGAAGTGTCTTTACAGGCATATGATTCGATAACGGATCCTTAGGAACCTGCGCTTTATCTAAAATGGCAACCGCATTAATATTTGCGATCTTATTAATTTGATCCATAAATACTTGCGAAGTGACATTAGCTACAGTAGCAGCGATATATGGGCTGGAATTTTGAGCTTTAATGGTAAATACATTAGAATCTTTTTCAATCTCAATCGTTATCATAGACATAAGTTGTATCTCGTCTATATCGTATCTTTTAATATCATTAGTTATTACCGATGTAATCGTCCTGCTGGATAAGATTTTTGAATATTGCTCTACGAAGGATTCATTCATCATACCTTGATCAATTTGAATATATAGTTTTGTATCAGCTTCATAGATCGGTTTTGTTAATTGACTGGTCAGATAACCGGCTCCCCCGCCTACGGCTACCAGTAGTACAATTAACCACCATTTTCTTATCATAGAAAAAAATACACTTTGGAAATCCACTCTATCCATCCTCTCTCACTATCTTATGGTTTGATGATTATATTGTATGGAAAGATGTAACGTAAAAAAGGTGTAATAGGATAAAATTCCATAAATAATTGGATTTCCCTTTATTTCTTTTGCTTAGCAAAAAAAATAATTTATTTCTAAATTTTATGGTATAAAGGCCAGAAGATTAGAGGGATAATCCTTGTTATCTTCTGGCCGTCTTCAGTCTTCTTATCCTCGAAAAGCTGCAAGTGAAAATTCCGAAGTATCGATCGCACAATCCATATCATAATTGTCATTAAACCAAATATTTGCCTTAAGTCTAGGATACACTCCTGCCTTAATCTGAGCCTTCATATCCGTAATCCATGCAGCTTTACTACCACCTTGCTCAGACGAACCAATTTCTGCAATGATTATCGGCTTCGTAGAACCGCTTGCTAATGCCTTATAAGGCGCATCAAACACTTGTCTGAAAGTTTGCCAACTGCTCCACTGCTGAGATGTTCCCCAGTTATATCCATCCACAGAAACATAGTCCACATAATTGTTACCAGGATATGCTCCCATATAAGTGGCGCTTCCTTTATTTTGATAATTTACGTTATACACGAACTTAACATTTGTTGCACCGTTTGCACGGAATATTTTTACGATCCTTTGGTATGCGCTCTTGTACGAAGCATTGGTATTTACGTTGCTATTTCCAACACACCAACCATACCAATCTCCGTTAACCTCGTGCAGCGGACGAAGCCAAACTTCCGTACCATTTTGCCAAGATTTAAACTGCTGGGCAATTGTGGCGAAGTATTCATCCAACTTGCCATTGTTTATCTCAACAGTATTGTAATCTGTCATATCATCTTTCTTCAATTGCAGGGTGATCAAGTTAATTGCGCCTTCACTTTTAGCGGCATCCATAAAATCTTCCCATTGGCTCACATCCTGTGTTGAATAAACAAAAGTGTGAATTACTTCACTGCGATGGTTAGCCAGTGCGTTAAAATCCTGAATAGCTGTATTTCCCGACGAAGCCCATTCTCCCAGCCAGGCTCCAGTCATTACCGTTGTCGATGCCGTTGCTGTTCCCGGTGTTCTAGCCTTCCTTGCTGCTGCGGCATCAGCAGTAGGTGTATAAAGTGCTAAAAACATAAAGGTAAATAATAGAAATACAGATATAAACTTTTTCATTAAAAAAACTCCTTTCGGTAGCTGGCTGCCATTTTACAGGCCCTTTAGCTTTGCGTCTCTGCCTTTCGACAGGTTTGCCTTTATCGTTTGAGAGTGCTTTATTGTCTCAGGTAATCGTCGGCCGTATTTTACCTAAAGACTTAAATGATTACCTCCAATTTCATTTTTCAAACAACAAAAAACTACTTTTGGTAACTGGCTGCCATTTTACAGGCCCTTTAGTTTTGCGTCCTTGCTTTTCAGCAAGTTTGCCATTGTCAGTAATAGCTTTTTATTCGACAATCATCTGATTATATTTTGTCATATCATTTTATTATTGTCAATATATTTACTAAATAATTTTTATTATTCTTGATAAGCGGCTAATGAAGACTCTGAAGTATCAATTGTCCAATCCATCTCTTCAGAATTGCCATTGTCATTAAACCAAATTACAGCTTTCAGTTCTGGATAAGCTCCAGTCTCAATTTGTTTTTTCATATCGGTGATCCAGTCAGCTTTACTGCCGCCCTTTTCTGTTGAAGCTACTTCAGTAATAATTACCGGTTTGTTTGAGCCCTTTGTCAGTGCAGTGTAAGCAGCATCAAATGTTTGCCGAAATGTTTGCCATTTGCTCCAAGACTGTGATGTTCCCCAGTTATATCCGTCAATTGAAACATAATCAACAAAGTTATCACCGGGATAAGCCCCCATATAGGAGGCCCCTTCCCCATTATTTTGGTAATTGACATTGTACACAAATTTTACGTTAGTTGCTCCATTATCGCGGAATATGGTTACAATACGTTGATAGGCATTTCTGTATGTTTCATTGGTATTAATCTTGCTATTTCCGATATTCCAGCCAAACCAGTACCCATTTGCCTCATACAAAGGTTGAAACCAAATCTCAGAGCCGTCCTGCCAATTCTTTAGTTGCTTGGCAATCTCGGTAAAGTATGCATCCAGTTCTCCTTTATTAATATCGACGGTACTGTATTGCTTTCCATTATTTTTCACTAAAATAATGGTTAGTAAGTTAATAGCTTCTTGTTCTTTCGTATAATCCATAAAGTCGGCCCAGTCATCCATATTCTGATATGAATAGATAAATGAATGAATAACCCCACAATGATGATTGGAAAGAATATTGTAATTTTCAATATTTCTGTCCGTTGCAGAGGGCCATGTTCCCATCCATGCCCCGTACAACGTGTTTGATTCAGCAGATTGAGAGGAATTAGCCACAAGAGATGTCTCTCCAGCTCTATTTGTTTCCGCTAAGCTGATTTTGTTATTTAGGCAAGAGAGAAAAATAGTAAAAGTTACAAGAACAGTAATAAGTATCAGAGATATTGGCTTTCTCATTATAACTCCTTTCAATATCACCCAAGCAAAATAAAATCTACACTCCGATACATTATAGCATGCTTCAATATTAATTGGAATAATAATCTATTTCTTTATCTTTATTATTTTACCTTAACTTTGACTTTTACATACTGGTCCATTGAATTCATCTTCCTAAGCATTTCTTCCAGAGACTCATATTTTAATATCATCGTTCCCAATGTACCGTTGGATCCAGTAAATGCTGAAATTTGATCTCCTGATCTGTATTGCATATTAAATTCCACAATATTTTTACGTAGGTTCTCATCAACCCATATATCTTGTAATACACCACTCTGACTGCAATGCACCATATAGCTTGACCAATAGCCTTTGGTTTCAACCATTTTTAAGTCTGAACAATTTACGCCCATTGCAGTTTTTATTGTATAATCAGTAAGATCTACTCCGGTAGCATATTTAATTACCTGGGGAATTAAATTCCCCCCATTGCGAGGTCCAACTTCCATGAGATAGATATTTTCATTCCTATCAATTCTAATATCAAAGTTATAAGCACCATCTTTCATGTCCAGTAAAGTCAACAGGCGCTGTACTTCACAATGTATTTTATCATGAAGTCGTTGCGGCATATTATACGGCCAGCTTTCACCAATCGGAACATAAGGATTACTTGAATCGCTCTCAAAATGCTCGTTAGCGAAACAACGAAACACCAACTGTCCATTTACAGAAAACCCATCTCCTGCAACCTGATATCCATACTTTTCAGTGTATTCCTCCATGATAAACCGCTTTGCTCTTGAGAAGGATAATGCGTATATAGCTTTTTCTTCTAACTCGCTTACTTCAAAAACTCTCGATACTCCCTTGCTTCCTGAAGAATCAACAGGTTTTATCATTACCGGTAGTGTAAAACTGTGAATGTCTTCTATCGCCTTATTGATAGAAGTGTAACCCTTGGCTTTTGGGGTCTTGAATCCGTTCTCTGCTAAAAAATTTCTAAATAAATCTTTGTTTGATAACACTTCAACTGACTCATACGGATTTGTTGGAAATCCCATCTTTTCAGCGACATACGCAGCTGTAATAGCCGCTGGATCAGAAGCATAGCATACAATGCCGTCAATTTTTAATCTTTTGGCTAAATTTAAAACGGCTTCCTTGTCAGTTGTACTGACATTGTGGTACTCATCAGCAAATTTATGTCCGGGATTTTCGGGAATATAATCACAAGAAACCACATAATACCCCATATTCCTTGCTGCTTTTATCGAAGGCACCTGGAAATATGAACCACCCAGCATTAATATTTTCTTCACCATTTTTCTCCCATTTAATATCTATATTGTCCATCAACGGACTAGTAGCCTATATAAACTACTTTATCTTTGATAAGCGGCAAGCGAAGAATCTGAAGAATCAATTCTCCAATCAACCTTTTGATATTTGTCGTAATCATTAAACCAAATTACAGCAATCAACTCCGGATATGCTCCCGATTGAATCTGTTTTTTCATATCGCTGATCCAAGCAGCTTTATCTCCGCCCTTTTCTGCTGATGCAACCTCAGCAATAATCACGGGTTTATTTGAACCATTTACCAAGGCTTCATATGCTGCATCAAAAGTCTGACGAAAACTGTACCATTTACTCCATGTCTGAGATGTTCCCCAATTGTATCCATCTATTGACACAAAATCAACGTATCCATCTCCTGGATAAGCATCCATAAACGAAGCACCTTCTCCGTTATTTCCATAATTTACATTATAAACGAATTTTACATTATATGCGCCATTATCCCTAAATATTTTTACAATTCGTTGAAATGCCATTCGAAAGGATTCATTGGTATTGACGCCGCTATTCCCTATACCCCAGCCAAACCAATATCCATTGGCCTCGTACATAGGCTGAATCCAAATCTCTGAACCTCCTTGCCAGTTCTTCATTTGAATTGCAAGAGCGGTATAATAGGCATCCAACCTGCCATTATTAACGTCGACCGTGCTGTACTCACCATTATCACTGTTCCTCATCATGATCGTTAATAGATTAATTGCTCCTTGTTCATGAACATAATCCATGAAACTCTCCCAGTCATCCATGTCTTGTGTCGTAAACACATAGGTATGAATGATGTCTGAATGGTGATTTGACAATTGATTAAAAGACTCTATATTTTTTTCCGTCTTTGAAGGCCAGGTTCCCAGCCAGGCCCCAATCAACGTGGTTCGTTCAACTTCTATGGATTTTTCATGGTTTGTTTCCCCCTTCACACTGATAGTCTGAGGGCTACTATTTGGTGTTTTGGTCACGAAACCATATATTAGCAAACTAACCAAGACAATGAAAAAAATAATAAAGAAAAACTTTTTTTTAGCAATAACCCTCGTAATAATTGATTTCAACCCTTTCGTAAATTATTGAAATACTTTTTATAAGTATGGGAATACATCTTTTCGTAATACGTGATGTAACTTCCTGATACGATATCCATTATCCATTTTTTATGATTAATATACCATTCAATTGTATCCTTCAGTCCTTGGTCAAAACAATACACTGGCTCCCAGCCTAATTCTGTCGTTATCTTCGTATGATCGATCGCATATCTTCTGTCATGTCCTGGCCTGTCTTTAACATACTTAATTAGATTCTCGGATTTCCCCAGCGTTTTTACAATGAGCTTGACAATCTCAACATTTGCCTTTTCATTATTCCCGCCAATATTATATATTTCTCCATAAGCCCCCTTATGCAAAACAACATCAATAGCTGAACAGTGATCCGCCACGTGAAGCCAGTCTCTGATCTGCATCCCGTCACCATACACTGGAAGTTCTTTATCATTAATACAATTGTTGATCATTAATGGGATTAATTTTTCCGGAAACTGGTACGGACCATAATTATTACTGCATCGTGTAATATTAACCGGCAACCCAAATGTTTTATGATAAGCTCTGATAACCAAATCCACACTGGCCTTTGAGGCTGAATAAGGGCTGTTGGGCTGCAACGAGGTTGATTCGGTAAACATTCCTTCCGCTCCAAGATTACCATATACCTCATCTGTGGATATTTGCAGAAATTTCACATCAGATTTATATTCCTTGCAGTATTTGTCTTCCGGATCAATCAGCCATTGTTTTTTTGCTGCATCAAGCAGCACTTGCGTGCCGAGGATGTTGGTAGTTAAAAAGACCTCCGGTTCAACAATGCTTCGGTCTACATGACTCTCTGCTGCAAAATTCACTACATAATTAATATCATAGGCTGAGAAAACCTGATTGACTTTCTCTCTGTCCCGTATATCGGTTCGAAGAAAGATATAGTTGGAACAATCCGCTATATCTACCAGGTTTTCAAGGTTGCCGGCATAGGTCAAAGCATCCAGATTTATGATCCGGTAATCCGGATACTTTTGTAACATATAGCGAACAAAATTGCTGCCGATGAATCCCGCACCGCCAGTCACAAGAATTGTTTTCATGCCTAAAATCCTTTCAACATCTTATTTGCTCAACTCTATCAGTTTATTAAAGAAAGAATATACTGCCCGTAATCTGTCATATGAAGATTATTGCCTATTGCTCTTAGTTGAGCAGTATCAATCAACCCTCTTCTCCAGGCAATCTCTTCCAGACAAGCAATATAGAACCCCTGTCTGGACTGAACGGCTTCAACATATTCCGCTGCTTTAAGCATTCCTTCAGGAGTCCCTGTATCTAACCACGCCATTCCTCTTTTAAGTAAAATTACGTTGAGCAGTTTCCGTTCAAGATAGACGTTGTTTACTGCAGTAATCTCAATTTCTCCGCGCGAAGAAGGCTTAATACTTTTCGCGATCTCAACAACATCATTATCATAGAAATATAGTCCCGGTACCGCATAATTAGATCTGGGATTTTGGGGTTTCTCTTCAATTGAAAGTACATTCAGATCTTTATCAAATTCAACTACTCCAAAAGAATGGGCATCTTTAACAGGGTATCCAAAAATAGTGGCTCCTTTTTCCAAGGCTTTTGCCCGATTCAGAATTCGTGTGAGATCTTGTCCATAGAAAAGGTTGTCTCCAAGAATTAAGCAAACATGATCGTTCTTGATAAAATCTTCACCAAGCATAAAAGCGTCTGCTAAACCTCGGGGGGTCTCCTGAACCGCATAGGAAAATTCAACCCCAAGTATGGAGCCGTCTCCCAAAAGCCGTTGATAGACCGAGGTATCTTCAGGGGTGGAAATAATCAGTATTTCCCGGATACCGGCCAGCAAAAGAACAGATAATGGATAATAAATTAACGGTTTGTCATAAATCGGCAAGAGTTGTTTCGATACAGCTTTTGTCATCGGATAAAGTCGGGTCCCTTTACCCCCAGCTAAAATTATTCCTTTCATTGTATGCTCCTATCTTCTCAAAATAATATTACATATTCTGTCAACATCCTTTAAGTCCAAATCTGCATATAAAGGAAGCGTCAGTACCTTATCTGCAAAATACTTTGCCACAGGGGTATCTTCACAGTTAAATTGTTTCCTGTAACATTCAAAATCATTTGTTAGCGGGTAAAAGTACTTTCGAGCAACAATATTTTCCTTTAGCAAAGCTGCGTGAATTTCATCACGATCCACTTGAAAACCATCAAAAAATACCGGAAAATAAGCGTAATTGCTTTCTACACCATCTTGCAGCGAATTGAGTTTTATGCCCTTGACTCCGCGCAGTCTTTCAACATATCTTTCCACAACTGCTTTTCGTTTCTCAATTTCTTCATCAACATGGCGAAGATTGCATATCCCCATCGCTGCCTGAAATTCATTCATTTTCGCATTACCGCCAATATGAGCAACCGTATCCTGCCCTGTTATCCCAAAATTGCCCAATGACTCCAATAAGTATTTCAGCTCATCATTCTGAAATGCTACTGCTCCGCCTTCAATTGTATTGAATACTTTGGTCGCATGAAAACTAAACATGGAAGCATCTCCAAAGTCCGCCACACCAGTCCCGTTCAGGGTAACCCCGAAAGCGTGGGCAGCATCATAAATTACCTTAAGATGATATTTTCGGGCGATTCGTGCGATTTCCCGAACGTTGCATATATTCCCGTAAACATGAACCGGAATAATAGCGGTTGTTTTTTCCGTAATCAGCTCTTCGATTCGGTCTGTATCTATGGTGAAATTTTCCGGATTAATATCACAAAAAACTGGTTCCAGACCATTCCTAACAATGGCATGCGTCGTTGATACAAAGGTAAACGGAGATGTAATTACCTGTCCGGACAGATCAAAAGCCTCAATAACATATTCCAGAGCCAAATGACCATTTGTAAAAAGTGAAATATTGGGCACTCCTAAATAACAGGACAAAGCAGTTTTCAATTGTTCGTGCTTTATTCCCATGTTGGTCAGCCAATGGCTTTCCCATAATTCTTTAATTTCTTCTATATACTCCTCAAATTTCGGCATCGAAGAACGGGTTACCTGAATTAATTCACACATACTCTATACCTCTATTTATTATAGCTTCTGTCTTTCTTATATTTTGAATATCCTTATTTCATTATATCTTATTTTTAATAAATATTGACCTGATCAGGTTACTCACATCATTGAATTCTTCGAGTTTCGCCAATCTGCTTAGCCCCGAATAGATTATGATTCCAGCAATAATTTGTGCTGCTAGTTTAATCATATTGCTATTAGGAAATATGATTTGTAAGAAATAAACAATAACCCCCATAACAGAAGCATTGATTAAGATAGGCAGAATATCTTTAATTTGTTCTATTGTAGAATAGTTGACTAATTCCGCTGAAAAGTATGAGTTTATGAAATAAGCAATTATGGAATTGATAACTGCTGCCCAAAGCAGCCCCATAATGCCAAGATTTAAAACCAATACAATCACGATTGAAGCTACTCCAATAGCTTTTTTGATAATCTCTAAACTTAAAAATAAATCTGATCTGCCTTTCACCTGCAGGATATTTAAGTTTATGGCATGAAGAGGATAAAACATTCCCGCTAAACACAAGATTTGAAAATATGGAATCGAACTTATCCAATTTTCCCTAAATAATATATTAAATAAAGGGTTTGCTATAACCGCAAGTCCAATCATAATCGGAAATGTGACAAATACAGAACTTCTGATTATTTTCCTATAACCGGCCCTTAATAATTCACTTTCATCCTGTATGCTGCATAGAACCGGATAACTGACTTTTTGAACGGATGTTGTTATAGACGTAGAAGCTACATCTCTTAGTTTTTGGGCATTTGTGTAATATCCAAGCTCGACTGCGGAGAATAATCTTCCTATGATAACATAATATAAGTTCTGATATAACGTATCGATCAAACCTGATATAAGCAGTTTCCATCCAAAACTAAAGAATTTCTTGAACGAATCTATTTTAAAGACAAAAGAAGGCATCCATTTATTGTATAGGCACAACAAGAATGATTGCATGAACTGTAAGGACATCACACGAATGACGAGGCTCCATATGCCAAACCCAAAACAGGCAGAAGAAATACTCAATATCCCAGAAAACAGATTAGAAATAATACTAATTCTTGTCTGCAGTTTAAATTCAACTTTTTTAACCAGCATTGTCCGCTGGACCAAACCAAAGGAATTAATAATAAGAACGATTGCTAAAACTCTTAACAAGGGAATAAGCTGCGGTTCTTTGAAAAAAACACTGATAGGATTGGCTGAAAACAAAATCACGATATAGGTAACAACAGCCAAAACTAAATTAGAATAAAAGATTGTCGAATATTCTTCCTGAGTTACCTCTTTTTCTCTGATCAAAGCGTTACTGAGTCCACTGTCAATAACGATATTGGATATCGCAATAAAAACAGTGATCATTCCAATAACACCGAAGTCCTGGGGCAGCAAAAGTCTGGCAAGTATGATCTGGATCAAAAATTGAAATCCCTGATTCGCGAATATATCTACCATACTCCAAGAAATACCTTTTATTGTCTTCTTTTTCAAACTGCTTGTCTCCATTATGATCTCCTATGATTGCTGTCCTTCTTGGTCCGGATAATATGCGCTCAGGTTACAAACAAATCAGCTTACTTTATCTGGTGGATGTGTAATCTTGTTCTTACATCAATCAGTTTTTGGTAACAATTTACACCGAGAATACCAAGGGTAACTTTCTTCGCCATGTCATAAAGACTAATGTTTAGGTTTTTAACATCATAATAAAGTTTATCCTCACAGGAACCGTTGATAAATGCTAAGTGTTCCTTATATACTTGTCTAAAATCATTGATGGTGATTTGTGTTGTTTGTGGAGCAATTTTTTTCTCTATTAAAATCTGTTGAAGCATCTCGGAGATTGACTCGTCTTTTTTCGAATCACTGAACAGATTATTATCCGTGTCATATCCGAATAATCCCATTGGTTTATTATCTCTAACATCCAATGTCAAAGTTAAAACACCTTCCGCCGCACTTACATTCGCGGAACCTGATACTCCGATGAACAAATCAATTTTTTCAAATAGGTTTCTCGGTATAGGAAACATATATCCAGTAATAAGTACTTTCAAATTATCAATGTTTTTAATTTTATTCAAAATAAGCTTTTCAACTTCGCCGCTGACAGAACTGCCTACCATAACCAACTGGATCATCTTATCCTTATAATTTTCCGCAAAACATATAATTTCATTGGCCATCGGAACGACATAGGGTTTGTCAAGCCGTGTAATGCATCCAATATTAATATCTTCCCTTACAATGTTGTCAATAATTTCATTACTTACATCATCAACTGCATTGGAACAAGCAGCCCTTAATGAATACTTCTCACTATCTCCTATCTCTTTATGACCGTGAAATAGCATTTCCAGCGACGTCTTGCTGATCCCCGCTAATTCTTTTCGTTTGTGTTTAAAATCAAAAAATTCATATATATCCGCAGATAACGTTGGAAATGTTTCCTGCACCAAATAGATTATATGTTTGCAATTCAGCCTCTTTGCTGCGAGTTCTCCCCATAAGGCCAATGGAATTTCATGAGATTCAACAATAATTTCATTGTATTCGTTCTTGTCCGTGCTGGCGAGTATTTGATCAATAATACGATTGATTCTTAGACGGGGATAACCTTGCGGGTAACATCTCAGGAAAGGAATTCCATTATTCTTAAAACGTTTTAGTTCGCTAAGTATAACTTCCCCTTTGCCATAATAGAAGACATCAACAGTCCATCCTAATTCTTCCAAAAACTTCACTTTATTTCGAACATAGATCTGTGCACCGCCGACACTGTCTATTACGTTAGTGAGGATAATATACTTTTTCTTCATCACTTTTAGCCCCCAATATTCCCATATCCAGACTTAAAATTTTTTTGTTCGCCACCACCCAAGTGTTTCCGTTAAACTTTCAAAGAAGTCCTTATTAATCTTCCAGGATACAGCCTTTTTGATTTTTTCAGCTGAGCCAACAAAAAACGGGACTTCTGAAGATCTGTAACGTTCTTGGTCAACCTGAAAATGTACCGGCACTTTTGCCCCTTCAATCAGAAATTCTAAGATTTCTCTTGCTGAGCGAGGTGATCCCGAACAGATATTATAAATCCCTGGTTCAACCTCTTTTTCCATCAGCAAGGCATAGGCATTCACAACATCCCGAACATCAGTAAAGTCCCTCTTTGCACCCAGATCTCCCACTCGAATGACATTATCCATAAGTCCCTGCTCAACTTGGGCAATTTGCGAGGCAAAGTCACTTACGATAAAACCCCTGGGCTGACCTGGTCCAAAGTGGTTAAACGGACGAGCGTATATTACATTGAGGTTTTCTTTTTGGCAATTTGAAGTGCTAAGAGTCCTGCTGCAAACTTGCTGACCGCATAGGGATTTTGTGGATAGCAGACATCTAGTTCTGTCAGAGGTTCTCCTGTCAAGGCACTTGAGCCATATTCTTCGCTGGATCCAACACAGACGACTTTTATTTCCTCGGATATTTTCGCAATCGTCTCCAGCAAAATAATCGTCCCCTCTGTATTAACCTTGACCGTGATGGCCGGATTGTCCCAGGACAGCTTAACGTTGCTCTGAGCAGCCAGGTGAATGACTCCATCGGGCTGATATTTACGTAAAACCTCTTCCAGCAAAACCGAATCTGTTATGTCAATTTTTGTATTCTGACATGCAACACGCGGTTCCAACTCAAAATATCCGGCGATGACGTCGTGTCCCCGAAAGATTAATTCTCGTAAAAGGTAATTTCCTACAAATCCATCTGCCCCTGTAACCAATAGCCGCATGAAGTCGCTCCTTAATGTTATTCCTTACTGACTCTCATAAAATCAGCTTCCACCATCATAATAACAAGCTCTTCCAAACTTGTTTTTGAACTCCACCCCAGTTTTTCTTTGGCTTTAGTTGGATTCCCCAATAAGATCTCAACCTCGGCTGGCCGGTACAGTTTTTCATCAATTACAACATGGTCCTCTGCATGAAGCCCGACATGATCAAATGCGATGCGGCACATCTCACGAACTGTCGTCGTCTGCCCTGTCGCTACAACATAGTCGTCTGGTTTTGATTGCTGAAGCATCCGCCACATAGCTTCAACATAATCTCCTGCAAACCCCCAATCTCGCTGAGCATCAATATTGCCAAGCCGCAACTCTCTTTGTTTACCAAGCTTAATTCTGGCTACTGCATCCGTAACCTTTCTGGTAACAAACTCGATTCCTCGGAGAGGGGACTCGTGATTAAACAATATTCCGCAACAGGTAAACATATTGAAACTTTCCCGATAATTGACCGATATCCAGTGTCCATATAACTTGGCAATGCCATAAGGGCTCCTCGGGTGAAAAGGGGTTGCTTCACTCTGCATCGGTTCCTGGATCAACCCAAACATTTCACTGGTAGACGCTTGATAAAACTTAATTGTGGTGTCAGTTAAACGGATAGCCTCTAAAACATTCAAAACACCAACTCCTGTGGTCTGAGCCGTAAGAATAGGCTGTTCCCAGGAAGTTGCCACATAGCTTTGGGCACCTAAATTGTAAATTTCATCAGGCTTTGACTTTTTAATTGCACGAATCAAGAAAGCTAAGTCGGTTAAGTCCCCTTCAATCAGCTCTACCTCATTCTCAATCCCAAGGTACTTGAGCCTCCAATTGCTCGGCGTGCTTCTTCTGGCAAGCAACCCGCTTACCTTATACCCCTTGTCAAGCAGCAGTTTTGCCAAGTAGGCGCCATCCTGTCCCATTATTCCAGTAATTAACGCTTTTTTCATCATCATTTCTCCTATCTTTAAATTTCCAAAAGCTTGCTTCGCTCGGAATCAGCAATTTTAAAAATTGCATCCCAAGAATATTGGGTTAACACTTTTTCCCTGGCATTTCTGCTGATAGTTTCCCTAGTTTCCTTATTCTTCATTAGAAAGATGATATCGGTGGCAAAAGATCCAGGATCATCAGAAATAAAGATATCCTTTCTATTTTGAATATCAATCCCTTCAGCACCTATACTCGTACTCACGATACATTTGGCCATCGACATTGCATTAAGGATCTTTATGCGCATTCCGCCTCCAATCCTTAACGGAACAATAAATACACTGCATTTTGCGATATAATCCCTCTCATCATCTACATATCCTGTAACAATGATATTTTTCCCATTATGAAGCCTTTTGACTTGTTCAATGGGATCTTTTCCAACAATATAAAATTTGATATCAGGTATTTCCTCTTTCACCCTATCAAGTATGTGATCAATAAACCATTTTAAACCATCTGCATTTGGCAGCCAGTTCAGCGTCCCAAGGAAGAGAATACTTCCTTCCTCTTCCAAAGTTTGTTTCGGTACATATTTCTCTATATCCACACCAGCGGGAATCGTAACATTCTTCACTCTGTGGTTCATTTTTTTGATTCTTTCACTGTCGTTATCCGTTAACATAAAACATTTATCAAAATCTTCGACTACCTTGCTTTCATATGCATTCAGTTTGAGAAATTGGATATAGGCATACAGCTTTACTACAGGGTTAGTCTGGTTTTGATAAAAACGCTGCATAATGGTTGTTTCAACATTTTGTTCCCGCAATATCAAAGGGATACTCGGCATCAGTTCCCTGATATATTTTCCATAAACCGCCATATGAAGATGATCAATATAAACAACATCGATATTTTTTGTCTCAAGTACTTCTTTAATCACTGTTTTAACCAATTTGGATTTATATTTCGAGGAATTATACGGCATCCTCGAAAACATATTCAGAAACATTCTAAAAATTCGATTCCGGGTGTTTTTACAGACAATCTTAACGTCAGCAATTTGGTCCAGTGGTGTTTTAATCTCAGTTTTATGCAGAGTAATAATGGTAACGTTGTGCCCTTGATCATATTCATGCTTAATTGCGTTATACGTAAAGATCAGGCCTCCGCTGTCAGGAGGATAAGGATATACATGGGTCAGAAACAGTATATTCATATTATTCCACTCCAATAATTTTAAAATCGGCCGTTGCCTAAACCAGATAGTCCCGATAGCGTTTTTTAGCATTCGCCAAAGGAAAAAATATGATTAAAATATATAAGAAAAACACAATCTGCGGCTGCAGAAGGCTGCCCGACAGGATAAAATACATCACTGCTCCGCACAACGCTAAAGAAAATCTGCGTTGTGCGTGCAAAAAGCTGTATAACAGAAAAAATGTGAAAGCAGCAGTAGTTAATACCCCGTATTCAATAACTAACTTTGGAATAACCGGGAAATTAGCCTGAGCAACATTTTCCAAGCCTGTAACTGCACCAGCTCCTAAACCAAGCCAAATCGATCTGCTACCAAAAAAACTGTTCATGGAAGTATATGGAGCGATAAACCTCATATTTGCGCTTGAACCCGAAGTCCCGATCTCTGTAATCCTAGAAAGATACGAACTTGTAATATCAGCCGGACCAAATACAGCCACAAGAATCAGGAGCAGCATCACTCCGAAAAATGGGAGCGCTAGTTTTCGCTGAAATAAATACTTTACCCAAAAAGGAAAGGTTATCGCCAATAATAAAATTCCAGTTCCCGAAAATGTACAGAATATGGCTACAATAAGAAGTATCATTCGATAAATTCTATGAAAATATATAAACTCAATGACGAGAGAAATTGCTAACAGTTGTGAAAAAAAAGATGGTTCTAAAAAAATGATCCCATTTGATTTACAAATATTAGAACCATAAACCAAAGGATAGGAAGTATTATAGCCCTCCTGAACGAATTCTGAAGGCAGGAAAGAAAAAAGATCAAAATACTGTACCCCAAAGAATTGGATCAGCAATTGAATTATGCCGAGCAAAGATGCAAAGACCATGAATTTCTGAAATACTCCAATTATTTTTAAGTATTCAGCATATGATAAATCAGCATAAAACACAAACGGAGCATAAATCGCTAAAAGATACAGAATAGAGAAGTCAGAAAACTCTTTACTAAGGAGTGTGACAGAAATAGCTAACGTACTGGATAGGATATAGAACACCAGTCGAACAATATTTATCTTTATCTTGTTATGAAACAAACTGTAAAACAGAAAAATATAAATTAAAATCAAAGCTGATGGAATTTGATTATCTTTAAACGGAATTGATATTCTTTGGAACACTAATAATAAAATTAACACAAAGATAACGATCTTCGGATAGCTATCATCCTCTTTAGTAATTTCCCAACTATTTAGCATATTCCTAATCTCCAAGTTTATCGTAAAAATAGTTTTTCATATTCCTGATCAATCGTCTCTTTTTGATAATTATTCCGATAAAAATCCATTGCGTTTTTGGATAAAAGAGCGTTTACTTTAATATCACATAATTGTTTCATTACTTTCGCATACTCGTTAAAGTCATTTTCTATAATACAGTGAGTATGATTAATATCGTTAATACCTTCTACTCCAAAGTCCGTAGAGATAATTGGCATCCCAGAGGCCAAAGCTTCTATTGTCTTCAATTTAACGCCGCTTCCAAATAAAAGAGGTATAACCATCCCGCATGCCCCTGCCAGAATACTCCCCAGATCATCAACATATCCTTCAATACTTAAATGCTCCGGATATTTCTTGGCAAGATCAATTAGTTCCTGATCTGCATGTCTGCCAATGATTCTGATCATTACCTCCGGTATTTCAAAAATAATATTTTCCATTTGTGAAACAATGAAAGTTTTAATTGATACCTGATTATGAGGAACTTTTAGGTCCCCGACAAAGACAAAAACCGGATCACCGCAAAAATTTCGTACAGCAAGCTGTTCTCTTTGTTTTAGTAATGGTTTAACCGTAAAGATTGAATCCTGTTGAGAAACACGCGCTAAGTAGGCTGTTTCTTGATGGTTAATTAATAGGCTTTTATCAAACCATTTGACAGCATTAATTTCTCTGCTGGCGATGAGATTCCTTTCATATTTCAGCGCAAACTTCTGAATGAAAGAAAGTTTCAGCAAGGATTTGAATACCGATGGAACACGGTTTGCAAAATTACCCAACGAGTTCAAGTCAAAATGCGGGTACTTTTGTAGAATTTGGAGCATTTTATCATATCTGACAGAGAACAAGTCCTCTAAATATAAAACATGTTTTTTTTCAAAACTTTTGTCTTCTTCATAGTATTGGGAAACACGCAGGGTATCATAAATGATGATATCCGGATTCATTTCTGTCACGATCCGATCCAACTCTTTTTTGTTTGCTTTGGAGTAAAGTATTGACTCCTGAATGCTTTTTTTACGTGTAAGTAAGGTATAATAAAACAAATTCAACAGCTGATTTTTAGTCCCTGGTTTTGGGAGCCCCATTACACTCAGTTCATTGATACATTCAATTTCCTGCTGTCCAAGAACAACTAGTTGGATGTTTTCAATTCCCAATGCCTTTATGAAAAAATTGAGTATCCCGGAAATGACTACTTTTTTCCCATTGTCCTCTGGATAAGGATAAACAGTACTGATGAAAAGCAGCTTTGTCATATTCTAATCTCAACTTCCTCCCATGTCATACAGATCCGAACAATGTCTTCTTCCACCAGTTCACACCCCATCTGCACTTCAATAAACTCCAGGTCTGTTGTTGCCTTTATTCCGTGCTTAGCTCCTATCGGAATAATTAAAACATCTCCGGCTTTAATCTTTCTCAGTTTGTCATCAAGTACGAATTCACCTTCGCCTTTAATAATTGTCCATATTTCACTCCGTAACTTGTGGGTTTGGTAACTCAAATTTTCCCCGCGCGCAAGACCAATTCTTTTCGTCAAAATTTCCTTTCCATCGTCGTATTTGATATGATCCAGTACCCGATACCATCCCCAGCGACGCTCCTCATACATCGGCCGCTGTGTAAACTCTTTGACCAAATCCTTTAAACGGGGACTAGCATTTTTATCGGAAAGTAATATACCGTCCGGACTAGCTGCAATTACCGCGTCAGCAATTCCCAGAACAATCACCGGAATCTCCAATTCGTTGATGAGATGTGTATTCATTGAATCTTCACTTAACAGTCCCTTACCAATAATCTGAGACTGCATTTCTTCTGTGAGGGTATTCCACGTCCCCAAATCCTTCCAGGACCCTTCGTAACTTAATGCTACGATGTTATTTGCTTTTTCCACGACTTCATAATCGAAACTGATTTTTGTAAGTTCCGAATATCTTTCCTTTAATTCCGAATAGTCTGTTGGCATCCTATTGGATCGTAAATGAGATATCATATATTCCAGTTTAAATGCAAATACACCGCAATTCCATAAACCTCCTTGAGTAATGAGCTCCACAGCCTTAGATTCTGTAGGCTTTTCGCAGAAACGCGTAACAGCCATAATATTCCCTTGAATCTGAGCTAAATTCGGCATGATATATCCGTATTTTTCTGATGGATATGTCGGTTTGACGCCAAGCAGAGCCAAATCTGCACCACTAGTTTCTATGACACCTTCCAATTCTTTCACCCGGTGAAAAAATGCATTTTCAGCAAAAGAGTCTACCGGAAGAACTGCAACAACTTCATCTAATTCCATGTTTTCCATCGAATATAAATAAGCAGCAGCTAAAGCGATTGCTGGGAAAGTATCTCTACGCTCCGGTTCTACAACAATTTTGACTATACTTCCCAGCTGATTTTGAATCATATCGACCTGTGTACTGCTAGTAGCAATTACTGCCCGATCAGCTAAATTAACTGATTCAAGCTGCTTCCAGACTCTCTGAACCATTGATTCATGTTCACCATTAGCATTATTCAGTACTTTAAGAAATTGTTTGGACCGTGCATCATTCGATAACGGCCACAGTCTTTTCCCCGATCCTCCAGATAATAAAATGAGACGCATAATAAGACCTCTTTCCCACGAAATTACCTAATATTATAATTATTTCTGCATTAGCTTACCATTGTATTCCCTGTATTCCGTTATGTTCAGTCTGAACCCATACATTTAATGTCTCTTTTACTCTTTCTATAATTTGAATACATTCATCTTCATTTTTTCCATGAACGAGGATTGGTCCTATCCTCATTGATTTATCCCGTATTTTTTCTACGGTTTTCCCTACATAAATCGTATCCAAAAACACTTTGTGTACGCCGGGAATTTCCTTCAATTTATCAGCATTTTCGATTTTCGTAATTTTTCCTGCCGGGAGAGTAAAGCAAAGATAAGCCGCCGCCCCGGTGCGAAACTGTGATAAATCAACGTTCTTTCTCCGATTTGTCGCAAAATCAACAAGCAATTCATTGATATCAATTCCGCATGTCAACGGGACAAGATCTGAAGAAATATAAATCCCACCGCCCCTTGCCGCAATCTCAACTAAATAAACCTTATCCCTTTCCTTATCGTAGAGAAATTCAGCCTGCGAAATTCCAAATTTAAGCCCGAATCCTTCGACAAGCTTTTTATTTATATCCAGAATTTTTTTTTCAGCATCACCGGTTACAGACTTCACATCAATATAAATTCTTTCTTTTGGGATAAATAAGTTTGGAATATCAAAGTCATAACTTCGTCCAATTATTAAATTATCAAAATGATAGTTATGAACAAAACCGAGCGTTTCATATTCGGCCCCCGATATAAATTGCTCAATGATTACTTCACCTGTCATAGAGTAACCTAAACTAGTAGCAAAATTGATTTCCAGTTCAGTTCGGTTATTAATCTTAAAGACTCCCCGGCTCCCGTCATGGTCTACAGGCTTCATAACTACCGGGAAGCCTATTTTCTCCGCTTTTTGGTAGGCATCCTGAACGTCATTAGCTGATATAAATTCAGCTACATTGATTCCAAGCCTCCGTGCTTCTTGTTTCATGATATATTTATTCGTAAATTTCAGGGAACACCCATAACCGATACCAGGGATGCCCAGCTTTTCTGCTATAAAGGCTGCAGTTTGAACACCGACATCGATCTGGTCGGTTATTATGGCTGAAATTTTTTCTTTCTTTGCGGCTTCCAGCACCTTATTTTTATCTGTAATGTCTATCTTATAATAGCGATCTGCTACATCAAATCCTGGGAAATCTCCGTCTGAACTAATCACAATGGTTTCAAATTTTTTTCTTTTACATATTTCAATAAGATTAAGCTGTCCCCTTCCTGCTCCAAGGATAAAAACTTTGTCTTTCAATAGAAAGCCCCCGTTCATTTTGATTCTTAAGTTACCATATGGTCACAACAGCTCATATTCGTTTAATAATTGTTGAATTTCCCCCGGTTCATTGAACATTAAGACATCGATAATTGATAAATCTTTAACAAATGGATGATTGAACTGTTTATACTGTATCTCGCTCATTTTGATAAACTTTAAGTCAAGCTGATGCTGCTGAAACTCTTCTTTATCATACAGTTCCATCCCCCCGAAAGAATTAATATAAATATCTCCTCCCAGAGCCTTGCATATTTCTATCACCCGATATTTATTTCTCAGGCTGTGATCGATATCAATATTTGAGGAAGTGATGATCTCTGTCTTTATATCCAATATCTCTAATATTTGGACTATTGAATAATAAGTATATTCAAACAAATTATTGTTAGCAAAATTTATACATTTTTCTATAACTGGCATAACATTTTGAAATCTTGGTGCATTTTTATAGGCATATTTAATCAGTGTCAGCAGTCTTTCCTTTTCTGAAGAGTATGTATCTGATAAATATCTTTTTCTAATGTCTAGGAAATCGGAATCTTTTATTAGCGGGAGTGTAAAGAGCAGATCTTGTTGATTCATCAAAATTCGGTTCCTACGAATCCAGCTTTTTTTAGTAAATTGGACATTATCATAAATAACAAACTTGTCCACCGCATTAATCAATTGCCAATACCCCAGATATGGAAAGAAGTAGGGCTGCATAATTCCTATCTTCATTATTTCATTTCTCCATTTTGCAGTTTTCTGATCATCGAACTAAATCTATATGGTGGATTTTCTCCCTCCTTCTATTATTTGTTTTGTTGCCATTTTTGGTTTTCTTTTAATCCAATTATAGAATCTATATCTATACGATTACAAAACAGCGTTTTGCAGACCAAATCGTCCGTCATATCCTCCTTGGGAGAATAAACCGGAAAATCATACTCTGGTAGAAAGTACTTCATAATCAAACCTAGATCATCTTGTCCAAACATTAAGCGTGGGAAGGTATTACCATTTGTTCGCAAATTGATTTCCTGTGCTTTCCACAGGCCTTCCCGGTTTTGCCTAAACTGTACAGTTAATGGGCCGGCCCCTCCCTCGGCAAAGATTGCTCTCGCATAGTTGAGTGTAAGGTTTTCCAATTCACTGTTCTGAATTTTTCTAAACCCTGTCGTCACTCCCGAATCATGTTCATTTTTAGAAATAAATACCGGAGAAATTTCACCAGTCGGACTTATAATTGTATGACAAGAGAAATGGGAAATATTAGGGGTATGAGCAAATAGTGGTGTGAGACTGTCCATTTTGTTAAAATAATTTTTCAGATTAGCAGGATCTCCTAAATATTCCTGAAAAATATAATTATCAAAATCAGCGGCGGTCTCAACATCTTTCCAGCTTCGAATGTAAAAAACTCCTTTTGAGGCAAATCCCCGGACTGGCTTTGCAATTAAAGGGAATTTGACATTTTTTACAAAATCTTTCATTTTTCCCGGGTTATTTGCTTGATCAGCCCTAATCGTCTCGGCAAAAGGCAATTTATGTTTTTTGGTAAATTTCCAAGTCTGCCATTTATCCAGGGCATAGAGTATTGTATTCAGATTCCCGTATGGAAGTTTCCCCTTGAGGTCCGGTCTGGCCTCCATCAGTGTCCACATGGCCTCGGTATCCTCATCTCTCCCGCTTAAAATTAAATCCGGCTCTTCTTTTTTTATGATTTCTGTCATGATTGAGCTAAAACTATCACTGCTTGTATTCGGCACAAGATAACAGACGTCACATCGAAAATTATTAGCGTTTTCGTAAAGACTATTTGTCCCAATCACGGTAACTTTATCACGTCTAAGAAAAGCATAATATTCTAAAGCATCAAGAATGTTCTGCCCGACAAGACTGCCAACACTTGTAATAAGAATCCTAACTTTATTCATCCAAACACTCCTCTGTTCCGTAATTATTGGATCATATTAGATACTGCTTCACATTATATCCACTAATATGCAGCCACTTTAGCTTATTTTAAATACTCAGCCAATAATTCCTCTGTCCAATCCTCATAAGGCATATAATAAGAGATCCCATCCATCGTCTGCCCCCGGCCGGGAATATAAGAATACGTAACATTCTCGGCTGGAACTTCCGTGACAAATTTCGTAAGCCCGATCATTTGTTTCATTGTAAAATTCGTCTGAAGGTCTTCCTTATGTTTAAGGACAATATTCAAGGTTTCAAGGATTTTCCCTGATTCACGCTGTTGATTATACAAGGCGTTTAAAAACTTCTGTTGCCTTTTCAGTCGATCGATATCCCCGCCTGCAGAATACCGCCAATGAATATAGTCAAAAGCCTGCTGCCCGTTTAAAACTTGAAGTCCTTTCGATAGATTCGCTCCATGATCTTTCATATCGATTTCAACGTCGATTTTAACGCCCCCGATTTCATCGACAATACTGGGAATAGGCTCCATATTCATTAAGAAATAATAATCAACGACTTCTTTTCCCATGAAACTGTTCACTGCTTCAATACTTGCCTGTACACCGTCTCCTTTGACACTTCCATAGGCATAGGCATGATTAATTTTATCGAACTTGTTTTCAACAGGAACATATGTATACGTATCTCGGGGAATGCTTAAAAGATTAATATTCTTGGTATTAATATCGATTTTTCCAAGAATAATGGTATCGGTTCGATAAACCCCAAGCCAGCTCTCTCTCTCTTCGGTTTTGTCAATACCAAGAAACAGCATATAAATCGTATTCTCTGATCCAATATCTGTAACATTCCCTTCCTGCATTACAGGATCTTTTACTTCCTTCCACTGCTTTGTATGCTTTACCAGGCTCTCTTTATAGTTTAAAGAACTCATAATGTAATAAGCAATCATTGCTGCAAGTATGATCAAAAGCGAACCTATACCAACAAGGATGTATTTCTTAATTTTTTTATTCATTCACTTCTCCCAAATGAATATTTGTAGCTATCTTCCTAATAAGCACCAGATCTTTTTATCACCTTAAAAATTGTTTTAAAAATCACCAAAATATCAAATGTCAGGCTCTGTTTATTGAGATAACTTAATTCCACATCTACGCGTTCAGGGTATCCAATGTTGCTTCTTCCCGAGACTTGCCATACGCCGGTGACCCCAGGTTTCATTGACAGGAATAAACTTTTTTTATCACCATATTCTTCAAGTTCGGCTAGCACGATGGGGCGGGGGCCAACTACCGACATATCACCTTTTAAAACATTCCAGAACTGAAGCAATTCATCCAGGCTGGTCTTCCGCAAAAATCGTCCAAATTTTGTAACTCTTGGATCTTCACCGTCCGGAAGCTTATAATCATTCTCCAAATAATATTGATATATTTCAGGGTTTCTTCTTAAAACGTCCTCAGCATTTTTACACATCGAACGGAATTTAATAATTTTAAAAGGCTTCCCGTTATATCCGATTCTTTGCTGCTTAAATGTTACAGGTCGTCCATAAATAAGCAGAATTTGCAGACTGATTATTATTGTAAATGGCGATGTAATCAACAACGCAAATATTGAAAACAAGACATCAAAGGTTCTTTTCCAGAAAGGATACGATTTTTCTAATATAATACTATCATTTAAAGTTGTAATGACTGCTGCGGCTTTGCTCTCCATTTTTATCCCTCCAGAAACAATTCAAAAAGAATTTACACTCACT
This sequence comes from Dehalobacter sp. DCA, assembly GCF_000305775.1. Lineage (NCBI taxonomy): Bacteria > Bacillati > Bacillota > Clostridia > Eubacteriales > Desulfitobacteriaceae > Dehalobacter > Dehalobacter sp. DCA. Next base: position 1,127,904 of record NC_018866.1, read on the forward strand.
TCTATAATTATTATCGTAACAAAAGAGTCAGAAATAAAGGCTTTAAGCTATCTTAGCTCCGATAGCCTTTTGGATTTTTGCTAAGCCATTCCCAGGCACTGCCAATAATTGTATCCATTCCGCTATAATGTGGAAGCCACGCCAATTCATTTTTAATTTTGTCAACCTTGGCAATTAACATGTCCGGATCTCCCTGTCGGCGTGCGGCCAATTGAACGTGAATATTTTTACCAGTTATTCTTTTTGCGATATCGATCACTTCTTTGACTGAATAACCCGACCCTGTACCGACATTATAGACTACTCCTTTATTGGCCTTCTCCAGCGTATATAAAGCCGCGATATGCGCTTCAGCAAGATCCAGAACGTGAATATAATCACGGATACACGTACCATCCGGCGTTTGATAATCGTCTCCAAAAACATTGATACTTTTCTGTTGTCCAAGTGCTGTCTTTAAGACAAGGGGAATCAGATGCGTCTCCTGCTCGTGGTCTTCGCCAATTGAGCCATCCAGCATTGCCCCAGCTGCATTGAAATATCTCAAGGCTACCCATTTAAGACCATAAGACAATTCCATCCAATAAAACATTTGTTCAATCATCAATTTTGAAACTCCATAGGGATTAACCGGCTGTGTTACCGCATCCTCCGGGATAGGAACACTATGCGGTACGCCATAGATTGCTGCAGTCGAAGAAAAAACAACCTTATCAACACCACCCATAAGCAACGATGCAACAAATCGATTTGTTTTAGCTACGTTTTCTGTAAAATAGTAATCCGGTCTTTTTATTGAATCGCTTACGATGCTGCAGGCTGCAAAATGGATAACCGCTTCAATGCTTTCGTTCTTGACAATATTTAAAACTAGACTCCTATCTGCGATATCCCCATGGTAGTATTTGACTTCCTTACCCAATGCTTTAAGATGTCCAGTTAATAGATTGTCTAAGACAACGACCGAAAAACCTTTCTCCAGTAAAACCTTAACTGTATGGCTGCCGATATAGCCAGCACCGCCAGTCACTAACACATTCTTTATCAATCAGTTCACACTCCAGTTATTCAAAAAAAATCTAGTAATAAATACTAAATAATATTACTGATTCCTCACTATTCGACGATTCCAAAATTTTTCCTTCATAATAGTTGAAGTTTACTGTAAGAAATCATCAAATAATCAAATCATTTTCCCAATTAGGAGCAACTTCTTTAAAAGCTGTTATTTTTTCTTTGAAGATACTGCGAATTTCCAATAGTTTTTCTTGAGTATCCGCTTCAAAAATCAGTACAAGTTCGGGTAAATTTGAAGATGCCCTGACTAATCCCCAGCCTGAGTTAAATACCACTCGCGCCCCATTGATATCAATAACCTTATCCCCGTATTCCTGCTTAAAGCTCTCGACAAGCCGATCTACAACAAGATATTTTTCCGAGTCCTTACAATGTGCTTTAATTTCAGGAGAAGTGATATAAGAAGGAACATCCTCCAGGACTTCAGTCAGTGACTTATTGACATGGGACAAATATTCGATAAGCTTAGCGCCGGCAAATATGGCGTCATCAAAGCCAAAATAATTATCTGCAATAAAAATATGACCGCTTCGTTCACCCGCAAGGTCAGCCTTTTCGCTTTGCATTTTTGATTTTATATGGGAATGTCCGGTCTTCCACATAATCGGAATACCACCGTGAGCCAGAATATCATCTGTTAGCCCCTGTGTGCACTTTACATCAAAAACAATTTTGGCACCTCTTTTCTTTTCTAAAAGCTGTCTTGCCAAAATGATTAAGATTCTGTCGCTCCAAATATTATTTCCATACTGATCAATAACCCCCAGTCTGTCCCCGTCACCATCAAAAGCTAGCCCAAGATCCGCCTGAATATGAGAGTGGGCAACCATTTGTGCTAAACGTTCTCTTGCCTTGAGGTCAGATGGATTTGGGAAATAATGGGGATACGCAGTATCGGGATCACAATTTAGTTGGAAAGTAAGACAACCAAGCCTCTGAAAAATTTCATACGCAAATAAACCAGCCCCGCCATTTCCGGCATCCAGAACAACTTTTGGCTTATAATCGGACATATGAATACGGCTTACGACTGCATCAATATAGGCTTTCCGAATCTCCACAATGATACGGACCCCTGACTGAGGTAACGTGCTGAAGTCCTGAGTCTGAAGAATGTTAAAAATCTCTTTGATCTCCTCGGGGCCAATTGTTTTTGAATATCCATCCCCAAGCTTGAACCCTGACCACCCATTCGGATTATGACTGGCTGTGATCATCATAACGCCAAGACTCTGTAAGTAATACTGAGCAAAGTAGGCAACCGGGCTTAATGTCAGGCCTATGTCAAATACCTCAAAACCGTCTGCAACAAACTGTTGAATAGCTGCCTCTGCAAATTCTTTGGAATAACTACGGTTATCATAGCCTACGACAACCCGATTAATGTTTCGCCGCAATAAAAAAGTACTAAATGCCCTAGTGATCAATGCGACATTCTCTTTATTTAATTCTTCACTATTCACTCTTCCCCTGATATCATATTCGCGGAACATATTCTTAAAATTTTCTTTAAACATTTTTTCTCCAATGATAAATATTCAATATTCTGGAAATGTTATTTCTTCATTTTACCTTATTTATCACCTAATCACAATATATTCTGTAAAAAAGATGTTAACTTATTTCAGTAAAAAGTTTAACTTATTACCACATATTATGACATTGATAACAAGTATATTCTAAAATATTATTCTGCTAATCCCATCCTCTCTACAAACAATTTGACAATATCAGGATCAAACTGGCTGCAGCGTTTCTCTCCAGCTCCTGCAGCGCATCCCGGACAGGGAACGCCTTGCGGTATACCCGGTCCTGGGTCATGGCGTCAAAGGTGTCGACTACGGCCAAAATCCTCGAAAGCAGCGGTATTTCTTCCCCTGCAAGCCCCTGCGGATAGCCTTTGCCGTCCCAGCGTTCATGATGGCAAAGAATATATTCGGCGATGGTTACGAGGCTTGGAGATGACATGGCAATCTGGTAGCCGATTTCCGAGTGCTTCTTCATTTCTTCCCATTCTCTGTTCGTCAGTTTTCCGGGTTTTTTCAGGATCTTGTCATTAACACCGACTTTGCCGATATCATGAAGATTGGCCAGCAGTTCCAGCTCGTCCAGCCTGGTCTGAGGAAGGTTCAGGGCTTCACCGATCATTCTGGAGAAAACACCAAGCCTTTCTGCATGTTCCTCTGTTTCCTGGCTTCTTTCAAACATTGTGGCCTTGACCGATGTAAGTATCGTGCTGTGCGAGCTTCTCTGCTCCAGAAGCTTACGTCTGAGCACACTGTCTTCGGCCGTTTTGAGCACCTCATTAATGTCCTCGTTTAGATTTTCCTTGGTGCAATACCCCAGGGTGATGTTGATGAAGGTATGATCAACAGTAGACTCCTTTTTCTGTAGACAGGCTGTCTGTATACATTCAAGAATGGCCTCCGCTGTCTGATTATCCGTTTTCGGCAGGATAATGCCGAATTCATCCCCCCCGATTCTGGCGATGATATCTTTCGGCCGGCAGCAATGTTTCAGTATCTGAGCGGTATCTACGATTATCCTGTCTCCGACTTTGTTTCCATAGGCATCGTTAATTAATTTTACACCGTTAATATCTCCGATGATAATCGACAAAGGCAAATTGCTCTTTCGATTCAGCCTCTTCAGCTCTTTTTCAAAAAATACCCGGTTATACAAACCGCTAAAGCATCATGTACATGGATAAAGGCTATCTCGTCTTCTCGATGCTTCCGGTCTGTAATATCAATGATTTTAGATTTGAAAAAATATCAATCTATTCACCAAACCGGGATCTGTAATATGTCATTCTGCTGATTGATGATATTGAAAACCACCGGTCAAGAATCATGTCTCCCGTCTTTTCCGGTGGCTGCAAAGCCTTAACAATTTACTTTTTTCGCGTCTGAAACAAAGAAACCAATCCAGACAATATTGGTCTTCCGTCTGATTCTCCATTCTCTCTTTGGCGGCACCGCAAGATCCGGCCGTAGGCACGATGACGTCCTGTCCGGGCCGCCAGTTCGCAGGCGTCGCAACCTGATCCGCATCTGCCTTTTGCAGCGCGATAATGATTCGTTTTATTTCATCAAAGTTTCTTCCCGTGGAAAGCGGATAATACAGAATTGTCCTTATCGTTCCCTTCGGATCAATCACAAAGACAGCTCTTACCGCCTGAGTCGTGGACTGGCCGGGCTGGATCATCCCGTATTTCTTGGCCACTTCCATCTTGATGTCCTCAATCAACGGAAACTTCACTTCAACATTTTTCATCCCGTTCCATTCAAGTTCCTGGATTTTTCTGAGCCAGGCAATATGCGCATACAAGGAGTCGACCGACAAACCGACGAGCGAAGTGTTTAACGCTTTGAATTCTTCTTCCATCGTGGCAAAGGTCATAAATTCTGTTGTACAGACCGGGGTAAAATCTGCCGGATGGGAGAAAAGAATCACCCACTTGCTGTAATAGTCCTCAGGAAAATTGATATTGCCCTGTGTTGTCACTGCCTTAAAAGACGGCGCCTTGTCACCAATTAAAGGCATTCTGTAAGCTTGTTCGGCATCCATGTCCAAACCCTCCTTCGTCTTCAGGACCTCAGCCCTCTCTTTGACTTCTTTATAGGCTTCACCGGCCTTGTCTTTGAGGGCTTCCGCTTTCCCCTTTACTTCTTCGAAGGTATCTTCTGCCTTGTCCTTAAAATCCGTGGTTTTCTCCTTGACTTCATCGATCAGCTTGCCGATTTTGTCCTTGATCCCATCCATAGAAAAAACCTCCTTAACGTCGTTTTTAATCCAAGAATACGCCGAATCATCCGTTGCTTAGAATATTGAATTATTTTCCTTAAAGTATATTCAGCACTAAAATGCTACTTCCTCTATGATCTTCAAAAATTTTCCTAAATATTTAAAAAAATATGACGATATATTAATTACCCGTTTGATTATTGCATCTTGTAGTTTGTTTTATATAAGGAGAATAGGGATATGAAACAAGACCAGGGATGGTTAGAAACGACTTTCGAATCGATCAGTGACGCTGTTATCTTGACGGATATACAAGGCAATATACAATTATTAAGTCAGAAGGCCGAATTGCTTACCGGCTGGACGAGTGAAGAAGCACTTCACAAACCGCTGACTGAGGTATTTCAGCTTTTGAACGCAGATACCTATGAAGTGCTTGGCGGCAGCATGCTGAGTGTGCTTAAAACAGGCAAAAATATTGTATTTGCCAAAAATGCTGTCTTGCTCTCTAAAACGGGTGAAAAACGTCCGGTCAAGAGTAAGTCCAAACCGGTGAAGGACAAAGACAACCATATCCAGGGTATCGTACTTGTATTTAAAGAACTGGCCAGGAAAAACAAAAAACTTGCCAAAGCTGAATTCTTAAGCTTTCACGATCCGCTTACGGGCTTATACAACCGTAAGTTTTTTGAGGAAGAATTCAAAAGACTGAATACGGAAAGAAATTTGCCGATCTCTCTGGCCATCATTGACATTGATTACCTGGACGAGGTAAAGAAATCCTTCGGCAATGCCGAAGGAGATAACCTAATCAAAAGAGTCGCTGAAATAATTAAACAGGAATGCCGTGTTGACGATATCGTTGCCAGAGTCAGTGAAAATGAATTTATGATTTTGCTGCCAAAGACTAACTCCAAACAGGCCGATATTCTTGTGAACCGGATCAATGACTTGGTTGATAAGGAAAAATTAGGCGCCCTGAACCTTCCTTTATCTTTTGGCTGTGAATCAACAAAGAAGAAAGAAAATGAAATTGCCCTCATCTATAAAGAAGCTGCAGAAAAAACTCCTCCGCTTAAGAGCACAGCCAAAAACCGACCGACCAATGTTTTGATCGAAATTATCATGGAAACTCTGTACCATAAGAACGATATGGAAGAAAAAGAATCCGCCCAAGTAAGTGAGTTTTGTGCCGAAATCGGTCAAACCCTGGAATTGAGCGAGAAAAACATTGAAAATCTTGAGATGTTCGGACTCATCAGAAACATTGGCAAGGTCAGCCTTGACAGCAGGATTCTTCACAAACCGGACAAGCTGACTGATTCCGAGATGGCGGAAATTAAGCGTCATCCGGAGCTCGGCCATGAAATCCTCAGCACAATGAATGAGTATGCGCATCTCTCGGATTACGTCCTGGCCCATCATGAACGATGGGACGGGAAGGGATATCCCAAGGGACTGAAAGGTGAGGAAATCCCATTGGAAGCCCGGATTGTTGCGATTGCTGATGCTTACAATGCGATGACCAGCAGCCGTCCATACCGAAAAGCCTTAGACGAGGAAACCGCTGCTGAAGAAATCCTAAAAAATGCTGGAACCCAGTTTGATCCTCATCTGGCCAAAGTATTTGTCGAGAAGGTGCTTGGGAAAGAACATATAAAATAGGTATCTGAATATCTATCTGATACAGGATGGGTTTGGGATCGATGAAAAAAAACATTGGATACCGTTATTGATCATCTTTGTATTTATCACTCTTGCCGGGGTGAAGTGGACCCTGATAAACAGTGTAGCTAGCCAGAATAATCCGGTGCCTTCGGCAACGGATTATTCTGATGTTTCTTCTGATAATTCAGCGGACAATTCTTCCGATACCCCCTCTGATATTTCAGACACGACTGACAATACCGACAGAGATGCCACTGATACAGCTGGTCAATCTAGCTCATCAGGTTCTCCTTCCGACAATCCATCGACCACGTCCGAGCCTTTAACAGATTCGTCATTTTCTGATCAGGCGGCTATCTTTTATGTCCCGCATCCGGATGATGAGGTTCTAAACATGGGAGCTGCTGTTCTGGAAGCGCAAAACCACTATCAGCCTGTCGTCCTGGTACTTTTGACTAAAGGTGCAGCAAGCGGCGCATTTAAAGAAGTTAACAACCGGCTCGCGGCATATGCCCTTCCACCTATCACACTTGCTGAATTCACAGAAGCGCGCGTGCGGGATTTCTATGAATCAGCCAGATACCTCGGCATCCAGACGGATAATATTTATGTTTATGACCTTCCAGACGGTCAGGTGACTCCAGCCTCGGTCCGCGAAATTATCCTGACTTTTGAGGCTAAGTATCCACAAGCGCTTCATCAAGCGATGTCCCCCGGCGATACCCACCCGGATCATGCAGCTGGAGGTACCGCACTTCATGAGCTTCAGAATGAAAACCTCATATCCTCGTGCCGCTATATTATTTCCCGGCCGCTCTGGGATCTCTATCCGGCGGCAAATATAACGAGATCCGTCTCCCAGGAAAACATGATCCAATATCAGAACGCCCTGAATGCTTATTACGTCTGGAACCCGGATGCTGGACGCTACAGTACCGGTATCCTATCAACGAGCTACAATTTCGGCCTAGCCCAAAAAATTTTAGAAGCCCACTGGACTTGGTAGCCAGTAATATCATTGACATGTAAATATATAATAGAAATGTATTGAAAATTATTACAGACTTCAATTAAAGGATAATGCTATGAAAAGAATAACGAACCGGATCAAAGCCCTTGATTTTGCGCGGGCTCTGTCCGTACTGCTTTTGTTCCTGACCTTTGTTCCGGAAGGGCCTCTCTACGGGGCCTATATTACCCATGCTCCGTGGTTTGGTTATACCGCCATCGACTTTGCTTTTCCAGCCTTTGTGACACTTTCCGGAACCAGCATGGCGATTGCCTACCGCAAGCATGTGCCCTGGGTACGATTAATCAGAAGGTTTTTTGTGCTGATTATCATTGGCCTGATTTTTAATTCCCTGGTATCCTGGGAATTTCATCTTTCCCAGCTTCGCTTTACCGGAGTGCTTCAGGTTCTTGCTTTTACCGGAATTATGACAACCCTGATAACCAGAGTATCCGGGAAATGGTTCTGGCCGTTCACTGCCGGACTACTTATTCTGGCTGCCTATCTCGGCATTCTCTTATATACAAGCCAGTCTTTTCCGGGCAGTTTGCCCTCACCGGACCATAATTTATCCGGAATGATTGATCCGTTTATTTTCACAAAGAGCCATCTTTATGTTCACGGCGATGCCGGATATGATCCGGAAGGAATATGTACACTTTTTTCCGCAATTGCCAGCACGCTTTTCGGTTATACGGCAGGTTTGTTTTTGAACAATAAAAACATTGGCCGAAATTTCTTGAAAATCCTGGCTCTGGCTGCTGTTCTTCTGCTACTTACCCCGCTGCTGTCCAACTTTATCCCAATAGGCAAACGACTCTGGACGCCGTCCTTTGTAACGCTGTCATCCGGTGCCACCATTCTTGTCTTGGCCTTTGCCCACTTGATCTGGGACCCGCAGATCCCAGTTATCAGAAAGCTCTTGGCACCTGTCTACTGGCTGTTTGAGGCGATCGGTCGCAATGCGATCCTGCTGTATTTTGGTTCTTCGATGGTGTTTTCGGTTATGCATCATATGATCCTGAAGATGAATGGGAATGGGAATACCCTCTCGGTTTTTGAATTGTCTTATAACTGGGTGAAATCCTGGAGTAGCAACCCTCAGCTTAGCTTTATTGCGATTTATACCGGGCTCTGGGTCCTGCTAGCTGTCTTGCTGCACTGGCGTAAGCTATATCTTACGGTGTGACTAATCTCTGCTTAACCGGTTTTGTATTTTAATGTTCTATTTACTCCCTACCGACTCTTAAGAAAACTTAATCAGATCACCATTTAACAGGAATAATGACCTTATTCAGATCGCTTCCGTCCTGCATGCTGGACTCGAATACTTCGAGCTGGCCGCTTCCTGCTGCCAATGGCTTAAATGTCAGCGAGGCTTCGAAATTGCCTCGGCCCGGCGCCCCTGCTGCAGCCATTGTGTTGCCTTCTGCCAGAATATTACCTTGTGCATCCCTTAAGCGGTAGCTTACGACAGCTTCGAAGACCCGGGCATTGCCGGTGATCTTTAACGGGCTCGCTATGGTTTGGCCGTCTACGGGAGTGGTAACCCAGATCGCCGGTTCATAAACCGAGCTGAGATTCCTGGCAAAGGGTTGCTCATAAAGACCGACGTGGCCCCACCAGTCCATGCCATTTTCAGCCTTGCCGTTTACGGTGAACTGAACTTTTTTAATAGTCGGGAACTCCGTCAGTGTATTGACAATGCTGGCAATTCCAAGTGTTTCGCCGCTGGCACCAACGTTCGCATGCAGCACCTCTTCGGAAAAATCAATGGTTGCCAAACCGTTCTCGATATTAACTTCCAAAATTTTCGTGTTGGCGGGAAGTACCTTAAATGCGCCTGTCGTTGCAGGGGTACCGTTAACTAGCTCCTCGAGAGCTGCCCGGGCAACACCTGTACTTTTGGGGATCTCATGCACCTCTCTGACCAGGTACATTTCATTATTACTATCCTTCAGATAATAGACCGCTACTTTCATGGTTTCAACAGCAGGGGGCTCAGGCTCAGGCGAAGGCTCCGGAGTTGGTTCTGTCTGGGACTGACACCCTGACAGGCTCACTAAAGCCAAAAACATGAATGAAACGAAAAGATTCCTGATCATTTTCATCGCGTATTTTCCTCCTTGTCGTTATTCTCGAGTAGCTTGCGGTTACTGAGGGTTAAAATATAGCTTTAGTCATATCTTAACACAAAATCCCAGAGCAATGAATATCTGAAAAATCAATCAATCCAAAGATGAGGCATAAGTAAACATTTTACATTTTCTATATATTTTAGACCTATTTTTAGATATACTAAAAGCATAAAGGGGGTTGTTAAAGTTGAATGCAAGTGATGAAATGAAAAAAGTCTTTCTGGCGGGAATTGGAGCGATAGCGACAACGGCCGAAAAAGCTAAGGAAGTCATTGACTCGTTAATTGAAAAAGGTGAGCTTACCGTCGAACAAGGCAAAGTCATCAATGAGGAATTAAAACGCAACCTTTCTGAAAATCTGCATCATCATTCTTCCGCCCGTCACATGGAGGATCTTCTGCAAAAGGTTAACACGCTGAATGAAGAAGAGCTCTCTGTGCTCAAACAAAAGCTCGCAGAGATGGAGAAAAAGAATGACCCAAACTGAGGTCAAGCTATCATCCGCAGCCCGCTTAAAGGAAATGGTCACTGCGCTGAAACGCCATGGAATCATCCACGGCGTTTCTCCGACCAAGCTAAAATTCATCCTGGAAGACCTTGGCCCGACGTATGTCAAGCTCGGTCAGATTATGTCTATGCGCACAGATATGCTCCCGAAGAGTTACTGCGATGAACTGGCCGAGCTGCGAACCGATGTGAAACCGATGATTTATGAAGAAGTGCTTCAGGTCATCGCCTCGGAATACGGTTTCTCCGCAGAGGAAGCTTTTCAGGAAATTGACGCTGTGTGCATCGGCTCGGCATCGATAGCGCAGGTGCATAAAGCCGTGCTGAAAGACGGCAAAATCGTCGTGTTGAAGGTACAACGCCCCGGAATTTATCAAACGATGGAACGGGATATCCAACTGCTGAAAAAAGCAATCTCCTTGATCAAAGTCTTAAACATCAATGTCGGAGATATCGACTTTAGAATGTTTATCGATGAAATGTGGGCGACTGCCCAGCAGGAAATGAACTTTATTGCCGAAGCAAACTATATCAAAGAATTTACCGACCTGAATGCAGGTTTAAAGTATATTGCCTTTCCGCTGATCGAACGTCAGCTGTGCACCCCGAAAGTACTTGTTATGGAATACATCGACGGTGTTCAAATCGATGATCTTGATAAACTTCATGCACTTGGCTACGATCTAAATGAGATTGGGATAAAACTCGCCGAAAACTATGTCAAACAAATTGTCGATGACGGCTTATTTCATGCGGATCCGCATCCGGGAAATATCTTTATCCAAGACGGAAAAATTGTCTGGCTCGATTTAGGGATGGTTGGAAAAATCAATAACCGTGATCGGCTGATGTTGAAAAAAATCATCCTGGCGATCGTCCAGCATGATATTGAAGGATTAAAAGAAGTATTTCTATTACTCAATACGATCAAAGGCAGGGTAAACCACACCAGGCTCTATGAAGACATTGAAAGCCTGCTGGCACGCTATGGTGATTTGGATTTGGCTGAGCTGCATTTTGGCCAGATCATGGAAGAAGTCAAGGAAGTTCTTAATTTCCATCAGATATCCCTGCCGACAGGCTTCACGATACTGGGGCGCGGGGTCATTACGATCGAGGGAGTACTCGCCGTATGTTGTCCGAAAGTCAATTTCATTCAAATCATGGCCAATCACATTTCGGGAAAATTCCTAAGTGAGTTGGATGCAAGACAGGAATTGGTTTCTGCGGGGCTTTCTCTGTACGGTTTTACCAAAAACAGTCTGGACTTGCCGGCTCAGCTCGCCAACATCCTCAAAATGGCGATGAGAGGACAGGCCAAGATCAATATTGATCTGTCCAGCGCCGATGAACCCGTGCGTCAGGCCGACATGATCATGGACAAGCTCGTCTTGAGCATTCTCAGTGCGGCCTTTCTGATCGGGGCCAGTCTGGTCTGTATGACGAGCATCACGCCCCGGCTGTTCGGGATTCCGGTCATTAGCCTGATCGGCTATCTGATCGCACTTCTGATGGCAGGATGGCTAATGGCGAAAATTTTTTCCAAAAGACTGAAGAAAAAATAATTGTTCATCCATGGTCAGCAGCATCCCCCGCTGTTGCCTCCCGAGCAGTCACAGCTTGGTTCTGTCCCTGTAAGCCACCCCGTGATAACGGCTGAAGCGCAGCCCACGCCGGACTTGACATCGATCGCATTAAACGGACAATTGCGGGCACAGGCGCCACATTCCATGCAGAGATCTATATCCAGTATCTCTGCTTTTTTGCATTTTAAACCCAGGACCTGATGCGGACAGACCTCGAGACATCTTCCGCAGCCGGTACATTTCTCGTATTTAAGCGTAAGCGTCGAAACATTTTTCAAATAGCGGTGCTTCACACCAGTTTCCCCCTTACAACCCAAATAAACTGCTCAACAAAATGAGAATACAACCGATACATATCGTAACCGCGATGACCGGAACAGCGGTTTTCATCTCCTTCATAACGCCGGAAAACGAAGTATATGTTGAAGATCCGGTGAAGTTCATCGCATAAAACGCAGAAATCGATGGCAGAACCAGCAAATACCCCAGAGCCCTGAACCAGCTGTAGGAAAGCTCTCCCGGCCAGCCGTTCAGCACATTCACTGCTGCTGCCCAAAGTAAACCCAGAAGCCATCCCTTCCAGGCAAATGCTTTTCCAGGGATCCACGGCAACAAAACCGGGGTCAGAATACAGCCCACAATCAGCGCCCCGGTATAGGCATAAAAGTCGGTAATCCCAAAAGCTCCTGGACGGATCAGATTCAAGATAAATAAAATGCCTAAAATCATCAGGCTCATCTTAAATGTACCGGTAAGTTCCATCGGAGTAAGCACCAAACGGTCACATGCCGTAAACTTCACGGTCCGCATTTCGGCTGTCGCTTTCCTTCCGGAAGCGACAAATTCACGGATATCCCAAGCTCTAACCGGACCATACACGACGTTGAAACCGGTTTGTTTGTGGACTTGATGCGCACTTACCCCGGGAGCGCCGAGCTGTGGCAGAAGCAATGTCCTGTGTGACACAATCTGGGCAAGCCTGGTCTTCCCGATCCGACTGCTGAGCTCCGCCGTGCCAAATGTCCCCTTGCCTGCTGCGCACCAGACATTAATACCTTTGGTATCAAGCACCAGGATCCAGGCCTGAAGTCCGGCCAGCTCCTTGCGAAGGGCATCGAAGGTCATTTTGTAATTGGCCGTTACGAGAACCTCGGAATGTTCATCCGGATTGCCGACAGCGTAAAGGCCGGGATTGATTTTATAATTCATCCGGCCGATACCCCAGCGGGCTTTCCATCCCCCCAGGATATCCTGAGTCGTTAAGTTCGTTGAAATCTGAGGCACAAGCCCTACTGGTGTTTTCAATTCACCTGTAATCCAGCCGCATTCCGTGTCATAAATGGTTACAGACCCTGCCAAACTGTCATCCCCGCAGCAGCATGGCTGCGGGTCAAATATCTTAAGCTCTGCCTTGTTATTAGCATTTCGATTATTCTGATTCGGATCAAAACTTATTTCTCCCAAATATAACACCTCCAAAAGGTTTGGCAGGATAAAAGAAGCCAATTCCTAACAAGCATATGATTCGTATAATAGCGTTCTCAAATTCTCTGCTCAAATAATTCATGCAAGGTTGATTACCCCAAATTAGGTCTGGGGGTCACAATTCCAGCGTTAAGCGAAGCATGGAGGCGGAGCGCGGCTGTTTGCACCACGGATGGCGCAACAGCCGAAAGCGGAATTGTGGCACACAGACCAACCAGGGAGTCTAAGGCACGCATATATTTGGGTATTTATTTCAAGAATGTTTTATTCGTCTGCGGGTCACAGTTCCACGACAAGCGAAGCCTGGATGGCGAAGCGCGGTCTTTTGACGGCCACGGACTAGAAACCTAAGTTTTATAGCCTGCACACCTTCACTTTGGCAATCCTTTTTTCATCGACTTCCTCAACCTTAAACATCAAACTGTTGAATTCTAAGGAAGGCTTATCATCTTTTCCGGGAATCCTTCCGAGCTGTCCAACCAGAAAACCGCTTAGGGTCTCATATTCTTCAATCGGCAGCTCTACGCCGAGATAATCTTGGACCGCATCGAGGCTCGTCGCCCCGTTGATCATATAGGTATTTTCATCGATCTTTTCAAATTCCAGTTCGACTTCATCATCCTCGTCAAAAATGTTGCCGACAATTTCTTCAATAAGATCCTCCAGTGTTACAATACCGGCCGTCCCGCCGTATTCATCAATGATCACGGCCAGATGTGTTTTGTTCAGCTGAAGTTCTTTAAATAATTCATCGGTGCGTTTCGAATCCGGTACATAATAGGGTTCCCGGACAACGTCCCGCAGATGAAATGTCTCCGAATTGCTGTTGTTCGTTAAATACTGGAAAAGGTATTTGGATTGCAGCACCCCGACAATATTGTCGATATTCTCCTCATAGACGGGTATCCTGGAATACTTCTCATGATTGATAAAGGCAATGACTTCACTTAAGCTTGCTTCAATCGGCAGCGCCGCAATATCCGTGCGATGTGTCATGACTTCGGAAACCGTTTTATTGTTAAATTCAAAAATATTGTTAATCATCAGTTTTTCTGTTTCATGGATGGCGCCTTTTTCCTCACCGACATCAACCATCATGCGGATTTCTTCTTCCGTGACCTGCTCGTTCTCCGCATTCGGATCTACCCCGAAAAGCCTTACAAACACGTTCATTGATGCCGTAAGCATTTTAACGAACGGTGAGGCAATTTTAGACAGGATATACAGCGGGTTTGCGGCAAACCAGGCAATCTTTTCAGCTTTATTCATCGCAATTCTTTTCGGCACGAGCTCTCCGAGCACCAGCGTGAAGTAAGATAAAATGATGGTAATTAGAATAACGGCTATAGTCTTCAGCAAGGATGCTGAAACGGGGGCCCCAAGCTTAATCAGCAGTGAAACCAGCGGATCGGAGAAATTTTCTGAAGCAAACGCACTGGCCAGAAAGCCTGCCAACGTTATCCCAATCTGGATCGTCGCAAGAAATTTGCTCGGCTCACCGAGCAAATTGGTTAAAATTTTGGCCTTCTTGTCGCCATCTTCAGCCATCATTCTGATTTTATTGTCATTCAGGGAGATCAAAGCAATCTCCGAGGCAGCGAAAAAGGCATTGAGCGCAATCAGCACGACTAAAAACAAAATCCCGGTAATCAATGATTGTTCCTCCTGATAATAATAAAAAGGCAGAATCATTCCTTATACAGGATTGTCAAAGCCTTTTACCAAATCTTATTAATAAGTCATTTGAAATAATACTACTTCGTATATCGCCGGCATTTTCCTCCATATCTTACTCTCTCCCTTTCTTGATTCTACATCTATTTTAATTTACCCGATGATAAATTGCAATGTCCTGTGTTGTTCTGCAGAAAATCAGCGAATAAACCAGAAACGAATTGAGCAAGTAAAAAATGGATATGCTAGAAGTGGCTGTGCCAGTCAATAGAACAGGAAGGGCAAATCTATGAAAATTTTACTTGTTTACCCGCAAATACCGCTGACCTATTGGAGTTTCCAGTACGCGTTAAAGTTCATATCCAAGAAAGCTGGATCTCCGCCCCTGGGGTTACTTTCCGTAGCTGCTATGCTGCCGGAGCATTATGATAAGCGTCTTGTGGATATGAATGTAACGAAACTCAAGGATCGGGATATTTTATGGGCCGATTATGTCTGGATCAGCGCGATGGTCGTCCAGAAAGAATCTGTCAGGGAAGTTATTAACCGCTGTCATGCCCTCGGAGTCAAAACGACTGCAGGCGGTCCCCTCTTTACTTCCGAACCTGAGGCGTATGATGATGTAGATTATCTCGTCCTGAATGAAGGGGAGAACACTGTACCTGCCTTTGTGCGTGACCTTGAGAACGGATCGGCAGCGCACATTTACACAACGGAAGAATGGGCGGATATCAGAAATACCCCTGTGCCTTTGTGGGACCTTATCGATATGAAACACTACGCAACAATGAATATTCAATATTCACGTGGATGCCCATTCCATTGCGATTTCTGCAACATTACATCTTTATACGGTCACGAGCCCCGTACCAAGACCTCTCCGCAGCTCCTGTCAGAATTGGATTCCCTTTATCGGGCCGGATGGCGCGGAGGCATCTTCCTGGTTGATGATAATTTTATCGGCAACAAAAAGAAATTAAAGGATGATATCCTGCCTGCGTTGATCAGCTGGATGAAACAAAGAAACTATCCGTTTACGTTTATCACAGAGGCCTCAATCAATCTGGCTGACGATGACAGCCTTATGAATCTGATGGTCAAGGCGGGGTTTATGACTGTATTTATCGGAATTGAAACCATGGATGAAGACAGCCTGATTGAGTGCAATAAAATTCAGAATAAAAACCGCAATCTAATTGCGTGTATCAAAAAAATTCAGAAATTTGGCCTTCAGGTTCAGGGCGGCTTTATTGTCGGGTTCGACAACGACAATGCCTCTATTTTTGACAAACTGGTAACCTTTATTCAGGAAAGCGGGATCGTTACCGCGATGGTCGGGCTGCTGAATGCGCCGAAAGGAACTAAACTATATCAGCGTCTGGCAGCGGAAGGCCGACTGTTAAAAAGCATCAGCGGCGACAACACCGACTTTTCGATGAACTTCATACCCAAAATGGAAAGCCCCCTGTTGATCAAAGGCTATCAAAGAATTGTCGATACGATCTACTCGCCAAGAAAATATTATGAGCGGGTCCTGACATTCTTAGAGCAGTACGAACCTGCTGGATTTACGGCTCAGCGGATCGACCGTTGTCAGGTGCTCGCGTTTATCAGATCGGTATTCCGTTTGGGAATTATCGGCCAGGAAAGACGCTACTACTGGAAACTGATCATTTGGTCTCTGCGGAAACGCCGTAATGTATTTCCGCTGGCAGTAACCCTGTCCATATACGGTTTTCATTTCCGAAAAGTATTCCGCCGGACTGAGGAAATATTAAAATAATTCTGCTTGGGTGGAGGATTTCGATCTTTAAGCTTCTTTATGGAAAAGATCAACGCCGAAACGGCTGCCTGAGATGACCCTGTTCTTCCCTGCTGTTTTGGCAGCGTAAAGTGCTTTATCCGCAATCTCAATATTTTCGGTCAGCGAGCATCCTTTTTGGATAGAGACAGACACCGGCGCTCACGGTCAGTGGCTTATCAAAATAACTGTTAAGTGCAAATTCTTCCCTGATTTTATCCGCTTTTAGGCAGGCATCTTTCAGTGCGCATCCATAAAGAATAATTAGAAACTCCTCACCGCCGTAACGGCAGATGAAATCAGTGGCCCTGGCATTTGTTTTTAAAACACGGGCTAAAACCAGCAAAACCTTGTCGCCAAAGACATGTCCCTTCTGATCATTTATCTTTTTAAAATTATCAATATCAAAAATGGCAATGCAAAAAGGCTGCCCTGTCCTCTGATAATTGGATACAGCCTTCTGAAAACTCTTTTCCAACAGCAGGCGGTTCGGAAGCCCCGTCAGCGGATCTCTGGCCGCCTGATTTTTGGCCTTTCTGAACTGATATTGGCTGATATTCAGCAAACTGTTGACTTCAAATACAATAATAAAACCGAAGGCTAGGAGCAGAAGGCTGAACAGATAGATATTCACGGATACAAACAGATCCGAAATTTTGAATGACGTAATGAATAAAGAGGCTACGCTTTCGGCCGTAGCAATGATCAAACCCGGAATCCCATAACGCATGCCGTGAAAAGAAACAAAGAAGAAATAGGAAAAAAAGAGCATATTCAGTAATTCAACATTTCCTGCCATCAACAGGGTACAAATAGGAATATCAAGCACTAAGCTGAGTCGCATCAGTTTCTCGGCCCGGGTGTCCTTGCTGAAGACACAAACGGAAATAAATGCATTATATAGAAGGGCAATAAAGAAACCAACAAAAAACAACGCCCGTGAAAGAGCCCTGAAAACGGATCAGCTCAGCCAGGGCGACAATAAGCAGTCCCCACCTAAAGAGCAGGAATTTTCGTTCCAGCGGTTTATATTTGATCAAATCAAACTTCCTGACCAACTGTTTCACCACATTTTGCGAATTACGCAAATATTATACCATAATTTTCTATTCATCCAAAGAAAATTTTTGCCATTTGATAAACACAATAAGGTTTCCTAGAAGTACCTTAGGCAGTTTCAATACTGTTGTCGGCCTGAAGGTTCAACTTTTCGACCGCGTTTTCGCGCATTTTATATTTCATAATTTTGCCTGCGGCATTCATCGGAAATTCTGCGACAAAGTCAATGTAACGCGGTGTTTTGTGCTTGGCCATGTGAGTGCGGACAAAATCCTTCAGCTCATCAGCGGTCAGTTCGACACCGTCCTTCAGTATGACACAGGCCATAATCTCTTCCCCATATTGTTTGTCAGGGACACCAATAACCTGAACGTCCTTGACCTTTGGATGGGTATAAATAAAATCTTCGATTTCTTTCGGATAGATGTTTTCCCCGCCGCGAATGATCATGTCCTTGATACGTCCGGTAATTTTATAGTATCCGTTCTCATCGCGTCTGGCCAGGTCGCCGGTGTGCAGCCAGCCGTTCTCATCAATCGCCGCAGCGGTGGCTTCGGGCATTTTATAATAGCCTTTCATGATATTGTAGCCCCTGGCAACAAATTCGCCGTCCTCATTATCCGGAAGATCTTCCCCGGTCTTCGGATCCACGATCTTGCACTCAACACCTGGCAAAGCACGGCCTACAGTGGCAACCCGCAGTTCGACGGAATCGTCGACACGGCTCTGGGTGCAGCCAGGTGAAGATTCGGTCTGTCCGAAGACAATGGTGATTTCATTCATATTCATCTTCTCGACGACATCCTGCATAACCTTCACAGGACACGGGCTTCCTGCCATGATTCCGGTCTGCATGTAGGAGAAGTCTGTTTTCGGAAAAATCTTCATGCTCGAGCATCGCAATAAACATGGTCGGGACACCGTGGAAGGCGGTGATTTTTTCCCTGTTGATGCAATCCAGCGATATCTTCGGCGAAAACGCCGGTATTGGGGACATGGTCACCCCATGGGTCATGGACGCAGTCATCGCCAGCACCATCCCGAAGCAATGGAACATCGGGACATGAATCATCATGCGGTCGGCTGTGGAAAGATCCATGCAGTCGCCGATATTTTTCCCGTTATTCACGACATTATAGTGTGTCAGCATAACGCCTTTCGGGAACCCTGTGGTTCCTGAGGTATACTGCATGTTGCAGACATCATGACGGTTAAGGGAAAGCGCACGGCGGTATACTTCCTCAACGGGGACTTTGTCAGCCAGGGTAATCGCATCTTCCCAGGTCAGACAGCCGTTCTGCCTGGAATCAACCGTGACAATATTGCGTAAGAAAGGCAGCCGTTTGATATGCAGCGGCTTTCCGGCCTCGGCAGTCTCCAACTCGGGGCAAAGCTCCTTGATAATGCCGACATAATCGGAGTCCTTATATCCGTCGATCATGACCAGCGTATGTGTATCCGACTGGCGCAGCAGATATTCTGCCTCATAAATCTTATACGCGGTGTTTACGGTTACCAGCACAGCGCCAATCTTGGTCGCCGCCCAAAAGGTAATGTACCACTGCGGAACGTTGGTGGCCCAGGTCGCAACATGGTCCCCGGGTCTGACACCCATCGCGATCAGGGCGCGTGCAAATGTGTCAACATCGTCCCGGAATTCTTCATACGTACGGGTATAATCCATGGTCGTATAACGGAAAGCATACTGATCCGGGAACTCATCCACCATCCGGTCAAGCACCTGGGGGAAGGTCAGGTCAATCAGCGTGTCTTTTTGCCAGATATATTTTCCGGTCTTGGCATTGTTATCGTACAAATGACCTTTCACCGATGTTTTTTCCGTGTAACGGCTCATATATTCTGCAAAATTCGGGAAAACAACGCCGGCATCATCCAGGTCCGCAGCCCAGCGTTTGACCCATTCCAGGGAAACATAACCTTCATAGTTAATCGAATGCAGGGCTCGCATCATCTCATCGATGGGTAAATCTCCTTCTCCCATCATGCGGTACCGGGTGGTGCCGTTCTCTAAAACGGAATCCTTGATATGTACATATTAATATAGGCACCAAGGTTCTGAACAGTCTTTCCAGGTGTCTCATCTGCAAAACGGTAAGGGTGATGCATATCCCACAAGGCACCAACATTGTCACTGGCTACATGGTCCAGCAGATGACATAAGCGGGTAGTATCGCTATAGACTCCGTTGGTTTCGACCAGGAGGGTGACGCCTTTTTCTTCGGCCAGAGGTACCAGACGGTTCAACGCAGCAAGCACCACCTTGTCATCGACTTCACCAGCCGGCTGTGGTGCAATATCGGCAAGGATACGGATATACGGGGTTCCTAGCTTGGAGGCTAATTCAATATACTGAACGATCTCCTGATGATTCTGTTCCGCTTTCTCAGCATACTTTAGACAACAGCCGGAAGACAGACAAGGAATTTGAATACGGAGTTCGGATAACTTTTTTATGGTTTGCGGCAACTGAGACTCAGTAAAAGGCTGGGCCTGCACTGCAAATATCTCACTGCCCAGACCACGGATTTCAATGCCGTCAAAGCCAAAGTCCTTGGCCATGGAATAGATATCGGTCCAGCTGAAATCCGGGCAACCCAGGGTTGAAAACGCAAGTTTCAACATAATCTCCTCCTAGCATTTTATATCTTATAAACTATAGAAAACTTTACCGGCGCCATACCTCTAGTACCTTGTCAACCTTAAAACTGTAATATAATGGGGAGCAGATTTCTTTTAAGACAAGGCGGAGGATTGAGGCATACCGAGCGTATGGTGATTGAAGTCCACGGATGGACAAATGTCGCGGATGCCATGGATGTCATAGGAGCGACAAGACAACGCAGTATTAACAGAAATCTGCCGCCAGGATATATAGATTTAGGGTTGACATGGTACTAGCTGCACCTAGAGATATCAGAAAGTGCTTAGACTTTTTCTGATATACCAAAAAAGCCTTCACCCCTTAGCATTTCTGTTAAAGACGAATGCTTTATACTGTCATGGTACAGCCTTTAAATATAAAACTGTATGATATAATTTTAGGTAATGCTATCAAATTTTCGAATATTTGTCAAGTGTTGTGGATCAGTATGCACTGAGACAGAACTGTGCTAAGTCAGTTGTGTTGGGTTGATTTGGCTGCTAAATAAAAAACGGCTGGAGATTTACTCCGCCGTTTCTGGCATCCATCAAAATCCGGGATAACGTTTACGACTGATACTGATTGTGATGTTTCCTGCCCGTTAAGGCATTGACGATGGACAACAGGATCACCGCACCGAGGAGAGCAACCAAGAAACTCCAGATATTAAATCCATTGATCCCTATTCCTCCGAAAATGTTGACGATCCATCCACCGATGAACGCCCCGATGATCCCGACAACAATATTCATTCCAACGCCCATTTTGGCATCACGGCCTGTAATCATGCTGGCAATCCACCCCGCAAGGCCGCCTAAAATAATCCAGCCGATAACACTCAAGACAATTCCTCCTTTTCATCAAATATTTTAAAGCAATTTGTTTTCATCATTAATCTGCCCAAAATAAAAATATTTACCCGGACCTGTCTTCAATACGAATGTTTTCATTAACGTTTGCATTGAAATTTTTACATCTAAATTAAGAAGCCAAAACCGGTTTTATCCAGATAGCCTTCCTCTTGATTCTCTCTGGTAATGACTTTAAGTTTGGCGGGCTCAACAGTGACTCTTAACGGAAAATCAAACCCTTTTTCTCCGTCTAAATCCGTACCAATCGATTCCCGACAGTTGATTGTCAGCTCTGCCGTCTGGAAGTAGTCTACATATGGGCTCTCCGCATGTTCACCGTTCGCCACTTTGATAACCAACGGGATCAGTTCGAGAACTGGACATGGTTTAAAAATATACACATCAAGCAGACCATCGCTATAGAAGCCAACGGCGCTATCCTCTTAAAACCGCCTGCCGATTTGCCATTCATAATCAAGATGAAATACACTTCATCGTCGCGATTGGCTTCCCGGCTCCGAATACTAACTTTCACCGGCTTCATATTGGCGAATTCTTCAACACCCTTTAAATAATAGGCGAGAGCCCCAAAACTTTGTTTGATTCTTTTGGGAGTTTTTTGGCTGACATCGATCAGAAAACCCAGGCTGGCCACATTTAAAAAATAGCGGCCATTGGCGACCCCGATATCGCAAACTGTAAAATGATCCTGAAGCAGAATCTCCGTCATTTCATTGACCCGCTCCGGAAAATGAAAATAACGGGCAAAGTCATTAGCAGTTCCTACCGGATATATTCCAACCGGGATCTGGCAATCATAACAAAAAAGAACATTGATGACCTGGTGGATCGTCCCGTCGCCCCCGGCAATCCAGATCCTGTTGAAACTGTTGATATCCGCTGAGGAGACCATTTTTTCCAGGGCTTCCGTAGTGCTGATCCTGTAAGGGACCAAATAATAGCCTTTATCTTGGACAGCTTCAATAATGCTGTCCAAGTGATTATTAAAGCTGCCGTTTCCGGCAAGCGGATTATAGATTAATAATATTTGCATTGCTACCCCCTGAAAACAATTCATAGCAAAGAGTAATAGAATAACCTTAAACTTACCTGATAACACCACAATACTACGGTATCGGTCTTTTCGCAAATATCCAGTAATGCTTCTACACGATTCCTGGAAGAGTTCAATCGGGCATTTTTGCTGGACAATTCCGGAAAGATAGTGTATTCATTAATACGGGAGTTGATTTTCTTGAACCCTATTGCATTTGAAATTGGTCCTTTTTCTGTTCATTGGTACGGTATACTGATTGCTCTGGCGTTTTGTGCCGGACTCATTCTCGCGAACTATCATACGAACTATCGCAGGCTGGACCCGGACAAATTTTTTGATCTGCTGGTTGTTATGATTCCCGCTGCTCTGATCGGAGCAAGACTGTATTATGTCCTGTTCAATTTGCATTATTACATCTCTCATCCGGCGGAAATCGCGGCTGTCTGGCATGGCGGATTAGCCATTCACGGCGGAATTATCGGCGGTTTTCTGGCGGTCTTAGTGGTTACCCGCAGAGATCCGGATTTAAAATTCTGGTCTGTGGCCGATGTTATCGCGCCAAGTCTGGTTATCGGCCAGGCGATTGGCAGATGGGGCAACTTTCTTAATCAGGAAGCACATGGCGGCCCGGTTAGTGAATCCTTTATCAGTAAATTTCCGCATTTTATTCAGCAAGGCATGTATATTGACGGCCAATATTACCATCCGACTTTTTTATATGAGTCTTTATGGGATACTTTGATCTTTTTGTTCTTGTTCTGGCTGATCAAGAAGAAATCAACACCTCACGGCATCATGTTCTTGCTTTACTTATTGCTGTACTCGGCAGGCCGTTTTATTATTGAGAGTCTCAGAACCGACAGTCTGATGCTTGGTCCATTTAAAATAGCCCAAGTCATCAGTATTGCAGCAATTTTGCTTTCGGCCGTTCTTCTCTTTGTAAAACTTAGGAAAAAGAGACCAGTTTAGTCATTCCCAGCGTTCCGATGCTAATTGGCCTGATATGGTATAATGATCTGAGGACTGAACCGATATCATTACTGCTGTGGGGGTGACTGATTTGGTATTTCTTACGATTTCCAGACAAACAGGAAGCCTGGGGAAAGAAATATCTGGGCTCCTCGCCAATAAATTGGATCTGCCTCTGATTACACACGATTTTGTTGTGAACCAATGGCTGCCGGAGATTGCCGACAAGCATGAGCTACATATGCTGAAAGAAAGCCCCGGCTTTTATTTGAATCTGTCCTCTCAAGGCCTTACCTTTGCCGAGCATATTGAAAACAGATTAAAAAGTTATATTTCTGAACAGCCTGCTATCATCTTCGGTCTCGGCGCTCAGATTATTTTCTCCCGCCATCCTGAAGCGATCCATGTCAGAATCATAGCTTCAGATGAAGTTCGAACCGGCCGGGTCATGCATAATCTCCGTCTGGACCGCTCCAATGCCGAAAGATTCCTGGAGCTGACCGACCGCAAGCACAAACGGTATATTTCCACCATTTATCATAGAGATTGGTCTGATCCTTCTCTTTACGGTATTACGCTGAACACAGATTTTTTCGGCATCGAAGAAGGTGCTGCGCTTCTGGAGTACTATACCAGAAACAAGCAGCTTTACTCCCCTGCAGCTGAATGTCCTTCTCAGGACGGTAAAAAACCGATTATTTTCAAGCATCCATCCGAAGAGGAATTTGCCGGAATCCTGGATATGTACCACCTTGACTGGGAGTACGAGCCTCGTACGTTCCCGATTCAATGGGATGAAGAGGGCAATGTTACGATGGCGTTTTCACCTGATTTTTACCTGCCCAGATTTAATACGTTCATTGAACTGACCACGATGAACCAAAAATATGCTTCAGAAAAAAAGAAAAAGGTTAAGCTGCTCAAACGGCTCTATCCCGGCACCAACATTAACATTGTCTTTAAAAATGATTTTTATTCCCTTTTGGAGAGATTCGGCATTAAGAAAGGATCTGCACAATGAACGCTAATGCTGTCGGGAAGATCATTTTCACCGCAGAGGAGATTCAACGGAAAGTCGCCGAAACCGGGCGAATCATTGATACCGACTATCAGGGCAAGGAGCTGGTTGTGATCAGCGTCCTAAAAGGATCGTTTTACTTTTTGGCTGACCTGACCCGGCACCTGACGATACCCTTAAGCATTGATTTTCTGTCGATCAGGGCCTTCCCTGATGAAACGAATAAAACTGGCATTGTAAAATTTGCGAAAGATCTTGACCTTTCGATCACCGGCAAACATGTTCTTTTGGTAGAAGATGTGGTCGGAACCGGACTTACGCTTGCTTATATCTGCCAGCACCTTGAAGCTGCGAAGCCGGCTAGTCTAAAAATATGCACCCTGCTGGACAATCCCTCGGAAAGGCTCCTCACCATTAACATCGATTATTGCTGTTTTCTTATGCCGGACCAATTTGTAGTCGGGTATGGCCTCGATTACCAGGAAAAGTACCGAAACCTTCCGTATATCGCAGCCTACAAACGCGAAAAATAAAAAAGAAGCTCCAACGAACCTTTATCAATGTATCCCCAGTATTACCCTCAATTTCGTTTCCCGCTATCCATCTTCCTTAAAAGACCTTCGTCTACAGATATTCCGTTTACTCATTACCCACTTCAGTCTGATTTCATTTCAGAATTTGCCTCTTAAAAACTCTTTTTACAGATTTTCTTGAACCAAACCTTCATTTCTATCAATCCCGTTGCAGACTCTTTTCTTCGAAACTCTCCAGATATAGTGAACCTTTTCGTTCACCGACCTAATCGTCCAATGATAACGTTTTGTTTCCATTTTCAGGCTTCACTGGTATTCCATCTTAGGAATTCCTTGGAGCTTATTATTATCATACATAAAATACAGGCTTTTGGTCAACCTGCAAATATCGTGATTTAGGCTAAAATTAATAAAATGTTACGAATTTTCAGTCTATTATAACGGTTTTTCTTTAACTCATAAAGAATTACTTGCTAAAAGGAATCAAATCCCACGGATCATCCCAAATCCGCTTTTTTTATTCTTTTTTGGCTGTACATCAGATTGTCAACATGGTTCAGAAATTGCTCAATACTGGCATATTTCATATCAAAGATGTCAGTCCCAAAGCTTCCTTCCAGCCTGTAACGCTTTTCGGAGGTTTTATTATACGCTTCAAAAGACACATTGATTCTCTCAATTGTTTTCTCTAGAGCTTCTTTGCTGTCACATTCCATGATTACCGCAAATTCATCGCCACCCATCCTGGCAATAATGTCTGTTTTTCTTAGGACACTTCTTATTAGCCCAACAGCAGTCTGGATCGCTTTGTCCCCTTCGGAATGCCCATATTGGTCATTAATTTGTTTCAGTCCGTCAAGGTCGGCATAAATAAGCCCAAATTTGTTATCGGCCTTATGGTGGATCCTTCTGGAAATGTAATAGTCAAAAGATCCTCTCGTCCATACGCCGGTCAAGTTATCCAGATGAGCCATTCTTTGCTGCAGAAAATAATAAATAATCACGAGGGAAAATGCCGTACAGCTCCACATCAGAAGCACACCATAAAACATGGACTGGAGTATCCCTCCGATAATCGGCAGTATTCCAAATGCTATTAAAGGAATCCATTCCTGTTTAATGATTTTCCCTTTTCTTTTAAGGATCTGTATCAGACTGATTATCAGATAGAAATAGGTAATTACGGCTGAAACGAGAAAAAGTGATCCCCGGTGGTAGACATTCGCACTGTCTATAGTGAAGATAAAACCGTAAATAGGCGATAAAACGGTCAGTACCGTATTGATGACAATCGGAATGAAATACAGGATTTTCCTGGTTTTAAAAATTGTGCTGTCTGGTTCAGTCCAGCTATAATTAAATTTGTACCACGAATAGGTTAACAGCGGCGCCGTAATAAACAAACATATATGCATCAGCTCCGACACCGGGATCAACCATAACTCAGGGCGTCTGTTGATCATGCAGGTCAGCGTTTCAAAAACAAGCTCCAGCATAATGACTAAAGACGTGGTCAGAAATTTTTTATTGATACTATCCTGCCGGTCAAGACTCTGGTAAGCAATCAAAAATACTACCCCTAACAACACCAGGGCAGCAAGATTAATATCAATCCGTAAAAATACCTGCATACTTTTTACCAGCCTTTATGTCTAAGATCAACGCATGAAAACATTATAGCATAATTTTGTGGAATAATTCACGTAACGTAACGTGATTTAGTAGTCCAAGCGAACATGGATGTGAAACGCAGCAGGTCATGCAAAATGTGCAAAAAAAAGGGGCTATTAACACCCAAAATGAAATGCTGCCAACATAGTGTCAGCAGCATTCGGATTGACGGTGAGCCCTTTTATTTAGCCAGAATGGCTGTTAAATCATTCTCTGGTGTAGAGATCGGTGTGATATTGAATTTTTCAACCAAAACGTTGAGTACATTGGAAGAGAAAAAAGCTGGAATGGATGGTCCGATATAGATATTCTTTATGCCCAAGGCCAAAAGGGTCAATAGAATGCAGACCGCTTTTTGTTCATACCAGGAGAGCACCAGTGTTAATGGCAGATCGTTTACGCCGCATTCAAAGGCCTGGGCCAGCGCAACAGCAACCTGGATAGCGGAATAGGCATCGTTGCATTGTCCCATATCCATCAGCCGCGGCAGTCCCCCGATTTCTCCAATGTTCAGGTCATTAAAGCGGTATTTTCCGCAGGCAAGTGTCAGTACGACCGTATCCATAGGCGTCTGCTTCACAAACTCGGTATAGTAGTTTCTGCCGGGCTTTGCACCATCACAGCCACCAACCAGGAAGAAATGCTTGATTGCTCCGCCCTTGACGGCATCGATCACTTTATCCGCAACTCCGAGAACAGTATTCCGGGCAAAACCTGTCATCAGCTCATTTCCGCCGTTGATCCCTGTCCTGTATTGATCTTCGCTGTAGCCGCCAAGTTCAAGCGCCTGCTTAATCAGGGGTGAGAAGTCCTTGACTTTGACATCCGGGATATGCTTCATTTCCGGATAACCGACGACGGATGTCGTATAAACCCTGTCAGCGTAACTGGCTTTGGGTGGCATCAGACAGTTCGTCGTAAAAAAGATCGGAGCCGGAATATTGTCAAATTCCTTTTGCTGGTTCTGCCAAGCCGTTCCGAAATTGCCCTTCAGATGCACATATTTTTTAAATTCAGGATAGGCGTGAGCCGGGAGCATTTCACCATGGGTATAAATATTGATTCCTTTTCCTTCTGTCTGTTCCAGCAATTGTTTCAGATCGAGCAGGTCATGGCCGGTGATCACAATGAATGGGCCTTTTTCTATGGTTGTTGTAACCCTGGTTGGCTCAGGATGCCCATAAGCCGAAGTATTCGCTTCATCGAGCAGCGCCATGCAGGCAAGATTGGTTTTGCCGAATTCCATCAGCAGCTCCAGCCATTCATCGACGGAATGATCTTCCCCGACAGCTTTCAATCCTTTATAAAAGCAGGCGGTGACTTGAGGATCCTGCTTACCTAAAACATACGCATGCCAGGCATATGCCGCCATCCCGCGCATGCCTAACAAGAGAGTCGAACGCAGCGAGACGATATCCGGATCACCATGGAACAAAGCGTCAGGTGCAAAATCTTCCGCCCCGCCAAGTTTGTTTTTCTCTTCAGTTACCTTTTGTATGAAGGCATCAAAATCTTGAGGATCAAAATTAACATTAGTCACTGTGGCAAACAGGCTCTGCATCACCAAAGCATCTGTTTCCGGTGCAGTTTTCTGACCGGATGCCGCTCTGGCCAATCCAATCAGGGCACAAGTGAGTTCATCATGCTTATTAGCTACTTCCGGTTTCTTTCCGCAGACCCCTGCGTTCGTGCATCCTTTTCCGCCGGCAGTTTGTTCACATTGAAAACAGAACATTTGAGACATACAATTACCTCCTCTATATTTTGTTTTTAATCGTATTTTTTAATCATACGTAAAAAACTGCCAGAAATCGGTATCCAAGGTTACAAAAATCAGATGCCATTTTCTTAATATTCTGATAATTTTTAATCCGCATATCCGCAGTTATATTCTCTCTTTGAATCATGGAATCATCGTTGATGTTTATGATGATTTCTCAATAATCTCTTTGAACAAGAAAACCAAATTTGGATCAAACTGCGTCCGGGAACATGATACGATTTCCTTGATTGCTTCAGCTTCAGGCAGTGCTTTACGATACGGCCGATCATTTGTCATCGCATCAAAGGTATCAACAATACTTAAAATCCTGCATTCGATCGGTATCTCCCCTGCTTTCAATCCTAAAGGATAACCTTTTCCGTCCCATCTTTCATGGTGCTTCAGAATCAGGTGTGCAATACTCTTTAATTCTGAGGATTCGGCCGCAATTCTTTCCCCGATCCCGCAATGCGTTTTCATGACCTTCCACTCCTCCTCGTCCAGCTTGGAAGGTTTACACAGGATCCTATCTGGAATTCCGACTTTACCGATATCGTGAAATTTGGCAAGCAACCTGATCCGGTCGAGATTACTTTGAGGCAGCCGCAGCGCTACACCCATTTGGGTTGCAAGCTCACCCATCCGTTCCGCATGGCCCTCGGTAATATAGTCCTTCGCTTCAAGCGCTCTCATCAGGGTCTTGACCAAATCGTTCCGGTTGCTGGATTCCTTCAATAATTTATTTTGATACATGTTGTTATTTGCTTCCTGAAACATCCAATCCGTATTGACAATACCTGCCTTATGGAAAGAATAGCCCGAAGACAGCGAGATCTTCAATATATCTGTTTGCTCATTGTATTTATGCAGCATTTTATTCATCTGTTCAACCTGCTGCTCAATCTCCTGGCTGGAGAGGCCCTCGACAATCACGCAAAATTCGTCTCCGCCAATACGGGCGATGTACCCGATCAATCTGAAATGGTCAGTAATCATCCGTGCTGCAGATACAATCACTTCATCCCCTTTTTGGTGACCGAACGTATCATTAATAATTTTTAACCCATCAATATCAAAGAACAAAACAGTAAGCTTTTCGAAGTTCTTCCCATGGAACTCTGCCAGTTTGTTGATTAAACAGTGCCGTTTATATAGCTTTGTCAGACTTTCTCTTTCCACCATCTCTCTTAACTGCATTTCCATTAGGGTTCTTTCAGTCATATCCCGAACCAGTATTAAGATTTCATTAATCTCTGAGATGTGAATTCGTGATTCAAAATAGTAGTCCCGTCCCTGATACTTTAACCTAAAATCACAGGTGACCATCTCCCGTTTCTGAACAACCTGATAAATTGCCTCCTGCACTCTCTGAACAATTTCGTTATTCCTTAAGATCTCTCGTGTTAGAGGATCGTCCTTTTTATTGGAGACGGTAAATGGCGAAATATGGCCATCTGAATCGCTGACCAGCATAATGTCCTGAATCGCGGCCATCAAAGCTTTGTTCCGAATATTAATATGCTCAAGATCCAATAACTTTTCCTGCAGCTCGGGATAGTAATTTTTGCGGATCCAATTTTCCCCGAGACCAATGACGGCCTGCCTTGTTATTTTTTTCTCATTGAAAGCATTGTAATATTCTTTCATAAATTGCTTTAACCTCTTGCTTCGTGAGTTTTTTGGGGTTTGTAACCATACAGGGATCAATCATTGCATTTTCAACCAGTTTGTTCATCTGGTTTTCGTCAATTTGTTCGATTTCTACCGTCGCATTAATCATTAAGTTCTCACGCAGGCATCTGACCCGTTTAAGAATTTTTTCTTTGACATTTAGATCAGAACTAAGATCAGCTAAAATATTCAACTGCTCCGCAATCCTTCGGAAACGGTTAGGTACAGCATCAAAATTAATGTCGATAACATGCTCGAGCAGGATACTGTTGCACTTACCATGCGGCAAATTGAAAAATCTTGACTTCATCGACACCTTCATAATCCAGAATATTTCCGCCGTTGGCTACCAGTATGCTGATGCACTTCGCGCAATCCATGACACTGCCGCCGCCGATAGCAATAATCAGATCACAATCCCGGTCCAGAAAGGCTTTGCTCCCCAACATCGCTTCATAGTCTTTGGGGTTTTCAGTAACGTCATCAAAAACAACATAGGGGACTTTAATGGTTTCAAGGGTTTCCGTATACCAATTCTGATTACGAATCCTATTGTCCATAACAATCATCGGTTTTTTTGTTCCAAAATGAGAGATATACCGGCCAACTAATCGTCTTGCATCAAGGCCGGTAATGCATATTTATTTCCAAAAAGAGTTTCTCAAATTAGAACAATTCAACTATTTTTACCTTATCAGAATATTTCAATAATTTAAACATTCTGTCATTTCAAAGGATTTGTATACTATTTCTACATAAGTTAAGAAATTCCTACTATTCGACAAATTTTTTCAAAATATGCGCGGCCTTAGATTCGGCTGTCGGAGTGTCAGCCAGCCTTTCCGGGCAGGCATAAACAGTGCCTTTGCCTCCTCTGACATAGCCAAGAAGTGTAATGTTATATTCCCGGGCAAGCCTGATGGTCGCTGTTGTGGGCGTCGATTTGGAAACTACCACGGGTGCTCCAAGCCTGATCATTTTCATAAGCATTTCCGAAGTAAGTCTGCCGCTGATAAAAACCATGCCTTTTGCGGCTAGCTCCATCTTGTTTGCCTTCATCAGTATTCCTGTCATTTTATCGAAGCAGTTGTGCCGGCCAATGTCTTCATTTAGCACTTCAAATCCGTCAACGTAAAATAAGACACTGTGGACGCCTCCAATCGTATGAAAGATCTCAGACTGCTCAATGAACTTATCCATGATTGTCAAGATATTTCCTGCGGAAAAAGTGGATTTGTTCGTGCTGACGGCGTACTGCGTCTTTTTCAGCGGATTAATGTAGGTATAACACTTGCCACAGCCGGAAGTGATGCTTCTCAGACTTTCGCGTCTGTCAATAACGATTCCTTCTCTAAGTTCAATCAGCACTGCCAACATTTTCTCATTGTATTCGATGCTTTCGATATCTTCATAAGAACCAATAACACCCTCATTATATAGAAAACCCAGGGCCAACTCCTCGTGATGCCGGTTCAGACAGAGAACGGAAACTAGCTCCTGTCCATTGACTATCATTTTAAGGGACACTTCGGCGATAACCTTTCTCACCGCTTCTTTCATCACAATGGCATCATTTTCTCTTTGGATTTCTACTACCTCAAATTCTTCGTAGACGATTCCTTCGTCAGCAGCATTCATTATTTACCCTCCAAGCAGCAATATTGCATTTGTATCCTCCAACAGTATCGGAGTTGGTCTTTCTTACCTGCAGCGATCTCCTGGCTGAAAGCCCCACCCTATTTTACCACAAAATAAGATTTACTGAAATTAATGGGGCATGATTCAAACGAACCATACCCCCACCACGAAAGATCTAATTATTTATCTGCGGCCGGAAGTTTCAAAAACCCTTTACACAATTGCCTTCTGTTACCTGAAGCTCAATAACAAATATCTTACAGCAGCCTGCCTGGGCTGCTTTTTCCGCCAGCTTATCCAGTGCATCCAGCCCTATTTCGGTTACGACCGTTGCTTTTTCCAGATCCACACATTGACAGCCGGTTTCTGTCCTTTTGAGATAGCCCTGGTCACATTTTAACGCGTAGAGTTTCATCATTAGATCTGCCCCAGAAGCTGATTGAGTTTCCCTGATCCGGCAGTCGGATCAGTATTTTGGGCCCCGACCCATTCCTTGAGCTTCCGGATTGCCTGGCCGTTTTGAATGATTTCTCCGGCCAGTCGGACACCCTCTGCAATCGTTGGGGCTTTGTCCATTAAATAGAGGATTAAGGCTGCATTCAGACATACAATATCCGTACACGCCTCCGTTCCTCTACCGGACAGGATGGACAGCAGACGCAGCGCTTCCTGCCTGCGATTCCCGGAAGGGCTTAACTCCTTTTTATCAGGTCTTCTGATTCCGAATTCTTCCGGGGTAAGTGTGTATTGAACAATTTCGCCGCTCTCTTTTAACTCAGCCACATACGTTTCCCCCAAGGTAGAAGCCTCATCCATCCCTTTGGGGCCATTTTGATCCGACCCAAAGACAACCAGCGCACGTTTGAATCCTATCTCCTTCATAACCTTGGTAACCGGCACTACCAATTCCCGGTCATACACTCCTCGGACAGCATATTGAGGGGCGGCGGGATTAGCCAGGGAAGCAGCTATGTTTAAAGTGGTCCCGAATGCAATCTGCGACAAAATCCGTCCCAGTGCTTTGGGATGAACCTGCGGACTCATGCCATTAAAAATTCCGATGCCGGTCTTTTCGATACTGCCCTTGACAATATCCGGCGTACATTCCATATCGATGCCTACTTCCTCCAAAACGTCAATTGTTCCGCAGGACGAGGTAATCGCACGGGATCCGTGTTTGGCCATCATGATCCCAGCGGCGGCAGCAATGATCGCTGCAGCAGTACTGATATTAAATGTTTTAACGGTATCCATACCCGTACCGCTGTTTTCAACAAGGCATCCGCGGACATCAGGCACCACTTTCACCGTATCAAGTTCATAAATAGCTTCCCAACTTCCGGCGATCTCTTCAGCGGTTTCTCCTTTCGCTGTCAGCGCGGACAAAAATGCACCCTGCTGCAGATCCGGCTGCTGATTCGTCAGTACCTGAACAAACATTGCTTTGGCCTTATCTCTGGATAAATTCTGTTTGCCAATCAATTGGGTAATTCCTGCTCCAAATTCTTTTAAATCCATGGTCATCACGCTCATTTTTCTCATTTCTCCTTTATTCTTTATTCGTTTAGAATCTTAACGCTATTCATTTGCTTGCAGTTTACGTTTTTATATTTTTAGAATTTTTTTCTCATAATGTTAAGTCGATAATTGTATTAGTATCTTCCCTCTTTGCTACCTTTTCGATCCCCTGGACAAGGTCGGAAAGAGGCAATGCACATGTTGTCATATCGTTTACTTTGATCATGCCGGCAGCCAGCAAATCCAGTGCTTCCCGGTTGTGCAGCGACGAGCAGCCGTAGGCGCCATACACGAAAAGTTCTTTGTAATGGATCAGATTCAAATCAATAGCCGGAACACTTTCGCTCAAGACCATTCCGCTGAAGAAACAAAAGCGTCCTCTCTTCCCCAGTACGTTCAGGCTATCAGCCATCGTCTGAGGATCAGGGCAGCAGGGGATAGCTAAATCGGCACCCTTTCCTTCCGTCAACGTCAGGATTCTGCTGACGGCATTTTCACCGGTAGGGTTAATCCATTCATCAAAATCATTTTTGGCTGCCTCGATTCTTTCTTCTCTCTTTTCGACAAGGATGATCCTGCCCGCGCCTCTTTTTCTCGCCAATTTGGCATTTAAGATCCCCAGCGGCCCTGCCCCGAAGATCACAACCTGATCTCCGAGCCCGATCCCAGCACTTTCCTGCATATTCACACAGCAGGCCAGAGGCTCCGTCAAGGCAGCTTCGTAGAAGGTCAGGGTCTCCGGTATCTTATTCAAGACACCGTTCTTTACCCCATTTTCTGGCACCAATACATATTCTGCGAATCCCCCGTCATAATGGAAACCCATGATTTTAATATCATCACAAAGATGATGCATTCCCATCTGACAAAACCGGCATGTCCCGCAGGGCAGTCCGGGCGCAACTTGAACGCGATCTCCGGGCTTGACACAAGTCACTTCCCTTCCAGTTTCGGCCACTACTCCGGTGATTTCATGACCAAGGACCCGCGGCAGGTGCAAATCACGTTGCCCAATCTGATACGCTTTTAGATCAGTCCGACAGATCCCACAGGCCATCACTTTTACCAGCACATCCCCCTTCCTGCATTCTGGCTGGGCCACATTCGTTATTCTGATCTTTTGGATTTCCTCCAGGCGAGCAGCCTTCATCATCCCGACCTCCGTTATGCGAATTTGGCACACGACATAAAAAAACCCACACCCTATCATAGGCGTGGATTTACCGTCTCCTCACCGGCCAAATCTTTTGGCCACATTAATTAAAGGCAGGTCTCCTGACTCCGTCTCATTGCCTGCCTATCCCTTCCCCGTTTTATCTGGGTGGTTTGATAGGAGCTCAACGTTACAGTGGTGGGTCCGTCCGGGAATCTCACCCGGTTCCCTATTCTCCCCAAGTTTGTACCATGTCTTCACAAACACTTGGGACACCTAGAATTAATTCTTTTTAAAATTATAAACAGTACTGGAGGATATTGTCAAGCAATAATCTTCGTAATGCTATTCTTACGACAGGCATATCCCCGTTATCCTGAGAGCTAAAAACAATTGTTCTGCTCATATCGATCGTGGAATCAGCGTCTGTACATGCGTAGACAATTCAAACAGATTTCAGTATATTTGCAAGGCATTTTATCAATAATAGAATAGACTTATGAAAGACTTCTTTCAGTACAAACATCAAGACATTGAGTCAGTCAGGTGGTGGAATAAAATCTGGATACGGACGGAATCATCGCCAAGCTCAACTGGTTTTACAGCCTGGAACTGAACCAGGTTGATCTTTATATGGCTCAAAGTAAATTGGTCGAAGATATCTATATCAGCAAAGTATTGGAACGATCATCTTATATTGAACAGCAGCATGTCGATAATATTGCTGCCCAAATACGAAAATATGGTAGCGAACCGACCATTTTTGGGGATATTGTTTCCCCGCTTCTGGGAAAAACAGCCGGGAATATTACGGCTGCGTTTGGAATTGTCCCCCTGTTAAAAGCCGATATTCTTCTGGAGAGGAAAGCAATGAGTGATTATAAAGACTTGATTTTGAAAATCGGAAAAGATCATGAGTTATTTTCTGTCCTGTGGGCCAATCTCATTGATGAAGATCTGCACACGGCCTGGTTCTCAAATAAGGTTCAGGAACTGGAGGCTTGCCGTTAAGCTAATCTATTCCAGAAGCAATAATCCAAAGTATTTGACAAATTCATTTTTGTCTTTTAAGGTCCGCATTGTAAAGCCTTGTTTGGCAACCGTGGCAAAAACATCCATACCGGCGCTCTCCATAGAAGGGCGCGTAGCCGTACATTTTTTTGGCGGTGCAGGCTGTTTGCACTCGCTGCAAAGATGGCATGGTCCCGCCCAAAAAGCAAAAGCTTTATAAAATCCCTGCTTAAAAGCGGCCTTCTCAGCATCCAGCATGACACGTTGAAACATGCGGGTCGGCGGCTGGCCTTCAATCAGAAAAGCTTTAGTATAGCCGTCTAATTTTACGCTTGTTTCCTCATAGGAAGGGCTGTTTGGGGGACAGCATTTTTCCCCATAACTGGAGCATCCGTAGCGGCAATGATCTTTTGCCCAATGGGCCGTAACAACATCCTGAGGATGAATCAGCGTGACAGACTGGACCGGCAGCCTTTTTAACTTTGCACGAAGCTGTGCTTCAGCTGATATCGCAAGTTCCTGTAATTTGTTCTTATTCTTGGATGCAAAAATCACCGAAATATCCCTGGTAAGTTGTAATAAAGGTGTTTGCATCATCTGCTTTCTCTCAAAGAATGCAGTAACATCCTTTGCCGCTAGGGCGTTAACCGAAAACATGGAACTATCTTTTTTGAGGTAAGCTTGATACGAGCGAATTGCCGTTGGTAGAGAAGATTCTTCGGCATAAGTACCAATGACGGCAATCACTGCATCATCGGTGATGGTTTGCGCGCATTTTTCATAATTTCCGCCTGTTATGACCAGATCATAGGGCAAATGGACATCAAAAGAAATCTCGGTACATTGTTTCATTAGAAAATTCCGGATTGATGAAGATATTTCATCCGATAAAAACCTTTCAATGCAGACATTTCCTTTGAAATATTCCAATATCGGCATAAGTTTTTCGGCGATAAACATTCCGCTGAATTCGCCGTTTATTAATGCATCCAGGCTATAAAAAGAACTTGTCTTTGATAGGTATTTCGTACTTACGGGGGTATTAGACAAATATCCTTCTTTCCTGATGATTAAACCCATCTTCTCTAGGACGCCGAGAAAAAGGTGTGTCCCTTGGTCATCAAGATGAAGACCGTTCGCCAGATCACTAAAAGATCTCCCTTCTTCAATTGCGGTAAAAAGTTCACAATCCATCGCCTTGTGAAGGATTTCCGCTGCATCCTGTTCCGCTTTGATTTGCAATAAAAAGTCATAGTTGTCGTTCTGGTAATCAAATTTATTCATCCTATTGTTATCCTTTATCTGGTTTTTCTTTTTTCTGGCAATTATTTTTATCGATCAACGCTTCGGAAAATTCTGCAGTCAGTTTCGTCTTATAAAGATCTCCGGTCAAACGTTTATTTTGTGACCGATCAGTTTGTAAAATATGAACCCTGGTCAAGAACATATAAATAACAGAGAATAACGCGATCATAATGATCCCGGCAATGAGGCCAGTTCCCTGCCCGGAGATAAATGGCATACTGATGATGATCAAGATGAGGCTTAAAAATACGATCCAGGTAGAATACGGATAGCCAGGCATCTGACACTTGCCTGAGGGCGGGCACCCATATTTCTTCCGAAAGCGTAAGTGCGTTGCCATAATGACCGCATAGGTAAATAACAAAGCAAATCCGCCCGAACTTATTAAAAACAAGTACACGCTCGGGAGCAAAAGACCAATACCCAATCCCGCAAGCATGGCTAAACCCGAAATCAGGATCCCCCGATGCGGAACATTTCCCCGGTCCTTAAGCCATCTGGGCGCCTGGCCTTCTTCGGCAAGAGAGCGCATCATTCTGCCCAATCCGAACATCGCTGCCAGCATTGTAGAAAGGATCGCTGTAATGAGTACAAAATTGATAACGCTGCCTGCCCAGCCGATTCCCCAGCGATCAAGCGCCGCTACCATGGGACTGAATTTTTCACTCAGGCTGGAAGTGGGGATCAACGGAAGCAGCACAGCAATAGAGATGATATAAAATGCCAGCAGAATTAATACTGTATGAGAAATTGCCTTCGGAATCGTTTTGATTGGATTGTTGGCTTCCGAAGCAGCCAGTCCGATGATTTCAAAACCGGCATAGGAAAAGATGACGATAAGCATACTCCCTGCGATCCCTTTAATTCCCGTTGGCATCAAAGGTTCCCTGACTAATTCTCCGATACCAATGCTTGAGACAGCCGGAAATAATCCCAGAATTAAAAGTAAGGCAATAAGGATGAATGAGGCCAGCGCCAGCAGCTTTACGGCAGCAAGGCCGCTCTCAAGCTTGCTTAATTTATCGGCTCCCAGTAAATTCAGAAGTGTGATGCCTATAATAATAAAGCTTCCCAGCCAGGCAATCGATATATTGGGAACCCATTCGCGCATTAGGATTGATACAGCAGTAGCCTCACTGGACATTGCCAAAACCATCCCAGCCCAGTATACCCAGCCAACTACAAAACCGGTTCCTCTGCCAAAAGCTTGGGCTGCGAAGGTACGAAAGGAACCTATATCCGGATTTGCAACCGTCATCTCCGACAAAGCAAAAAGAATAAAATAAACGATGACGCCTCCCAGAATAAAGGATAGGATAATGGAAGGTCCCGCGGCATTAATCGCTACCGATGAACCTAGAAAAAAAGAACCCCCGATGACTGTTCCTAAAGCCATCATCGTAAGCTGCCAGGCAGATAATCCCTGATGTTTATTTTCCATGATTCTGTTCTCCATAACGAAGGTTTTTACCTTCCATTATTATTTCTCAGAATCAAAAAAACATTCCGTTTCTTTCAAATACTTCATCACCGCTTGCATCCCTTGCTGATGATTTTTCAGCACCATTGCAATTTCTTCCTTAGTAAGATTGTCTTGGTGAAATCCGGCGGACACCAAACAAACGCATTGCAAAACCCTGGACACTTCCTGCGCCAGCGGTTCCGCCAGGGCATCATCACGATGACCTTCTGCCGTATACGTTGTCACCGTCCCGCAGTTCCCGACCGCAACGCTGCCGATATGCTGTCTCCCTCCGGTAACGCTAATCAGAATGTCGTGTCCAATGACGGATATCTCGTAGGACAGGGCGAGCTTATCTTGGCCGATCGCTATTTTCATTGGTCACTTCGCCATCTTTCGTAGAGATTGTGCGGAATCTTCAACAAATCCAATACCTTGCCGACACTTTGATTTACAATATCGTCAATGGTTTTGGGCCGGTGGTAAAAAGCCGGTATAGGCGGGATGAGTATGCCGCCAGCTTCTGTTACGGTCGTCATATTTTTCAGATGAATGGACGAAAGCGGTGTCTCTCTGACCATCAATAAGAGAGGACGCCGCTCTTTCAAGGCCACGTCGGAAGCGCGGACAATCAGATTATCGCTGTAGCCATTCGCAATCCCGGACAGAGTCTTCATACTGCAAGGTGCGACAATGGTCGCCTCGATCCCGTAAGAACCGCTGGCAACGGCGGCAGCTAAGTCGTTATGGTCGTATACTTTGTCTGCTAAAGATTGGACGTAACCCACAGCATAATCCGTTTCCAGCGAGAGCGTTTCTTTTGCCCACCCGCTCATGATCAGCGAAACATGATGCTCTGTCTCTTTGAGGACTTCCAACAGACGCACGCCATAGATCACCCCGGTGGCACCTGTCAGAGCAACAAGAATCTTCATTACTTATCAATCCTTACCTTATCCTTATCCTTGTCTTTGTCTTTGTCGCCTTATTTTTTCTTACACTCTTCTATTCCCATTTTTACTGTTTCTGAATTGATTCGTTTTATCATAATCAATTCCCGTTTCAGTTATGACAACACCATAAATTTCTTTAGCCGTTTTTACGGAGATGATCTCATCCAAAACATCCGCATATACCTTTTCTACCGGGCGGTCCAGCGGTTTGCCCCATCCGCCGCCGCCGCAGGAACTCAGAATGACCTGGTCACCTTTGGCAACACATCTTGGCGCTTCTTTACTTGCCATAACGACCGGTTCCCCCTGATGAAGAAAAACCCCTTTATTTAAACTCCCTTGGTTTCCGCCGTTTAAACCGTAAGGCGCAAATTTCATCCCATCCCCAAAATTCACGATATGGCTGCCTTCATCGTATAGCTCAAACGCATATTTCATCCCTGCTCCGCCGCGATATTCTCCGGCGCCGGCCGTATCCGTTTCCATTTCATGATAAAGGGTGATGTGCGGATATTGGATTTCGTTGGATTCAATATCCGGCGTTTTGACGCCGCCGAAATTAGACATGGGCGACATATAGGATTTTCCGTCTCTTCCTTGCATTGCACCGCCGCTTCCGGTCGAGCAGAAAGAAAATCCTACATAATAACGGTTATTTCTGGGGTCTCTGCCATAATAAGAAGGGCCTGCATAGCGCGTATATCCCGCAGGAACCCTTCCGGGGACTGCTTGATTCAGTGCCTGAAAAATGGCGCCGATCATTTCACTGGCCGGAGTTAAAGTGCAAAGCGTCATGGGTGCCGGTTCATAAGGATTTACTAAAGACCCTTTGGGCAAATGGACATCGATGCAGCGGAAGGCACCATCATTTCTGGGAATATCGTCGCCTAAAAACCAAAGGACCGCAATACCCGAAGCAGTCGTCGCTGTGACCACTGAAGTATTGATAAAGCCTTTAACCTGCGGGTCTGTCCCTGCGAAGTCAACTAAAAGACGTTCGCCTTCTACTTTCACTGCAATCTCAATTTTAACAGGTTCTTCTTGAAAACCGTCATCATCAATGTATTCGGTCGCCCGGTAAATACCGTCAGGAATCTCCCGTATCCGCTTCTTCGTGAGCATCTCGGTTTGTTCCAGGGTTTCGGCAATGGCTTTGTTTACGACAGCGGGCGTATAGGCTTCCACCATCTCCAGAATGCGCTTCGCAGCAACTTTGTTGGCACCGATCTGGGCTAAGAGGTCGCTTTTGAGCATGTCGGGATTACGGGTATTGATTAAAATCAGATCTAAAATTTCACCAATGAATTCGTTGTTGCGCATTAGTTTTGTCGGGGGAATCCGAATTCCTTCCTGAAATATTTCGGTTGCCTTGGGATTATAGCTGCCCGCGGTGGAACCTCCGATATCCCCGTGATGGGCGCGGCTGACACAGAAAAACATTAAATTGTCCTCAAAAAAGACAGGGGTAATGATTCCGATATCAGGCAGGTGATTTCCACCGTCATAAGGATCATTGATTATAAAAACATCACCGTTTGTGATGCTATTCGGATATTTCCGCAAAACAGATTTGACGCTGAAGGAGCCTGCTGTCGCCAAAATCGGAATACCGCTTAACTGAGAGACCAATTGACCGTCTCGATCACAAATACAACAAGCAAAGTCACAGGCTTCGGCGAAGATCGGGGAATGGGCAGAATGCTCCAAGGCGAGTCCCATTTCTTTGGTGATACTATCGAGACGATTGGCGATAACGGTGCGGTTAATCATATCTTCCGTCGTTGTCCTTGTCATGCTTCTGCACCTTCTTTTGTTATAGATAAAACACCGTTCTTAACCGATTTGCCTGCAAAGCCAGCGGGGATCAAAACCGTGGTGTAGTCAAAATTGATCAGAGCCGGGCCGTTGATACCTTTTGTACCATTGCCGGTTAAATCACCGGCGTGGTAGACAGGGACGGAAATTTCGCCCGTTTGTCCGAAGGGATTCCCTGCCACTGTCCTATTCGCTAAGAGAATGTCATTCTCAGGGAACGGAAAGCGTGTGTTTTCCTTTTCCCGTTCTAGACAAGCCAGATGGATATTAATGATTTCCCATTCTTTGTCTGTTTCTGCATATTCATAGATGCTTTCGTGGGTACGATTGAAGGCGATTTCTAAAGCATCCCGGCTCTCTGAGGTAAACGCTCCCTGCCAGGGTATTGCTATTTCATGGTGCTGTCCGATGTAACGCATTTCCAGGGTAAGTCGGAAATTCTGCTCATTTTCCGGTACTCCCAAACGCCCGAGCTCCGCTTTTCCTTCTTTTTTCATGTCGGTAATAACCACGTTAATTTTCGATGGGTCCCATTGTCCCTTTTCCATAAAGAAACTTCGCGTGAAATCACAGCGACGGGTTGCCCCTAACATACCCCATGCACAAAAGACAGGACCGATGACCGGAAATAAGACTTCTTTCATATGCAGCGCATCCATCATGTTGGCTGCAAACAACGGAAAAGCTCCTCCCGCGCCGATCAAGGAGAATTTTCTGGGGTCATTGCCTTTTTGGATTGTGACAAGACGCACCGCATCAGCCATCATCTCAGTAGCAATCCGGTAAATGATATTGGCCCCTTCTGCTACAGAGATATCCAGCGGGGCAGCAACTTTGTCGTGAATCACTTTTTCAGCCAGCTTCTTATTAAGGCCCATTTGACCACCGAGGAAACTATCTTCATCGATCAGTCCCAAAACAACCAGAGCATCCGTAACCGTAGGCTC
This sequence comes from Dehalobacter sp. DCA, assembly GCF_000305775.1. Taxonomy (NCBI): domain Bacteria; kingdom Bacillati; phylum Bacillota; class Clostridia; order Eubacteriales; family Desulfitobacteriaceae; genus Dehalobacter; species Dehalobacter sp. DCA. The sequence continues at coordinate 1,169,651 of NC_018866.1, forward strand.
GGTCCCGCCTAAACCGTAACAGGCAGGGCCTGGAACTGATCCGGCGGAGTCCGGTCCCACCAATAATCTTCCACTTTCATCCAGACGGGCAATACTACCCCCGCCGGCTCCAATGGAAGTGATGTCAATGGTCGGAATCGATAACGGATAGCCAGCGATCTTCGATTGGGGAATCAGCTGATTTTTACTGTCTGACACATGCACATCAAAACTGGTCCCCCCCATATCTGCCAACACCGTATAGGGCTTTTCTGTCATTTTCCCGATGGCTTCATTGCCGCAGGCACCACCGGCAGGTCCCGAAAAAAGGGTTTTGACAGCGAAACTGGACATCGCATCCGTATCGCTTAAGCCACCGCTGTTCATCATCATATGAATCGGTTTGCCCCAACCATATTGGGCCAGTTCCTTTTTGACGGTGTGGAGATAATCTTGAAGAACCGGCGTCAGATAAGCATTGAGAACCGTCGTGGAAGTTCTTTCATACTCTCTGATTTTTGGTGCTACGTCCGAAGAGAGCGCCACGAAAACGCCGGGTAGTTCTTCTCGAATAATTTCTGCCGTTCTTTTTTCATGTTCCGGATTTAGAAAAGAAAAAAGGTAGCAAACCGCAATGCTCTGTACGCCGTATGCCTTGCATTTCAGACAAGCATTTCGGACAGCTTGTTCATCCAGCACTTTAAGGATGTCCCCTTTGTAGTCCATGCGCTGCGCAATACCCAAGCGCAGTCTGCGCGGAACCAGTACATCCGGCGTTTCCGCTCGCAGATCCCATTGATTTTCAAGCTGAGAACGGCGTATCTCCAGCGCATCACGGAAACCCTCCGTGGTAAAAAGTGCAGTGACCGCGCCTTTTTTTTCTAAAAGGGCGTTTAACGCTAAGGTGGTGCCGTGAATAATTTGTTCCGTTTCTGAGAGGAGTGTCTCTAAATCCGTATGCCAGGCATCTGCTAATTTTTTTAAGCCAGCGATCATCCCCTGGGCAAGATGGTTATGATCCGTGAGATTTTTGACAAAGACCGTTTTGTGTTCACTGTTCTGAAACGTCCCTACCGCGGTGTAGTCGGTGAAAGTACCTCCTGTATCAATGGCAATTTTAATCATACGCTCATCCCTTAATCGGTATATTTAGAACACACAACCCTTATTTGGCATATTTAAGAAGCCGTTGCACTGCCGCTCTTACTTCATCGTCCAATTGGATTTTAGGGGCGAAACCGCTTAAGGGCTTTGTGGCATCAATCCCCATTTTGGACGTACGGCTTAATTCATCCGTTGAGGGGTCAAGGGTCACACCCATTCCCAGGTGCTGCGGTAAAATGGAAACCCCTTTATCCGCTTGTAACCGAGTGGCAAGTGCCCATAGGACTTCCTCTTCGTTAAAGACGTCGACATCTTCATCCACCACAATGACCATCTTGATATTGTGGTCGACAGCAAAAGCGGCGTAAATGGCTTGCATAGGCTGCCCTTCGGCAATTTTTTTCATAGAAATATAGCAATGAAACAATCCGCAGGCCGAAAAGGGTGCATGAACTGCTTTGATATTCGGCAAAGTCTGATGTAAAGCGTTTAAAACATCGCCTTCTCGCTGAATGGCCACAACCGTGATATGTTCACTGCTCATCCCAGGTGTCAAGTCATGATAAAAAGCGTTTTGCCGGTAGCGGATTGCTTTGACTTTGAAGACATTCTCCGTACTGCGATAGCAGGCGTAATTCGTAAATTCAGCGAAAGGACCTTCCTTTTCCCGCACATCAGCCAGTATTTCACCTTCCAGGACAATTTCCGCATAGGCCGGAACCTGTAAATTGACCGTTGCGCAAGGTGCAACCTCTAATGGTTCACCGAAAAGTCCGGCAATCGCACCATATTTCCCCTGGTCATATGGAACGAGGGCCATCGATCCCAAGGCAATATTGGGATGAACACCAATCACGATGGCGGCTTCCAGGCTCTGTCCTTTTTCTTCGCTTCTTCGAAAATATTCCCAGAGTCTTTGACGGGAATGGAGTGATATCCCTAAGGTATTCTTGTTTTTTAACTGCATGCGGTGGAAACCTAAGGTTTCCACACCGCTTACAGGGTCTTTGGCAACACACAGTCCAGAGGTTACATAGGGCCCGGCGTCAATCGGAAAGTGGGTCGGAATCGGAAGCTTATAGAGATCGATGTCATCGCCGGTGATACAATGCTCGGCAAAAGGAGGGTTCTTAATAACTTTGACCTCTTCGATCCGTTTTTTGATACGCTCGGCATAGGTTTCAGAAACTTTAGACGCTTCGACACCCAGTCCTTTGCCAAACCGTTCTCTGGTGCTTAAGATACTGGTCACCACAGGAAACGCACTGTTCTCTACTTTATCAAAAACCATGACGGGATAACGATGCTCTTTTTCCAGTTCCATAATGAGGGTGCTGATTTCATATGCTCTTTTAACTTCTTCCGTGACATGCTTTACTTCACCATCTCGTTCGAGCTGCTTCAAAAAATCTCTTAAGTCTTGGCTCATGTCCTAACCTCTTTTCTTACTGCATTGTCTCCCGCGAATGATTCTTTATTGGGCTAAACCTGATTTTTTAATGCTGTCATACACCAATTTTGTGATGATTGTGGAAAGAGGCCAGCAGACTGCAATAGTAATCAATGCTTCAATTACGGCAACCTTGATGGGTAACTGGTAAATATTGATTAATCCAATACAAACAACAGCATTCCCTAAAACATTGCAGAGAAATTGGGCGAGAATGTGGTGCCACCATTTTTCCATGGAGCACTTGGCTGCCACCAATGATACGGCAAGTGACCCGATGGCATTCGCGAAGACAAAAGCAATCCACAGCGGGCTGTACCAGATGGAAATGATAGCTTCAACTTCCCCGGCAATGATTCCGGCAGGCTGTTTATAGAGCAGGACAATGAGTGCCGTAAAGGATGCCCAGACCGTACCGTTAATTAAGTACATGCCTGCTTTGCCTGTGGGAAGCAGGTTGTCAATAAAACCTGTAGCCTGACAGGCTATGACAAAGACAATACCTAAGAGAATGGACCCCACGAGTGCTTTTGTGTCGGTTCTGAAAAATTTGTTATTCATAATGTCCTCCTAAAATAAAATATTTTTTATATTTTAGTACCAGGTCAACCCTAAATCTACTTGTTCCCTCTCGTTAAATTGTTTACATGCATTTTGGAGTTATCAAGGTACTAAGTTAACTGTAATGAAAAATAGGATAAAAACCACCATACTGATCATTTCCCAGCTTTTTAAATGCAATTGTTTGCCAAAAGTTCGTTGCTTGCTTCTGCCATAGCCTTTTAATTCCATCGAAAGAGCAATATCTGAAGTATGCCGGACTGTACGATATAGCAACGGCATAAACGTTAACGGAAGATTTTTTATTCTATTTTTAATCCCTTCAGAGGGATAACCCCGAACAGATTGACTCTCTGAAATTGCCAGATATTCCTTTTGCATCAGAGGAAAAAACCGTTTTGTCATAACAACTAACATGGCATAGCGATAAGGAACACGCCATGATATGAGCATTAAAGCGGCATCTGTGGCAGAAGTCCAGGTCATAAACTGAACGGCAGCAAAGGTTATAGCTACCGTGCGGGTAATACCTAAAGCAGCGGCCGGAATAGCGCCAGTATAAACAGATACGATTCCCCACTGCCAAACAAGTTCTCCATCCCGGCAGAACAAAAGCTGTATCACAAGAATTTGCGAGGCTACTAAAAGCATTACAGGCAAAAGTATTTTATATTTTTTTAAATGGTTAGAAAAAATACAATCCGTAATCATTACCAATGCAATCATCCCAATTTCCTGGATCAGATTCTGCGAAAGCAAAGCTGTAAGGATCAGTGTTAAACACCATACCAACTTCGTGCGCGGATCAATTTCTTCAATGAAGGCCATAAGCAATGCCCTCCTTCTGAAAATCTAATCCGATGTCCTTCAATGTTTTTTCAAAAGAACCAATTTTTGGGGTCGCAATATCCAATGCCAGATGGTGCTTATGCATCGCCATGATTCGATTGGTATATTGTTTGGCCAAACTCAGGTCATGGGTAACGAGAATAACCGTTTTACCTTGTTGCTGAAATGCAGAAAGCAGCTCCATGATCAGAGTACTTTGTTCTTCATCTAAGCCTGAGGTTGGTTCATCAGCCATGATAATCTCGGGACCTCCTACTAAAACAGAGGCAATTGCCAGTTTCTGACGCTGGCAGCGGCTGAGCCTATGAGGATGAATATCGGCGTATGCCAACAGCCCGACTTCAGCTAAAATTCCATTCACCTTCTCTTCAATTTCCTCTTCCGGCAGTTTTCTTGTTCTTAAAATAAAAGCTACCTCGTCTTTTACTGTGTTCGTAAAGATTTGAAGATCAGGGTTTTGAAACAGAAAACCTATTTGACTGCGTATGGTTGCTAAATTTCTTTTGGTCAGGGGTTTGCCAAATATCTGAATCGCACCAGCATCCGGGACAAGCAAACCTTCCATTAACTTTAAGAGCGTCGTTTTCCCTGAACCATTGAGTCCAATCAACCCAATAAAATCCCCTTGATTAATGGCTAAATTGATTTTTTCACATCCCTTAAAATCTCCTTTATAGGTAAAGGATAGATCCTTCACTTCAATTATTTTTTCATTTGCTGCCGTAATGTTTCTTGCTGGCCTTGTTTTATTTAAACGTTTCTGATAGTCATCAGGGCTGCATTCTTCTTTGATTGTTCCTTCAGCCATGATAAGAATACGATTGGTATAAGGGAGAATATCACAGGCCCGGTCCATCACCATAATCACGGTAGCTCCCTTTTCTTTATTTAAAAAACCGATATGAGAATAGAGGTCTTGTTTTCCCTTTAAGTCTAATTCTGCGGTGGGCTGGTCTAAAACAAGAATGGGAGTTTCCATAGCGAGAACACTTGCCAATACCACTCTTTGGGCTTGTCCGCCGGACAGTCCATCCGTATTTCTTTGTTCAAAACCCTCCAGTCCAACGAATTGCAACGTTTTTTTGACTCTGTTCTTCATTTCCTCCCAAGGAAGTTCCATATTGGCAATACCAAAAGCCACTTCTTCCTCTACCGTGATACTGACAATTTGATTTTGCGGCTCCTGCATCATATAGCCGATGTGATCGCACATTTTGGCCAGGGGAATATCATGGATATCTTGCCCCATGACCCTAATGGTGCCGTTTAACTGCCCATTGAAAAATTGAGGCGCTGCTCCGGTGATGCTATGGAGCAACATCGATTTTCTCGATGCCGCTTCCCCTGTAATGGCGATAAAATCTCCTTTATTGATGGTTAAGTCGATATCTTTTAACACTTTCTTTGTCTCAGGCGGAAAAGTAAGAGATTCTATTTTAAGCTGTACCGCAGGTTCCATCGGATGAAAGCCTCCATATAAAAATGTAAACTATATACATGTAAACTACATGCATGCAAAATAAAAAAAGTTCCAGTTTTGAGAGATACTAACTCTCAAACTGAAACTTTACCGTCGCTTCATTACGATATCTTTATTGGCAGGTCTTCTGACTCATAGTTTTAACCGACTTCTGTGCCTTCCCAATTTCTCAGTGGCATTGTACAGTCATCACAACTATTTACAGCGGTGGGTCCGTCCAGGATTTGCACCTGATTCCCTATTCTTCTCCATAAGAGACACCAAAAAGAATATATGATTATTACGTATTATTCTAAATGAAATTGGAGAAAAGTCAAGAGAAAAGATGGTGCAGATCCTAACATTTGCAGCCAGAACCGCATTTCCCAGATGAACAGGTTTTACCACCTTTAACTCCATAGGTATTAACCGTTGTAAACCGCTGACTTATTTTATCATCAGCGCACTGCGGACATACTTGTTTGTCTCTTGAACTAACACTACAAAAAACAGAAAACTTGTGACCACACTTTTCGCAAATAAAGTCATAAGTTGGCATTTAATAACCTCCTAAAATATCTTTTCTTCATCAAATCAATAATAAATTCATTGCGTCCCTAACATTATATCCGTATGACATCAGGAGAAAATACTAGCTGGTCTTAATTACAGATCTTTAAATATGTTTCTGCCAGTTTTTTAGACGGCTATAATCCTGTATAATGATCCCTCCATATATTGGCCGTATAATGTTCTCAGATTTCAAATCGCGAAATAATTTTGATACCGTTACTCTTGTTGTATCTGCAAGTTCAGCCAAACCTTGTTGATTGATAAATAATCGCATCCCTTGTTGATCAGCAAGTGCACACAAAGTTTCGATAATTCTATGGTCTACCTTGTAAGCGTAATGTTTTTGCAGCCGTTTTATGTGGTTATTACTTTTCATTGAAAGGTCGTAGAGCAACTCTTCAGTAAGCGTAAAATCAGACTTCATCAAGCTTTTCATTTCCTGAATTGAAATTGCAGCTGCTACTGTGTCTTCAACAGCCGTAAATGAACCGAGAGGGGGAATACCGGTAAACAATGGAGCAATCATAAATAAATTATTTGCACCCAAGACATCAATGAGAACCTCATTGCCTTCTTCGTCAACTTTCGAATATTCAACCGTCCCTGTAAAAATATATAATAGCTTCTCAATCGTAATGCCTTGTTTAATAATAATGCTTCCTTTGGGATATAACAATCTTTCTCTATCCGCAAAAACTTTCTTCCATCCATCTATTGGCGACCGGAATAATTTTGTGTGTTTCAGCCACGGTATATCATTATCACTCATGATTACACTCCCTTGTACTTAGCCTTGTATTTAGACTAATTAATGTGTGAAAATGTAATTATGTTTCCTTGTCCTACCTAAGTCTCTTGGTAATTAGAGACACGGACAGACAGAACTACCCTACCTTGATTATATATTATTGTTCTTCTTCGTGGATACAGTATGCAGATAATGGACATCTAACGACGAGCGTCAATTTAATTAACGCTGGTGAATGGTTATAAGAGTTGTTCTATGTTGCTAAATACTAAGATCATAACTAAAAATAAGATGATTGCTGTCAAAGTACAGAAAAATATTTCCTTAAAGCCAAGGTGCCTCATAGTGACCTTCCTTTATTCGTTAGAATACCTTGTTCCTGTTTCTTTTGGAAAAGGGAATTTACGAACCGTCTTACTTTCATGATGATTTCATTGATCACCCCGACCGGACAAAAATATAAACACCAAAATCTTCTAATAAACAGCGATACAACCAGGATAATACTGAGCAGTATCCATTGCACACTCACCCCCTGAAATCCGAACAGGACTCCAAAAGGCTCATAACTACCTCCTACACTTGGTGATTTCAAGCAAAAGCATACAATCAGTACGATCCAAACTAACATGTATTTAATCTTTTGCAGCCATGTCGCTACATGATGATTACATTTTAGTTTTCCGCCTCCGATTTTTGCCAGTATCTCTTGAATTCCTCCAAAAGGACATAACCAATAACAGTATAGATTCTTCCCGCTTAAGAAAATAATTAATGGAATCCCGACGATCAAAATATACCAAAAAAGATTTTGTTTAAAAGCTGGGAAAAATCCCATTAATCCACTGGCAATGTTCGCAAGCGAAATTGAACAATTAAACCAGAAACCTGTAAAAAATATACTGCATATAAGAACTAGCCACCGCAGCTTAGTGATTTTTAAACGCACCCCAATAATCGTTGCAAGTATTAATAAAGCCAAACCTATTTCTTTGGTCCCCAAATGAATATTTTCCGAGGGTTCGGAGATATTCAAGGCAAATTGGTTTCTGCCCAACCCATGACTAGCCTGGCGGACTGCATTGGTAATCCCTCTCGATGAAAGCGTAGCGCCGGTCACCCTGTCGATATCCCGGCCAATTTCCAGCGGTTCATCTACAGATTTACCTATAAATTGTTTTAGAAAATCCCCACTTAAAACTGAATGAATATAGGATGGTGTTTCCGTAGCATACCCTACAACCCGAACTTTTAAAACGTTACCGTTGGGGTCTGTAGCCGTTAAAACAGATACAGGACCGCCATACCCGTTTCCTTGTCCAAAAACTACGTATCCCTGCAGCGTATCCTGACCGTTGATATTCTTATAGCCAGCATAGGTCAGAGGGTGAGTTTCAATCGCTTTAAACTCCTGAGTATTGCTCAGCATTGAGGGTAAGAATTGCTGGACATCCATCTGTCTGCCCTTAAAACTAAACAATAATGCAATCATTAAAGATCCATAAAACATAAATAAGAACAGTTTTTTCAAATGAGCTTTAGACAAAATTACACATCTCCCGGTATACCATCGTTTATTATATCCGCACTACGTGCCTTTCTCAGCACTTCCCGCCTCAATTGAAACATAGTGCATGTAGTTCCAAGTCTTGTTGGATCCGGCTACAAGAGTGTCCCTCAAATTTTCTCAAACTGCCAACCACGCTTTTACGACAAACGGTTTGACTGCCCAGCGATTATATTTTTGTTTTCTCTCTGGGCAGCAAACCATTCAGTCTTACCTTAAAACTGAGAACAAAAATAATTACATTTTAGATGCATTATCAGTTATTTTTGCTTTCGGTACAGTAAAAAACCAACGCCAGATCCCGACTCCTGAAATTACAGTGATTGCAGTCAAAAAGACTCCGCCCATTAAAGCAGCACGAGACTCATTTTCACCGAGACTAGTGAAAATAAATATATCCGTTAAAAAGAGTAATAAAACCCACGCACAAACGACTAACCATTTCCACCAATTTAAGCTTTGACCACGTTGCTTCGACCATGAATACAACCAATACACAGCTACCGCTGTTCCCATTCCTGCAATGAACGAATAAAGGCTCATCCGCTATCCCTCCTATTTCTTAAAGATGCCTTCCGGTATTCCGTCAAAGAACATATCCGTTCTCATCCACCAAGGCACGTCTTTATAAGTCGCCCACGTCGGAGCATTATAATCATCCTTTGACGGACTCGGATAAAAGCTCTTTTGCCCCCATAGCATGATTTGATGTGCTATTCCGGTTCGATCTCTTACAGCCAATTCACGGCTATACTTATGCAACGCATTGTCATATCTGCGCCACGGACACACAGAATAACAAACACCACACATATGTCTGATGGGAACAGAAGCATAATAGTTCTGACATTTTTCTCTGTCTGACATCCAACGTACTACGCCATCGTCCTGCAGTTCGGGTTGTCCGCTTGGAATAGAGCCACCAGGACATTTTTCCGCACAAATACCACACTTGTCGCAGAAATCCTTTAAGCCCATGTTGATTGGCCGATCCGGCTCCATGGGAAGATTGGTCAGTACAACAGCCAATTTTACCGAGGGTCCAAATTCAGGTGTAACCAATATGCCAGGCCTTCCCATCTCACCTAATCCGGCATCAATTGCTAACGGCGTGGGTAAAAGTTCATCCCACCCTACAATTGGGTTTCCGTTATATCTGGCAGGATACCCCAAAGCTTTGATAAAACCCGTAAGTCTTGCAGCAGCAAGGCCTGACCGCGTATATGCCTCAAATGGACTGTAAAAAAGCGGTGTTGCTTCTATCAAATTAGGTTCATGGGGTACAGCAATGACAATTGCATATTGCCACCAATCCGGGATGTCTATGGGACCACCTCTTACCCCTCTTGGCGTTATTGGATCGATTCCTACCGCAGCTAAAATTGGAAGCATCCTGGGGTCCACACCACCACCCCAGCCTAAGATCCACCTCGGATTGACTTTCGTAATACCCACTAAAGTCCCACCAAAGAGGCCTGCCATTTTTTTAATGAGTTTGCTTGTTTCTTTTGGATCCTTAACTTTTAATGGTTCTTTAATTACACCCTTAAAGTCCCACTCTTTTGGGTCCCCTACTAAGGGAGCAAGCATGCTGGTCCAAGCCTTGTTCCATGCAGTTGCAATCCCCCACATATCCTTATTCATTTTTTTCTCTTCTTCAGCGAGGTTCGGAAGAAGTTTGGTGAACCATGCTCTATCGCTTTCCAGTTTATCAGGATGCTTTGCGTAATATTCCTTCAATCTGGGCATTAAATTTTCTTCGCCTTTTTTGCTTAATAAGGCATCTTCCTGATAGTACAGACGACGAAAGGTTGGTGAATCAACGTCTTGATCCACACGATTGACTGGTCCTTTAATCTCATAACCAGGCTTATCTACTCTAAATGGCTCACGATTAAAATATACTTCCCCTTGTTCTGATTCCCATCCCATCATCGTATCAATGGACTTTGCATCACCAAAGCTGCTGGCAGCAATTCCCCCGAGTGCCGCTACCCCTCCAGCAAGCCCGGCAAATTTAAATAAAGAACGTCTGCTGATTTGAACAGATTTAATCTTGTCTGCTACCGAGCCATTTTCTAACTGGTTATTTTCCATCCTGTTCACTCCATTCCAATTTGTGAAAATAAAAAAGATAATGTTAAAAGTCCCTTAGATGCTAAACATTTGCGCTATGAAGTTCTGGTTTTTTTAGACTTGTGAGTCTATACCTTTCCTCCTTTACTTTAAAATACAGATCATATCTTAAACACGAGCGCTCGTATTCAGTGTATAGCAGTCAACTTTTTGTGTATGTTAAACAAATACTTTTCTGAATATTCAGAAAAGTAAAAGTAAAACTGGCTTTGATCAAATGATGTATTCCTTTAGGATAAGCCCCATTCTGACAACCCTAAGTATTTTTGTATAATGCAAACAAAGGAGCAATAGACTATTTCAGACTAATGCTCCCCAAAATATTCGCCTTATTATTTTATACAACATATATTATCGGGGCACTTCTTAGTTTTTGTTCAATGTGTATTCAGACTCCTGAACCTGAATCCCCCAATGTGCAAGTTGTTTTAGAATCGGCATCAGGTCACTACAAAGGTCCGTCAATGCATATTCAACCCTCACCGGCATCTCCATATATTGTTTACGGTAGATAAGACCGTCTTCTTCCAATTCCTTCAATGAACCTGCCAACATCGTATTTGTTATGCCTCTAATCTTGCGTTTCAGTTCATTATACCTTGTTATACCGTCTTGATTAAGCGCGCATAAAATGGGTACTTTCCATTTTCCGCCTATTAACCTTAATGCACTTCCTAATGGACAATCCTCCATACATGGGCAGTTATTTCTGCATGCGCTGTTGTTTTGATCGCTTTTCATAGTCAGTTTTTCCTTACCTACTCATCATTTTCTGCGTACTTGAAAAATAAAATCCAGGTAGTAATATTGTACTAGGTAGCAAAACTAAAGTAAAGACTATCAAAAAATATTAAGGAGATGGCGAGATGGTTATTAATGAAGGGGTCAAAGCAGTCATTGAGGGTTCGGCCTTTCTTTCCCTTGTCACACTGGGTGCAGATGGCATTCCTCACCCAATTATTGTTGGCAAAGGCGAAGTTGTAGGTGACACAGTAGTCTTCGGCATTTACAAAATGGACGTAACACAACAGAATTTAGCAGCTGACAAAAACATATGGGTTGTTGCAGCCACAATGGACGGCGGACCTAAAGGCTATCGTCTCAATGGTACAGCTGAGGTCAAGGATAAGAAGCTCATTTTCACCCCAGCAAAAGTTGATGCTCTGATATAAACCTTCTTTCTAGGAGCTATTGACACTAATGTAAATAAATTAAGGTAATATGAGTCCCATCTCTAACGCTTCAATATTATTTTGAGGCGTTTTCCTTTTTTCTTGGGCAGCGTAGACATACAAGATACTCCGCTGGATACTCCACTCACACATTCTCGCAGCTACAATATTTGAAGTGATAAAAAGCCAGGATTTTCTCCTGGCTCGAGACTGTAGTAATCTTCTATGACATTAAATAAAACAGCCTGAAATTGACCTATTAACTTATTTCGGTTATTTTTTCTTAGTTTCCCTTATTCTCTTTGTTTAAAAGAGCGCCAGGAAAGTTACATAGGCAAAAATCATTTCCTGCCCGATATCCCAATTCATACCCATCGCAGGATCTTTATCTGCGAGCTCCGGATGCTCTTTTACGATATCACTCCAAGAGATCAACAATTGTTCTTCCACCGTGAAGCACCTCCTATTAATAAATACCATACTCCATGACAAACTTGTTTACGGCGATGATGTTTTCCACCTTGCCGTCAGCTGCCGAAAGAAGTTCCTTATCGGTTGAGAAAATATATCCTCCGCCAGGAGCCAGATCATCCAATAATTCTTTCGCTTTGGTAATACATTCTTCCTTCGTGCCATATTGTAACAACGTTAACGGAAAAAGACCTAGTATGCACATGGTATTTCCAAGCTTCTGTTTAAGTTCTTTAGAATCGCCGTGTTCGAACCATCCCAGTGTTTTCTTGGCAGGCAGATCTTGAAGATGATCATAGTAGCGTGACCAATCTCCTTCATAGAATGGCATTGGAATTACTCCATTAGCCACGAAGGCCTCGATAATCGTTTTAAACATAGGCCAGTAAAATTTATCAAAATCTGCTGTTTTAAGCATAGTAGGTAAATGTAAAGGAAGTAGGATGATTTTGGGGTTTGCTTTCGGTGGTGTTGAAAACATCTGACCCATTCCAAACCTTATTACTAACGGAGTAAGTGCCTGCGCAGCCTCAAGCAATTCTTCAGGCCGACGACGCATATCCATAAATGCGCCTTTAATACCCCGGAAGAAATCGGCAATCCAATCTAATGGCATTATTGCTAAACCATCAAATAGCATAGGTATTCCATACTGGGTTATTAGATTAGCCTCTGCAGCGCCCTTTTTCGCTCCATACATACCAAATTGCATAGCGCCTTTTGCTAGTGCTAAATCCTTTGCAGGTGATTCTTTTGCCAATTCCGAATATTTCCGCGGCAAAACTTTTTCCACCATGAACCTAAATGGGTCTTTAATAAATTCAGGATATTCTTCGCTAGTCATTACTTCCGCATTCTCATCTGAATATTGAACAATGTTGCTTTCATTCAAATAATGAAAAGATTTACTGCCCAAAGCCTGATACATGCCACCGGGTCTGGCGTAAAACATGTGCAAGACGTCCATCGGTATGTCGTTAACTACTTTTAGAAGAGACTTACTGCATTTATCCAAATCCCAGTTGGATTCGGAGTCAGTGTACCCTGCATAGTAGGAAGACCATGTTCCAAGAGCGGAAGAGATCGGAACTCGATCCGGTTGTTCTAGATTAATGGCTTTGTAAACTCTTTCTACACGTTTTTGGTAAAGGTTCATTATTTCACTCATCAATCAACCCACCCATCTTTGGCATATTTTGACCCCTTCAGCTGCGTTTGTCGAAAAGGCGTCCGCCCCTATGCTTTGACATACATTCTCATTAACGGGTACTCCGCCGATAATCACCTTGACTGAATTTCTAAGGCCCGCATTGTTCAGTCCATCAACCGTTTCTTTCATACTATCCAGCGCTAAAGTCAGTACGCCGCTTAAGCCTACGATATCAGGGTTAACCTCTTTAACCTTGTCCACGATCTGGCTAACCGGAACATTGATCCCCAGGTCGATCACCTCGAAATTTGCGGCTTCAACCATGGATCTGAAAATATTTTTGCCGATATCATGAAGATCTCCGAAAACGGTAGCCAGGACAATCATTCCGCCTTTTGCTGAAGATCCTGCACTTAAAACCGGTTTGAGCTTGTCCATTACGTTTTGCAAAACTTCCCCGGCGAAGACCAGGTCTCCGATAAAGTACTCGCCCGAATCATAGCGTTCACCTACGAGCGTCATACCTTGCTGACAGGCTTTAACAACTTCTTGAACTTCGGCGGCGTTGTCGTCTTTGCTTAGCACTTCATCAATCGCCTTGTTTAACACGTCTTCGTCCAAATCGGACATCGCTTGAATCAGGGCTTTCAAATCCATCACTTCAAACCATCCTCCTTAAACTTTTTACAGCTATTTTTTAGTCTATTGATAATAAAGTTTGCTGTCTATACAAGTAAATATATCATAGATAAAATTTAATAAAGCTTAGCGCTTACTAAGGGTATAATTTATATATTTTAAATTTTCAAAATTATTTACCGTATTATTTATACAACAGTTTTTACCCAATTTCATTGTGGATTATTTTTATTGGCCTAACAAATAATAACAAATAATTTTTATATTATTTGGAAATGCTTTAATTATCCTTATTTTCTGACGATTCCTTTGTTTTGCTTTTCTGATAATCAAAGACAGAGTGTGTCTTGATTCACATATCTTCAGAAACAGAAATGATATGATAAGGTATAGGGGAATCTGTATGTGGAGGTGATTGCAGTGTTTGACTATTCACATTTCCCATGGGAGCCTTCATCTGAAAAACTATTTGATTTTATGAAGACGAATGGTCAACGTTTTACTGTAAGCAAAGGACAAAGAGTCATAAATACCGGTGAAGAAATAAACTACATCCAGTGTGTCGAAAAAGGAACATTGAAGACCATGATGTTAAGTAAAGACGGAAGACAAAGAACAGTGAGTATTATTCAAGCCGGAGGAATTTACGGTTTAGTTCCCGTACTTCTGGAAGTAAAATCGTCTCCCCTTGAGATAAGGGCTTGTGAAGACAGCACAATTTGTTATGTCACGAAAAATCAAATTTTTGAAGGAATTAATGGTAACCCCATCTTGGCCTTTGCTTTTATGGACTACTTGAGTAATTACGCTATTGCGCTTGTAGAAAATTTCGAATCCTTATGGTTTTTCCCTCCAAGACAGCGGTTTTTACTATTCTTACGTAATCTTTATTCACTCAATCACTCAGAATATGATAATTGGTATAAAGCCCCATATATCCTTACTCATCAAGAGATTGCAGATTCTATTGGTGCTACACGAGAATTTGTTACGAAGCAATTCTCTGATTTAAAAAACAAAGGTATGATCAAAGTAATAGATCGAAATATATATTTTCCCGAAGACTTCAAATCATGGGTTGAATCCCAATTATAAACTGGCCTCATTTATTCTACTGCAAAGTTATGCATATCAATATCTTCTGGAATTTCAGGCTCCTGAGGAGTTTGGGATTCCATATTAATTTTTTGGGCACTTAAGTCTGCAACAGAATTAGAATCTATGTTCTGCCAAAAGATCAAACTGATTATTACAAGTGTAACAACACATAAGGCATGGTTTAGGATATCACCGATATTGTATTTATTATTCATTTTCTCCCTCGCGTTGATTTAATTACACCTACTCGTTTTTATTCATCGGCATTTGGTGCTGGGTAACTTTCTCAGGTAAGTGCACGAGTTTTCCGAGTCTACGCCTGATTTTAGCGCAAATATCCAGAAAAGCACCTACTGGACAGAAGCAATCGCACCAGAACCGATAGATAAAGATGGACCCCGTCATAATCACAAGCAATAATAGCCAATTAAGAAAAGTCCCTGTAAGCCCAAACAACGTGCCAAATGGTTCATAACTACCAATAGCCGGGTTCCGGTACAGGAAAGTTAAAAGTAAGCCAGACCATAACAGTATCTTAGGCAATAATTTCAGGAGCTGATTAGATACCCTTCGGCACTTGCTGCGACCTCTTACCATACTTGTTAATTCTTGTACTCCCCCGAAAGGACACAGCCAGTAACAGTATAGGTTGCGTCCTGAAAAAAGAGCGATTCCTAAACCACCTAGTACGATTACATACCAAATCATATTACTGTGTATAGAAGGCCAATACCCCATCAATAATGCCGAGATAGAGGATAAGGAAATCTGGATTTTAAGCCAGAATCCAAAGATAATGACTGCAGCAAGTAAAGTAATATACCGCATTTTGGACTTTTTCCACACCAAGCTTAGGACCCATACGGCTAAAAGCAGAATGATCGCGCTTGCTTCCGCTAACCCAAACTTCCAGGATTCCGGCTTTTCCGATATGCTTAGACCAAGTTGATTGACTGCCACTTCGTGACTTCCCTGTCGTACAGCATTGGCGATAGCCCTGGAACTTACCGTGGCCCCGGTGACGTAATCAATGTCAGCACCCAGTTCAATCGGATCATTTGCTTTTATGTTCTTAAACTGATCCAGAAATTTTGCCTTTAAGACTTTGTTCAAAAAACTAGGCGTCTCTCTGCTCTCCACAACCACAACCTGTTGGATCTCCCCCAGCGGATCAATTACTGCAGCTACCTTCATTGGCCCGCCGTAACCATTGGCCTCTCCAAATACGACATAATAATGTTCCTTGCCGTTGCTTTGATCCGTTTTAAAAGTTGGAGGGTTGTTACTTATTTTTTCAAAGTTTGTTTGCGGCAAAATCTGTTTCATGTAAAGGAGTTCATCCTTCTCTGCTGCCATATTGGAATATGCCAAAGCCCCAATCAATATAGCAACCGCAACAACTATCATTATGCGTTTTAACATTACTGCTTCCTCCAGAAGTGTGACTAATAACTAGGCTGACAAATGAAGTAAATAAGAAACCTAATAATGATATGCCGACTCCCGCTTGGGAGCCGGCAATTCTTTTGTAGTTCTACTTACTTCCTTGGAAAGAATTTATTAGGATCCTGTGCCCACCAGCTTGCCACATCTTTGGGTTCTGAATAGCCTAACATTTTTTCCATCTTGACAAGCGTGGATCCTAGCGTCGGTGCCAAATGCGCTGCTAACTTATGCATTTCAGTTTTGGGTTTATTGTACGGACAATAATGAACACAGTTACCACAAGCACTTATGTTATGATCATCCCAATAGGCTTTGCATTTACAAGCATCAATCGGCCACTTTTTAACACCAGAATTTGTAGTGGAATATACGGCTTCGGCAGTACGATTATTATCCTTGGGAATAGACCCGGAAGGACAGTTATCAGCGCAAACCGCACAGGTCTCGCAGAACTTGGTCACTCCCATATCTATAGGTTTATCCGGCTGGATAGGCATGTCGGTGATAACACCACAAATACGCAGACGAGGTCCAAAGTCCGGGTTGATAAGCAGACCATTCCGTCCCATTTCCCCCAGCCCTGCATCGACAGCCATCGGAATTCCCAAGCCTGGTCCATAACTGCCAAATGGCCAAGCACGGTAACCCATATAATTAATAAAGAGGGCCAAGTGCATAATCAAGAATTTATCAAAGCTGTATGCCCGATACGTTTCAGCTACTTCAACACAGGAAAGGGTACGCTGGTAGGCCTCGTAGTCCATTTCAATACCACAGACGATAACGTTATTCATCTCTTGAGGCAATTCATCATCTACATTCGGCAGTTGTAATTTCTTTCTTTCTTCGGGTGTCATCACCGGCCCCAACAGGCCTTTTTCAAGACCAAACACTTTTGTAAACAAGTCTTTGGCATCCGTCTTCCAATTCTCAACGTGATACCTGTGACTGTAAAGCCAATTCCGATTAAGCTTACAGGTTCCCACAACGCTTGCGCCGAAATGTTTAGCGGCCATTTTCACAGTCTGGGCTGCTTCTTCCGGAGTCGTCTTGTATGGTTGTGTTAATCCCGGAGGCAGTTCTGGCTCCCACAGGTGCGACGCAGCAAAGCTACCAACTTTAAACATCAACGCGGAACTCATAAATAATGATAGATCGCGATGATCAAACCCAGGTTTTGGTGTCCCGGTAGCAATATTTTTTAAAGTATCATGAAAGGCTGTCATCCCTTGTGGGCCAAACATATAAAACGACTGGCTTTCATCCCAATACCCGCGGGAATGAGCGTTATTTCTATTATCAAATCGCCCGACTTCACCTTCAACCTCATAAGGCGGTTTATCCACTCTGGGGTATTCCAGCGCACTCGCAGCACCGTCTCCAAGTAATTTCTCTCTTGCTCCGGGCGTAAGTGTCAATATACTGGTCAGGGCTCCAGTCAGTGCAGTACTTTTCAGAAAGGACCTTCTGCTAAGTTTCTTAGACATTTTATGCTTTTTCTCCTTTCATTAACTTGGCAATCGTTTTTTTTCCAAAAGATTTGCTGACCAATAATTGAGCAACAGCAACGATAACGACCCCAATAATACCCATCAGGAATAATCCGACTATTCCGGCTTTGGGCTGCCCCTCCCATACTCCCATGTAGAGCCAATATATTAAAAAATCTACATAGAGTGTAACAAATATTGATAATACCCAGCTCCAGATGCCGAACTTGCGGTTCTTCTTCTCCACAGACTTTTTGTATAATTGAATAAGCAATACCGTAGCAAGACCCAAAATATATGCGATGATTCCACCCATACTATCTACCACGTCTCCCTTCTTCTCTACTTTTCCTTTTCTTTGTAATTTTTGCTTTTTTACCAATTTTTTGTGACCTGAACCTAATAAACACAATCATTAATGGGAACTTTTCATGTATTTTTCACGCTATATCCCCTCCTTGTAAATACTTTTTTCAACTTCATACGTCATCCGCTTCATAATATAAAGCATAATGTTAGAATTTTCTGTGTTACGATACACATAACAAGAAGCCCACTCAAAAGTATAATCTTGAGTGGGCCCTGGTTTGTATTTTTTTACCATCAACAATCCAAAGTCAGTACTTTAAAACTTCATTAATCATAGAAGCTAATTTTGAAAGATTGTAAATGTAAATTTTATCTTTTGTTTTTTTGAGTATTCTCTGCTCTTCTAGCATTTTAAACAGTTTACTCACTGAAACATAATGAGTTCCAGTAATGTCTCCGATAGTTTTTTGCGTTAGTTTGGTGTTTATAATGTAATAATTGTCCACAAGCTTTCCTTCAGAGATACAGAGATTATAGATAAACCGTAATATTCTGCTTGACGGCCGGTAATAACTTAAATCCCTTGTTTTTGCCATAAGACAATAAGACTTATCAAGAATATTTTGAATAACTTCCAGAAGTACCTGTTTATCCTCATTAAATATTTCCAGAATATCTTCAAGCGCAAAAAAATAAACCGTACTTTTTCTGATCGCATAAACCTGAACTTCGCTATTGTCTTCATTTGAATTGATTGTTGCCCCGATCGTTTTTTCATTAACATGAAAAAGAAATTTGGTACAGCCATCATCTGAACCAATGCTTACACCCAGGCATCCGGACTTGACATAAAGAATAGAATTAGCATTTTTACCCTGTGCTTGAACGATTGCTCCTTTAGGAAATATACGTTTATGTGCCAGATGCAAGTACTTCTCTAGTCTTTCAATTTTTTCAAAATTCTCAAGCATATAAGGCCGGGGAATTTGCTTATTATTAATATCATCCATTATCTAATTCCTCCTTTTGCATATACTAATATCCTTTATCGATTCTTATGTTAAGATTAGATTTAGCAGGAGGTTAATAAAAGTGTATAAAATTAGTTTTAGATAATACAAAAAGATTAGATATTATGCCTTCACCTGCTTAAACAAATGAAGAATTGGGTCTAAACTTAGTTTATCAGGAATTATTTTATTTTAAAGAGTTTGTCAATTATTAGAAGACGAAATCAATATAAAAGATAATATATTTTTATCTTGTGTATCGGTAACATAAATTATGAATATATTGTTCATTTTCTTAAATTTTTTAATGGTAAAGCTAAGTGTATTTTTTTTTACATAGCAATTTGTCTCTGATAACATTCGGATATAACAACTTAGGACTATTCCTTCCACTATTATATCCGAAGGGCTATCAGAGACATTATGCATTTTCTTACTAAATTTTCCCTTGAATTTTACATACTCAATGAGTTAATAACGTTCAGGCCACTCTAACCACCATTTGTACTTCTCAATCTGTTCAGTACCATAGCCAAACATATCGTCAACCTGTTTAAGCAAACTTGACGCAGTTTCACCGTGACTACCGAGAAATGTACCGGCCTGATGGAACCAGGAGTCTTCTTTGGAATTCCATGGACAAACCTTCATGCAGCGTCCGCACATGGACCCTTCTTTATTGGTTACACGGAATTCAACGCATTTCTTAATGTCACTCTGCCAACGCAAAATACCATTCTTTTCAATATAATCTTCGTCTTGGGTAATCGCTCCCGAAGGACAATTATCGGCACATTTTTTGCACACCCTGCAGAAATCCTGAGCGCCGAAATCAATTGGCCTATCTGGAGCTAGCGGCAAGTCCGTGGTCACAGCGGCAACTTTGTTGCGGAATCCAAGTGTTGGGTGAGCTACACAGTCACCTGTCCTTGTCATCTCTCCCAGTCCTGCGGATATCATACAAGGAGCCATGATCGCGGCATAATTGGAAAAATGATGCGCTCTGGCGTTGTAACCAAGATTACGGATATAGTTTGCCAAAATCACCGTAATAACGGCGGTTGCATGGTAAGAACGGAATGATTGGGAACCGCTGATGCCGTCATAGCCGGTAGATGCCAGCATGGTCTCCAAATGCTGATCAGTCATGACAACGATGACATAAGGCAGGCTCTCTGTGACAGGTACTGATTTAGACAAGTCATCTTTCATCATATCTGCAAGAGGAGGCGCCTTGAACTCATAGTATGCAAATGAAGGCATTTTGCCGATGCCGACCTCATCAGCCCTTAAGAAATAGGCGCAGTCTTTGATATGCTGGGACATCTGTTCAGGGTCGGGAATATTCAATTTTTCAGGGGCGGTTTTTCCAGAGACCATCGGAGCTAAGCTTAAAGTAAACTTGGCTAAAGCATCTCCCAAAGGATATTTTGCAGCAGCATGGTAAAACATGTTCGCCTTAAAAGCCGCCTCGGAAACCTTATGGCGGAAAACCAAGTTGAATCCCTGATCTGCCTCATGGAATTTTTTTATAGGACCAACAATCTTGGTTGTGCCCAACCATTGGTCGTTAAAATCAGCCATTTTAACTGAGGCGCTGCCGTAATTCGTCGGATGAAGCTTCGACTGTCCTGCGGAGTTTGACACCGTCTCGGCGGCTTGCACCGGCAAAGCATTTGCCATACCAAGAATACCCATGGAAATAGCTGAGGCTGCTCCTGCCTTTAGGAAATTACGTCGGTTTATCCTTAGCTCCTGCTCCTGTTTCTGCCCTTCTTGTTTTTCAATAGACATCCTTTTTCACCTCTTTAAGCTTCTAAGCTTGTATTTGCTTTTTTCTGTTGTTTACCGAAAAATCCCAAGAGTCTTGCTAAGACTACTGCTAGTACAACTGAAATACCTAAAAACAAAAAGATTGCTGTACTCGTTGCTTTGACATGCCCTACGCTCGCATTAATATAAATGAAAGAAATCCCCATCCAAGTAATTGCATACCATGCGACGTATAAAACCCAATTAAGAATAGTTTTCCATTTTTTGTCCGTATTTGCTCTAGGTTTAATAAATAGTAGGCCGGCTAAAAAAAGAACACCCGCTAGAAACACCAAAAATGTACCCATATTTCTCCTCCTTTATTTTTTATTAGCAGCTTCCGCAATTGCTCTGATTCCGGAAACCACAATTTCCAATTAAATATAGCATTTATTCTAAAAAAAACGCTTAGTATTTCTTAAGCGTTTTTTGATTAAAATTTAACTATATTAACATCATGGCAGGCCATAAATTCCTCCTGCTCTTCTGTCGGAATCCCCAGGGGGATGACCGCTTGGAAAAAACTAAAATTCGGATTCGAATCCGAACTTGGCAGGCCACTTTCTCCACCCCCAAAAGAAAAGACGCCATTTTTATTGACGTCCTTCATTGGGGCTAAGTTGTGATACAGCCCCTTTCTCAAATATTTGGTGGTTTCCTGGAGTAATGATAGATTTGTAAGCCAAAGCGGCAATGACAATTATTAACGGAAATGTTACAAATATACGTATTCCTGACTTTTTCTTTTTTACTTTTCGTGCCATACTCTAAAACAGCTCCTTATTCTGTGCTGATATTATTCAACCACAGAACAAGGAGCTATTTTGGAATTCCAGCTTATGAATTTCTTAAGATTTTCTTATAACGGTATCTGGAGTTTCACTGTGATATACATGTTCTTTGCGACACTACTGCATCCTAATAGTTGTAAAAATAGGAATAAAACTTTATTAAGGAGAAAATCACCGTATCTTAAGGTTTTATTAAGACATTTCTTTTTTAAATATCCTAGAATAAACAAGTTAATTACAACGGAGGTGAATTTAGTGATCATTACGATTTTAATGTTTATTATAGTGTCGATTACATGGTTTATTAGTACTTTGCCCTTCTTGGTTCCATACCATATACTACTGACCTCTCAAAGCAGAAAGATTGGCTATAAACTGTCAATTGAACATATTGTAATCGTATATATCTTTGTGTACTACCTTACTGGTGTTCTAGATTTTACTGGTATTTATACCATTTTGAGGGATATCGTTCATAACAGCTTTGGTATAATAACACCAAAGGGGTTGAATATTCCACCTGATGAGATTAATCTGATTCCATTTCGTTGGCTTACAGAGGGTGTTCGCCCATACATAGAAAATATATTACTTTTTATACCTCTTGGATTTATGCTTCCATGTATTTGGAAAAAGTATGAAGTGTTATGGAAAACAGCATTATCCGGTATTACATTCTCTCTTATCATAGAATTGAGTCAATTGTTCAATAGAAATAGAGTAACGGATATTGATGATTTACTGATGAATACTCTCGGAGCGTTAATCGGATGGGTAATTTTTAGGCTGCTGAAAGAACATTTATCAAAATTACAGGACAAGGTTTCTGTCCAAAGTACCAATATCGAAAAAATTCCCTTACTCCTTCGTGAAGAGGCATGTTTTTATATGGCCTGCGCATTCGCCGGTATGTTCTTTGTGTATAACCCATTTTTAATTTACCCATTTTTAAGATCTTTATTTAATTAACAAAAAGACACGCTATCTGACTTATGCAGATAACTTGTCCTTTTCTTGCTTTTGTGGAAGCACGACAGTAAAGACTGTCTTTTCTGTATTACTTTGCACGAAAATATTGCCTCCATGCGCGTTTACGATTTGTTTGGCAATAGCCAATCCAAGCCCGGCACCGCCTGTATTGGCAGAACGGGATGTGTCCAGCCGAAAAAATTTCTCAAATATCGTTTCCAGTTTTTCTCGTGGGATAGGATTACCTTGATTCGTAAAAGTTATAACAATATTTTTGTCCTGCTGCTGAGCAGAAATGTCAATGACGCTGTTTTCATAGCTATAGGCCAGCGCATTTTTCAGGATGTTATTGAACACCCGGGCCAGTTTGTCTGCATCTCCCCACAGGGTGAGTCCATCGGGCACATTGACGGACACCTGCTTTCCTTGTGGAGTCAACATGGGATAGAATTCATCCGCCATCTGCTGGAGCATGAACTGTAAATTGATTTTTTCTTTATTCAAAACAATTGTTTGAAGATTAAATCTTGTAATCTCAAAAAACTCATCGATAAGCTGCTCTAAACGATAAGCTTTTTCCAAGGTAATACCGACATATTTTGCCTTCTGCTCAGGAGGCATATCAGGAGCTTCATCCAGAAGACTTAAGTATCCTATAACGGAGGTCAGAGGTGTCTTGATATCATGAGCCAAGTAAACTACCAAATCATTTTTGCGCTGCTCGGCCTCAAGCGCGGCTTTCTTTTGTTTTCCCAAGTTGTTTTTCATCTGATTAAGCTTATTTTCCATAAAATCCAATTCCGGTGCCAAGATAATTTCAGCATTAGATTCCTCAGCAAGTTTATCCATTCCGGCGCTGATTTCATCAAAATATTTTGTGAACCAAGAGACAAAAAACCGAAGAAGGATAACTAAAAAAATCAGGCTTACAACAATAAGAATCATATCCATATTGTTGCGAATCACCAACTGATAGATTGTCAGGGCGTCTGAATAATTAAAATGAAAAGCATTGACTAAAAATTGAACGATAAGATCTCCGAACTGTCCACGCAGGATTTCGCGCAACAGAAAAACAGTCACAGCAGCGGCAACTGTGATCAGACTGATTTGCAAAAATACTTTCCTTTTTAATTTGGAATAATCATTCTTTCTTTTAGCTCTCTTACTCTTCAATTTTATAGCCAACCCCCCATACCGTCTTGATATATTTTGGATGCTCCGCGCTATCTTGCATTTTTTCCCTTAAATGCCGGATATGAACCATTACCGTATTATTGCTGTTGCTGAAATACTTGTCTCCCCATACCTCTTGGAACAATTCTTCCGAACTGACTACCCGTCCGCGGTTGGAACAAAGGACCCAAAGAATGGAGAATTCAGTAGGAGTGAGAGCTAGCTTTTTTTCATTCAACGTACATTCATGGGTGTCCATGTCCAATACCAGGCCGGAAAAAGCAATCAAGTGTTCTTCCTGATTTCGCTCTGAAGAATTATATTTGGTAAATCTCCGGAGCTGCGCCTTGACACGGGCAATAAGCTCCAAGGGACGAAACGGCTTGGTGATATAGTCGTCCGCACCTAAGGTCAGTCCGGTGATCTTATCGATTTCTTCTTCTTTGGCTGTCAGCATGATAACCGGAAAGTTATGCTTTTCCCGGATTTGCTGACAGATAGAAAAACCATCTACATCAGGAAGCATGACATCTAAAATGGCGAGATCCAATCGTTCACTTTCAATGCAGTTAAGAGCATCCTTGCCGTCATAAAATTTTAAGACATTATAATTTTCGTTTTTCAGATAAACTTCTACCAAATCGGCAATAGCCTGTTCATCATCAACTATTAAAATATTTGCGGCCAAAAGCGTCATCTTCTTTCTTTTAAGTATATATCCCCATAATTATTATACCGCAAAGCAATAATCCATTTTATAGCTTTTTACTTATTATAATCTTAAGAATTTCTGAATATCGCGATACTGATAGTAGGCCATGTCTACCCATCTGCAATCAAAACCTTGATTTTTGGACTTTTCACTATTTTATCCCCCTAAAGAACAGTAATAAATAAAAAACGAAAACTATTAAATTGTTTTCTATTCGCCTTTATCCGGCCTAAGTTAACGCTTTTGTAACAAATATAGTTAAAGTCAACCTAAAGCATATTGGTAGATCAGCTCCCGCAGCGCCTTTTTGCCGCCAACCCAGCTGATGATGCTGTTCGTGGGCAAGACAGCCATTGTCAAATGCTTGCCGATTAGCATCTTGCGTTTTCGTTGAAATTCATTATCAGAACAACCGCTATTGACAAACCACCTAATATGTATTACTGTATAGCGGTAGTAAGTGATACAAAATATTAGTCATACAGAATAGTAAGGGGTGATTGTGTTGGAAAACCTAACGGAAATGCTCAAAGGCGTGTTGGAAGGTTGCGTGATGGAAATCATCAGTCGGGGGCAAACCTATGGCTATGAAATCACCCGCAAGCTCAATGCTTTGGGCTTCACAGATGTTGTGGAGGGAACGGTGTACACCATCCTGATCCGGCTTGAAAAAAACAAGTTGGTGGAGACCACCAAGAAGCCCTCCGATATGGGACCGCCGCGCAAGTTTTTCGTGCTCAACGACGCGGGGCACAAGGAACTCCGGAAGTTCTGGGAAAAATGGGAGTTCGTATCATCAAAAATTGACGAGTTAAAGGAGAAAATATAATGAATTTTTGGGAAAAAATCACAGGCAGTGACATGACTAAAGAATTGAAAACTTTTGAATTGCGAGCCCAAAAGCTGCCGGCTGATTATCAAGCGGCATGGGAAAAAATTAAAGCCAATCTTTGGCCGCACTCAGATTTCACCGGTCGCAACCTCATGCCAATTCTTGACGGTGTGCTTGGCCTGCTCGAAGAAACGGCTGCGGACGGTCAGCGTGTCCAAGAGGTTTTGGGTGACGATATCAAAGGCTTCTGTTCAGCGCTGGCCGGCGAAGAAGGGGCAAAGTCTTTTCGCGACAAGTGGCGCGAGCAACTCAACAATAATATCGCTAAAAAATTAGGTAAATAGGAGGATAAAATGCGAATACAAGATATTATCGAAGGCAAAAAAGAGTGGCGGGCGCACATGGCGCGTGTCAAAGCGCTCCCGCAAGATTATCAGTTTGTTTATAAAGAGATTCAAAAATATCTCTTTAAGGTCGGCCCTGTTGAGCTAACCGAAGGGACGGGCTTGCTCTCGGGGATTATCGATCTTTTTGAAGAGGGCGCGGCCTTGGGGAAAGGCGTGCTCGAAGTGACGGGCAGTGACGTAGCGGCTTTCTGCGACGATCTAATCAAAGATTCAAAAACTTACGCTGACATCTACCAAGAATCTATTAACCAAGAAGTTAACAAGGCCATGAAAAAGGTGACGGCAAAAACAAAGTAAAGGGGTGATATGGGGATGGAAAAAGCAATCCAAGTGAAAGCGCTGCAAAAGTCTTACAAGCAGCTTCATGTCCTGAAGGGCGTGGATTTCGAGGTGGAAAAAGGCAGTATTTTCGCCCTGCTCGGCTCCAATGGTTCGGGCAAGACAACGATTGTCAAAATCCTCACCACGCTGCTCAAACAGGATAGCGGAACTGCCACCGTCAACGGCTTCAATGTTGCTTCAAGGCCTGACAATGTGAGGCAGTCGATCAGCCTGACCGGTCAATTTGCCGCCGTGGACGAGATTTTGACCGGACGGGAAAATTTGATCATGATCGCGAGGCTCAGGCACCTCAAAAATCCCCGTCAAGTCGCGGATGATTTACTGAACCGCTTCGGTCTGAACGAGGCCGCTGACCGCAGAGTTTCCACCTATTCGGGCGGTATGCGCCGTAGGCTGGACATCTCCATGAGCCTGGCAGGGAAACCGCAGCTCATTTTTCTTGACGAGCCGACCACCGGGCTTGACCCCGAGGGGCGCATCGAGGTTTGGAAGACGGTCAAAGAGCTTGCCGGCCACGGCACGACAGTATTTTTAACGACACAGTATTTGGAGGAAGCTGAACAGCTCGCCGACCGGATTGCCATTCTGCATGAAGGCCGGATTATCATCAGCGGCACGCTTGCTGAGCTGAAAAAGCTGTTCCCGCCCGCTAAGGTGGAGTATGTGGAAAAACAACCGACCTTGGAAGAGATATTCCTGGCCATCATCGGCAAACGTCCACGGATGGACTAATGCCGCGGTGCCATGGATGGCAAAGAGCGGTAAAAAGGAGGAGAAGTAAATGGAAGCGATAAAAATGAATACAGTAAAGCAACACTTTTTCAGCGATATGAGCGTTATGCTGGGACGTTCTATGCGCCATATTTTCCGCAGCATGGACACCATCATCACGGTCACTATCATGCCGATAGCGTTTATGCTGCTGTTCGTCTATGTGTTCGGCGGTGCCATTCAAGCCGGCACGGATAACTATGTGAATTATCTGCTGCCCGGTATCCTGTTGATTGCGATTGCCAGCGGTATAGCGTATACAGCTTTCCGCCTGTTTATGGATATGCAGCGGGGCATATTTGAGCGCTTCCACTCGATGCCGATTGCGCGTTCGGCTGCGCTGTGGGGGCATGTACTGACCTCGCTGGTATCCAATGCGATTTCGGTTGTCGTTATCATTCTCGTAGCGCTCATTATGGGCTTTCGCTCGTCAGCAGGCGTATTGTCATGGCTTGCCGTGGCGGGTATACTCGCGCTGTTTACCCTTGCCCTGACCTGGATCGCAGCGATTGCCGGACTGTCCGCCAAATCAGTGGACGGTGCAAGTGCCTTTTCCTATCCGCTTCTCTTCCTGCCGTTTATCAGTTCGGCCTTTGTGCCGACCGAGACGATGCCGGCGGTCGTTCGCGCCTTTGCCGAAAATCAGCCGGTGACCTCGATCGTGGAAGCCATCCGAGCGTTATTGTCCAACCAACCGGTTGGTAATGATATATGGGTTGCTCTTGCGTGGTGCGTTGGAATTATGTTTGTGGCCTATATCTTCGCGATGAGGGCGTATAAAAAGCGGGTGTAAAAATCAACGTTTTTGTATCCAACCTCAGCACAGATGCATATTCCTAACGCCATCTATAAAACCACATCCTTTTGACCACTATTCGTCCTCAGAACTTAAGCTCGATTTTGAAGTCTTAAACACAAAATAAAACGAGTTGGATTGAGGTGGATTTCAGTCTCTGGGGCAGCGATGAAAACAAGATCTCCAATTTCATATTATAAAAGACGCCATCCTAAGCCGCCAAATTAACGCCTGGTATCTGCAAGCCTTCTGCTTAACCAGAAGCACATATAGAACCTTCAAAATCGCACGAATGTCTGATGTCCTTATGACGCCCAAGTCTTTCTCAGAAAGAATTAGTACAATTTTTGAACTAACTACAAAAGATATCAGTACTTGAAATAATTAATTCATGGTATTACCATTCTAATTGATAAATGATAGTGATTCACTTTTTAGCAGTAATGACATATAGATTGTCTCTAAAAAATACCTTCTGTGTTACATTTAATCCGGCTTTTTCTAACTCTTGCTCCATAACCGATGAAGGTACCCTAATATGCAATGGAGGGCCATCCATTGCGCCTTCACTTTTTTCATATTCCAAGCACAAAAGTTGCCCGTTCTCTTTAAGCACACGGTTAATTTGCCGCATGGTCCTGGATAACGGCTGAACTTCATGTAATATTAATGAAGCAAGCACAATATCAATCGAATCATCTGATAGCGGAATATTATCAGTACTGCCTTTGACCAAGTGATTGACTATATTGAAAATCATTTAACCGATGATGATCTATCTCTTGAAATAATTTCTGAATATGCTGGGGTTTCTGACCTTGTTTTAGTAATAGAATCATACCTTAACATTTAAATACAGCCTTAGACAAAATACCTTTGTTTTAAAGGCATTTGTCTAGGCTGCAAAAGTATAGAACTATTAGATTAGTCGACATAATCCATGTGGAAGTACATAATGATTATTTATACTTACTGAAGTCACAATCTATTTTTTCTTAAACTCGTTTTTAGAAGCTACTGTATACTTCCTGCAGAATTTATCTTTGCCAAGCAAAAGATTTGTGGCAAACATTGATTCGATGAGATTTGTATCCGATGGATTAACCACCGCGCTATCCATTCCTGCAGCCACCGCCAGTGTCAAAAAAGTCCTGTTAATCAGACTTCTGTTAGGGAGTCCATAGGAAATGTTGCTTAAGCCTCCAGTAATATGAGCCTCAGGATAAGTTGCATGGATCGTCCTTATGCAATCGAATACAACGTTCCCCGCCTTCTGGTCAGTGGCTATTGACATGATCAGCGGGTCAATGTAGATTTTGCTGTCCTCTATACCCATTGCCCGAGTGGCCGCAAAAATATTCTCCAGCACATGCATCCTTTCTTCAATTGATTTGGGCATGCCAGACATTGATTCATCCATAGACAGCGCAATTACAGGACAGTTCCTTTCTTTTATGAAGGGTAAAAAATCATCGAGTCTTTTCTTATCTCCATTGATGGAATTAATCATTGGGGTGGACTTAACCACTTTCAATGCTTCTTTTATCGCTGATGGAGTTGAACTATCAATACATATGGGCGTATCCGTTACAGCCTGAACAGTTTCTATTAGCCAGATAATATCGTCCGTTTCTCTTTCAGGATCTGTTCCCGCATTGATATCCAGAAAATCTGCGCCCGATTCAGCTTGGGAAAGTGCAATGCTCTGTATATAGCTTGCATCTCTGCTTATAATTGCTTCTTTGATAATTTTTCTTGTGCCGTTTATTTTTTCACCAATGAATATCATACTTAACTCCTTACTTGTATTCTTTAGCTGCTTTAAACATGGCTACCATATTCTCAAATTTGGCATTTGCAGGAGCGTCGCAACCAGGTGTTATAAACAATCCTTTGTATCCAATATCATCTATCAGATCCGTGACATATTTATAGACTGTTTCCGGTGTTCCAGTTGCAAGCAATTGCGACGGTACATCTCCCATAAGTGCAACGTGATCCCCCAATACTTTTCTGGCATTTCTCATGTCAGTCATTCCGTCGAGGTTCAGGATACTCATTTTTTCGGGAATTTCTAGGAACCTCTCTATATCTCTATCCCAGTTCTGGTCTAAGTGAAAACATGGGGTAAATCCATTTTCTACCAGAGCCATACCCATCTCTTTCATATATGGCCATACAAGATTGTTCCATATTTTTGGAGATACAAGTGCACTTGCTCCTCTCCATCCGCCTACCCAGCAAGCTTTTCCGTGAGTTGCTTTCATTATATTCAACATATCTCCAATGATTGCGGGCATCATGGCATCCTGGGCAGCTTTAACTTTATCCGGCATTTTATAGCAATCCATAAAAAACTGGTTCATTGACCTACCGCCACAGAGTATCTCAAAAGGAGGACTGAAGGCTGCTGTATTTACGGAAGGATAACCTGCCGATATATGTTTTTCTGCATTGATTTGTCCAAACTTCTGCGAATAGTCCATAAATTCTCCCAATTCACTCATATCAAGAACTTTTGGCAATATTTTCTGCTGCAGAGCTGGATATCCTTTATCTAATATCAGATCGTAATCCTCATTCTCCATTACTTTCTTCTCAGAAACCTGCCATAAGGAGTTTTCCGGAAGTTCTCTCCCTGGCATGTTTATTTTAGACAGCCATAAAGTCGACAGGATGACGTTAATAAATCCGCCACCAGACATATTGAGACAATCTATTGGAGCAAGCTCGTTAATTTCGTTGATGTATGCGATCGTTGTTTCAACATTTTTGTCAGGATTATTAGCAAACTCTGCCATGGTAATACCCATATGTCCGGCAGGTGTCGCTCCGCCTGCATAGCATGTAGTAGGGCTGTCATTTTTAAAATTTATGGTCTTTTCTATCTTTTCATTTCTCTCTAAAAACAGCTTACTTGGCATCATAATCCCATCAGCTCCTTACATACCGTGACTGCATCCTGTGCGTCCTTGCCAAATCTATCTGCTCCGCAGTATTCTACCACACCTTGGTCAACCGGACCGCCGCCGATCATGATTTTGACTTTGTCTCTAAGCCCTGCTTCTGTTACCGCATCAACAGTTTCTTTAATAGCATCGTAGCTGGTTGTCAGAAGACAAGAAAGTCCCAAGACGGTTACATCCGGGTTTTCCTTCAGTGCGCTTAGAAATACCTCAGGGCTAGCATCCACTCCCACATCGATAACCTCGAAATTTCCAGCACTAAGCATAGCTACTACAAGGTCTTTGCCAATATCGTGAATATCTCCTAATACTGTCCCCACGATAACCTTTCCTGCGCTCTCTCCGCTTTGACCCTTGAGATAGGGAGCTATCAGCTCGCCGGCTTCTTTGAAGATAGCTCCTGACATCATAAGATCTGACACAAAGAAATCACCACTTGCGAACTTGTTTCCCACTTCTATCATTCCTGCTTGACATTCTTTTAGAATATTCAGCGGACTTACACCGCTCTCCAGCTGTTTCTGAACTTCTGCCATTAGATTGTCGTCTTCAAGATTTGCTAGCATTTGTGCGATACTGTTCATTTCAAAACCTCCATCTTTCTTTTGTTAGATTTATGATTAACTCCCGAGAGTTAATACCATTTACTAATGGTGAAGAGATTAATTGTCATGGACATGTCCATTGTACTGACTATGCTCTTTATGGCTTTCTAGTTTTACATCGTAACCGATCAGAAACTGTTTTCTACATTTATCACATATTTGATCCAACGTCCGAATTGAGGTTTCCTCATCGACATTGTGAACAATAGAGTTTATTATCAGCTTTATTTCGTTGTATGTTCCGTCGCCCGAGCACTCGGAGTTTACGGGGATATCTTTTCTATATATGCTCAGCTTTATATAATCCTTTTCCCCGCCTGTGAAAATAGCTTTGATATGTCCAATAAAAACGTCATCATTTTTTGATAATTCTTGAGCATACTTTTCAATTATGTAGCTAGTAATATCTGTCCATCTTTTCACAATTGTTGGGTCCGGCAATTTTAGTTCTAAGATAAATGTAATAGGATTGAATTCATTCTGATACATGCAAACCCCTCAATTCCTCAAAATATTGTCTATTTTTTCTTTAAGTTGTGGATTTATGTAGACACTCTCATAAATTGTGATCACAGGACAAGTTGCATTCTGTTCCTTCAGAACCTCATAAGCAGCTTTTACAACCTGCTCATCTACAAGTTCAAGCTTATTTATCAGAATAAAATCCGCTTTCTCAATGCTAGCGAAAAGGAGCGGTCCCAATACTGTAAGGAACATATCGAGCCTGGTTAGATCAAATATAAAAAAATCAGAGATTTGTTTTCTGTCAATTCCGAGATTGCTTAGTGAATTTATTGTTATTCCAGGGTCTGCAGCGCCACTGGGTTCGATTACAATAACATCCGGATTATAGACTTCAAGTTGCTTCAGAGTGGATTCCAGACCAGATGCCATAGTACAGCATATACAGCCGCCAAAAATTTCCCATACATTGTATCCAAGCTGCTTCATGTATCTGTTGTCTATCCCTATTTCTCCCACTTCATTGATGATTAGCGCAACTTTTATATTTTTTGATGAAAGATACTCTATCAGTTCTTTAATAAATGTAGTTTTTCCTGAACCGAGAAATCCAGAAGTTAAAAAAATCTTGCTCACGACACACCTCATTTACTTACCTGTACGTATATGTATGTATGTATAATATATTCCCTATATTTAATCATGTCAATATAAAATTTAATGCCTTTGCAATAAAAAAAAAGCCCCTCGGGCTTAAAATATTTTTCTGCTGTCATCCTCCTCAGGAGTCGCTGCTTTTATTGAATAGTATTGTTTTTTTATATAAAACCTATTGATATTAAGTATCTGATTTGTATCTCTCTTTATTATCTTCTTATTGATTAAAAAAATGGCATCTCCTGGTTGAGTTTCCAGGCATTTTGCTACATTTAGAGGAGCTGCAATAACGTTGATTTCAAGTTCCTTTCTGATGCTAAAGGCCAATTTTGATTCTAAAGCTTTGGAATAATTGGCAAAGTTGAGTATATCTTCAACAACAGGCTTCTTCGATATATACGGTGAGATAACAATTTCAAGCGCTATTGGTTTGTGCTCGCAAAAAGACAGCCTCTCAAGAACAACCACCTGATCGCCTGACTTCATACCAAATTCGTATCTTGTCTCCGGGTCAGGCTCTTCCACTCTTACTGAAATCAGCTTGATTTCATCAGTTTCACAGGCAAGGGAATCAAAATCGCTAAATCGAAGCTGAAAAATATCGATTTCAGGCTTTCTGACAAAGTTACCTTTTCCGGGAACAGAGTATATATATCCTTCGTTTGAGAGCAGCGAAAGGCTTTTCCTGATCGTCATTCTGCTGACAGAATACTCTTTCATCATTTCAGATTCAGATTTTAGCATATCACCTGGTATTATCAAACCTTCCATTATTTTCTTTTTAATTTCCTCAACAATCGTTAAATAAAGTACATTCGTCATAATCCTCTACCTTACGTCCATTTCCTTAATCCAATTTTCACATATATGAAGTCCTTCGTAAGCGTCATTGGTAGTAGCATCTGCATTACCAATGCGGTAACATTTCTTATTTATTACAGCTCCACCCACAATTATCTTAAGTGAATCTCTATGTCCCGACTTCTCTATTGCTTTAATTGTTTCAAATATATAATTGATCGATGTAGTCAGCACACAGCTGATACCCACAATATGTGGTTTAAATGCTATAATTGCCTCCACATATTTTTCCGGCCTTACATCGACTCCTAAATCCATAACTTTAAAACCTTCTGCAGTCAACATTTCAATCATGATGTCCTTGCCAATATCATGGATATCTTCAGATACAGTCCCCATAAGGATTCGTCCTTTATATGTAGTGTATTTATTTGTATTGTATGTTTTCATCTCGTCAATTGACAAGACCTCTTTCATTAACATCCCGGATACAATAAGATCTCCAATAAAGGATTCTCCCGCCTCGTATTTCTTGCCGATTTCATATAATCCGTCCAGCATAGACTGATAGATTTCTTTCGGGGATACACCTTCATTAAGCATTTTCTTAACTTCGGCCTCAGCTTTATCAACATTCAGTTCGCTGACATATTCGACAAGATTATTTCTCAAAAACATCACCCCCCTACGTACATGTACATGTACGTATATTTATTATACACACATACTGCTATTTTGCATATGTTTTGCACACCCTCATAATTAATTATACCGAATTGATATATAAACGCCTTACAGTCACTAGACGAACTTTCCTAAGAAGGGAGCAGGCAAAATCTGAAATATTCTGGTATATTGAGGTCTACTACAAAAGAAAAAGGCTTCATGCCGGTAATGGATACAAAACTCCGGAGGAGTATATGATTCAATCTATGGTTTATATTTCCACCCCTCAAGATGTTGTCATATATTCAGTGCAACTGTATAATCTATAATACGAACACACGTTCTGTGTGAATCTGTTTTTTAGGCGGGATGCTTATGAAAGTCGTAATGAAACCCATCGAAGTTATAGCCTCCTTCAAAATTGACGGAATGTCCACACCATTAAGGTTTAGAATCGATGAACATGATTCCCCTTCCATCATTACCGTTGAACAGGTCTGTTTCAGGTCCGAGGATAAATTGGCAGGCAATAAAATGATTACATTTCGCTGTCAGAGTACGATTAACGGATTACTAAAAGTATTTGAATTGAAGTTTGAACCAGGTACCGGCAAATGGTTTTTGTTTAAGATTTAGGAGTGACTTTTTTTGAGCAGGCGTATTATTTTTCATGTCGACGTGAATTCAGCCTATCTCTCATGGGAAGCAGTCCATCGGCTTCAGCATGGTGATCCTTTGGATTTACGAACTGTGCCTTCCGTTGTTGGCGGCAATCAAGAAACACGGCATGGTATTATTTTAGCGAAATCGATTCCATCCAAAAACTATGGCATCGTTACAGGCGAATCTCTCTTTGCAGCAAAACTAAAATGTCCGAACCTGATCATTGTCCCGCCTAATTATTATCTTTATATGCAATGCAGTTCCGCTTTTGGCGATATATTACGGGAATACTCCCCACTAGTTGAGCAATACTCGATAGATGAATACTTTCTGGATTATATCGGAATGGAGAAAGTGCTTGGTGATCCGATTGCCGCTGCTTACCACCTAAAAGATCAGATCAGGGAGCAATTAGGCTTCACCGTCAATGTCGGAATCTCCAGCAATAAACTTCTGGCTAAAATGGGATCGGAGCTAAAAAAACCCGACAGGGTTCATACACTATTCCCTGAGGAAATGCCTGTTAAAATGTGGCCGCTTCCGGTGGCAGAACTTTTTGGTGTCGGCAGGGCAACCGCACCAAAATTAAATGACCGAGGAATCTATACGATTGGGGATCTGGCTAATGCCGATCCCAATCAACTAAAGCTTTTTCTCAAAAGTTTTGGCTTTCTGATCTGGAATTTCGCCAATGGCCGAGACGAATCCTTTGTCAAGATCAATCGGAGGCCGATAATCAAAGGTATCGGCAATTCGACGACGATTGCTTTCGATGTAACAGATACACCAACAGCGCATCTTGTCTTACTCTCTTTGGTTGAAAGTGTTGCCGCCAGATTGCGTCAGGCAGACTATTTAGCTCAGCTTGTCTCTGTTTCTATCCGAACCAATGACCTTTATTCTTACTCCCACCAACGGAAATTGTATACCCCTACCGATTCCACGAATAAGATCCATAAAATTGCCTGTGACTTATTCGACGAAATCTGGAAAAATGAGCCCATCAGGCACCTCGGGGTCCGGGTATCTGAACTGTGCACCAACAGCTTTATTCAACCGAGTTTATTTGAACAGGATATAGAAAAACAGCGTGCCATGGATCACGCTGTCGATGAGATTCGTAGTCGATTTGGTCTGAGATCCGTTATGAGAGCTTCTTTCCTCCATAGCGGGCTGAGTGCCATATCCGGCGGAACGGTTACTGACGAGGAATATCCCATGATGTCCAGCTTATTATGATTATCTAGCAGAATAGTACTGCTTGTTTATTTATCGGCTGAATGCATTCGTTTAAATCATATTTAGGTGAATCTACTTTTGGGGATACTTCATAATGATTCATTTGCTTGGCATTATACGGGATCAATAGCGATTTAAGCAAAATCGGATCACTTAGCGTTGGGTCAAGCCAAATTTCTTCTTTTTCTTTATCCAGGATAACCGGCATCCGGTCATGAATGGATGCCATTAACGCATTGGCTTCCGTAGTAATAATGGAACAGCTGTCGATTGTTTTTCCGTCTAGACTCGTCCAAGAATCCCATATTCCAGCAAAGCCAAATACGTTCCTGTCTTTAAGCGTAAAACGATATGGAATCTTACTTTTCCCTTCTCGCTTCCATTCATAGAAACCATCAGCCAGAACCAGGCACCGTTTTGTTTGAAAACTATTTTTAAAGCTTGGTTTTGTATCAACCGTTTCTGCTCTGGCATTTATCATTTTGCTGCCACTGGATGGATCTTTAGCCCAGAAAGGAACAAGCCCCCATTGAAACAGTTTTACATGGTTCATTCCGTCATTGGTCATGGCGAGAATCGGTTGCATCGGTGCAATGTTGTAACGCGGTTTCCAATCAATTTCGTCAGTAATTTTCAGGATTTCTGCAACTTCTTGAAATGTTAACGTCAAGGTGAATCTGCCGCACATAACGCATTCACTCCGTCTGTTTGATCTGTTTTCATTTCTTATCAAAAATAATATTTCATAACTCCAATGTATGTCATCTATAAAATGCCTCAAAAAACCAGGTCAAAAAACGCACTTTTTTACCCTAATTTTTGCCCATTTTTTGTTCCAAACCACTACATCTTGTGGTCTAAGTTCCTTATCTTTCCTTCATTTTCATGCATATGCCATACGAATTCGCCTTTAAGCTTTACAAGCTTGACATATGACTCATTGATGTCACCAACAATTTTGGGACTCCAGTACTCACTGAAAGTATTCAGCTTTTCATTAATATTTATTTTTTTCATTTTAATTTACCTCCAAGTTCAGCATTAATGATATTCTCTAACTATTTTTTCTGCAACAGGACTACAACTTCTGTATGCCTTGAGGATACAAAAAAGATGCCGCATCCCTCTGGAACCCCCTTGGCGGCATGGTATATTTGGTGTGATTAATTCCCCCAAGCCATAGAGCAGATGATTTGGAGCAAGTAACCAATAACAGTTCTCCACTGGAAAAAATTAATCTATTTATGTCGCTGTTCAGAGGTAGGGATGATGTATATGCAAGGAAATGGCAGAACAAAGAGGGTAAATTCGGATATTCGCCTGTTTGCCTGAATGAGTGGGCTAAAGAGGTTTGCAATAAACCTAAGACTAAATGTTCAGGTTGCATGAATAAGGATTACGCAATCTTTGATTTAGCAGCTATCGATAAACAGCTAAATCACATGCTCAATATCCTGTCCTCCGGCATTAATAATGGGGCTAAGATCACAATAGTCACAAGGCCGGAAACGGATTATAAGGAAAAGGATAAGTCTGCTTTTTTAGATATGCTTAATTCCATACGATTAGCAGGTGCAAATCTTATTTTCAAACCAAATATACACGGATGAACCGGTTAATTAATAATTTATTGGATATGGCTCGTGTCGACAGCGGAGTTTTACAGCTCAACCAAGAAGAGTGTGACATCTCGGATATATTGGTGTGGCGGTGAATGAGGTTGATCCTTTTCAGATGAGAAAGATCAACTTCAATTTTGAATGCACATTAGGCTGCCTTTTCATAACAATAGGGAATTACTATATTCTCCACTTCTATGTCTCCGTCTTTTTTGGTTATTATAGAATATCTGGCATGTGGGCTGCCAGACTCCATAGAATGCTTATATGGTATGTCATCTTCGTAAGCTTGTAATCCAACACTTCCTGGATTAATAATCATCTTTCCGGAAGATACATACACCGTTCTTGATATATGACTATGTCCACAAAGTATAATTTGCTGATTTATATTCTTCAGGTCCTTTATCAATTCGATTTCAGGTCGCAAACTTATATTATTTTGAGTAATATTTTCAAGTAAGTATTTATCATCGACTTCAGGTGTACCATGACAGAGGAAATAATTATCTTGAAATACACATGTACTACTTAATGATTTGAATAGGCTACACTAAACTGGACAGTTTTCTTAAGGTCTTGTAAATTAAAAGTAATAATCAAAGGAGCAAAAGACAATGACCAAAAGAGAACGAAGATCTTTTACCGATGAATTCAAGAATCAAATGGTTCAGTTATATCTGAACGGCAAACCGAGAGCCGAAATTCTGAAGGAATATGATATAGGTGGTTCAACCTTTGACAGATGGACGAAACACCATGAGAAAACAGGTTCATTTCGTGAAAAAGATAATCTTAGTGATGAACAGAAAGAACTCATAAAACTTCGCAAAGAAAACCAGCGCTTGTTGATGGAAAATGATATTTTAAAGCAAGCCGCGCTGATCATGGGACGAAAGTAGACGTGATAAGGCAAAATGCCCACAAATACTCGGTATCAGCAATGTGTAAAGTCCTACAAGTGAATCGCAGTAGTTATTACTACAAATCAACCTATCAGGAAGTTGAAGACGATGTTGAGCAGCACGTTATCGAGATTTTTGAATCAAATCAACGGGTCTATGGTACCAGAAAGATTAAGATTGAGCTTCAAAAGAAGAATTTAACAGTCTCTCGTCGCCGAATCGGTCGATTGATGAAGAAAAATGGCTTAGTTTCAACATACACAGTAGCTCAATATAAGCCATTCAAAACCAAATGCAACGAAGCTGAAATCAAGAATGAATTGAATCGGGAATTTGAAAAAGCGGTGCCATTGGAGACCGTTGTTAGCGACCTGACATATGTTCGAGTAGGAACCAAATGGCATTATATCTGCCTTCTCGTTGATTTATTTAATCGGGAGATAATTGGACAGAGCTGTGGCAAAGCGAAAGACGCTGCCCTGGTATATCGGGCTTTTGCTAGCGTGAAGTCCAATCTACATAATATTAGGATGTTTCATACAGACCGTGGCAGCGAGTTTAAAAACCAGCTAATTGATGAAGTAATTTCAACCTTTAATATTCAGCGTTCTTTGAGTATGAAGGGCTGTCCTTATGATAACGCCGTATCCGAGGCTACCTTCAAACTAGTTAAGACAGAGCTTGTGAAAAACCGACGCTTTGTATCACTGGAACACCTAGAGAATGAATTGAAGTCTTATATTAAGTGGTTCAATGAAAAGCGAATTCATTCAACACTAGGCTACCTTAGTCCTCTGGAGTATAAAACCATTTACCTTAACAAATCTGTCTAGTTTACTGTTGACAATCCAATTTTATCCATTCCACCGATTGGGCATCTAGATCTTCCAACACATATCTCATAGTCTGATGTATATTAGTTTCGCCTATGGATTCCAATATAATTCTATCCTGATTACCTGATATACTTATTATTTTTTCACACATGAGTATTTTTGCTGTACTGTAAGGCTCTATAGGTCCATATAAGGAATCCCCTAAATTTACGATACAATCTATACCTCGTCTTCTTATATCTTGCAGCACCGACTCTAAAGCCCATACATTCCCATGAATATCTGAAATTACCGCAACTGCAATGCTCATATCATTTTCCTCCAGGCGATTATTCAATATTACTTCAGTAAACAGTTCCTAAATAAAACAAGTTATTTATTTTTAATTTTTTGCGCTAATTCTTTCAGATCAGAATCAGTATAATCAGGTTTTATCCCAAATCGATCAAATGGTTTATTAAGCCTGTTAATCCACCCTGCTATAAATCCATATGATTTAGAACCGGCTACGTCCCAGTCATTTGATGAAACGAAAAAAATTTCTTCTTTATTGAAACCTAATCTTTGAGCAGCCAAACGATATGCATCAGGTTCAGGTTTATAAACTTTAAAAGCATCAACACTTATAATGTCATCCAAATACTTGTTTAAAGTTGTATTCTTTGCTAATTCATTAAGCATCCATATATTTCCGTTTGATAAAATAGCCAGCTTTCGAGGTCGAAAAATATCCAACGCTTCTATCACTTCAGGATAGGGGCTTAAGTATAAATATTCATTTAAAATTTTTTCTAACAATTCTTCATCATATCGTAACTCAAGTTCTTCTAATGTATAAATAAGTGCATCTTTTGTTATTGACCAGAAATCTGTATATTTATCCATCAAAGATTTTATCCATACATAATCCAGTTGCTTTTGTCTCCAAATTTGACTAATCTGCTTACCTTTAGTCGGATATATTTCTTCGCACTTTTTCATAACCGAATGCACATCGTATAAAGTACCATATGCATCAAATAGAATTGCCTTAATTATAACCAATCACTCCTTTTGATTTACTCATTTTCTGTTTTTAGTATATCACGCAAACTAATATTATTAAATTTGATAGTTTCAATATATTCTATTATAATTTATAATACGAATTATAAAGGAGTGATGAACTATGGAAATAAAACAATTAAAAACATTTTCCGCAGTAGCAAAAACAGGAAGCTTCAGCAATGCTTCTGAACTTCTTGGATATGCACAGCCAACTGTTACTACTCATATTAAGCTATTAGAAGATGAGCTTAAATTAAAACTATTTGAAAGACTTGGGCATAAAATCAAACTTACTGAAGAAGGAAAGCAATTACTCTATTATGCCGAAAATATAATAAAGTTTTCGTCTGAAGCTTTATCTTCTTTTTCCGAAAAAAATACAAAAATTGGTAAAATCACAATCGGGGCAAACGAATCCTTTAGCGTTGTACGTCTACCTATTATATTAAAAAATTTCATTCAAAAATACCCCAATGCTGAAGTAAATTTAAAATTTGGATCAGTAAAAGAAATTTATGAAGCATTGCATAACAACGAAGCTGATATTGCTTTTTTCCTGACACGCGAAGTAAGTTACTCAGACCTTGTTGTTGAGACATTGATTGAAGAAGATATTGTTGCGGTTGTTCCTCCCAACCACCCTCTAACTTTGAAATCTTCAGTTAGTATTCTTGATTTTGAAAATCAAGATTTAATCATTACACAAGAAAACTGTACTTATCGGGCAATGATTCAGGAATTATTAAGTGAAAGAAATATTCATCCCCACTCTATAATAGGAATAAATAATATTTATGCTATAAAACAGCTTGTAATGAGTGGTCTTGGAATTGCTATTTTACCGCGTATTTCAGTAGAACAGGAAATTGCCCAAAAGCTTCTGGATACAGCCCTTTGATATATTCCTTGACTCGATTTTCAATTATTTCCGGTGTCCCTTCTTTAAACAACTCTGTATGGACTCCCACGGCATAAGCCTTATGAAAAGTATTAGCAAGCTCGCGGAAAGTCTTCAGATCCCTGCTGGGTCCTTGCTGAGGATCAGGGTCAAGATTTGTCATGATATATGTTCCTGTTGAAGCCTGGCGGGCCAAAAACCTTGTCCAATCATCACCAAGAAGGTGCAAGCCCCAATAATAGTGCATAAATGGCAAAGGACTGGCACTTTGAATCATTCTGGCCAGATACGGTGTGTCGAATTCCCAAAGCTGCTCCGGCCTAAAGTTGGGCACGCTGTTCCAAGCTGCAATAGATGTAATCCCATGAATCCCGGTTTCTTTAAAAGCCTGAGCAAACTTTATGGCTGCCTGGGTACATGCCTCAACCACTCTGTGCATTAAAAGAGGCTTTGTTTTCATCCATTTAACGGCCAGAGGGTATCCCAAGATTTGTACGGCCACCGGGAGAGGCTGCATCGGCGTGGCAATTACTGCATACTCACCTTTTGTCTTTTTCACGAGCTGCTTAAACAGTTCCAGTCTGACCGGCATACGCCCTTCGGTACGTCCGTCCAAAGCTGCCACTTTTTCTTCCAGTTCTTCAACATCACGTTCACAGGTTATTGCTTCTTTAACAATTTGAGGGTTTGAATCTTTGGGTCTCTTTAAAGTACACCCTAGGATTTCAGCCTCGACAACGGTCGTTTCAATCCCTGGAAATACTACGTCATAGTCGAATTCTTCAAAAAATTTCACTATCGCATCCGAATGCTTTTCGGGATCTGCGGCCGCTTCACTGCAGGAGTAACCATACCGGTTGACAATCCATTCCGTGAACAAAAATCCTGTCGGTATCCTATCGGCATGTTCTTGGAACACCGTCAGAATGATCCTCTCAATGTGCTGCAGTTTCTGGCCCTTGTCCCTTTTGCCAATGATGTTTTTTACCATTTCTATTTGCTCTTTACTGGCCATATTAATTATTCACCACCTATCAATCTTTTTGCTTCGCGTATGGCTCCATCAGCGTCCTCAGCATATCCGTCGCCACCGATCCGTTGAACATATTGTGGGAATACAGCTACTCCTCCCATAAGCACTTTCACTTTGTCCCGCAGAGATTCTTTGACCAGCAGGTCCATTGTGTCTTCAATCCCTTTTAGGGTGGTGGACATGTAAGAACCAAGGCCTAAAATCTCCGGTTGTTCCTTTTTTACCGCTTCAATAAACGTATCAGCTGGAACATCTACTCCCAAGTCTATTACTTCAAAACCATCTGCCCTTAATAGCGCGGCAATGATATTCTTACCGATGTCGTGGACATCTCCTTCAACGCTACCAATTACTACTTTTCCGATAGATTTAGGAGAAGCATCACCCGTCATATAAGGAATGAGTATCTGTACGCCGGCATTCATTGCCTCACCAGCCATCATTAGCTCAGGGAGAAAATATTCACCTGTCGCAAATTTCCGACCTGCTTCTCTGGCTCCCGGTGACATTCCATTGATTATTTCTGTTGGAGTTAATCCTGCTTCAATCCCTTGACTCACCAATTCTTTGGTTAGATCATCATTACCGTTCGAAACTGCTTCAGTTAGCTGTTCTAAAATTTTTTTGCTCATTACATCTAATTCCTTTCTTTTTCTACTTTAATTGAGTCCTTTTGAAGTGGCCACCTTCAAAAAAATTTCACCCGTCCCAAGGAGTGTTTTGTCTAGGAAAAGGTTATTGAGATAATAGATTCTATTTTATTTGATTAGTCCCTCTGGATTAATTTTTGTTGATCTGGAGAAAAATTTTGAATTTTCGTTTAATCGATATCCTTAAATACTTAATATAGATAAAATATAATCTTAAAGGAAAATGGAAAAAGATGATTTGCATCCCAAGAATACAAAGATATGGCTAAGAAAGCTGGTGGAGTATGAGTGACAATAGTGAACTGTATCACTAATTACCTATAACTAGCGGCATAATTAATGTTACCTTAGTACCTTTGATATCCCTGCAATCCATATGCCTCGCCAAACGACCGTCTCAATCTTTGATGGATATTTTCCAGACTGGAACCAGGGCAATGGCACCAGTGATCACTTTCGGTAAAACGTCGAGTTTCAATACCTATTCCGTCATCAATGACATTGACTAACAAACGATTTCCCTGGATATCCTCATCAACCTTTATTAATAGGCGGTGTTTGCCGGGGACCGATTCGAACCCATGTTTGAATGCATTGTCTACCAGTGGTTGTAAAGTATAAGGAAGAATTTTCACGTTTAGATGTTCTTTTTTTACTATGATTCTTACGTTAATCCGGTTTCCAAACCTTAACTGTTGGATGCTCAAGTAAGAACTTATATGATCTAATTCCGTTTTCAAAAAGACCATTT
This sequence comes from Dehalobacter sp. DCA, assembly GCF_000305775.1. Taxonomy (NCBI): domain Bacteria; kingdom Bacillati; phylum Bacillota; class Clostridia; order Eubacteriales; family Desulfitobacteriaceae; genus Dehalobacter; species Dehalobacter sp. DCA. The sequence continues at coordinate 1,213,268 of NC_018866.1, forward strand.
CGATATTTCCCTCGATACCGTAACGGGCCACATCCGCTAAAGCAAAAACAGCTCTCTCAGTCTCAACTGCTCCTTCGGCAAACGCCAATCGGGCGATTACATTTAAGGCGTTAAAAAGGAAATGCGGGTTCATTTTGGCCTGCAGTTCCCTTAGTTCTGCATGTTTCAGCATCAACTGGTACTCAGTAATTTCTTTTTCCAGATTGCCTGTTTTTTGGATTTCTCGAAGCAGACGCTCTTGATAGGACATCAATTCTTGTTGATAACGGGAAAGACTTTCGGAAACTGTAAGATAATTAGCCAAGGTAGAAATTAATCTTGCAACGGCTGTAAACCGATCACCAGAAATCTTAGGGATAGTACTCAAATGTTTTAAATAATTCTCGTGTGGTCCATCTGTCCCTCCGGGCAAAGATTCCGCTTCCATGAGCTGAACTGGCCCGGTAATTAAACATCCTAAAAGAACATCATCTCGGGAATATAGAGGAGCAGAAATTAGAGTGAGACCGCAATGTCCTTTATAGACCTTGGAACTTTCATTGTTATAACTATTTTTCAAACCCGTTTCAAAACAGTATAAACATTGAAAGAAATGCTTTTTATTAGCAAAATAGGACTGGCACCAATTAGGGAAAGACCCTAATGGGGGAGATATGGGAACTGCTCTGTTATCAATGAAGACAATATTAATCGCTAAGACATTAAAAAACATATTATTAATTTCTTGCATTGTTTCTCGTGTAATAATCTCAGCTAAGTGGTATGTCCTGTCAATAATGGTACTTATTCTATTAATCGCCTTTGCTTTATCGTTGCTTTGCGCCACTACCATTCCCCCTTAGCAATTCTAGTTATATTATTAGTAGTAGTTATGCAGTTCTAGGATAATACTCCCAACTCCATAACCTTAGTTACAAAGATCGTGGCCAAAATTTATCAATAAGCCTTGAAAAATGCTCGGTTGCCGTGTCGAAATAGACTTGGATCAACTGCTCGCAACAGTGGATCAGAATCAAACATTTATTTCACCTTCTTTTCGTATCGTATACTTGCATTATTCTCTACAAAACCGAGGATCGATCCTCTACCTTTAGGATAAAGTTCCAAGATTTCAGTAGGAAACAAAAATAATTTTCAATCTAGAAGTCGGAAGAAACATTAAGCAGCATAGTAATTTCTTTAAAACCTCCTTTTTATTAGTGGACTGGTTTAAGTGTATATTTTAAAGAAATATATTTCTGTAAAGTATTTTACAAAAAAAAGAGCTGTCTTTGGTAAGACACTCCTTCTGAAATATAACTTAATTTATATCCAGTTTTTATAAATTCCTTTTACTACATATTGTCCACTAAATAGAACATTCGTTGATTAATCATAATGACACCTTCATGTTTAAGTTCGTTAAGAACATTAGTAACCATGACTCTTGAAGCATTAACCAGATTGGCCAACTCTTGGTAGCTTAAGATAATGTTTATTTTCAATCCCTCTGGAGTCAATTCTCCATGATCCTTCGCGACCTGATGCGCTATCGGTTTAAGTTGACTAATTTTATGTCCAGCGAGAAAAATCGGCTTCAAAACAGCTTAACGGTTTCTAATATTCAGCTTGGCAATGTGGTTTCAGATACCTTCGGTAAAAGCTCCATGAACATCATTGACAAGATCTTGGAAAATCCGCTTGATACCTCTTTTGACATCGAGCCTTTGATCCATGGTTCCATGAAGAAGAAGGTTCCTGAACTCGAACTCGCGATCGACGGATTGATGACACCCGAACAAGCAGGAAAATTAAAAGTCATTCAGCGACATTACGAAGACCTAAATTCGTGTAAAGCGGGCCTTGAAACAATTATTCTTTCCCTTGCCAAGTCCTACTCAGAAGAAACCAACCTCATCTTAACTGTTCCGTCGTTTAAAAACCTGTTTTCCGCTATTGCCATGGTTTCGGAAATTGGTGTAAAAATGGACGTATTCCCGACAGCTAAGCATTTATGTTCCTGGGCAGGACTTACTCCCACTAATAACGAGAGTGCCGGCAAGAAAAAGTCAGTAAGGATTTCAAAAGCGGGCTGTTACATTAAGCCACTATTAGTACAGTGTGCAACCGCCGTTGTCAAAAGTGATAAGCACCCTGAAATCCGAAACCGCTACTTAAAAAAGAAGCGTCGAGGTCACAAACGTGCAATTATTGCTATTGCACGAATGCTGCTAACTGCAATATATAACATCTTGAAGAACAAAGAGCCCTATAACCCTGAATTGTACAAAAAATCGGACGTTCTTCCAGTAGAACGTGAAATTACGATAGAGCAAGCGATTTTATTGGCAAAAGCCCAAGGTTACCGTATTATGTCGGTAGCAACATAACCAACCAAAAACCATATTTACCCATTTAACCATTATTCGATGGCTTATTTGTTGTACCTATTTACTTCGGTGGTTAGAGTTACTGTCAATTTCAGACTTGCCCTCCTGACATTCAAAGAATGTCATTAACCAATTAACATCATTAATATAAAATATTAATGGAATATTCAATAATTTCATTGCAAGAACTGTTCCAATCTATGTGTTTATATATTTTTATTATCAGAGCTTTAGCCATTTGTAAATCCATCCTTTGATTACATAATTGACCAAGCTAACTAAGTGAGTAGATACCCACCCGTGCGAATGAATAAGTCGCAGATAACGTAAGCGTCAAATAATTCCTACATAGTTTCATTTTTTTGTGCATGAGATAATCTTCCTAAGACACAAAGTGAGAGGTTTTATCGATGACACAAACGATAGTGGCCTAGTGGCTGTTTTCCACGTAGTACTGAGGAACATCTACAAGGTAAAGACCGCCCTAGGTAATAAAATGTTCCCCTAGTTATTAGATATAAATAGCAGGTTACTGCCATAAATAAGTACCTATTTCTTAAATATCTCTTTCATCTTGGAAGAAAAAAACAACTCACCTTCTGAATTGATGACCAGTCCCGAACCATTCACTTCGTCTATCAATTTCAGACCCTTCTCTGCACCAAGCACAAAAACAGCCGTAGCCAATGCATCCGCTTGTGAAGCCTGAGACACGATTACCGTGGATCCACTCACTCCTTGAACAGGATAACCAGTACGTGGATCCATAATATGACTATATTTTTTCCCTTCAGCCCAGAAGAACTGTTCATAGTCACCTGATGTATCTATGTCTTGATTTTGCATTTGAACATAGCCAACTACCTTTCCCTTAGCAACAGGATTACGGATTCCGATTTGCCAAGGGCTATTGTCACTTTTTTGGCCAATGGTGAAAATGTTTCCTCCCGCAGATACTAGAGCTGAAGTAATACTATTCTTACGAAGGATGCTTACTGCCTGATCTACAGCGTACCCTTTGGCAATACCACCTAGATCGAGAACCATCCCCTTCTGAGCTAGAAAGACTGTCTTTTTCTCTTGGTCCAAAACTACCTTCCTGTAATCTACCAGCTTCAAGGTTGCCTCTACCTCCTGAGCTGATGGCACCCTGTGTTGCCCCTCCAACCCAAAGCCCCACAGGGTCATAATCGGTCCGATTGTTGGATCAAAAGCGCCTTGGGTCATCTCTGCAACCTCTATAGATTGTTGGATGGCCTCAAAAGTCAAATCCGAAACCTCAACTGGCTTAACTCCAGCAGCTTGGTTAATCCTATCCAGTTCGCTTCCCTTTGAGAACTTATCGAGTTTCGAATCGATTTCATTCATACGGTTCAACGCTTGTAAACCAATGCTCTTAGCTCCCCAGCCATTCACCTCTAGGGAGACTTCAGTATCAAACAAAAATCGGGTTTCCTGATAATGCACATTTTGGTTATATAGTATGAATCCAATCCACCCACACAGGCAGGTGAAAAACAAAATGAGAGATATTTTCAGAAATCGTCCTACTTTCATATCACAAGTCCTTATGCTGAATTTTCCAAAGAAATACTATCTACAGAATGCGTATTACCAGTTTGTTGGGAAGGCAGGTGATCGTCTCGCCGGACTTCGTGATCGAGCCCATCAAGGAACAGATCTTTTTTTCACAGATGTTATTGTCTTCAGGTAAATATATTCGTCCCTGATCGAATACGATCCGTGCGGTTCCGTTTTGGACAGGGATCAACAATTCCTGCTTGATTTCAAGAGGGATCAAACCTTCCTTCACAACTTTTCCATCGATTGAAACTTCCCAACGGTCGCTTCTCAATCGTTCGAACGATTGCGCAAAAATATGTTTATTACCAGCCAGAACACCGCCCATAGCAAGAGCGCCTGCGGCCACACTACCGACCAAAAATTTACGCCTACTTATCTCATCTATGGGCTTATCGACTTCATTATGTTTCATTTATCTTTCCACTCTCATCTTTCTCTGCTTCGCTTGCAGATCTGACAGCCTTCCTTAATAAGGTCATCGATTGAGATATATTTGAAACATATTAACTACAATCATTAGAATAATGCTACTAATTAACACCAAGAACACAACGTCTTTAAGATTTATCTCGAATTTCATCAACGTACCGCATTCCTTAGTGTGTACTGTTTCAAGAACTGTCATCTTTTTATGACTCAATTTATCAATTCTCCCATTAATGAATTTTTTAAAGCTTCTTAAATTTAAAATAAATTCATTAAAGACCATACCCGGACAAAAAAATCGACACCAGAATCTCCTGATTAGAAGTGATGGAAAGAGCACTAGGGGTAGGATAAACCATTCAATGCCAAAACCTTGTAACCCAAATAAAGTAGAATAAGGCTCATAACCGGCAAAGCCGGGGGATCTAAGTAGGATGGAAGCCAATAATGCAAAATATACCAAGAAATATTTGATCTTAGAGGCTTTCGTTTCTATTTTTTTGTTACAGCATTTAAAACTGCCTCCGCCAATCTTACTTAAAATTTCCTGCAAAGCACCAAACGGACAAAGCCAGAAGCAATAGAGGTTTCTACCAACCACAAAGGTAATAATTGGCATGCCGATCAGCAGAATATACCAGACCAGGTTCTCCCGAATGGAAGGGAAATTACCCATTAATAGCGCCGCCACGTTAGCCAGAGAAAAAGGAGTATTAAATTTAAAACCTATAAAGATTAGGCTGCCAATTAAGGTTACCCATCTTAATTTTTTGTTTTTTAATACAACCCCAATTAGCATCAAAATAACGAGCAACAGTACAGATATCTCTTTTGCACCAAACTTAAAAGCAACTTCCTCATCCGAAACATCCAATTTAAACTGGGTTCTTGCTACAGCGTGACTTCCCTGGGAGATTGCCTTAGCTATTCCGCGGGAGGTATACGTTGCCCCGGAGATACTATCAATATCTTTTTCAATGTTCAATGACTCAGTAATGTCCTTGCCAATGAACTGCTTAAGATAGCCATGGTTCAAAACCATCTGAACAAAAGAAGGTGTATCTTTATGGTTTACAATAATTGCTTTTTGGATTTTCCCTTCCAAATCAATTCCTGTAGCCATCTTAATCGGGCCGCCATAACCCACCGCCTGATCAATAACTACATAGCCAACTCTTTGCGTCTTTCCATTCTCACCTTGAACTATTCCCTCATATGTTAAAGGAGAAGACGCAACCTTTTGGAAGGATTGGGCTTGAGGAAGGACTTCTTTGGCAAATGGCAGTAAATCTTTTTCGGGTAACACCCAACTAACAAATAATGAAATTACTAATGTCAATACAGCAATGATCTTAATCACATTTTTTGTTTTATTCTCTACTTTTTTGTTAATCATTGTGACCTTACCCCATCTTTTGTACCAAATGGATGTTCTTATGCCTGAATTTACGATAATATTTGTTGGAGATCATAAACACATGGGAAGGGGAAGCGCTTCCCCCTCCCCCTTCGTTCTAATAAAACTTTTAATCTTAAAACCAATTATGATAACTATATTATCAATTTACTTATTTACATTGCTTAGGGCTTTACGTACTCTGACTTATGCCACCAGTATGATCTTTTTTAGATGCAGGAATTCCTCTTATAATTATTGTCCTGCTTAATGCCCCGATAACAACCGTAATACTTCCAAAGATAAGAAAACCTACTCCTGCAGCTTGAGGAGTACCCTCTAAAAGGCAGCTCCATGACCAAGCAATAGTAAACAATAAAACCATAAAGCTTAAGGCAATTCCTGTCCAGCCAAGCCAAGTAATTGAAAATTTCGTATTCTTCCTCCAGATGTTAACGCCCCAACCAAAACTAGCAACCAACAATCCCAGGACAAAAGTCATCAGGGCCATGTTCTTTACCTCCTTTTATTATTTCCACCAATCTGCTATCGCTTTTTCATCATTCGGCTTTCCGTATCCAAAAATATCATCCATATCTTTCATGAATGGAGTAATAACAGGTGCTCCTACTAGACTCCTAATTAAGGTATGGTGCCAGGCTTCCGGCTTAGTAAATGGGCAAGCAGCTATACAAGCTCCGCAGCAGTTTCTGACGTTATCACGCGACCAGAATTCAAAGCACTTCACCGGGTCAACATACCATCTCTTTATTCCCGAATTTTGCATTTGCCCACGAGGTCCATCAATGGTAGGATCTTCATAGCTAATAGCTTGAGGGGCGCATGCTTCAGCGCATTTTTTGCAGGTTTTGCAAAATTCAGTTACTCCGAATGAAATAGGTTTATCATGATTTAAAGGCATGTCAGTAAATACTTCACAGAGTCTAACATTTGGACCAAATTCAGGCGTAATCATTAGCCCCGACCTGCTGTATTCCCCCAGACCCGCCTGAATAGCTATAGGTATAGCTAATGCACTGTCAGCTCCGATTGGAACCGCATGATATCCCAGATCTTTAATAAACATGGATAAACCGAATGCAGCATATCCAATCTGGGTATAACTTAATCCATATTCAGCTGATCCTAAAAAGGACGGGGCACACTTTGTTCCTTCTAGCGACTGTGGGATAATCATCGAGATTACATGCTTGGGCTCAAACCCAAAATCCGGAGGGATAAATTTCAGACTTTCACCCTCAGGCGTTTTAACAAAGGCAGCCGTTTCAGTAAAAACCCAACGTTTGTCAAAAGGCGCTATCCCAGCTTTAGCAGCGCCGAAAAATCTAGCTATTTTTTTTACTGCCATCGTTCCTTCTTCGGCACTTTTTACACCGGGGGAATGAATATTTCTCTCCGGATCGCCCCACCTAAAGTTCAGCTCGGGCACTTTGGGATGCCATTCAAAAAAACCTTTATTGGCCCTGCAGGCGCTATTTTCCCCGTTAAGATAATAATCAACGGCCCAGCTTGCATGAGCAGCCGCACCATCAAGTACAGTAAGACCGGGCGAACCATCTGTCTGCCAACCATTCCATCTTACTTCAGCAAAACGCTCTCTGAGTGCTAGAGGTTCGGGTACTCCCAATAAAGCCTGGCCCCATATATTCCTTTGATGGGTAAACGGTTTGTAGTCTGCCGGGATATTAAAGGGAAGTTCATCCAGTTCCTTGACCGTTCCAGCATATACCTGTTTGGGATCGATAAGTGATTTCCCTCCCAATGCAGTAGCTGCAGTGGCAATTGCAATACCCGAAGAAGCTCCAGCTCCAAATTTAAGGAATTGTCTGCGATTAATTTTTGTTGCCGGCTTATCGTTGTTACTTTTTTCCTTGTCCATTGTTGCCGGCTCATCATTGTTACATTTTTCTTTTTCCATAAGTTGACCCTCCTTTAGAATATCGCTGAGTTTGGTGTTTTCATGTCCTTTCGAGTGCATCAGAGCAGCCGCTGCTTCTACAATCTCTTGACGTTTATCTATCAAGTTCATCACCTTCCTGTACCTACCGGTTGGTACAATATTAAAATACCATATCACTAGTTCTCTGTCAAGTTTTCGTCCAAATCTTATCTCCAAGATCGCTGGCGAAATCAAAAATGAACTACTCTTTAAAGTTGTCGAAAATCAGTTGCAGCCAGTGTTCCAAGTTAAATTTTCGATGAAGGAGGTCCACTATACAAAGTTATATACATTTTATTGAACAATACTGAGGCCTTTTTTGATTTTTGTAAAGTATCTAACATATTGCTTTTAAACCCTATGTTAAAATGAGTCAAGTTAAGTTGTTTGATCCAATAACTTGAGGTATGAAATAGCTCAGAGAAGAGGTGATATTAATATGGAGGTGCGCATAGTCGCCTGTGGTATCTTTCAACTTGAGCTTGAGCGAGCACTAGAGGAAATAAAAGCGGAATGGGCATCTTCTGACGAGTTCAAAGTTACTTATACAACCCCGGCTTTGCACGTAGACTATACTAAACTAAAAGATGGCATCACTGAAGCACTGGATAAGGTGACCGAAGAAAAGATAGTCCTCTTTTTCGGTTCTATATGCCATCCTGAGCTTAGCGAATTTACGGAAAAATTTCACGTTATTAGGCAGCAACCCAAGAATTGTATTGAATTGGTTTTAGGTCAGGAAAGACAGAAGGAGTTAGAGGCATCCGCTCGGGTTTTTTATCTTACTTCAGGCTGGTTGCGGAATTGGCAAAATATATTCAGGCATGGACAGGGCTGGGACGAAATAGACGCCAGACAGAATTTTGGTTTCTATGATAAAATTTTACTTCTAGACACTGGTGTTTCGGAGTTTAATCATGTGGATATCCTGGAGTTTTATGAATATACTCAGGTACCAATCGAAATTGAGAGAGTCGAACTAGACGTTTTTAAGAAGCACGTGCTTGAAACTTTAAAAGAAGCATTAGCCCAAAAGCCTCCCCTTACAGCGGTTTAATTGAGTAAATACTCGAAAAATATTTAAGGAGTGAATTTACATGGTTCTAACTGAAGAAATTAAAGAAGTTATATCAAATGCTCCGTTTATTCCCATTACCACTGTTTCCACTAATGGAGACCCGCACATGATCATAGTGGGAAAGGTAGCGGAAGTCAGAGATGGGGACATCCTGGGGTTTGGTATTTATAAAATGGAAGTTACCCAACAGAACATCAAGGATAACGGAAAGATGCAGGTTGTGATAGCGACAATGGAAGGTGGACCCAAAGGCTTCAGGCTTGAGGGCCAAGCCTGTATAGAAGAGAAACTGGTATTATTTAAAGCAGATAAAGTACAAAAGCTGCTCTAGAAATTTCTAAATGCACAATAATCTTCCTCGGGACAGATTAGCGTCGCCGGTCATAATGTGAGAAAGACCTCGGTGCAGTCGTTATCAAGGGTCCTCGGGCTTGTCCTACAGGACCCTGAATCTCAAATCATTGGTCGGACAGTAGAAGAAGATATCGCGTTTGGTCCTCGTAACTTTCTGGTCCCGTTAGAAGAGAATTGTCTAGGGAGGAGGGGTTCCCAAGTTTTCAAATTATTCTATCGTACTCTAATAGAATAATAATTATTTCTAAAGCAACAGGTAACACGTTATCTCTAAGCTTCCTTACATCACATAAAGCCTTATCCACTGGAACCGCGCCATGATCTAAAAAATCAACAAGGTTACCACTGAGCGAATCCGGTAGCGCTCTAACAAAGGATTCTGGCTGCATTAAAAATATTAGCCCAGGTGAATATCTATGTTTGAATTTGTTATCTAAGTCATTATACTCTTTTGAATCAAACAACAACTGAACAGCTTGGTTCAATTGTTCGTTTTTAGATAATGTCTGTAACTTACCGACTTTACTGAAAAGACTGTTAAAGGACAATGCTTTTTCGTCTTTTTGTTTATTGCAAACATTGATGCCGTAAATATAACCAATGTTATCTAGCATATCATGGGATAGACTCATGATATTCAAATAACAATATGAAGCCTTTGACATTGCAAATAAAGAATCATAACCATCTACATTAGTAATTGTTTCTATTAATTTATCAAACTCCAAAGAAATACTCAGGATTCCAAGCGTACGGGATAAGCAACCGCTTGCCCACACGCACAATAACCCTTGACCCGCATTTGCAAATTTTTGTAATAATTTGATTCGATTTAAAACGGTAGAGCTAACACTTTCCATGCAATCATAAAATTCTTTTGCTAAATCCACAACGTGTGCTCCTTTTAGTCAATCATATAAAACGAACACGTTCACCAAGACAGCCACCCCGGCGGGTCTTACCACACAAGGTGCGACATTCTAGGACTCAAAGAGATCATAGCTTTCATTGTTTGTTATTTCTTCGCTCGATAGGGAGACATGAACTTTTCATGTCTTTCTAATTGTTGATCCAGTTCATCCTCTGTTATGTCCGGAAGGTTATTGATATGGTTTAGAATTGCTTGAACATCTTTGCTTTGCTCACTTATAGTATTAAGAAATTCCCGTTCATCTTCAGGAATTATTGAAAATATCAAAGCGACTTGGTGTTCTTCTAGAAATCCACCTAACGGAATTTCTAACCCAAACTTCTCAAATATTGGTAAGGACTGTGAACCAATCGGATATTTCAACAGCATAGTAATAACAACATCAGTCACTGCCCTTGTCATAAAAGACTCATACATTTGAAGTGATTTTTGCGAGAACGTGCTATAATTGGCCAAATTTAATGCTTGTGAACTGTATCCATACCCCCTAGTATGAACAAATCCTCCTAGTTCGTTCAAGGTTTTCGACACCCGTTCTCTGAGCTTGAATTTGGTGTCGAAGTTTCGAAACAACTCAATTCTATCAAGGCTTTTGAATATGTCTCTTTGCCCCGGTGTACGTCCCTCCGAATGAAGCCAAGGTTGGACTTCAATATGCTCACAATCAATAGCAGCGAAGGAAATCCCCAACATCCCTAATTCCATAAATGATCTCAAAGCAAAAAAGGCATATGAGTAGAAGCCCTGAAGGGCTAATTCAAGTGAACTTCTTAATTCACACTGTGATTCCGAATATGGAAAGTAATGGCCCGAATCCAGGTTCACGTTGGTAAATGGAATCAAATCACCTATCTCTTCATAAATCAGCAGATTTAAATGCAGCCTTTGCTCAAAACCCTGATTTTCGGAAATGAACTTTATTGATGTACTATATGTTTCGTCACAATGCGAATGATAAAGCTCATGCTTACTGACCAAATAGGATCACCCCCTAGAAAACAGCTTATTATTTCCGCATTTTCCCTACGTAACAGAACCTACTCTCCTCTTTCATTCTACATGCTTCCTCTAATTCCTCCCAAAATAGCTTAAAACAGCTGCTATTTCTCCGGAAAACAAAGCCAGAATGTCCAAAAGACGACCCGCAATACAAATCAAATATAGTTCTGCGTACGCCTCTTACTCCAAAAAGACTATATGCCTGCTCAAACCCGCTCATACCAAGGCTTTCAGTCACCCTCGAATAGCAATAGGTAAAGCTTTGATATGATCTCCACTTTTTGCCGGCTAAGTCGGAGGGATTGCTCCCTCTTTCTCGCCTAAGAACCGTACGTGTTGATTTCCCAACATACGGCTCAAGCATACCTTTCTCCAAAAGTGATTTAAAGCACTCCCGCCAATCTCTTGCCCTTGATAACTTTGTAATACTGGGCAATTTGTGCTGGCATTGGGATTTCTCCCTTTGTTGGGAATGCCTTGTGATAGTCTATGTGGCATGAACTGTGAACTAGTTGAAGGTTCTTGTATGCACCTGTTCCACCCTGTATTACAGGATGTTTATGATGTGGTTCCAGGTCCTCCTTAAAATTCACTATGCTCATTCTACACATGGGGCAAACGTAGTTCTGCTTTTTAGCTAGTTTCTGCCGATAGGCTACATTGTTCAAGTCAAATTCCCGTTGGTCTCTCTTTGCAAAATATTCTTTGAGAGTGACATCATATGGGGAGTAGTTGTACTTGATCTGCTGATGCCTGACAATAGGCGTCCATGCCATTTTCTTAAGTTGATTGCCAGTATTCGGGTCTGTCAGAATCCACTTGTTTCTGCTCTGTCCTGTTTTGTCCGGTTTGAAGTATTGGGCTTTAATCCACTTCCAGCCCTTTTTGGGGTGGGAGTGGATTAGAAACCGATATATCTTCTTCCAAATATAGTTGTCCATAGCAGAGAAGATCTCTTTTGCGACCGTTCTGCACCAGTAGTTAGCAGTGCCGATGATTACAGGGTTCAGCCTATTGATTAGAGTCTGCACATTGTTACCGTATGAGCTTTCTACAATATCCGCAACCTTTGTCTTGAAACTGCGGATACTGCTTTTTGACGGTTTAATCAGCAACTTTGCACCTGTGTGTGTCGTGTATCTCCTAATATTGAAGCCAAGAAAGTCAAAGCCATCGGAGATATGGGTTATTTTTGTTTTTTCTTCCGATAGCGTTAAACCTCTGTCACGCAGGTAACTACCTAGTGTCGTGTAAGGATTTTCGGCTTCCTGTTTCGTTTCACACAGGATTACAAAATCATCAGCATATATACACATTGTGTAGGGGGTGTGGTTTTCATAGCTGGTTTTTTTCCCGTGGTGAACCAGAGTATAGTTAATCCCCAACTCTTGCTCCATGCCGTGAAGGGCAATGTTTGCTAAAAGAGGAGATATTATTCCACCTTATGCAAAGAAAGTAGTTATGCAAAGTAAAGTCGTGAAACACTGATGGAATCTGAAGTTATGTTAAATTTACTTTGCATAATGTCCAAAATGATAATGAGTAATTAACTCAAAATATCTTTTTGGAGGGATTCTTATGCATAACAAACCGTTACCAGTACTTCTAGAAGAACTTGAGCAGGAAATGAAGCGCCTCGGCTATACAGAAGCTACATTAAAGTTTTATCGCCGGCGTTGGCAGATGCTTATGGAATTTGCCAAGTCACGTGCTGAAGTATACTTCAGCGAGCAGCTTGGAATTGACTTCATTGAAAAATACTTCGACATTTGGAAAAAGGATTTTGAAAAAACTCTTTCTCAGCGCGATACTCAGGAGCTGCGTGTCATCCGGATAGTAGGCGACTTCCAGCTCCACCGCACTGTTTTAAGACGGTATTATAAACATCGAGAATTGCTTACCGATTCGTATTACATAGATATCAGCAACGATTTCAAAAAATACTGCGAACGCAAAGATTATTCCAAGGTGACGGTTGAACATTACGTGAAACAATCGCAGCGTTTCATGGATTATCTTATTTCTCAAGGAATCAGTCACTGCTATGATATTAGGCTCCCTGTTATCAACAGCTATATCCGAACACTAGCTGGGTATACCTATAAAACTGTGGAACAAATCATATGTTCCATACGTTCATTTTTAAGATATTTACAGGAGCAGGACATCCTGAAAACAGACTTGGCATCCAAGACACCAATGGTTCAGGCTCGTAAACAGACACGCATCCCATCTGTCTGGACGAAAGAAGAATTGGACTTACTGATAGGTGCCATTGACCGTGGAAATCCAAAGGGGAAACGGGACTATGCCATTATTCTTCTAGCTTGCGTGTTAGGTCTTAGGGTTAATGATATCAAAAACCTTACTTTTGGTTGTTTCCGCTGGGAAGAAAATAAACTGATATTCGCCCAGTCAAAAACAAGGGAAACAGTCAACCTACCAATTCCTTCTGAAGTGGGATGGGCTGTCATCGATTATCTGAAATATGGCAGGCCCAAAATTGATTCACCGATTGTATTTGTGAGACATTTGGCACCATTTCTGCCTTTTTCAGAAAGTGATCATCTGCATCAGTTAATTCGAGATTATATGCGGATTGCCCATCTGCCGACCTTGAAAAAGCACCGGGGTATGCATTCGCTTCGCCATACGGCGGCTTCAAGAATGCTTGAGCATGACACCCCTCTTGCTGTTATATCAGATATACTGGGTCATACCAACACGGACTCCACGGCTGTTTATTTGAAAGTGGATGTCAATAAACTGAAGGAATGCTGTTTAGGTACTCCGGAGGTGGATGTGTATGAGTAATTACCTGTTTAAAGGACCATTTGCAGAGCATATTGAAAACCATGTCTCCCTGAAGAAAGCAATCGGCTACAAATATGAGGCAGAAGCAAGGCATCTATTGCGGTTTTCTTCCTTTACTGAACAAAAATATCCTGAAGCAACAATGCTTACAAAGGAAATAGTGTTAGATTGGTGCTCAAAAAAAAGTTATGAGGCACAGGCCAATCAGTGTACGAGGGCTTCGATCCTACGGCAACTTGCCATATATATGGACAGTGTGGAGATTGGCGCATACGTCCTACCGAAAGGCTATTACCCCACGGAAGAACAATATGTGCCTCATATCTATACGGAAAATGAACTGCAGCGTTTCTTCCATGAGACAGATCAATGCCACTATGTCAGTGAATGTCCATATCGCCACCTCATCATGCCAGTATTCTTTCGTATGGTTTATTCCTGTGGCCTTCGTTCCTCAGAAGCAAGACTCCTGAAAGTATCAGATGTGAATCTTGAAACAGGCATACTGTCCATTCATCATTCAAAGAAAGATAACAGCCGATTGGTTCCGATGTCAGACGAACTTACAGAACGATGCCGGAATTTTTCTGCGAATGTGCATATGTTCTTAAAAGAAACTGATTGGTTCTTCCCAGGATTAAATGGAAAACCAATGACTTTAGGGAACGTTTACCACAATTTCAGGCGTTTTTTATGGAGAGTTGGCATTTCTCACGGCGGGAGGGGAAAAGGACCGAGAGTCCAAGATTTTCGACATGCATACGCGTGTCACTGCCTAAAAAAATGGGTTATACAAGGAAAAGACCTTGCAGCATATCTTCCAGTACTGAAAACATATATGGGGCATGATTCTTTTGAGGAAACAGCGTATTACCTTAGGCTGACTGCTGATGTTTTTCCGGACATATCTATCAAATTGGAAGGATGTTATCCAGACATCATTCCAAGACTGGAAGGTAGTGCCGATGAAACCGACTGATTTTGCTACCTACCTTACAGAATTCCTTTCCATATATCTGCCCGGGCAGAAAAATGCAAGCAGAAATACAATAGCGTCCTACCGTGATACCTTTAAATTATTAATCCGGTATTGTCAGGAACAGAGGGACATCCCTGTCGAAAAGCTGAAGATGAGTATGCTGACAAATGGGCTGATTACTGATTTCTTGGAATGGATTGAAAAAAGTCGCAAGTGCAGCATTGCAACTCGGAATCAGAGGCTTGCAGCCATACATTCCTTTTACCGGTATGCACAGTACGAAGAACCGTCAGGAATACTTCATTTCCAAAAGGTAATAGCCATACCAATTAAGAAGACATCCAAACCATCGGTACCACATCTGACGCCTGAGGCAATGAAACTTTTATTATCACAGCCTGGCAAGATGACATCAAAAGGCAGACGAGATCTAACACTGTTAAGCGTCCTTTACGACTCCGGATGCAGGGTGCAGGAATTAGCCGACCTCAAGGTGCGTGATGTTGTACTCAATAATCCAGCAGTACTTATCCTTACAGGAAAAGGTAATAAGGTACGAAGGGTTCCACTGATGAAAAACACTATGACTTTGTTGGAGCATTATATTCAGGAGAATTCCCTTGATAAGCCCTGGAAAAGTGATTATCCTCTCTTTATTAATAAGCAGCACAACAAGCTCACAAAGGAAGGCATAGCTTACATTATTTCTCAGTACGTTAGTTTAGCAAGAAAGATATCCACGATTGTGCCGGAGAAAGTGATGCCCCATATGTTTCGACATTCGAAAAGCATGCACCTGCTGCAGGCCGGTGTCAACCTTATCTATATCCGAGACTTTCTTGGGCATGAGGATATCAAAACCACCGAAATTTATGCAAAGTGTGATTCTGAGTTGAAACGCAAGGCTATTGAGAATGCCTATCCAGATTTGGTAGATAGTAATCTTCCTGATTGGAATAAAGATGCTGCATTACTTGTCTGGCTTTCGAATCTCAAGTAGTCCAGATATTATGCAAAGTAAATCTTGATGAAACACCCGAAACACGGTAGCTTTAGGGATTTACTTTGCATAATCATTTACTTTGCATAAGGGGGTTTATGCTAAGCTTTGCATAAGCCGCCCTGCGGCGTTCCTTCCTCGGTTTCATTAAATACCTTATTATCTACAAATCCAGCTTTGAGCCATCTGCCGATTAGTTCCGTTTCGGGAAATTCTTTGAGTTGTTGCATGATGTAGTCATGGTTCAGAGCGTCGAAGCACCCTTTGAAATCACCCTCAAATATCCATACTTTTTTGTTTTTACCTTTCATGGTATTGAAGATTCTTTCTGCTGCATCATGACAGTTTCTTTTTGGCCTAAATCCATACGATGTGGGGTTAAACCTTGCTTCCCATTGCGGTTCTAATGCCAAACGAGCCACATTCTGATAAACTCTGTCTAAAACGGTAGGTATTCCCAATGGACGGAGTTTGCCATTTTTCTTTTCAATGTATGTCCGGTATGCTGGCTTGGGTTGATGAAGGGACAGACTCATATTCTTCATTTTCATGTACAATTCAAGTCTGTCTTTGGGCGTTAACGCCTTATATCCATCTACTCCGGCAGTTCTCTTACCTCTGTTAAGCTGTGTTACCCTGCGGATCGATACTAACAATGCCGCCTCGCTGTTCATCAGCATTCTTTGAAGGTCTCGTACTTTACGTTTGTCGCCTACACTTTCGGCATGGTATATTCGTTGTTGCAATTTCTCTACATACTCATTGATTTCCTGCCAGTTTATCTGGTCCCAATTAGTAATGAGAGGTCTTGCGGACTTTGTTTCCAAAGTGTTCATCGGCTGTTACCTCTCTTTTAAGAATTCACTTTCCGCTTTATTACCATGTTGTACACCAGTCAGAAGTCTGCATCCTTTGAGTTTATGCCATAGGGCACTATCCACACAGTTATTTCCATTTCTGTTGCCTTTCAGCTTGTGGCGTTCGCTTTCTCTGACCTCCTATATCCTCTGAAGGATTCCGCTTTCCTTACGGTCAGCCTACCATCCTATGATGGACTTCATAGGACTTACCAAGTTCGACTTCTATCAGTTACGAGTGGGTTAGGTTCCTCCAATACGCCGGTAGTCCTATAGGTTGTGCTAAGTGCATTTTAGGGGAAGATGCACTCCTTATACTACTAAACGATAGCAATCATATCCTAACTATCGACTGCGGTGACGACGCTTATAGAGATTCACTTATCATTAACCGATACCACTCTTTCTCTTGCCCTCCAAGGCTTTGGATACTAAGCGTTGGATTAGGCTTTTCCTCATGCAACCCACAAAGGAATTACTCTCTTTGCAGTTTCGGACGAGAATATCCCACACAACTGGAATAGTAGCTTATGCTACACTGATATTTTGCGGAAGAAGTCGCTTCTTGTCGCAGCCCCTGCTCCACACCGTGCACGAAACTTTCGTATTCACACGGCGTTCCATCAACCTAACACTACTTCCTTATATCACAATATTTCCTACTTGTACTCTGAATTTATTCACTTTGGCTATCTGCTTTTTAGATAGTTCAAGCTTCGCCAGTATTTGTTGAATTGTTTCGGATTTGGTTGCATGTATCAATCTGTGAATATCAGGAGCAATTATGACAAGATTACTGTATTTATCTCCTCCGCCAGCAATAATTGGAATGATACGATGGCAATGGAAATCATTTACTTCTAATCTTTTACCGAGTACCTCACACATTCCGCCTTGGGCAGAAAATAAGGATATTCGGTTGTCATTATACTCAATACTTCGGTCTATTACTGGATTTTTGCTTAGGTATATGAATTCGAAACCTGATACACTTTCGATTAGTTGATGAATGAATTTTCTCCCTTCAGGTGTGAATTTGTTTACCATTTTGGAGTGATTCATTGCATTTTTAGTTTTACATGCTGACATGGGGAATATGATGTGACCATGTATATATGTCTTCTTCTTAGCATATCCCTTATACCTTTCCAAGTATAGCTTGCTGGGAGAACCCTTATTGGTAGAGATTGACTTCCACCTGATTTTAATGTTCCTATCAAGCTCATATCCGATTTTTGAGAAGTCTTTAGTACAATGTGTTGCTATACGATAGTAATTTTGAGTTCCAAGAACATAAGAATTGTAGAGACTTACATTCTTGTCTGCTGAATTCTTTTGGATTTTCTTGATAAGATCCTTCCCTTTAGCTATTATTTTCACAACAGCACTGGGTTTGATATTTGAGTTAGCGACTCGTTTCCTTCCCTTAACAACAGCTTTGATTTTGAAGCCGAGGAACTCCGATGATTTCTTGCGCAGGTTTGTAATCTTTGATTTTTCTGAACTTATTTCTAGATTTAGTCTCTCTTTGAGCCAGAGTTTAACTGCGACAAACATCCGTTCTGCTACATCTCTGGTTGGACACATGATTTTGAAATCATCACAGTACCTGATGATATAGCATTCCTTCAGTTTTGACCCTCTGCGTATTGCTCTAATTTTGCCTTCGTTTCTTTTATAGGGGTATGAAGTTTCATAGCTTTCCCATTGATCGCTGATCCACCAATCTAATTCATTAAGGACCACGTTAGAAAATAATGGAGAACACAGACCACCCTGCGGAACACCCTTATTGGGGATTCCTATTCCTTCAATTTCTGCCTTTAACATAGCCGATATAATACAAAGAAGGTTCTTGTCCTGAATCCCCATAGTCCACATCTGTTTAAGAAGCTTTCCATGATCGACATTATCGAAAAATCCCTTTATATCCACATCTACAACAAAATGCAGGTGCTGAATGTTAATCATCCTGTGCATCGTGGCTAGTGCATGCTCTGTCCTTCTAGTGGGCCTAAATCCATAGCTATGATTGTGAAACCTTGCTTCACAGATTGGCTCAAGGATTTGATAAATACACGCTTGAATCAGACGATCGGACATAGTGGGTATTCCAAGAGGGCGATTTTGGCCATTATCTTTTAAGATTTCTACCCGTCTGACCGATTGTGGTGTAAAGTTCTTCAACCTTCTTTTGACCATTGTAATGACTTCTTGGTTGGTCATACCTGCTATGTCTTTGATGGTTAAACCGTCAGTGCCTTCTGTTTTACTCCCTGTGTTAGCCTTAATGTTTCGATAGGCTAATAGGATGTTGTTTTCTTCTACAATTTTTTCGTATAGTTTATTAAACTTTGCACCCTTGAGACTTCTTTCATACAATTCATCAAGTATACTTTGTTGCCCATAATATTCATTGTGGCGCAACTTGGTATTCGCTGTAGTGGTAGCCATAGTCGGCAACACCTCCTTTCGAGGTTAGCCTCTTTTAGTCTCACCAGAACCTATGGAGTGATTTTGTGATCGTAAGTTTTCGTTTATTATAGATTGACTTGGGCCTATCCCTCCGCCACTTATTATCATGGTTTCATTGGTACTGTGGCCCTACTTTCACATTGATAGAGATAAGTTGCCTTATCACCGTTTCATAGAATATAAGTTCTTAACGTCCAATGCTTACCACGTTCCAACATCTTTATCTATGCATATACCTTTAGGTTGTTCCTTTGGGTTTGTAGACTTGATGATGCCTTTAACATCATAAGGATTTTCATACTATATATTTTTACTTTTCCTCGTCTACCAAGCTTTTGCTTGTACTAACATTTCTATTAGCCTAGTGATTCACCCGTACATTCGGAACTTTGTCAGTAGGTTTTGCCTACATTCTTACCATGGATATTTTTTAGACTTCCGCGCTAAACCCGCACTGTTCACCTCTGAACAGGTTTCCAAAAGGTTTTTAATTCCAAAAGGGCAGGGTCACGCGACTTCACCGAGCTCTAGACGCTTCGACGCTTATACATATACACGCCCATCGGAGTATTAAAGGAGCCTTTTTAGGCGTTACCCTATCATTCGACTCATCAAGATGTTAGTTCTCTTTGTATTTCTACAAATGTCTAAACTTTTCATTTAGAAACGTGTCGCACATTTAGCACTACCACGCACTGTAAATGCACTCTGACTGTTTCTCATTTCATTAACAGCATGATCTACACCTGATTGGACTATTCCAATTATTTCATTTAACTTGATTACTGATAAACTAGACTATTCAGCAAGCTTTCTAATTATCTTTGGGATTACTGAACAGAACCCATTTTTCCATATTTCTATGCTAAAATCAGGTTTCACAGCAAGCTTTTCAATAATGCGTTTCTCTGGGTGGCTAATTTTAACCTGCACCTTAGTCCAAGGAGAAGTGGCAATGACACAAAGAAACACAGTCTACGAACAGAACCGTTACAATTGAATGACAAGCTGGCCCCTGTTTTCTCGAATGTGGAAAACAGGGGCCTGTGCATTTAAGACTGAACAGGCTCGTGAAGAGTGCCTCGTAAGTTCTTTGTCTAACTAGTAAATGTCACGGTTCAACTGACCACACCCAGCCTTGTTCTTCTACAATATTGCGTGCCTTCAAATCCCAACCAACTAGTTGACCGTTCAACGACGTCATAACGGTTCCAACGCTCAAACGTCCGAAGGTGAACGCCTGGGCTCTTTCACTTGCTAGATGTGCCAGATGATGAAGCAATTTTTGCTCTCCAAGTTGTAAGAGCTCTAACGTGGCTCGTTCGATCGTTGGAAACTCTGCCAAACGTTTTAAAGTATCGAGATTAACTCCGGCTAATGCGGCATGAGCCAGTAATATTTCCATTCGAGCATCTGCTACACGGTTATGAGTATGGAAGATTCCAGCCGAAACTTTAATGAGTTTTCCGATGTGTCCTAATAAAATCACCTGTTCAATTCCCCGGTAAGCCGCTTCTTCCAATAAAAAGCCAACAAAATTACTCATCTCAACCACGGCTTCAGCAGAGACCATAAAACGTTCCGTCGCGACCCTATACCCATAGTGCCCTGGGGTAAGTACAATAGTTTTATGTCCATAAGCGACTGCCTGCTCCAACTCAGGTAGGATAGAGGTTTTAAACGCTTCCTCGGACATCGGTCGGACTATCCCACTGGTTCCGAGTATAGAAATTCCTCCGATGATCCCTAGTCTTGGATTAAGGGTGCGTAAGGCAGCCGCCTCTCCAGCGGGAACTTCGATAATAATTTCTAGTTCTTCATGGGGAAAGACCTCCCGAACTGCTTCATAGATCATTTTTTTGGGCACTGGGTTAATGGCACTGTCTCCGACTGAGAGTGCCAATCCTTTTTTTGTAACAGTACCAACTCCTTGACCACCTCGGATGTGAACCTCTCCAGATGGTGAAATATAGCGCGCGCTGGCATGGATCTCAAGACCATGCGTAATATCCGCATCATCTCCGCCGTCTTTCAAAATACATGCTCTAGCCTCTGGATATCCAGCGATGCCACCATGGATAGGCATTGTAAAGCGTGCCGAACTCGGAAGTGGAATTTCTATTTGATCAGCTAAGCTGTCTCCTTTAAGGAGCAGACAGGCTGCTTTAGCGGCGCCAGCAGCACAACTTCCTGTAGTATATCCTTCCCGCCAAGTATGTCGATCTTTATCTCGTGCCATAGTTTCTCTCCCATAATCAGATTATTATAATTATCATCCAAATGGAACTACAGTTCAACTCGAACTAGCGAAGCGGAGTTTAGTCACAGTCTATAGAACCCCTAAGTGCAGACTGAAACGAATAAAAACAGCCAACGTCAATAACAGAACAATAAGAGAAAACACCCAGTAATCTCTAGGAGCAAATGAAATCTCTCGCAGCACTGTACATGTCCTCGTCAAACCGTACCCTCGATTAAGCATAGCCATTGATAATGAATTAGCCATCAAAATCGAATTAATAAACATGGGAATCATTATTGGAAAGTATGAGCGAATAGGACCGACAATCCCTTTATCATTAAATCTTGTCCCGCGCGCTTTTTGAGCTTCTAAGATAAATCGTCGTTTTCTATCTAGCGTCGGAATAAATCGTATCTGGATTGTCAACAGTAAACTAGACAGATTTGTTAAGGTAAATGGTTTTATACTCCAGAGGACTAAGGTAGCCTAGTGTTGAATGAATTCGCTTTTCATTGAACCACTTAATATAAGACTTCAATTCATTCTCTAGGTGTTCCAGTGATACAAAGCGTCGGTTTTTCACAAACTCTGTCTTAACTAGTTTGAAGGTAGCCTCGGATACGGCGTTATCATAAGGACAGCCCTTCATACTCAAAGAACGCTGAATATTAAAGGTTGAAATTACTTCATCAATTAGCTGGTTTTTAAACTCGCTGCCACGGTCTGTATGAAACATCCTAATATTATGTAGATTGGACTTCACGCTAGCAAAAGCCCGATATACCAGGGCAGCGTCTTTCGCTTTGCCACAGCTCTGTCCAATTATCTCCCGATTAAATAAATCAACGAGAAGGCAGATATAATGCCATTTGGTTCCTACTCGAACATATGTCAGGTCGCTAACAACGGTCTCCAATGGCACCGCTTTTTCAAATTCCCGATTCAATTCATTCTTGATTTCAGCTTCGTTGCATTTGGTTTTGAATGGCTTATATTGAGCTACTGTGTATGTTGAAACTAAGCCATTTTTCTTCATCAATCGACCGATTCGGCGACGAGAGACTGTTAAATTCTTCTTTTGAAGCTCAATCTTAATCTTTCTGGTACCATAGACCCGTTGATTTGATTCAAAAATCTCGATAACGTGCTGCTCAACATCGTCTTCAACTTCCTGATAGGTTGATTTGTAGTAATAACTACTGCGATTCACTTGTAGGACTTTACACATTGCTGATACCGAGTATTTGTGGGCATTTTGCCTTATCACGTCTACTTTCGTCCCATGATCAGCGCGGCTTGCTTTAAAATATCATTTTCCATCAACAAGCGCTGGTTTTCTTTGCGAAGTTTTATGAGTTCTTTCTGTTCATCACTAAGATTATCTTTTTCACGAAATGAACCTGTTTTCTCATGGTGTTTCGTCCATCTGTCAAAGGTTGAACCACCTATATCATATTCCTTCAGAATTTCGGCTCTCGGTTTGCCGTTCAGATATAACTGAACCATTTGATTCTTGAATTCATCGGTAAAAGATCTTCGTTCTCTTTTGGTCATTGTCTTTTGCTCCTTTGATTATTACTTTTAATTTACAAGACCTTAAGAAAACTGTCCAGTTTAGTGTAGCCTATTCAATCGCTGTTGTCAACATCATAGATACCTCTAGCGGTACCTTCAGCTTATGAAAAAATTGAGTGAAATCATCCATTGACGTGGTCAAAGTCAATACCGAAGAGACGATCATCATACTAAAAAGCCGAAAGATAAACGTCGTGCCCATTAGGAATCCTCCCACGGTTTCTCCTAATCTCTCTCCTGGTAGGGCATAAAAGAGAATCGTTTGGCTTGAAACTCGAGCAAAGCGCTCTGGTGCAAAGCTAAATCCTGTAATTAGAATAATCGATATTAGGGATATAACTTCCTTGTAGCAGACCATGTTGTAACAGCCCCGCAATCCACTCGGCATCTTTTACATCTGTTTTGCGTCCTGGCACATTCTTGATGTGCTTAGCATTGACCACCATTACCTTGAATTCTTCCAGCTCCAGAAGATTGTAAATCGGTTTCCAGTAAGAAGCTGTACTTTCCATCGCCACATGAGTAATGCCTTTGGATTTAAGCCAATCACCTAACGTAATTAAGTCATAGGTCATCGTTAAAAAGGTACGGATTTCTTTCCCTTCGGGAGTGAGCGCACATGCGACAACGTTCTTTTTATGAACGTACAAGCCGCATCAGTGGGTATACATGACATCATTCTATCCTACGTGCTCTCTAAAAGAGGCAACAATCTGTGGTGCACCTGGTCGCTGTGGTCAGTCTATTCGACGAGCTCGAAGCACCATAGAAACCCGACCTACCTTCGCCAGCCAAATAGGTAATTCGACATTAACCAATTTTCATCCTTTCGATGGTGCCGCGCTAGCAGCATGGGGGTCTATTCGCTTATTCTTAACCTCTTTTCTCTCATAATAGACGGGCTTTGAAAATCCTTATGCTCCACTACAATTAGATTTCCGCCCACTGGACACCGGTTAGCATCTTCTACTCTGTTTTCTGAAAAGTTGCGTTGGGTATTTTAGGTGCATCCCTTAAAACGATGTCCTCAGAAACTCCTCGACACATTCGGGTGCAAGTCCACCTTGCAGCGGTGTAAATCTCCAAAAGCTTTGTAAAAACAGGCTCCAGTAAGGCTGAGATCCAAATAAAGCTGCAGAAAATAGAAACAAACTTAAACATGGCATGATAAAGTTTACATTTTTAAAAATCGATAGTTCAATCAATGGATCTTGGGTTCGGCTCTCTAAAAAAATGATATGCAGAAATAGTCCAAGAAACCATATTCAAAGGGGCATGCAGGCTTTTACTGATAGCAGGCAATGCAACATTTACAATAAACAAATCAATATTAAGCAGTAGCACTCCAAGACAAGTAACAGCTAGCGTAAGCCATTTTGACTTTGTATTGATATCATTGTCTTTAGTTAAGTCAGCAACCATATTTTCAAATAAAAATCCCTCTTCCGATAGGTATATTAGTTTTTTATCTACCTAATCGCTTTGCGGTTAACTTTTAGAAACTTCATTGATGGTTCAGTTGTCATCTGAAACCTAGTGAGTACATGTAGGTTCTCCTTTTTACAAAGGGAGTTTTAATTTTGCAGGAGTGCTTTATTGTACTTTCTCATTATAATTTGACTAATAAGCAGAGGTTAACAGTTTTACTTCAATAAAATAGGCGGGTTGAGATTTACAGTACCAAGGCTTCCAGTTTTAAAAACAACTTCTTAAAATCAGCCAATTCCACCACTTCCAAATATTTCTCCTGTGATGCTTGAGCTTCATCCCATTTCGCCCAAGCGTTGACCGATGCGGCTTTGCACAGATTCCACAATAACGAATACTGCGTAACTTTAAGTCCGATTGGTTCCAAAACCTTATCATAAAATTGGTTACCGCCCGTGAAGCTCGCCTTACATTCAAACAATGACAAGAGCTAAGAGATTTAGGATTGCATTTAGCAATATGAGTCATTGTTCACGCTCTTGAAACCGGCAAGATTACATATTCTGATGTTGATCTATAAAATATGATTCATCGATTAATCCGTGAGGGGGAATATTGATAAACTCATCTTCAAGCCATGGTCCATTAACCATCTTATCAATATATCTCAGATTTCCTTGCGCTATTTGATGATCCAATTTCAGTAATTGTCCTATTTCCTTGGACCGCCGCAGATATTTTTCTTCATTCGGAATACCTGTACGGATAAACAATACGCGCTTATAGCTGCTATACATCGTGGCGATAAGTATGGCAGTCATTTTTTCGCCATACTTTTCATAGGTGCGATTATACTCCCCAACAATAGACCCTTCACTATTCGTCCAGCCACATGACATATACAATGTACCTATTTCATCCAAACGGTGTTTCTCATAACTTGCTTGAGAGCCGAGCAGCAGCGGAGTGCATTCATGTACTCGTGGTATTGTCAAAGTAAAGTCACCCGCCCGCAATTTTTTTGCAGCGCCCCCGCATAGCCCGTAGCCCAACACAACTCGCGAATAGCCAATTGAACTATCCAGAATGCTCTGCAATTCCATCCCCAATTTTTCCGGATGATTATGACGTACCTGTGGGAGAAACTCGAATTCAATGTTACGGCCTGAGGCCACGGTAAGCAGTTCTTCTTTCATAACCTCGCAAGCAATTATCTTTAGAGTCATAACATTTTCTCCTTCTCACTCGCATCATTCATTTCACTGATATCCTTGCTTACATAGTACTTGCATACAGACAACTCTCCATGCAATTGCTTATTTTTCACAGGACAATACTACTTGTTATCTTTGCCAACGATTTTGTGTCCACCCGCGAAAATCATGCCAGGAGGGTGAAAGGGTTTCCAAGCTATAAAAGTCAAATATGCAGAAACGATCTGTATATATCTCTTTAAGTCATCTTGACCTGAGGCATGTTTGTCCAAGTATTTGTCGATGCGGCGGGTAAATTCATTGAATATATCAACGTCGACCTGTTCTATGACATCGATACATTCCCTGCTCGTGATCTCCAGAAACGTCTTCTGATTATAATTGGCGACTAAACGGGAAATATACTTAGATCTATCGAAAGGTTGTTGCCGCTCTTGTTCACTAGGCGCGTTTCTTTGGAGAACGTCTTCTATAGAGAAATATAATAACTTTTC
This sequence comes from Dehalobacter sp. DCA, assembly GCF_000305775.1. Taxonomy (NCBI): domain Bacteria; kingdom Bacillati; phylum Bacillota; class Clostridia; order Eubacteriales; family Desulfitobacteriaceae; genus Dehalobacter; species Dehalobacter sp. DCA. The sequence continues at coordinate 1,239,443 of NC_018866.1, forward strand.
CTTTCTAAATCTGCACCAAGACTTGTTCTAATTCCAGTTGATAGATCCCGCATGCCACGAAACATACTTTCATTACGTCAACTCCTAACCTAAATATAGTCTTGAATTTGGTCCTTCATCACTTCCACCTGATGGCCAGAAATCTGAAGCTAAGATTAACACCATTAATTTTCGCTACCTTCATGCAGGCGGAACATCCTTTCGGACAACCCACCTCGACGGTAGGGCTATCATAGTCAAGCTCTTTATTGACTACAAAGGACGAGCGTAGATGAAATAGCCAATGCCTTCGGCATAAGCGAAATTGTTTCTGCCGTAATTTACTATGCCTGCTTTGGTCGCAACCAATCGTTCTGGCAAACTGATCTTATCACCCACTTTGCACCCTAGTTTGCGCAGAAATTCCTGCATCAATTGTGGTCTAGCTCCATTGATACGTTCCGGCGGTGCATTATAACACCTCGCTTGGTAAACTCGGCCTATCTTGTCGGTCAATTCCTTCGGAAAGTTCTATTGCGAATAGTCATAAGCTGTTGTAATAATGGATTTTGCTGTAGGCATCAGCGAACGAGGTTACGCTCCAACCAACGGATAAGCCGGTCCTTTGACATAAAAAGAATACATCACGTGTATATTGGTTAAATCGACGATGTATTCAGGAAAGCTGTCGGCAGGAATAATGCCGACCTGGCTGTGCCCAAGATCTAAGGAAACTCTTTAATGTGTGTTGTTAGCGACATAGTCATTTCTCCTCATTTAATCAAATTGTATTATCGAGTCACCCTTAAAGTGTATATACACTCAATTAATGACAAAAGTGCTTCTCGAATAGCATATCTACCTAACTCCCTAACGCAGATATACAGTACCAGAGCTTCCATTCATTAGCCGTACTCAGTAGAGGCTTGTGCCATTTCTTAAAAAATATGATCGCACAACAGATCTTCACAATAACCCCTGTGGTTTACCCTCCCATGTCTCACGGGGTCCGTATTACCGGCCCTTACATTCCTTCGTTCTACCTTTCAGGGGATGGATCTCTTGCTGGGTCAAATGCCCGTATGGTGTGAATTGCCCTGGCCCTTCCGTACTTCAATTATCCTCAAGTGTAAGAATAAGTTTAAATTAAGTATTAACAAATCAAATGGGTACGTTACTTATGCAGCAAGTTGCTCTTAATGTTATGAGTCTTCCACATAAAGCAATCAGTGATTGTTTTTTCTTCAGGGGATTGATTTGCCTTGTGGTTAAATAACGGTGTATTCTCTGGAATTCAGGGTTTTTGGCAACCAATGGTAAGACGCATCTAAATAGTAAAGCCCTCAGTTGAGGCCTACCTCGCTTGGTTAATGGTGCTTTGCCTTTATTATTAAATCTTTCATTTATAATACCTCCGTTAATTTCATACTATTCTTGCCCATTTTCTTTTTAAGCATATAACAGTATATTCACCAGCCTGTACAGTCGGACAGTTCAATCTTTTAGTTAAACTTATTTTCCCGGCCTTACCATTGTATAGCTTATAACGCCTGAATCAGATATCTTGTCTTCACTGGTTGTCTTAAAGCCATACCTGTAGTAAATATCCAGATTATCAATATCCTGAGTAGCCAGAAAACAGGGCAACCCCTCAGAATCAATTTTTGTCAGCTGCTTTCTTATAAGCTTTGAAGCAATTCCCACGCCTTGTTTTTCTGGCAGCACAACTATGGGTGACAAACTCCAAAAAGGCGGCTGTATGCTTCTTCTCTGAGCGGCGATCAGTACTTTGATAAAACCAATCCACCTATCCTTTACATCAGATGGCAGTTCATTAAGGGAGCCCTCGCCAGTTCTGCTTCCAGAATTGTTCGTATCAGCTGCCAGCTGTGATAGTATCCATGTGGCTGCTCCAATGATTTTGCCATCTTCTTTAGCTAGATATATTTCATCCCTGCCGAGGCTGTTTATTAATCTGATCTGAAATATTTTCCTGAGAAATTCGGCCCTTACTGTGTCATCAGGGGCTATATATTTATGTAAAGTGCCATTTTGGAAAGCCTTTGCAGTAACTAATGAAACCTCCTCCAAATCCTTTTCTTCCATCAACCTGATTTCCATATACTTAACCTCCATTAATTAATCACATTTTTGATTTTACGGTTATTAAGGCGTTACCGATTTTTATTGCCTTTAGTAGCTACTAATTATGGCTGTTTTTTACACGAATCGTTGCCGTACCCCAACTAGGTTAAGTATTCATATATATTAATCATAAAGGTGTACATACACGTTTATGATTAATATTAAGGCACTAATGCCTCGATTTTAGAAAGTAATAGCGTAAAAGTATTCATATCTTCCTTCCCTAAGTATTTTTCAATAAAATTTTGTGCTTCTAACCAAAGCGGTGCCGCTATTTCTAAAATTTCATGTCCTTTATCAGTAAGCTTTAGGCGACGATCCCGAGCACCCTTTGTTGCAATATCTATAATAAGGTCTCTCTTTTCTAATGGTTAAGATTCCTTACAATGGTAGTTCTATCTAGTCTAATCTCCAAAGCCAAACTACTCACGCTTACAGGACCTAGACGCTTTATATTTCTAAGTAATAAATATTGACTTATCTTCAGCCCGCTTGATGCAAGAATTTCATCATAAAATTCAGTAATTGCTTGTGAAGCTCTTCGTAAATTAATACAATTACATGCTGTTGGTTGCTTTTTATAAATTGTCCTATTCATATAATCATCCTTTAATTTTCGTGTATCTGCACTAATATAATAGTACAATAATTATATTTCATCGTCAATGAAATTATAAATATATAACCTTTAATATAATTTAAGGTTATTGACATTGATATAGTCTATGGTTTGGTGTTAGTATACTATTGTGGACACAGAAAGCCGAAAGAAAGACCTGATATTGGCATTATAAACAAAACAAAGATGTAGCACTACTTCAAGATATATTTACCCAACCAAAGTCAGAAGACCTGCCTTTGTTAATGAACGATTAACTCTACGAGCGATAGGGGGTTTCCATAAGTAAGTGTTGTATTCAGGGATATACATAGTTTCTTGGCACTCATCGTCAAGGAACTTTTTTAATTAGGAATAATAGGCAGGTGGAAAAAATGACACTTCAACAGCTTAAATATGCAATTGAAATCGCAAACTGGGGCTCCTTTAATGAGGCTGCAAAGCGTTTATTCATATCTCAGCCCAGCCTTTCCAACGCAATAAAAGAATTGGAAGCAGAACTTAAGATAACGATTTTTGAACGCACCAATAAGGGAATTAGTATTTCTGTAGCGGGGGCAGAATTTCTTGGCTATGCACGGCAAGTATTGGAGCAAACAGAACTGTTGGAAAACCGTTACTTAGATGCGAAGCCATCTCCCCAGCATTTTTCTGTTTCAACCCAGCACTATGCTTTTTCTGTCAATGCCTTTGTAAATCTCATGAAAAAATACGCCTTGGAGGAATATGAGTTTACCCTAAGAGAAACAAAAACCTATGAAATTCTGGAGGATGTAAAAAAACTCCGCAGTGAAATCGGTATTTTGTATCTCAATGAATTTAATTCAAAGGTCATCAATAAGCTTATGAAAGAAAACAATTTAAAGTTTACAGTATTATTTAAAGCTGCACCTCATGTTTTCATCAGTGCTAATAATCCGCTGGCAAAGCAAGAGGGAGTTACGTTGGAGGATTTGGATTCGTATCCCTGCCTGTCCTTTGAACAAGGAGAGTACAATTCTTTTCATTTTTCAGAGGAGATATTGAGTACCTTATCTCATAAAAAGAGTATCCGTGTTAGCGATAGGGCAACTCTGTTTAATCTTCTGATCGGATTAAATGGATATACCATTTCAACAGGCGTTTTAAATGCTGACCTTAACGGAAATAACATCATCGCTGTACCATTAAATATTAATGAAACCATTACTGTCGGATGGATTTCACATAAAAGTGTAGTGCTTAGCAGGCTTGCGACAGCTTATGTGCAAGAACTGGATAAAGTAATTATAAATCTAAAACTTTAGAAACCCATTTACACGTCTAAGCTTAAATTATATGCCTTGTTTCTTACGAAAATGCCCCTCTCCGGCGTCCTGACTCCGTATCCGTGCCTTAAAACTTAAGCTTTAAAGACATAGGGATGCCCGAGAACCACTTTGGGATCTCTCGAATATTCCTTATTCAGAACCTAACTTAACTGACTTTTAAAATTTGATATCCTTTTAATTGAAGCTGCCGAATAACTCGTTGTTCCCTCTCGCGTTCGCGTTCTGCTAAATATTCCGTGCCTAATTCCTTGTATGGCTCCTTGGTAAGCAAGATATGGTAAGCAATTCGAAGAATTAGATGACTAGGGCAAGCAACGCTTTTTTCTTTCGGTGACCACACTGTCGGAATTCTGCGTTCTTTAGCATCGTTAATTTGGGGAATTGCCATTCGGAGGTTAACGCTACTAGATCCCTCTGAATGTAGGAAGCGAAAGAAACACCCTAATTTGTAAAGATACTGATTAATAGTTATTTTCTTAAGCCCTAGTATGGATGTAATAAACCCCGAAGCATGCTGTTTATTGATACCAGAACATGTAGAAACGTTTTGCATTGTTAAGTACTCAATAAAACACTTTACAATAAATACCTTTCTTTCTACCGTTTTAACTGTATTTCTGCTTTGATAGGAATACAAAACAAACCCGCGTATTGCATCTGTAAATCCATCCGGGCACGATGGTTGCTGCTTTTTTCTTTTTCTCAAAATAATGCCATATAATTGATAATCTCCAAGCATTCTGACTGCGCGAAGAGCAATTCTTGTTCCGTACGGAAATTCACCGGAATAATCTGCTGGGTATTTGTAGTATTCCAGGAGAAAGCTTTCACTTAGCTTTTCGGAAAAATGAAGTAAATCCTTTGCTTGTGTGTACGATAGGAGTTTTTGCCATACTGCGTTACATTTCGATATAGTCACAGGACTATACCTAAGCCGCAATAACTCAGATGTTACTGCATTGATCAATTCAGGTAGATTCTTGGTTGATTCCATTAATAATCCCTCCAACATAAAATTTAGAGGCTCAAACATCTTGAACCTCTAAATCTATTTCCTTGATGGAGAGATATTATGCTGAGTATTTATGGTTACAACCTCTGATTTGATGCGGTTTATTACATTTTACTTTGCATAACTACTTTCTTCTCATAATCTGTTCATACTTACTACCGTTTCTATGTGCCTAGCTATAACCTATCTTTCAATTAGAAAACACATGTCTAAGTACCCCTTATATGGAACTATTGTTCAAAAGTTGATTACCAATCTAAAAAATCATAAAATACCTAAATCCTTCTCCAAACATATGGGGAGGGCTTTCGTTATGTGCTTATTTATAGGTAAATATCTACCTTAAGGTACTGCCTTTTTAGCCCCTTCCCGTTTCCATCTGTTCGATCATAGCTAACTGCAACTCAACCCACCCAGCAAATCACTACCCGACACAGCACCTCTTTACCAAGCCGGTACACCTTTCCAAGATCTAGGAATGGGTGGGCGACCCTCAGTAATAAATTTTCAAGTTAAAACTCACCTGCCTGGTTTATCCTCACGAATCGGAAGATTAACCAGCGCTGCAGCAGAAGCTAATACGATGTCAGCGTACCACATCCACAGATAATTTCCATCATGATCCATTGCAATTCCCCCGAGCCAGGCACCCAAAAAACCTCCAATTTGGTGAGTCAGCAGCGTTAATCCAAAAAGTGTCGCCAAATATCTCGTACCAAAAAGTTTCCCAACAATACCTGCGGTTGGTGGTACTGTCGCCAACCATGTGAACCCCAGAGAAGCAGCAAATATATAGAAGGTAAGCGGCGTTTTTGGGGAAATCAGAAACAATCCGATCATTACAGCACGACTGGCATACATAACGGAAAGTATATATTTCATACGATAACGTGTACCAAGGAACCCGGCAAATAGACTACCTGCAATATTGAACAAGCCGATGATCCCTAACGAGGTAGCTGATACACTTGCCGAATGACCCGATAAAGCAACTTCCCCTGGCAAGTGGGTTACCAAAAATGCGACATGAAAACCACATGTGAAAAATCCTGCATGCAGGCATAAATAGCTAGGATTATGCATCGCTTGACGAACTTGTTGCACTAGCCCTCCCTCATGTTTCTCAGAACTAACTAGCTTATCTGATGATAGGTCACTGCGCAACGACGATGCGATGGGAATAGTTAGAAGCGTTGTAGCCGCCATGGTGAGCATTGCAGCAACCCAGCCGAATCCACTAATAATGGCTTGTAATAACGGGGCGAAGATAAACTGTCCGAACGAACCGCCCGCATTGATGAAACCGCCAGCAAAAGCGCGGCGCTCCATAGGTAGTTGTCGAGATGTGGCTCCGATTAAGGTTGAAAAACTTCCCGCTCCGGCACCTGCCGCAGTTAAAACACCCATAGTTAAGATTAGCGACCACTCCGAATTTACCATGGTGGTCAAAGCTAACCCCCCTGCAAGGATGAAAGCTCCCATAACTAGAACTCCATACGAACCTTTTTTGTCAGCGATTGCTCCGAATATTGGCTGGGCTAATCCCCAAATAAACTGCCCAATAGCAAGAGCAAAGCTTATGTTAACGATACTTAACCCCGTAGATGAATTGATCGGCAAAACGAAAAGCCCTGCGGATTGCCTAGCTCCCATCGTGATAGCCAGAATTGCTGCCGAACTTAACATTAGTATCCAAGGTGAACGAGTAGATTTCATCAGCGTCATTAACTCCTTTAATTAATCGTTATCCTCGCCCCCGCGATATTACAACTTCAACCCACCCAGCAAATCAATCAACTTCCATAGCTTCTCTTTCCCAAGCCGTGATGCCCTTCCCTATCTGGGAATGGGCGGGGCGACTGGATAGGAAATGTTGTACTTTGGGGCATTTTTGATTATCCAATGTCTACCCTTGGGTTGTGAGCTGAACACCACGATGCCACACGGCCCGTATGGAGAGCGTGTCGGCGATGTTGGTCAACGGGTCACCCTCAACCAGCAGCAAATCAGCGAGTGCTCCGGGGAAGATCCGCCCCCGGTCGGTGAGCTCGAACCGGCGTGCGGGGGTGGAGGTGGCTGAACGCAGCGCCTCGATAGGCTTCAGTCCCGCAGCGACCAGCAGTTGCAGTTCATGGGGCAGGCTGGCACCGTGAGCAAGTCCGCCAAGGATTGGTATAGGTTCCGACACATCAGAGCCTGCTAAAATGTCCACACCTACTCCGTGGAGAGCTCTGATAGTTGCATAAGCATCTTCGAGCTTTCCTTGTGGATAGACGTTCATACTGCGAGAGAGGGAGTCGAGCCACTTCTTGCTAAGTCTTGCACGTACTCGTTCGTTGGCAGCCATCGTGGCTGCGCTATTACCAAAAGCAGTTGAGAGTGTCACCAAAGTAGGTATAATAAACGCACCCAATGATGCAATATCAGCTATAAGCTCTGGGGTTGGCGAGCAGTCAAAGAACAAGTGTCCCAGCCCATCCACTCCGGCGTCAATAGCTTGCTTTGTCGCTTCGGCAGTCGTGACGTGGACGATAGCAAGCTTATCATGGCGATGCGCTTCATTCACGGCCGCATTCAGGATCTCATTATCTAGTACAGGAAGTCCGGGGAAACCACACATGTTCCGTCCTCAATAAATATTTTGATGTAGTCCGCTCCTCCGGCAATCTGCTTGGCGACGAATTTGACTGCCTCATCAGGGGTCTGGACAAACGGATAACGGAAGAATAATCGTATAAGCAAGTTATTGCTCGAACTCATATATTGAGTTGGGTGACATTCCCGAATGTCATACTTTGGGGCTGCATCGTTCCAACTAACAAGGTTTAGTTCTTTCGACCAGCCTTTTGCTGATTCTGAAAGAACTCCGATTGTTTCTTTGATTTCGAATTTGATAACTTAATGAGTTAAAAAGGGATCTCATACTTACAAAATCTCAAATATTACGAAATTAATCCACTACCCTCTCTCACAAAACCTCTTTTAACAACTCCAATGCACTTTCTTCATCGGAATTATTGGTGCTAAGCTCGCCACGGAAGGCGCGGGCAAGGATTGAATGTTTCATAATGTCAATATTCCCTATTACATCACATAATTTTTTTGCCTTTTGCTCATTTCCAAGGAGTGTATCCAAAGAGCGGACAATTTCTCTTTGTTCTGCCTTTGGAGGAGGCGACACCATATATTTATGAAATTAACTCGAAATAAGAATGTTTTTAGCCCCAAGGATTGACTTTTAGCCCTAAGCTAACGCCTGCTTAATAGCTTTTTTAACATTGTCAGATGATTCATTCGCAAGTCTACTTTCAAGTACACTCCTGGAATCTTGACCACCCATTTTCCCTAATGCCCAGGCAGAATACTCTCGAATCATCTCATCAGGGTTTACTAACGCAATTTCTAAATCTTTGACATATTTTTGATCCTTTGAATTGCCCATAGCAACTGCAGCGTTTCGCATAAAATATCGTTTGTCTTTAATATAGTTATACATGATTGGTTTAATTCTGTTCGTAAAAAATTCATCCGTCATGTTAAGAATTGCTGGCAACGTAATATCCTGCCCGATTTGCTCTATATATCTGTCGACTGCTTTAGGTGTCTTCAATTTCTTTTGATTGAGTGGACAAATATCCTGACATATATCACATTCATGTATTTTACACCCTATAGTTTCTCGTAATTCATAAGGAATGAACGCAGAGATAGAACCTCTTCCGTCTTGTGTCATCCAGTTGTTAAATGAAATACACTTTTTAGGATCCAGTTTAAATGGCTCATAGATTGCCTTTGTTGGACATGCATTTATGCATGCTTTACAATTGGGGGGACATTTACTTTCCATAGTAGGTTGATCATAATCCATTTCCATATCAACAACAATAGCGCTGATGACAATATAAGAACCTGCATCATCTACATAAGCAAAGTTATTTTTACCAAAAGTTGTAACACCTGCTTGGGCAGCTGCCCATCTTGCCGGAATACCAATGTCTGAGTTTACCATGCATCCATTATTAGATAAATAGCTTTTCATCAATTGCAGTCTTGAATAGGCTATCGTACCGGGGAGCGGATTATAACACCTGGCCAGATAGATTTTTCCTATCATTTTTTTAAGTTCTTCAGGAAAATCGTTCTGAAAATAATCCCATATTAAGACAATAACTGATTTCGCTTCTTGCATAATGTTTTTAGGTGTCGCTCCATGAACTGGATTTGTTGTAGTGAAGTTCAAAATATCATACTTATCACCTCTTGAAACAACTTCAGCCACATACTCTGTGAAGTTGTCGGCAGAAGTGATGCCGACTTTAGTGTATCCAATACTTAAACCATATTCTTTTATATCTTTTGATATCATAGGTCACCTCCTCTCCAAACGTGTAATAGCACACGTGCTTATGCTCATAATAACTTATTTAGGAAGTCCTGTACTTCGTTTGCGGCATCCATTATGTATTTGTAATGTTTACTGATAAGCTTAACGAATTCAGCATCCGACAATTTCTTCTTTTACCCTATTCGATCTTTCTCTATCCAGCCTGCATCGTAAGATATATTTTGCTTTATCCTCCCCTATGCGTCCTAGTGCCCAGGCAACTTAAAATCTTGTATATAATTGTACATAATCGGGTGAACTTTTTCTTTGTAAAAGTCCTCTGGCATATGGAGAATTTCATTAAGAGTGAAATTTTGTGATATCTCTTCAAGGAATTCGTCTTTCGGGAATTCGGACTTTAGTATTTTTTGATTTCTCCGACAGGCTTCCTGACATAAATCGCAGCCGTGCACATGAATTCCCATTTTCTCTCGTATTTCCTTGGGAATTACAGCGGGTATATTATTTTTTTCCTGCCTCATCCAGGCATTGAACCCCAGGCATTTATAAGGATTAAGTTTAAATGGCTCATATATAGCGCCCGTGGGGCAGGCATCCATACAAGCCCTGCAATTCGGAGGGCACCGGCAGTCCATCGTGGGCTGATCGTAATCCAGTTCCCGGTCAATCACTATTGTATAAATTGCAATAATGACCCAATCCCTCGCACGTAAGCGAAATTATTTTTGCCAAAGGTTGTTACTCCGGATTTAGCGGCTGCCCAGCGGGCCGGAACGTTGATCTTTGTATTGACTTTGCATCCCTTTGAAATTAAAAATGCTTCCATAAGCTTAATTCTAGCTCCGTTAATGCGGTTTTCAGGAGGGTGATACGATCTGGACAAATATATTCTCCCAATTTTGTCAGTCAAACTTTTAGGGAAATCCTTTTGAACATAATCCCATGCCAGGACAATTACGGATTTGGCGGAAGGCATAAACACTTTTGGGTCAGCGCTTTTCATGGGCACTTGCGGTTGTCGTATCAAGAAATCATAATGCTCATTCCGTGATTTTAATATTTCGGCATAACCAGCGAAATTATCTGCCGAAGTGCATCCAACTGTGCAATATCCTAGATCTAAAGCAAAACTTTTTATATCCTTGGTAAGAGACATCTAGATCCCCCATTTTTCCGTGTGTATACACAATTTTTTTAAAAGATTTTTATACATTCATAATAGGAGTGCTGTCAATCAATCACGCCATCCTTAAAAATGCCCATTTGATAGAACCCGTTCACTTCGTTCTTGGTCCGGTAAGTTCCGTTTGCCGTTTCAAGAACCTTCTCAAAGAGTTCGTTCGCCAGATCAGTACAGGATTCCCCGTTGAGGAGCCTGCCGGCATTGAAGTCGTTCCAACCGGGCTTTTTATTGTATAGAGTATTGTTGGTAGACAAGCGAAAGGTGGGGCCGATGTAGCCTGCTGGGGTTCCTCTGCCGGTGGTGAAGATGATCATTACCGCTCCTGCGGCCACCTGAGCGGTGATGCCGAAGAGATCGTTGCCTGGTCCAATCACGATGTTGAAGCCCTTCTCCCTAATCCTGTCGCCATGTGGAACCACATCCTCGATGACGCTTTTTCCTCCCTTCTGAATGCAACCGAGGGATTTGTCGGCGAGGGTGGACAGTCCTCCCTCAATATTGCCCTGAGTGACATTGAGCTCAGGATTTTCCCCATACTTTCTGAAATAAGCCTTATAGTCTTCGACCATCTTGACAATCTTTTGGAACACCCCTTCATTCCTGGCCCGGTTCATCAGGATATGCTCCGCGCCAAACATCTCAGGAACCTCGGTCAGGTTAATTGTAGCGCCGTATCGGTTAAGCATATCGGTCATCTCGCCTACAATTCTGTTTGCGGTAATGCCGGAGAATCCATCGGAGCCGCCGCAGTTGCAGCCGATGCTCAGCTTCTCAATGTTGAGGGCCTTCCTTTGATCCGCAGAAGCCAAGGTGTACAAGTTCTCGCAGAACTTCATGCCTGTCTCATACTCGTCTCCCTCATCTTGAAGTGTCATAAAGCGAACCCGTTCCTTGTCGTATTCGCCGATAAAAGGCATCATCTGCTTGAAATCGTTGACTTCACAGCCCAGCGACATGAACAACACGCCTCCGAAATTTGCGTTCTTGGAAAGATTCGGAGCACCTTGCTGGTCATATTCAGATCTTCGCCCGATTGGTTGCATCCCGAGGCATGGAGCAGGGGCATAAAGCCGTCAAAATTATCGCGACAGGGGTATTTGATGTTCATCATTTTTGCGAGTTTTTCAGCCGGACCATTTGCACAAAAAACCGTGGGGATAATCGCTCGCTATGTAGTTGCGAATCCCCGCTTCACCGCTGTTTCGTTCATACCCCATAAAAGTTTTATCGGAAAAACCTCTTTTCACGGAATTCTCATTATAGCGATAAGTATAGATGTCCTTAGCCGTGCAGCCCACATTTTGGACATGCACCCACTGCCCCTTCTTGATATCGCTCTTACATACGCCGATAATTTCTCCATATTTCAGAATCGGCTCCTGTTCCTTCATGTCTCTCAGCGCGATCTTGTGCGCAAAAGGGATATCATCTCTCAAGGTTATTTTTTCTCTTTCAAAATCCATTTATTCGCCTTTTTTCAGATCTTCCAGCGCGATAGCTACGGAATCGTCCGGATGTATTTTTATTATCCGCATGTTTATCCCTCCAACTTATTTTTTTAGCCCGGTGCTCAACCTTGTTCAAAATTTCCATAGCGCAAATGACCCAATTCCTTGAAGATGAGCGAGATCATTTTCTCTGAAGATTATCGCCCCGACCTTGGTAGCTGGCCAGCGGTTCCCTCTTTACACTCGTGTAAATACACGAATATCCTTAAAATTTTTATATGTCCGCGATTTGAGCAAGTAATTGAATAAGAAATTGGACATTTTCCGACCCGATTTTTAACTCCACCCCCTTTTGTGCTTCTTCCTGTCGGTCGCAAAGTGCGTTTTGTGTTGGTGAAAACCGGTGAAAAAATAATGATTTTAATGTGTTCCGATCTGACTCTGCACCCAGAGCAAATTATTGTGGCTTACAGTTATCGTTTTAAAATTGAAGTGTCTTTTAAAATGTTGAAACATGTCACCGGTAGTTTTGGTTATCATTTCTGGACAAAGGCTTTACCTAAGCTATCCAGACTTAAAACTAAAACGGATCTTTCCACTGTAAAAAAATTAGCCGAGAAGGAAAGGATTCTTGCGACGACAAGAGCTATCGAAGTGTTCACCTTCTTAAGTTGCATGGCCATGGGAATCTTGACGATAATTTCTCTTACCTTTCCAACCTTAGTTTGGCTAAGGTTTTCGGGTTGGCTTCGGACTAGATCATCAGCACTTCCATCCGTAGAAACCGTTCGCTCGGTGATCCAGCAAGAGCTGTCTTGGAATTTTCGCAATCTCAGTCATTATGCAACTTTATCGAAAATCCAAGACTATCAACGACTGGAGTTTGATGTGCCTGAAAAGATACATGCTTGACATAGTTATAAGGGTTATTGGGCTAATTTCTCATGGGATATTTAGGAAGGTACTTAGAACTCTTGAGTTACTTCTAATAGCTGTTTTATTGTATCAGTTTCTAGAGAAAGCTTCCACGACAAAGGGGTAAGGACTGAATCAAAATTGATATCACTAATGTAAGTTCCTTCACCAGAACGTATTTCTAATAATCCAAGCATTTCAAGAGCACATATGGCTTCCAGGACGGAAGCACGGCTTACCCGCAATCGTTCAGCCAACTCCCGCTCAGATAGTAATCGATCTCCCGGTTTCATTTTGCCCTCAACGACAAGTTTTCGAAGTTGCTCGGCAATTTATTCGTAGATTTTCCGAGTCTTAATGGGTTGAAGTTCCAATTTATCTCGCTCCTTATATTGACGGAACCTTTTTAGATTTTGACCTTCACTTTCGATAAGTGAATTTAAATAACAGGAGTTATGCAGTTGATGGAAATATATAGATAATACATAACTCCAAGAAATCTTAAAAATATTTTAAAAAATCTACAAGAAAGACTTGACTTTTTCAGAAGCCCCCCATAATCGCGAAGGATGGCAGTTTGTCATTACTCTAGCGATTCGGGTGATTTCATGAAAAACCTTTGTAAACCGTCTTTCGAAAAAAGGATCATGGTCAAGGTGCTGGAATTCCGGTACTCAAAACAATCTGGGATTTGTTTGATCTCTCTCTGCTCTTTTCCCAATCCGGAATACGTAAGCATTCTGGAACTCCAACGTAGCTTCTAGCATTTGCGTACATCTGCGGTCTGATCCTTCATGTCGATTCAGCCAATCAAAATGCTAAGTTTTCAACCGAAGCACCCTTCTTACGAGAACTACTTTCTAGAGAAATCATCTCCCAAAGCGCCTAAAGCCGGTTTCTTTCTAAGCCTTTTCTGTGGCTCCGGTTCTCTTTGGGCAGGCTTGCTCGATTACAGGAAAATGCGGATAGTAGACTGACTGATGGAGATATCATCGCCTTAGATGATACCAAAGTTGAGCATCCTCACGGTAAAAAGATCCCCTTTCTTTGTTGGCTCTTTGACAGCTCGGATAAGCGCCATGTATGGTGCATTAATCTTGTGTCAACCCTAGCTGTCTTAAAGAATGGCCTTGAATATCCCATGCTGTGGCGCTTTTGGGTCAAAGCCAGTCAGGAGAATGAAAAACAAACCAAGCTTGATCTTGCGAAACAAATGCTCTTAGAGGTGCGCCAGGTGAACAATGCAAGGCTGTGGGTTGCTATGGATCGATGGTTTCTTTGCAAGAAGTTCCTGAAATGGCTTATGGATGAGAAGTTTGACTGGGTTACCAATGCCAAACGCAATACGGTGCTATTCAGGAAAATCTACGATCCCGTGCTTGGAAAGGATCATTACATCAAACTTAATCCGAAACAATTACTTCGTGAAGTTTATCCCCGGATTCGGGTTCTTGGCAAAGGCTCCGTCCTCAGTATTCCGGACATTTATATCAAAATTCCCTATGAGACCTTGACCCGAAAGGGAAAACCCATTACTAGGCAACGTTTTTTACCCATAGCCGCCATTGCAGCCACTTATGAGAAGCATGCAGCCAAGAGCAGCGTGATTCTTCAGGAAGAAGAATGCCCAGCAACCTTCAAGGATGCGTATCTCCTGATAAACAACAGAGTCGATGCACCGGAAGAAGCTGCTACTGCCTATGCAAGGAGATGGAGAATCGAAGTATTTTACCGTATAGCTAAGCAGAATCTTGGATTAACATCGTGCTATGCTCAATTTGAAGCCGCCCATTTCGCCCATGTGGAGCTCTTGTTCACCGCGAAAACCCTTCTTTGTTACGCTGCCTGGGAGTGCAATAAAGAAGGCGCCGAACAAGCCCCATCCCTCTGCGAAGTGGTCAGGTACTTTTTCAACGCCGGCTGTCGGATCCACTGTTACGAGCAGTTGATCCAAGTCTATTTTGACACAGCAACCGAGCGTTTTTCAAGGCTTATTGATAAATTTTGGCCTCAGTCTTTGGAACTCAGGTTATGGAGTTGGGAATATTATCCTAGAACTGCATAACTACTGTAAATAACATGACTTTCTATTACAAAGTTTTTCCGGTAAACCAAAAATACATCTCTGATGGGGGAAAGAGAATGGAAAGAGTCAACTGGACCAATGAAAGAACTCATCTTCCTGAAAATTAATTATCCTCGATGCACCTAGCAAGTGAATTTTACTCTTCAAAAAGTAAAATTCTAAAATCCTAAAGTCTCGCCCAGTATGATGACATGGATGTCGGTCAGTGGTGGACGTCTGCTTATTACTGTCGTAATATTACAGATTCGTTGAGGACTTTGGCAATCAACACACTCACCGAGCTTAACACACGGGTTCGGTAAATCATATTTTTTATTATTCATCGGAGCAGCGTATGTTTTGATTCGTTTATTAGCTTCTTCAACGTCTTTGACGATCTTATTGGTACCCACTATAATAATAACTTTTTTCGGCCCAAACATCATCGCTCCCACTCGATTTCCGAATGCATCGCGATTCACAAGTTCACCGGTCTGGGTAATAGCATTACTTCCCGATAAAAATATGTCGCTTGTAAGTTGCTTATAACGTCTTTCAATTCTTTCCTCTGGTGTTAAGCCTTCTTGATTGTGATCAAATAACTTGTGGCCACGTTTTCCCAACAGATCCAAGAGACCTAGATCAAGCACTGTCCTTGAGCCACCCACCCCAATCGTGGAACCAGTGGGGATGAGTTGTAAAACATAATCGATTGCCTCTTGTCGTGTGGTAACGTACTTTGCATTGAAATGATTTCTGTTTAGAGCATCAACTACTTTTTGCCCGATAACTTCAGAACGCCATTTTGTTAAATCACTCATATTAATAATTCTCCTTCTCAATGATTTGAATTTTTAAATAACATAAACTTAAATTGAACGTTGTCTTTACCAAACCATTATTTCATTTTCTCTAATGCTGAATCTATCTCTTTTTGAACAGCCTCTGATGTTTGCTTTTGATGATTTTTCTCAAGAATTCGTTTTGCAGCATTACCACCAATCTTTCCTAATGCCCATGCTGCATAGCTTCTAACTAACTCTTCAGGATCATCCATGGCAATCCCAAGGTCAGGGATCGCAGATGATTCGCCCAGATTTCCAAGAGCTATGGCAGCATTTCGCTGAAAATATTTTCGATCTTTTATATAGTTGTACATTAGCGGCTGTATTCTTGTGGTATAAAACTCATCCGTCATGTTAAGCATTTTTGAGAGACTGAAATCTTGTGCCACTTTCACCAAAAACTCATCATCCGGAAGTTTTGACTTAAGTTTTGTCTGATTGCGAGGACATACCTCTTGACAGATATCACACCCATGAACACGTGTCCCCATTTTCTCTCTGATCTCTGGAGGAATATGGCTCGTGAGTCCAGCTGGTTTCCAGCAATTTAGCCTCTGACTGGAATTTCACAGCCTTTTATTGTCAACTTTAATTATTGTATGAATAACCCTCCTATTTATCTAATTTTCATTAAAAATGGCTACACCTTCCCCTTCCCCGAAATTATAGATCATAATTAAATTGGTTAATTTCTACGAGCTGCTAAAAACCAATTCGGCTTTATACTTCATCAGATATAGCCCTTTTAATAAGAGTCTTACTATTTCTCGTTGAGTTGTAAAGTGTTTTTCAGTCGTCTAAACAAAAACAATTGCATGATATTCGATGCGATAAATATCAAATAAAGCACAGCTTCTACGGCATTCCCTCCGCTCCTCCGGCAATCTGCTTGGCGACGAATTTGACTGCCTCATCAGGGGTCTGGACAAACGGATAACGGAAGAATAAGCGTATAAGCAAGTTATTGCTCGAACTCATATATTGAGTTGGGTGACATTCCCGAATGTCATACTTTGGGGCTGCATCGTTCCAACTAACAAGGTTTAGTTCTTTCGACCAGCCTTTTGCTGATTCTGAAAGAACTCCGATTGTTTCTTTGATTTCGAATTTGATAACTTAATGAGTTAAAAAGGGATCTCATACTTACAAAATCTCAAATATTACGAAATTAATCCACTACCCTCTCTCACAAAACCTCTTTTAACAACTCCAATGCACTTTCTTCATCGGAATTATTGGTGCTAAGCTCGCCACGGAAGGCGCGGGCAAGGATTGAATGTTTCATAATGTCAATATTCCCTATTACATCACATAATTTTTTTGCCTTTTGCTCATTTCCAAGGAGTGTATCCAAAGAGCGGACAATTTCTCTTTGTTCTGCCTTTGGAGGAGGCGACACCATATATTTATGAAATTAACTCGAAATAAGAATGTTTTTAGCCCCAAGGATTGACTTTTAGCCCTAAGCTAACGCCTGCTTAATAGCTTTTTTAACATTGTCAGATGATTCATTCGCAAGTCTACTTTCAAGTACACTCCTGGAATCTTGACCACCCATTTTCCCTAATGCCCAGGCAGAATACTCTCGAATCATCTCATCAGGGTTTACTAACGCAATTTCTAAATCTTTGACATATTTTTGATCCTTTGAATTGCCCATAGCAACTGCAGCGTTTCGCATAAAATATCGTTTGTCTTTAATATAGTTATACATGATTGGTTTAATTCTGTTCGTAAAAAATTCATCCGTCATGTTAAGAATTGCTGGCAACGTAATATCCTGCCCGATTTGCTCTATATATCTGTCGACTGCTTTAGGTGTCTTCAATTTCTTTTGATTGAGTGGACAAATATCCTGACATATATCACATTCATGTATTTTACACCCTATAGTTTCTCGTAATTCATAAGGAATGAACGCAGAGATAGAACCTCTTCCGTCTTGTGTCATCCAGTTGTTAAATGAAATACACTTTTTAGGATCCAGTTTAAATGGCTCATAGATTGCCTTTGTTGGACATGCATTTATGCATGCTTTACAATTGGGGGGACATTTACTTTCCATAGTAGGTTGATCATAATCCATTTCCATATCAACAACAATAGCGCTGATGACAATATAAGAACCTGCATCATCTACATAAGCAAAGTTATTTTTACCAAAAGTTGTAACACCTGCTTGGGCAGCTGCCCATCTTGCCGGAATACCAATGTCTGAGTTTACCATGCATCCATTATTAGATAAATAGCTTTTCATCAATTGCAGTCTTGAATAGGCTATCGTACCGGGGAGCGGATTATAACACCTGGCCAGATAGATTTTTCCTATCATTTTTTTAAGTTCTTCAGGAAAATCGTTCTGAAAATAATCCCATATTAAGACAATAACTGATTTCGCTTCTTGCATAATGTTTTTAGGTGTCGCTCCATGAACTGGATTTGTTGTAGTGAAGTTCAAAATATCATACTTATCACCTCTTGAAACAACTTCAGCCACATACTCTGTGAAGTTGTCGGCAGAAGTGATGCCGACTTTAGTGTATCCAATACTTAAACCATATTCTTTTATATCTTTTGATATCATAGATCACCTCTCCAAACGTGTAATAGCACACGTACTTATGCTCATAATAACTTATTTAGGAAGTCCTGTACTTCGTTTGCGGCATCCATTATGTATTTGTAATGTTTACTGATAAGCTTAACGAATTCAGCATCCGACAATTTCTTCTTTTACCCTATTCGATCTTTCTCTATCCAGCCTGCATCGTAAGATATATTTCGCTTTATCCTCCCCTATGCGTCCTAGTGCCCAGGCAACTTAAAACCTTGTATATAATTGTACATAATCGGGTGACCTTTTTCTCAATTCAAATCCCTCCTTTATTCGTGTAATTACACTAATATTTTTAAAATTTTTATATGTCCTCAATTTTAGCAACTAATTGCGTGAGCAATTGGACATTTTCAGATCCGATTTTTAGCTCAATCCCCTTTTGTGCTTCTTCCCATAAAGGTCTACAGAGTTCCAACACCTTCGTTCCGGTCGATGTGACTTGAATTTGACGATTTCTGGTTCCTTCAGGAGAGATATCTTCAATAAACCTTTTTTGAAAAAGAGGTTTAATGTTACGGACCAATGTCGTTCGTTCCAAGCCGACATATTTAGCCAGTTCGCTCGTACTGCACACTCCTAACCGTTTTAAGTTTTTAAGCAGAGAGTATTGAGTTATTGTCAGTCCGCCGGATCTCAACATGTGGTCGTAATATTCCGTGATCGCATTAGACGCCCTTCTTAGGTTAATGCAGTTACATTGGCTCTTGGCACGTACTTTTTTTTCTCTCATGATTTAATCTCCGAATTAAAATAATCAAATAGTGTATATGCACTATTTGATTGTAGCATTGCGCTTTCCCGATGTCAAGGCAATCACACTGAGTGAATTGCCCTTCTGCCCCCGCAGTTTTAGACGGGTAGGATATGTTTCTCCATAAACTGGTCGAACTTGTCCATATAGACGTTAGAAAGCAAAGGACTTAAAATTCCACCTTATGCAAAGTAAGCGACGAAAACCTTGTATTTACAGCTTTTCTGTTTGATTTACTTTGCATAATATCCAAGGCTACTTCAAATCTAAAACCCAGGTAAAGTTACGATTAGTCTTTGACCCAGCCAGACATACCACTATAAACTGATACCAGGATACGTTTTCTTCTCCACTTTAATGATTCCACCAATATAGTATCTTGGAAGATTCGTACTTCCTTTTCAAATTAGCTTGGGGGATTATGCAAAGAAAATCAAAGAAGACATGAGGATTTATCGGCACTTCAGCAGTTTACTTTGCATAATAACTTTCTTCGCATAATGTGGATTATGCAAAGCTTAGCATAATCCACCCTGCGGACACCCGCTTAGGGTAGTGAAATATTTCCAGTCTTCCATGTACCCACATTCCAGAAAGCGTTTCATCGGTCTCACGAAGCGATTGTCTTTCACTTTTTAGCCAGAATTCCGAGTAGAATGCTGTGATCGATACTACCAAAACAGTCGCGGATATCGCCTGCAACGAACCATTTTACACTTTCCCAACCATCTTTAGCCCGAATAGAATCCAGTGCTGTGTGGCATCCCCGATTGGAACGGAAACCGTGAGAGGCGTTGCTGAATTGCGGACCAAAGTAGATATTCAGAATCAGACGAATGACTTCTCGGAGTAATTTGTCTGACCATGTTGGCAGTCCGAGAGGGCGTTGCTTCTTACTGCTCTTTTTCTTGACATATCAATGCTCTATCCTGCTTGTGGATAGATTGTTACATGCACTAGCTGTGCGCGCAATAGATTCCTGTACTTTCCATCGCCACATGGGAACACTTTCGTTCCTCTAGCCAGTCAGCAAGAGTTAACAGTTCGGGCGTCGTCGTCCCAAACGTTCTGATCTCCTTTTTCGGCTTATGTTCCAAAGGACCAAAACAACACAGGCGACCACTGTTTCTTGATGTACATCCAAACCAACACAGCATTCCAAAACTGCTTCCATTTAACGAAACCTCCTAATAAGGCGGGTGAACCCAACAATCGGAGTAATTTTAGTGAAATTTCTTACACGTGCTCAAGGCACATTTACCTGTGCTCATAGATTGTTGGAACCAGTTTATTTGTCGGGGTAAAATCCACCACAAAAAAGACGGCTTACAGAACCCCACCTTGTTAAGATTATTACCATTTATTAACGTTTAAAAAAGTTCATATTAATTTTCATTCTCCCTGTGAGCCGACAGGTTCATGGAAGTTTATTTAAAAAAACCCAAGACTATGGCTTGTTATAGTTTTATGTTATAACAAGCCATAGTCTTTTAAAGTTACCCTATATCTTTTTTATCATGCTATAGTGAATGTATGAGTGCGACAGTAATTTGATTATTGTTTACGATGACAGATACATCTAAAATATTCACTCAAAATTAAGGGGGGGCTAACAAATGAGATATAATATCGAGGATTATTTAAAGGAAAGCATTCTTGTCCTGGATGGTGCGATGGGGACTTGTATCCAAGGATATAACTTGAATGAGCAAGAATATGCAGGAAGTTGTAATTGTCATAGAGGCCAAAAGGGGAATAATGACCTTTTGAATATTACTCATCCAGAGATTATTAAAGCTATTCATAAAAATTTTCTAGTTGCTGGGGCGGATATCATTGAAACAAATACCTTTAATGCCACTAGAATATCTCAAAAAGATTATGGTATGGAGGATAAGGTCTATGATCTTAACTTCCAAGGCGCAAGGCTAGCAAGAGAAGCGGCAGATCTTTTTACTCAAGTAGATCCAAGGAAACCGCGTTTTGTAGCCGGTTCAGTTGGGCCGACCAATAGAACAGCATCACTTTCACCAGATGTTGAAAACCCAGGCATCAGAAATATTAGCTTTGATGAACTCGTACTTGCTTATGGAGAGCAGATACAGGGGCTTGTAGATGGTGGAGTAGATATTCTATTTGTTGAAACAATCTTTGATGCCTTAAATGCCAGAGCAGCAGTATTTGCAGCTGAAAGTGTCTTTGAGGAAAAAGGGTTAACACTGCCAATATTTATCTCAGGTACTATTGCAGATAAAAGTGGCCGTATTTTATCCGGTCAAACGCTTGAAGCTTTTGCACATACGATGAAGGGTGATGAAATACTTGGTATAGGGTTAAACTGTTCCTTTGGCGCCAAGGATTTAATTCCTATCATCAGATATCTTTCAAAAACACAAGATCGGTATGTAACATTTCATCCTAATGCAGGTCTGCCAAACTCCCTAGGGGAGTATGAGGAACGTCCGGAAGAAACGGCAGCCTTGGTAAAGGAATTGGCCGAGGAAGGGCATTTAAATATTGTCGGAGCATGCTGCGGTTCAACACCAGCGCATATTAAAGCGATCAGTGAAGCGGTTCGAGGGATCAAACCGAGAAAGATTCCTCTGATAGAAAAGGAGACTGTTTACTGTGGCCTTGAAGCTATCGTCATAAAGAAAGAAAACAATTTTGTGAATATTGGGGAAAGAACGAATGTTTCAGGATCAGCTAAGTTTGCAAGATTAATTAGAGAGAAACAATATGAAGAAGCATTATTTGTGGCCAAGGAACAGGTGGAAAATGGAGCCCAAATTATCGACATAAACTTTGACGATGGGCTACTTGATGCCTTAAGTGAAATGGATATATTTCTTAAGCTTCTGGCAAGCGAGCCAGAGATTTGCAGGGTTCCAGTGATGATCGATTCATCAAAATTTGAGGTTTTAGAAATAGGCTTAAAGGCAATTCAAGGTAAGGCAGTTGTGAATTCAATAAGCCTCAAAGAAGGGGAAGCGGAGTTTATTCGGCAAACAACGTTAATCAAAAGATATGGCGCAGGGATGGTAGTAATGGCTTTTGATGAACAAGGTCAGGCGGATACTTTTGAAAAGCGAATTGCAGTTTGTAAAAGAGCCTATGATATATTAGTGAATAAGGTGAAGTTTCCACCAACGGATATAATTTTTGACCCTAATATTTTAGCCATTGCCACGGGGATTGAAGAGCATAATAATTACGCGGTCGATTTTATTAACACCGTAAAATGGATCAAGGAAAACCTTCCATTCGCCAAGGTAAGTGGTGGGATAAGTAATTTATCCTTCTCCTTTAGAGGAAACAATGCCATCAGGGAAGCTATGCACTCCGTGTTTCTGTATCACGCTATTGCTGCAGGCATGGATATGGCTATTGTAAACCCCAGTATGATTCAAATTTACGATGAAATAGATAAAGAGCTCCTGGAAAAGGTTGAAGATGTTGTACTAAATAAAACACCAGATTCTGCTGAAAAACTCTTAGAGTTTGCAGAACTTTACAAAGCATCAGGCGGGGACCAAGTTGAGAATAAACTTGCCTGGAGAGAGAAGGAATCCGAGGAACGATTAATCCATGCTTTAGTAAAAGGGATAGCAGAATATATTGAAGAAGACGTTGAAGACGTCAGAAGACAATATGACAGAGCAGAAAAGGTTATTGAAGGACCGCTAATGGATGGTATGAAAGTGGTTGGAGAATTATTTGGCGAAGGCAAAATGTTTCTCCCGCAGGTTGTTAAAAGCGCCAGAGTTATGAAAAAGGCTGTAGGCTTTTTATTACCCTACATTGAGGCAGAGAAGAAGAGTAATGAAAGTAGAAGTGCAGGGAAAGTAGTCGTGGCAACGGTTAAGGGTGATGTGCATGATATTGGCAAGAACATCATTTCTGTCATTCTGTCTTGTAATAATTTTGAAGTTATCGATCTTGGCGTAATGGCCTCTTGCGAGGTAATTCTTCAAACTGCAAAAAAGGAAAAGGCAGATATCATCGCCCTGAGCGGACTTATTACTCCCTCGTTAGATGAGATGTCTAATGTGGCGGAGGAAATGGAACGGCAAGGATTTACCATTCCCCTGATGATTGGTGGTGCAACAACCTCTAAGACTCATACAGCCTTAAAGATTGCCCCTAAATATTCAAAGGGTGTAGTGAATAGTATTGATGCTTCAAAAGCCGTAGAAGCCGCTAAAAAGCTGCTTAATAAAGATGAAAGAGAAAGGTATCTAACCCAAATAGGGGAAGAATACCAAACTATAAGAGAAAACTACGGAAAAATTGAAAGAAAGCTTGTGCCCTTAGAAGAAGCTAGGAAAAAGAAATTTAATATCGATTGGAATAAGGAAAGTATCAACATTCCAAATCTAATTGGCACCAAACATTTAAAAAATTTTCCCATCAGCGAGCTTAGAAAATATATCGATTGGTCTTTCTTCTTTGTGGCTTGGGATATGGGAATGGTGTATCCTAAAATTATGGAAGATCCTAAATATGGTGGAGAAGCTAAAAAACTTTTTGCTGATGCCAATGAAATGTTAGATTTGCTAGAGAGGGAAGACATACTTACAGCCAATGCTGTTTTGGGTATTTTTCCTGCTAACTCTCTAGGAGATGACCTTGAAATGTACCATAATGGAAGTGTTACAACCTTCAATATGTTAAGGCAGCAAGAGGTTTCCCAGGATAATGTCTATAGATGCCTTGCAGATTATATAGCCCCTAAGGATAGTGGGATAACTGATTATTTAGGTGGCTTTATTGTAACGGCAGGCGTTGGTGCGAAGGAGTATGCCGAAAAACTTAAAGAACAAGGTAATGACTACGGAGCAATCATGGTAAAACTTCTTGCTGATCGGTTAGCAGAAGCCTTTGCAGGGTTATTACATCTTCAGGTCAGAACGGATTATTGGGGATACTCTCCAGATGAAAATCTCGAGCTTAAATCGCTATTAAAAGGGTCATTTAAGGGAATAAGACCAGCCTTTGGATATCCTTGTCTTAGGGATCATGCTGAAAAAACAAAGCTCTTTCAGCTTTTAGAGGGGGAAAGTAAGACTGGTATCACTTTAACAGGACATTATATGATGGATCCTGTTGCTAGTGTGTGCGGGCTGTACTTCGCCTCTGAAGTGGCAAAATATTTTGATATTCACAGAATTGATAAGGCTCAAGTGGATGATTACGCAAAGCGCAACAATAAAGAGCTTAAAGAGATTGAGAAGATGTTAACTACGATTTTGGCGTATAAATAAGAAAATGGAGGCGGTAATTTACTACCTAATATCCGCAAAGGCTCCTACATTTTTTCCTCCACTGCTAATAGCAGAACGCGAACTTGAAAAGGAACTACGAGTTACATTTTTAGGATTGCCGCAATTACGAAACTTCTCGACCTCTTTAACAACAATTGCTCTTATACGATCTTCGTACTTCTCGGCAAATCTATCCCAGTGTCTCTCTTTATCAAAAAAAATCTGTCTCAAAATGTTATTTTCCATAACTCCTTCATACCAAATTTGCAAGTAAAGGGGTACCCCAAAACTTATACTTTCTGCCCTGAAAATTACAAAAGTTGGGCTAAATGTTCGCTTTAGGAATTAGACAACACTAAACTACACCCAAGGTTACCGTTTCAAAAGGATAAATATTAGAACTTTCCAACTCAAGAAACAAAGTTACCAGGGCTATTTTTCAATGTTCCTATAGTTTTTATTGATGACTTTTATGCCGTTTGTTCTTGAACACTCACTAATAAACCAAAGGACTCTAGTCTTTTGATCGAATTCCTAACCAAGATGTCCTTCTTGCGTTCGTCAAAATAGTTAAATCCTAAATCCACATATTCTTGTTTCGCGTTAACAAGATATGTACTAGGGATAGTATTGTATGTCCTACAGCTATCGCCGCCTTATTCTTTCCTCGTCGAGCGGCGACACGATGGTATTGAGCTGATAAGTAGGTGTTTTTCTGACGAGAAGCCGCTTTTGCTGCTTCAGTTAGGGCACTTCTTAGCTTCTTGTTTCCTTTACGCGTCTTAGTGGACTTTTTTTTCCCTGCGCTTTCATCATGACCTGGAGTCATCCCTGCCCATGAACATAAGTGTCCAGGCGTAGGGAAGCGAGACATATCTGTGCCAACTTCCGCTATTATCTGTTCAGCGGTTCGTCTTCCAACTCCAGGTATGGAATCCAATATCTTTAGTTCTTCCGTAAAAGGAGTCATACGTTTCTCGATTTCTTCGTCCAACTCGCTAATCAGTTCATTGAGGTAATCGATATGCGCTAATTGTTTCTCCATCATATGCAGTTGATGCGCTTCGAGTCGTCCTTCAAGAGCAAGTTTCAAATGTTCTTTTTTGTCCTTCAGCTTCTTGAGAGCAGAATCTGCCAAAATAGAAGTGTCTCTCTCTCCATTGATCATGGCTTCCAGCATATTTCGTCCAGAGACACCTAAGACATTCGAAGCCACAGAGGAAAGTTTAATGTTACCTCCCTCTAATACCTTTTGGAGGCGATTTACTTCCCGAGTTCTTTCTTCGATGATGCTTCGTCGGTAGCGGACGATCTCTTTCAATTCTCTTTGCTCCCGGTCCGGTATATAACTTCCTTGAACTAGACCATGACGTAGTATCCGCGCAATCCATTCGGCACCTTTAACATCTGTTTTACGTCCCGGCACCGCTTTTATATGCTGCGCATTGACACCATTGGATGAAGGTTCTCCGGTTCTAATAGGTTATAAATGGGTTTCCAGTAGTCACCTGTGCTCTCCATCGCGACATGGGAACAGCGGCTGCTTTTGATCCAGTCCACAAGTTCGATCAGATTCCGAGTCATTGTTGCAAATGTTCGAATCTCCTTTCGTGATGATGCAGGCTGTGATACTCTTTTTATGCACATCCAACCCGCAACAACGTTCATGTAAGACTTCCATACCATAGCTTCTCCTTAGACTGGTTTTGTTTAAGGCAGGTGCAACAACCAATAGGGGTTATTCTGCCCTGCGTGCTTCCCGAGGGAGCAACAATCTGCGATGCACCGGGTCGTTGTGGTCCGTCTGATACGCGGGCTCGCGACACCAAGAAAGTTCGACCTACCTTCGCCAGCCATAGTAGTAGTATGGACAAAATTTTTATTCATCAGTGGTGCCGCAAAGCGGCATGGGGGTCTGATACGTCGAGAAAACATGGCCACCTTAAAATACAAAATTATAGATGTGGCAGTCTATTGCATGAAATAGAGGTTGCGTAGATCTGCGGGCCCCTTAATAAAGAAATTATTAGAACGATTCAAAGAATCCTCTTTTTGGTGTTCCTAAAAACAAGTTGAGAGTAAAATCAGCAATTACTTCTGTTGATTTTACTCTCCTATTTTTGCTTGAAAGTGAAAAGAAGCTGTCTTTTCATGAATGTCCTTTGACATCATTATGAGACAGCCCCATTGTTTCTGATCAGTTCCAGCAGCTGCTCTGTTCCGACGATCTCTCGGTCGAAGCCGTTATTATCCAGAAGCTGGCTTCTTTTCTTTTTTATAGCGGCAAGCTCTACATTCAGGGTGTTTAGCCGCTCTATAAATACTGCAGGGTCGATATACCCCTTCGATACCAATCTACTGAGTATATGACCCTGCTCTGTAAGCTCCATGATTCTGTTACTGCAGTCCCCGATTTCCTGCTCCTGCTGCTCGTCCATTCGAAGCTTTTTGAGCACTTCCAGCAGGGGAGTGAGGATTTCGGTATAATTGCTTTTGAGCTTGCCCCACATCATGCCGAAAGCCCATTGAACGTCATCCTCTCGGATTGCCTTTTGGCTACATTTGGTGTTGTCCAAAATGTGCTGGCGGCAGCACCATTGAATTTTCTCATAAGGCTTGCCTATGTAAATTTTCTGCCTTCGGAATATACCGCCGCATTCTCCGCATAAGATTTTGCTGCTGAAGGCGTACCGGCTTTGGTATTTCTCCGAATCGTCCATCCCCATCTGCTTTCTGCGGTATTCAAAGATTTCCCTGATCGCCTCCGCCTGTTCATGTGAGATAATGGGTTCATGGTTGTCCTCAATAAGGTATTGAGGAAGCTGACCCTTGTCTCTCTGTCGCTTAAACGGCAGCACCTCTGTGGTACTTTAGATCGCAACTGCAACAATACAGGCAATTATAGATAATAAATGCCGTGTGAAACATCGCAGATCTATAACATAAACAAAAATTCATTCCTTTGCATATTCTAAAAAATTTATTATCGTTTACATAAAAATCAAGACCTGCTGCAAAAATGGGCAGGTCTTGACGCATGTAATCTCACGGTAACCAGGCTGTCATAATGTTTAGAGCACCTTAGACCCTACGGCATTGCGTCCCTGCCTTTAGGCAGGTTTGCCCTTAACATTATTTGTTTTTTAAATCTTTTAAAATACCGCATAATTGCAGTTGATGCCACCCTTGGTGTATATCGTGGCAAAGTTCATACTGCAGATTCAAACATATTCTAGATTCTGATATAAAAAGTTTACGGTATTGCCGATATCCACAGCATCGGTCATCAAACATTGGACGTCATCATCGTCCAGAAACTCTATTTGATATACTTTTTTAAGAGCAATGAAGCGTTATGGCCACCAAATCCAAAACCATTTGATAAGGCATAATTTACTTCATGTTTGATTGCCTTATTAGGCACATAATCCAAATCGCAATCCTCATCTGGCACAGTTAAATTGATCGTAGGAGGTATCATGCCCTCCTCTACAACTTTCAAAGTTATGATAGCTTCTATTCCTCCAGCTGCACCAAATAAATGACCTGTCATGGACTTTGTAGCATTGACTTTTATACGGTAGGCATCTTCTTTAAACAATGCTTTAATCGCCTTTGTTTCAGATTTATCTCCCTCTGGAGTACCTGTTGCGTGTGCGTTAATATAATCGACCTGTTTAGGTGATATTCCTGCCATATCAATCGCTGATTTCATTGCTCCTTCTGCCCCTTGATAATCGGGGCTTGTAATATGGTAGGCGTCAGTAGTCGCGCCGTATCCAACAATTTCACCAAGTATCTTAGCTCCGCGATTTTGGGCATGCTCCAATTCCTCCAGGAATAAAATTCCCGCACCTTCCGACATTACAAATCCATCCCTCAATTTATCAAAGGGACGGCTTGCCTGTTCTGGGTTCTCATTATTTGTGGACATCGCATGCATATTGGTAAATCCGGAAAATGCAAATGTATTGATTGCTGCTTCAGATCCGCCAGCTATCACCGCATCTGTATAGCCGTGCTTGATACTTAAAAACGCTTCTCCAATAGCCTGATTGGATGTTGCACAAGCCGATACCGGAGAAAAACTTGGCCCCGTAAAGCCTGTTTTAATGGCTATAATACCCGCTGCCATATTGCCGATCATCATAGGAACCATAAAAGGGGAAACATGCCTGTTTCCTCTGGTCATAAATTTTTCGTGATTTTTTATTATTGTCTTAATACCGCCAATACCTGAGCCTACATAGATACCGACTCTGTTTTTGTTAAAATTTATATCCTGTACATTTGCCATTTCAATTGCTTGTTTTGCTGCCGCATAAGCATATTGGATGAATAAATCATATCTATTTATCTCTTTTCCATCAAAGTAATCCTTGGAAGAAAAATCTTCGATATATCCGGCAATACGGGAAGGAATTTCCGAAAAAGACGAATCAGAAATCCTCTTTATTCCGCTCTTTCCGCTTGTGCTTTATGAGGCGCAGAGCATATTCAGTAATTTCGTCTTTTTTTACAGTCACAATTTTAAATTTTACTCAATTTGCCTCAATTAACTCCGTATTATTTGTATTTTCTAGATAACAGAATTGTTTCGAGAAAAGCTTTTGGTATAACCAGCGGCTTTTGCCGCATGACGCTGGGAAACTTCACCAATAGGAAGAGGTTTTGACTGATCTCCTGGGAAGCTCGGGGCGGTCTCCATTGATTTGCAGTTAAATTTCCTCTCGACAAACCGGGCAACTTTGTGACTGGAGCTATGTATAAATTCCACGAAATCTATTCTACCGCCAGCCGCCACAACAAGATCTTCACTTTCACAGCTGGATCCTTCTCTAAATGCCATAACAATCAGAAAACTTACAATCAGGGAATATAGAATCCAGTTTCGGACTAAGTGGGCTATTATAGTCAGCGGCGTTACCAATTCGTACGTCATCAATACCCAAACTGAAAACATAATCTCTTATATTTCCTTTATTTTATTCGCTTTGTTAATATCCATAATATATTACCTCCTCCTGACTTTAGGACTTATAAGACGAAAAACTGCTAGCACTCAGCCCTGAAAACCGTTTAGATAGCGGAGTTCAGGGCTGATTTTTATGTAGAAAATATATTATATTTTGTCCTATTATGTCCTTTTATATTAGTTGCGATTATGGTATAATAGTTTTAGATATTTTTATCCAGAGGAGCCTTCTGTATGTACGTTGCCATAACAGGCTCGGGCAAGGCCCGGGTCATACAGTTTAGAGAAGATACCCGTATTCCGGGAACAACGAAGAAAAAGACGCATGTCGTGAAGACGATTGGTAACTATGAACGAATGCTCGCTGAGGATCCGGACATTATTGCCAAGCTTAAGGCTGAAGCAGCTGAACTGACAAGGGCAAAGAAGGAAACGACGCTCCTCTCGCTTTAAGCGTTACCGTTATGGACATCACATCACCTCAGGATGTTGTTCCTTCCTTCAGGTTCGGTCATGCGCTAATCAAACAGCTTTGGAGCACTATGGGGTTAGACGCCTTTTTTCTTGCTAATTGCGGAAAGCGCAATGCTACAGCTGTTGGACAAGCTCTATTCTACCTTGTCGCCCATCGCTGCGCAGATCCTTGCAGTATCCATGCGAGTGCATTGGAACAGAATTCCTATGCGGGTATCCTTTCTCTTGGGATCGATGTCCTTTACGATGTTCTTGATGTACTCTCCCAGCAGAAAGAGGCCATCATAAGCCACCTTGCTGACTTCTTTGAAAAGAAAACCAGCCGCAGTGGTCCTGAAGCATACTATGACGTCACAACGTACGCTTTTGAGAGCACCCGCTGGGGCGAATTACGAATGTTTGGCTTCTCGAAGGATCACAAAAATAACGAAGTTCAGGTGGTCATGGGGCTGCTTTTGGACAACAACGGCATACCCATAACGTATGAACTTTTTCCAGGCAACACGATGGATCAGTGTACTCTGACCCGATCGGTAGAGAAGCTTAAGAGTCTGTACAGGCTGGAAAAGATCACGGTGGTTGCCGACAGAGGACTCAACAGCGGCAGCAATCTTGAGTACCTCTGCAAGGGTGGGCACGACTTCGTCATCAGCTATACTTTAAAGCGTTCTCCTGACTCCTTTAAGGAACTTGTATGGAACGACGAAGGATGGCAAGATAGTGTGGACCTTGCCACAGGGGAGATAACCTCTCGTTCCAAGATCGTAGAGCAAATACTGGAGGTCAAGGTTCCCATAGATCAGGATGAGGAAAGTGCTGAAAAGAAAAAAAGAGGAAGGCCCAGGAAGTACACTATTGAAAAAATTCCCGTAAAGATACACTTAACCTGGTCGGCCAAACGGGCTAACAAAGACAGATCCGACAGGGAACGCGTACTAGAGAAGCTCAAGAAACGCCTTGACAAACCCTATCAGCTTAAGGCTGCAGTAAAACGGGGTTGCAATCAGTTTTTGCAGATGGAGCTTGACACAGAAGATTGGAAGCTGGATGAAGCAAAAATTGAGCAAGCCGCCCGCTATGATGGGTATTATGCGGTCATTACCAACAACCTGAACTTGAGCACAGATGAGGTTTCCAAGATATACGGAGGACTATGGAAGATCGAAGAGAGTTTTAGAATACTTAAGACTGACCTTAGAGCACGACCGGTTTTCGTATGGAATGACGAACATATTAAGGGGCACTTTGCCATGTGTTTCATCGCGTTATGCATACTCCGTTATGCACAGTACTTACTCGAACAATCAATGGGCAAGAGCGTTTCGGCCGCGCAAATCATGGAAGCAATACAGGACCCCCTTGCATTAGTTCAGGGAGAATACCCAAATAATATCGTTACCCCAACCCAAGTTTCCCAGACTTATCTCGATCTCGCATCGATACTCAAACTGACTCCTCTAAAGACAAACATGACACTGACCAAGTTCCGTTCATGCACAAAATTGGATCTAACAATAAACCTAAAATAATAGGACAATTTAAAATCGCTGAATCTCTTGCGCATCAAGTGATTCAGCGATTTTTCGTCTTTTATCTTCTAAAGTCAGGATCTCTTATATTTCCTTTATTTTATTCGCTTTGTTAATATCCATAATATATTACCTCCTCGTATAATTGATTTAGTTCCACCCCACGAGTCCAAAAAACTAATGGAACGTGGGGTATTTAAATGACCATAGAAAACTGGAAATTCAGTTAGTATGGTTAACATCAACAAGATGCGCGCAGGATAACGCATACTCCATGTAGCCATCGTGCCTGTGGGCAGTGTGGACAAGTCAACCCCAAAGCATACTTCAAATTCAACTTGTCCAAAGCCTGTTGGGAAAGCTCTTTTAAGACAGACCCCAAAGTGCTTTTCCACAGGATGGCACTGCCCACAGGCTCAGGATGAGGAATACTTGATTTTGGGAAGGGGGTGCGGGGGAAACCCTTTTTGTTAGAGACTCTTTTGATGACTAACAAATGGCTTTTCCCCTTTAAAGGAACACACTTTCACTAAAAAGATTCCTCAGATCGTTCTTTAACAAAATAGTATTTAAGTTTGTTGGGATTTCAGGCAAAATGGTACCGTGAGGTTCGTTCTGGCAAGGCCTTCTCCTCCTTGAGGCTTTGACCTCTTTATTAAGTCTGACTGCCAGCCCACAATTTGAACTTTTAACTCGAAGGTTGCACAGCTTAAAGGGAATCCCCTCCGATGGTAGCAGATCGGCTGGATCCAAGGTCTTTTTAAGACAAGTGCTGATTCGGCGAGGTTGTTGACCTGTTGTGGTGCCTGGTCCCAACGTTAATCTTACACATTCTTCGGCTCAGAAAGTGAGGTGATTTTACTTGAGTTTATTTGTCGGTATTGATGTGAGTTCCAGTGATTTTAAAGTGCGAATCTTAGATGAGCGGGGTAATGAACCGGTAAAAAAACTGCGGGCTTTGAATGATCAGCCTGGTTGTGAGCAAGTTACCCGATATCTCTCTGAAGCCTGCGCTAAAGAGAATGAGGACCGGCTGGTTATTGGTTTAGAGGCCACTTCCGTGTACAGTTGGCCGTTACAAATGTTCTTGGCGGAAGACCCTTGTTTAGCACCTTTACAGCCCCAAATCTATTCCTTTAACCCCAAGGTCGTTGCTAATTTCAAGAAAGCTTATGTGGACCTTCCGAAGAACGACTGGATTGATGCCTGGGTCATTGCCGAACGTTTACGCTTCGGCCGGCTCCCAGAAGGCTCTCAGGTTGATTTCCGCTACTTACCATTACAGCGCCTCACTCGCTTTCGTTGTCATATGATTGAGATGATCTCCAGAGAGAAGAACTATTTTCTCACGAACTTGTTCTTGAAGTTTAGCACGCTTGCCCAAGGTACGGTTTTTAGCAACACTTTCGGCGCTACTTCTGAATCCTTGACACTTGAGTTTTTTTCTCCAGAAGAGGTTGCGGCTCGACCGCTTGATGAACTGATTGATTTCCTCATGGAGAAAGGAAAAAGTCATTTCGAGGATCCAGAAGCCAAAGCCAGAGAGTTGAAGGAAGCCGCCCGCAAGGCCCATCGACTACGTGGAAGCCTATTGCAACCCATTAACCTTATCCTGGCCACGAGCATCGAAACCATCCACACTTTAGAGAAGCAGGTAAAGAAAATCGATAAGGCGATCGAAGCAGAAATCAGGCATTTCTCTAATACGCTCATTACCGTTCCCGGTATTGGCCCAGTGCTTTCAGCTGGTATTATTGCTGAGATTGGAGACATCCGTCGTTTTCCAAATGAAGGAGCCTTAGCAAAGTTTATTGGGTTAACCTGGCGTTCTCACCAGTCAGGTGATTTTACAGCCGATGACACACCCTTAACCCGAACCGGCAACACCTACTTGCGCAGTTATATCATCCAGGCTGCTAATTAGTACGCCAAAAGGAACCGGAGTACAAAGCCTTCTACCAACGTAAATTCTCGGAAAGTAAGACTCACCATCATCGCCGTGCTCTAGTGCTTACTGCACGTAAACTCGTCCGTATGGTTGATGCTCTGCTACGCAGCAACCAAATCTATATGCCACATGGCAATAGGGGGAATGCAAACTAAGCATGAACTACGATAATTGAAATCCCATTTTTGTAACTTTTTCCCATATCTTTTTGGGAATGAGATGGTTTCTTATTGTCTTTTTTACCCACTGATTATTAACTTACTGAAAAATTGACTCGCTTAGGGTCTTGACATATTACCGAAGGACTTACAAGATATGATATTACTTAGCACTGAATACTCTATCAGTGCTAAGGTATAAGTGTAGCCATCTGGTGGTCTTTGAACCATGCCAATGTAAGTTTATATCAGTCATTTTTTAGTTCAGTTATATCTCTGCAAACACAATAAATGCATAAAGATAATTTTCCCTTAATTTGAGCTCTTCGCATAGGACAGTAATATTTATCGTTTTGCTTAATGATTTTCTCTGTTCCTTGCATAATCATTCCCAACGGGTGAAGCGGTTTTTTGCTTATGAAAGCCAAATAGGTTGAGATAATTCTAATATATTGTTTTAAGTCTATTTGTCCGGGAGCATTTTCGTCCATATAAATCTCTATACGATTCGAAAAATCTTCTATCAAATGTGGATTGATGTCCTCCGGATTATTTACATTTTCTTTTCTTATGATCTCGAAGTAATTACTTAAGTTATAGTTGGACATTAAATTACTTATATATTCTATACTACCTGGTTCAAAGACCTGATTAGTAGATTTATTGAGGTTTAGAAAGTTTTCGATATGTAGAGATTCGGCTTCATTTTTTATTATTATAAATAGATCCTGAGTATTCATAATTCTCGCCATTTTCAATTTAACAATTTCACGTTCATTTTTTATCATAAAGCACCTCCACAATAAGACAGATAATTCAAATAGTCTCTATCTCAGATAATAATGCTGCGAGATTCTTTACATTATCTTTTCCAAGCCTTTGTTCAATAAATGCCTGGGCTTCCTGCCAAAGTAGCTCTGTTGAGTGATAGCGTTTTATACCTTCATCAGTCAATTGGAGGTGACGGTTACGTGTCCCTCTTGGTGAGATATCAATAATCAAGTCTTCTCTTTCAGGCGGCTCGAGATTTCTTACAAGAGTCGTTCGATCAAGTCCGACTTTCAAAGCTAAATCACTTACGCAAACAGGACTCAAAAGTTTAATATTTTGTAGTAGTGAGAATTGACCAGCAGTTAACCCTTTTGGGGATAGTTTTTGATTATAAATTTTTGTTATTACCAGAGAAGCCCGACGCAAATTTTGGCAGGCACACGTTGAGGGCCTTCTTTCAGTAATTTGGCTTTTCTTATCCATAAACTTCTCATCCTATACAAATTGGTGTATATACTGTTTCTCCTTAACTGTAAGTATTAATCTTCTTGGGGAAACCTGATACTTCTTGCTTTATATACTGCCTGGATAAAACCTCCGAATACATCGTGGCTGAAAGTAAACCCTTGGTTTAGATAGAAACGAAGCGCGGTGTCATTCCCATTGGAAACATAAATAAAAATCAGATATATATCATCAAAGCTTTCAAGCCACTCCATTGCCATGGTGAATAATCTTTTGCCAAGACCAATCCCACGGTACTCTGGCCGAAAAAATAGATTGCTCACACTACCAATCTTTTGAGGCTTGAGCCAGTCAGGATAGAACCCTTGCACTGTTTCTCCTTCCGAAACAGGAGCCCATACGGGAATACTGTTGTTCTTAGCGTTCATTTCATCAACGGTAGAAAAAATATATCCAATAGGAATACTATTGTGTTTTGCTACAATCACCTGTCTTCGAAGAGCTTCATTATAGGATTTTTTCATCCTAGTATCAAAGTTCATATGATTAAATGCTTCAGGAATCAGCTTCGCCTTAGACTTTTGATAGGCCATTAGTTCACCGCACAAATCCCTACATTGCTCAATATCTCCATCATCAAGAATTTCCAAGGTAACATCGCTACCAATATACTGATTGTTCATTTCATGCTCCTTTCCGGTGCAGGGAGCAATGTCTCTGCAAATAATTCACTACAAACAAGTTGCGCCATTTCGCGAATTTTCTCATTTTCATTTTTACAAGCCGCCAAAATATAAGTCTTATAGCGATCATCATAATTGTTGCGCATATAGTTTAATGCATTTACTTTCCATTTCCATAAATCATCAGGCTTCAAATAGAAAAATTTTGGCTGCACGTTCTGCTTGTAAAAGTCCTCATTCATACTCATGATCTTCTCAGGGATAAGATGTGGAGATATTTCAGATACACCTGGGAAATCCTCAATCCCCTCCAATTTACCTTTATTCATAGGGCATACTTCCTGGCATATGTCACATCCATAAAGGCTATGGCCGAAGGTTTTGCTTAAAGGTTCGTTAGGCAGATCAAGTAACCCAATATTTGTCAGATACGAGACGCATTCAGTCGGTGACATGGCATACGGCGCAGAAAGTGAACCTGACGGGCAGGCTTTAATGCAGCGGTTACAGTTATCCGAACATTTCGGGAGGTCAACTTGCCCTATCAGTTCCAGCCTTTGGTCAATGATCCATCCCTGTAAAGTCACCCATGATCCGGATGATTTCGCATAGAAAAAATTGTTCCTGCGGATCATTCCGAGGCCTGCTTTCATCGCCGCCCATCGCAGGCCAATCAGCCCGAATTTGCGTTCATTGGCAAACCGGAGGCCCAGTGTCTGAATAAAGCTTTCCATTTCAAGGCCGGCCTGAAACTCCCGCGTGCTTTTATCAATACGGGTGTCAAACAAATAGTGTTTTCCGATGTTGCCCTGTATTTCCTCCGGAACAACGTATTTGCCGTACTGCTCGATGACTATGACCACAGATTGTGCCCAAGAGAATGATTCTCGCGGATCAATCAGCCGGTACTGTCTTTGGTAGAATTTTTCGGACTGGGGGACTTTCTGCACGCGCTCGTGCATTCTCAGCCCATATTCGCTCAGCTTTTCGAGTGGGACTATGCCGCAATCCTCGTAACCCAATTCAAACGCTTTCTCTCGGATCATCTGCTCAAGATTTGCCATCACAATGTCACCTACAAATTTTCATAGGCTACGATTTTTTCAAGGGTCTTTCGCCGTTTATCGTGATTTTCCGGAGTGATTGGCTCGTCGGCCGCATATCCAACCGCCAGAATATTGATCGGCTCCAAATTCTCGGGCATCTGAAACTCAGTTCTCAAAACAGCAGCGTCAAAAGCGCATATCCAACAGGTGCCTAATCCTAAGTCGGTCGCCTGCAGCATCATATGATCTGTCACGATGCTCGTGTCGATATCAATCATCGACTTGCCATCCTCCTTCACAGCGGCCTCTTTGTGATCGCCGCACGCGATAACCACAAGTGGCGCGCTGTAGATATTCGCCGCCTTTTTCACTTTTTCGAGCCCGGACGAGCTTTGGACAACGATCAGCTTAATCGGGCGGCTATTGTGTGCCGAAGGTGCCACCCTTCCTGCCTCAAGAATTTTCTGCAGTTTTTCTGCCTCAACCTTTTCGCTTGTATATTTCCTTACGGAACGACGATTTGTCACAAGATTTAAAAAATCCATCTCTCATTTCTCCTTTATTACCTGATAAAATTGGTTTGTATTTTTTCTTCCGCCTGGGGTGCGGGAACGGCCTGTTTGCCTGCATCAATCACTTTCAGTTGCCACGCCATTGCCCTCGCATTTTTCCGAACCGTCTGTATGCCTTCCTTATCCTGCAGTACCTCTCCTTCAGAGAGCCCAAAGACGGTCATCCAATATTGAGACGGCGGCATTATCGTCTCGGAGAGCTCCAGATAATTCTGCAGCTGCCTATAAACATCCACTCCTCCGGCCCGCCTGACCACAGAAACCGCCGTCGCAACCTTGTACCTGAAATAGGCCCTGCTTGAAAAAAATACTCTGTCCAGAAATGCTTTTGTAGTGCCAGCGATGCCGCCAAAATACGTTGGCGACGCGAGAATAATCCCGTCGGCTTCGCGCATTCTCGCCGCAGTTTCGTTGACGGCATCGTCCTTGAAAACACATTGATTGCCCTGAGATTTGTTAAAGTATCCGCAGCCACTGCAGCCGTGAAGCAACTTGTCTCCAACTTGGATGACTTCTGTTTATATTCCTTGTTTATCAAGCTCTTCACTCATTAGGTTTAGGATTATCGCAGTATTCCCTGCGCTATTCGGACTTCCGTTAATTGCAATGACTTTCATTATGTATACCACCTTTACTAATTTTTAACAGCACTTTCGAAAACAAGCAAAAATCCATAGTACTTGATCCCTCCGATCTATAGTGAGAACACTCAATGATAATGTGTATAGCTTGCGTTATAAGGTAGTTGCCATAGCAAATAAGTCTGTTCTCTCAAGTGATTGGCCTGTGGACTTATTTGTCTTATCAATAAAATATCATGCTGAAATAAGTTAACGTCTCGGGCCCATTATTATATTTAATACCGCAAACTTTGGCCGACTCCGTAACCAGAATTCCGTAGCTCTCTGTCGCAGGATGCATACGTTCAGGAAACCTGCAAGGCTTATCCGGATAGGTGCATGTATTGCATACCGTACACCCTTCCGTTGAAAGTACCAAAGCCACAGGATATTTTGATTGGAAGATTTTCGCGACTTTATCGGTAACCCTCTCGTGCATTATTCTGTCGTCCTTCCATTCTTTAACATCAAACATATCTTTCAGATGGTACATTGTTGTGAATATGAACACATTCTCATACTCATTGCATCGCGCTTTACACTGCTCGACAGTTCCGACGGCCGGTGGACAGGCCCATGTGGTGCCATACATTCTGCATGTATTTTTTTCACAGATATTCCTTACTACATTGGAAAAAACGATATTTTCCGGCTTTGCAAATACGTGCTCAGCCAAATTGAGCTTTTCTTTCTGCAATAATATTTCACTTTCTATTATTAAAACGCTCCCTCTCTTGTCCATCTTGTTTTATTACAATTGATATTGTTAAAGGTATGGTATCTCTTGCTATTAAGTAATCTCTATAACCACATTCCGGGGCAGAGCAAGTCCGCAGGCAACTTCAATGGCTTTTATAACTCCACAGGGAACAGGGCAAGCACCATGGGGACAATACTCCCGAAATGAACTATAAACCAGACCTTCGCCGATTTTCCCAAAGCATTCTTTATATGCATCAACTTGTTTAAGTTCACTTTTTAGAGTACTGAAGTTGGGACATTCTGAATCGATCAAAAGTTGAGCATGTCGGCCATCATCAGATAGTGCATCTACTGTTGTGCAAAAGCCACAGATACCAGCATGAATTTTGATTTGTGCCATATGAAATTCATCTCCGTTCTAATTAATGTGTATATACACACTTAATACATAATAAAACGCTGACTTTTATTTATCAGCAACAATAGTTTAGGCTTGTTTGTAAATTCAACGAAACTTGACTAAATCCATGTAGATTTCACGAATCCAAAGATTCCAGCTTTTGAAGAATAGTATCAAACATACGTATTTCCTCATCTGAGAGCAGTTTTTTATCGCCTGCTGCGCCTGTTCCCAGTGAGGGCGGGCCTCGTCCAACGATTTCAAACCTTTTGTTGTCAATGTAATCGTATATGCTTTTGAGTGCTTTCCGCTAATACTTTCAACGAACTCTTTATCTTCAAGCAACTTTATATTTCTAACGAGAGTTGTGTGGTCTAAGCGGCAAGCTTCTGACAAATCTACCATAGTGATTGATCCCACGCTTTTCATTTTTACCAATAGTGCGTATTGAGTTGCTTTAAGCCCACTCGGCTCTAAAATCTTGTCATAGAAGTGGGTTACTGCTCGTGATGCACGTCTCATTTTGTTGCATTGGCATTCGTTAGGTCCAAAATACATATCTACATCTA
Organism: Dehalobacter sp. DCA; assembly: GCF_000305775.1. Classification (NCBI taxonomy): domain Bacteria; kingdom Bacillati; phylum Bacillota; class Clostridia; order Eubacteriales; family Desulfitobacteriaceae; genus Dehalobacter; species Dehalobacter sp. DCA. Next base: position 1,278,853 of record NC_018866.1, read on the forward strand.
CCATAATTTCACCTACAAAAATATGATCTTATTTTTAGTGTATATACACATATCGTATTATAACAATGCGCTTTAAGTATGTCAAGTGAGAATAGAAAAATAAATAAGCTATCAGAAACCGACTTATTTGACAATGCTTTTGTTTTTTTAGCGCCATATTATATCAGGATCGATGTTATCACAATCAGCAGTACCAGTAACATTCATAATCATCTGAAGTTCCTCGGTTATTCCTTCAATAACCTTCCTTACACCATCGGCACCATCGGAAGCCAGACCGGTCATAACCGCCCTTCCGACTGAAACAGCCTTTGCACCAAGCGCCAAGGCTTTAAATGCATCAGTTCCGGTACTGATGCTGCAATCAACAAAAATAGGTATTCTCCGGTCGATGATCTTTGCAATGCGCGGCAAAATCATAAGGGGAGGCACCGCATAATCCAAAACGGAGCCGCTATGATGGGAAACAACAATCGCTGCCGCACCCACTTCCAATGCTTTTTTAGCGTCTTGCTCACTGAGAACCCCTTTTAATACAAAGGGCAATTTAGTCGCCTTTACATAGCTTTTGATATCATCCTGTGTTTTTGGACTCACAGGATAAGATTGGGCATAACCTTTATTTTTTTTGCTTCCAAACACGAAGTCTATATCCATCCCAACAGCCAAAGCACCGTATTTTTCCGCCTGAAATATTTTTTCAAATATCAAGTCTTTGTCTGAATATGGCTTAATGATTTTGACGGTCTTTGCCCCTGTCTCAATTATTGCCTTTAGTTCCTGTTCATTGCCGATGCCAGACCACATCACTGCGCCAGCCGCCGCTCCTTTTGCAACCTCAACCATCCCGTTTGGACGAATATTATCCAGTCCCGACAAAGCGGCTACCATCACGGGAGTCGCGAAAGATTCTCCAAAAAGCCCCATCTTTGATGAAGATTCTATAGAATCTATTACTCGCATTTCGATCAGCAACGAGTCGATATAGTCACGTGTTATCCTGGAAGAATTACCCGGAGCCGCTGTATATCTACTGCTCATTCCTTTTTCTTGCAGCTTTTTTTCTCCGTCATTCATATAAATACCTCCGTTTGAATATTTCAGCCATATCGACTGATAGTGCAGAGAAAGCCGGTTTTCATCGCTTATTGCAGCACCTTTCGGAATTTACAGATTCCAGCTAATCGGCTTATTATACATTTCTGTTTGATGTGTCAAAAAACAAAGCTTATATTAGAGCACGCCTTTGCCGGCGAGAATGAGAAAATTCAATCTTTGCTGATATTTTGACACATTTCAATTATGACATTCTTAAAATAATCTAAAGAAATCGGTTCAATATCAATGGACACTTGAGTATAATCAAAAAACTCCAATATTTCTTCGTCAGAAATATTGGATACCCCGCTGTCAAGCACAAGAATCTCATACGATCCGAAATTTATCCTGGCATCAACCGGGTCCCATCCCTGTCCTTGCTGAAATATTTCATGCCAGTATTTTAACCAGCCGCTGGTCATATAAAAAACATTATACGCGCTATCTATCTCTTTTTTTCTTTCTGGATCGAATAACAACTCGATACAGTTATGCGCTTCTGGATAAGTGGCTCTGAAATCCCTGGCTATTTGAGATAATTCCTGATGACACATGCTTCCATAAAGCAGCAATGTTTTTTGATTTTTGAGAGATTCCAGACCGTTAACAATTCCTGTCTTCAATTTTTTATTGTCAACATGCAATGCAGGCGGCACAAAATTAATGACTATATTTTGATTAAGTAAATCCAGCTTGACTTCCGGCAGAATTTTTTCAATTTCTGGCTGAAAAATACCACAGGATAATATATGCACAACCATGTTCTACACAACTCCTTAGATATCCCTTCTTTTTGTTATGAGCCCAACAAAAAGAAGGGATATTTATGTTGTCATATATTGATAATTTTTTTATATTAGCGCATCTACTCCGGTAGGGATGAAAATAAGTTGCTTATCTTTTGCCTCCGCCGTGCCTGTGAGTCGATAACCTTTAGGCCCCCCATCCATGGTTGCCCCTACCACCCATGCATTTTTATTTGATGCTAGATTCTTTTGTGTGATCTCCATCTTATAAATACCGAAGACCACTGTGTCACTTACTACTTGGCCTTTACCTGCAATAATAGGATGAGGGGTTCCGTTTGCATCTACCGTAACAAGCGAGAGAAATGCCGATCCTTCAATAACTTTCTTTACATCTTCATTGATAACCATATTTTCGCCTCCATAAAAATTATATGATAGCTATTCACTCTGTTATTGCTATCTAGTATAATAATACTACTGCGCTATTTCATTTTCAAGAACGCAGAATATAATGAGTAGGTGCGGAAAATATGATCAAAGTAATCGATCAAAGTAATCGGCCTTGTAAAGATAATTGCCCATGTATGGACTATTGTCCATTGGGAAGTGCTCTAAGGGTGGTAGGTGGAAAATGGAAGATACCAATTTTATGTGCCCTTCATCAGGATGGTACGACAAGGTACAATGAACTGAAACGTAAGATTAGAGGTATAACAAATACTATGTTAGCGAGTTCATTAAAAGAGTTGGAGGAAAATGGCCTTATACATCGTGAACAACATATGGAGATGCCGGTGCGAGTAGAATATACATTAACCGACATTTGCCGTGACTTAATGCCGATTCTAAAGCAACTTGCACATTGGGGAGTTCAGGTTCATACGTCGGAATCGCCACAGGCACATACTACTGAATAAAATATCAGAATAATAAATCTCTGGAATTCATATAATGCTTCTCCGCCTATACAAACCTGATACTCCGAAAATTCCGATCTTAACCACAGAGGATGCACCTCTTTGTTTTGTGCCTTTCTTGGCCGATCGACACATCACTATTTTATTGCCTGGCGTCTCATTTTTCAAAGTTCAGATATTTCCCTTACAGAAATGCTCCTAAATTATTATTATTTCTCTGGTGTTAGATATTTCCTTAAAATGAGAAGTTCACTTTGACGGCTCACCATGAACCCTTCCATGGTTCATAGAAAGTACAGACCTTCCCCTTGGCGGGGAAGGTCATTTTTTAGTCGTTCAGCTTGAATCCAGCTGCTGAATATAGTACAAATTACTGCTCTTGCCACCGTTTTCCCGCCACCGCTGCTCCTTGCGCAGACGGCCACTTTGCTCAAGGTCGGCTATGGCGCGCTTGACAGTACTGCGAGACAGCTTCAGCTCTCTGGCGATGGTACCAATCGCAGGGTAGCATTTGCCGTCCTTGTCGGCACGGTCATGCAGGTACATATAGACAGCCCTCGCCCGATGCGGCAGTTCCGAGGTATAAACAGATGTAAAGTAACCCACAGCTTCATCTCCTTTCAGGTTCCTGCTTTTGCACAAACTGTTCAAAGGTTATACCCTGAACAGGCGTATGCACCGGGCCGCCCGACGCAGCTGCTTCTGTTTCAGCTTCCTCCGGCACCTCCACACAGGCGGAATGGCGCAGGATGATTTCTTCCTCCACCTTGTGCCTGTCGGCATACTCTACCTGTCTGGCCGATTGTTCGGCGATCTCATACGGCTTGCCGAAGGTAATACCCCATTCCTTGAACAGCTTCAGCCGGGTGCGAATCGGATAGGCGCCGGTCTTGGTGACGATAAACCGGCCTTTGGGCATGGACTTAAGCTCATCGGGTGTCATCAGCGGACGTTCGATCATCTGCAGACTCTGGGACGGATCGTTTTTACCCCGGCTGACCGAGCCGCTCATGACCGTCTTGCTTCCCATGGCTTTCGACAAAATCTGCGCCGACTCGCTGTTAGGAGCAAAGCCGCCGAACACCGTGTCCTGGCAGTTGTCGATGATGATGGCCGAACCCTCTCTGCCATAGTTTTTCTCCAACTGAGCGAAGGATTGTATGATCGCTACTATTGACACCCGCCTCGAACGACTGGCGCTGAACATCATCTCAGCAGACTCAATTTTGGGTATGGTCCCGATCTCGTCGAGGAACATCATCACCCGGTTGGGGAGCTTGCCGCCATGCTCGTCGGCCACCGACAGGATCTCGCGGTAGAGCTGCTGGACGATCAGGCTGATGATGAAATATTTTGTGTTATCTTCCTCCGGCATGACAAGGAAGATGGCGCTTTTTTTGGTGCAGAACCTCTCCGCGTCGATTGCCGTGTCAAAGCACAGGATCTGCTCCAGCTCGGAATCCAGAAAGGCATTGAGCCGGGAGAGCGCGGTTGAGAGGACGCTCTGCATGGCCTGCTCCGCCGAGTTGAGCGCCGCACCCGCAAACCACTTGGTCTTATGCTCGTCCGGCAGGTGGGCAAGGAGCAGTTGGAACAAAGTCCTGCCCTTGACGCCGCTGGGCACCAGCAGATCCTGTATGAGTTTGAACACCGATACGATGTGCCTCTGCTTCGGCTCACAGTATTCGGCGATAAGCAGTATTACGGAGGTCAGCAGACCTTCCGCCGCGTCGTAGAAGAAGGCATTTTGTCCGGCCATCGCCGTATCGAAGCCTCCGGAGGAGATGATGGTCTTGGCGGTGATCTTGGCATATTTCTCCGCTCTGGCCTTGTATGCCAGGTTCTGAGGGTTTTTCAGATAGGCGTCCATATACCTGTTGACCAGATGGAGCAGATTGTTGCCGTCCGAGCGGGTGGGGTTTCTCAGGTCGATGACCGCCACCTCATAGCCGTAGCAGTCCTTGGCGATCCCGGCGTAGTTGCGGTAGAGGTCGCCCTTGGTGTCGGTGCAGAGCCAGCTCATGCCGCAGGCACAGGCGTATTCCAGATTCGGATAGAGGAAGTTTGCGGTCTTGCCGACGCCGGCCGCGCCGATCATCAGGCAGTGGATATCGTCATCGTCTACCAGCGCATACCCGTGTGGAGCGGTATCGTCAAACAAAGGCGCTTTCCTCCAGCCGACGATAAGGCCCTGCTCTTTCGGGAGGCTTTCGCCCTTCCGCCATTTTTCAGGCTCATAGGGAACCTCGGTATATGTCTTTTTGATCTCCCGCTTGGTTGCCCAGCGCGCTGTGCCGTGCTGACCGTCGCCGACCGTTTTGGACTTGATGCCGTTCAGGGTATAGTAATGCGCTATGAGCGATAACAGCCCGATCACGCCGAACATGGTCAGTCCGGCTGCGGTCAGGATTACGATTTGGGATGTCTGCAATGCGACCCCTCCTTTACATGGTCATAGAAAAATTTACTGCCTGCTCCTGCGACGGGAGCATCGACGGAAGCTCTTGCTCAGCAAACATAATAGTTTTGACGCTGTCCAGCGCAAGGCGCTGATAGGAGGACAGGAGCTTTTCCTTATCCGCCAGTGTCCGGATGCCCGGGGCCTGAAGCTGGCGGCATATTTCCGTTACATCCTGGCGCAGCTGTTCCGCCTTAGCGCGAAGCCAGCCTCTATCCTCATGGGGACGGTAGCTTTCCTGCAGCTTTTGGATGAGCTGCTCCATTGTCGCAGGCTGTTCCATCTGGTTAAGCTGCCTTTGCATGGCAGCCAGCGAGCCGGCAGCCATACACTGCAGGCATTCCCGAACAGCGTCCGTGTTTAGATCTACTGTTTTGCCGGAAGCAAGAAACGGCTCCACCGCCTCGGCGCACTCTGCGAGGAAGGAGTCAATGTCCTTATGCGTTGAGAGGGCTTTGCACAAATCATGCAGTTCACCGACAACCTTCGGCAGAAGCTCCAGCTTCGGATGCACCTGTGCCGGGATGGGACTGACACCGTTATTGGCTTTCAGATCCTCATTCCAGTCCTTGTGCTGCGATTGCATTACGAAAACATCCGTATATCCCTTCTCCAACAGGATATCCTTCAGGCGTCCGCTGGCTTCGATGCCTGCTTCGTCATGGTCCAGGCACAGCACGACGCTTTTCAGATGAGGATTCAGCTCCAGCTGACGGAGCATGGCGTGTTCCGACACGCCGTCCAGCGTGACATAGCTGTGCCGCCGCCAGTCCTTCCGGTTCAGTGTGATGAAGGACAGCATATCCACCGGCGCCTCGAACACATGGAGGACACCGCTCTCTCCGATCCAGTGGAAGCTGTATTTCGGATCGCTGCCCTCCACGTTTCCTTTATAAGGTTCGCCCTGGGTGTAAGTGCCGCGCTTGTGAGCGTGGCGGGGGACGCTGTTTTCACCCAGCCCGATAAACACCGCGTTGTGATATTCCTTGTCCTCATAGATCAGCTTTTCATGGGCGAAGCGGGACAGCACCTCACGGTCAATGAACCGCCGCTTTATCAGATAGGCAAATACCCGGCGCATATCGTGATTGGCTTCCGGAAGAGTGAATTTCTTACGGGGAGCAGGCGCGCTCTTGACCGTCTGGTTCCACTCCACGCCGCAGTCCTCTCCAAGCAGATAATTTACCGCTTCGGGAAAGCTCATATCATAGAACTGCTGGACGAAGTCAATGGCGTGACCGCCTTCTTTGCGGGAGTGACGGAACCATTGATTACCGCGCACGGTCACGCTGTCATGACGCTTCCAGCGCCACTCCCGGCCGGAACGCACAAGCTGCTCTCCCTGACGCTGAAGGAAATCTACCAGGTCGACTGAGTTGGCCTGCTGCTTCTGTTCGTCTGTAAAATGAATGTATGCCAAAGTGCATTCCTCCTTTGTCAGCGCTTGCGCTTACCGCATCGGCGAAAAAAAGCCACCCGCCGATAAGCGGATGGCCTGCGTGACGCCAGGCTGATTTTTTCGGGAAACGGTTCTTTTTTCTGAATATCTTGATTGAGGCTTTTGCATGAAAACCCTCCCTTGTTAATAGGTTGTATGCCTTAGCTCATGATCGTCCGGAGCGTGACCCTGGGCAATCTTCTTCTCGCGTATCCTGCGCCGGAGCTTGCTGTCGGTCTGCATGCCGGGACCGCCGGAGAACCTTTTCTGCTCATCGCGGAATATCCTGCTTAAGTGATGCAGGAGCCTTGTCGCCGCCAGGAAGAGAGGAGGATCACGGAAGACGTCCGGACGGTCGAGGAAAAACTGCGCATAAATGTTGCCCTGTGCTGCAGACAGCGTGAGCCAGCGCATGGCGGCTTCATGGTCGCGGGGAACATCCCTGCCCATGAGATACAGCTTGCCGAGCGCGTACTGGCTATACTGATTGCCCAGCTCTGCAGACATGGTCAGCCATCTGACGGCGGCTTCCACATCCTTGGGCATATCCTCTCCCAGCAGATAGAGCTTGCCGAGCTGATACTGAGCGAATGAATTGTTCTGTTCCGCTGCTTTCGTGAACAGCTCCACCGCTTTAGCGATGTCTTTCTCCACATAGAGACCGTCACTGTAGAGCTTGCCCAGGGCAAACTGAGCCAGGCCGTTGCCGTTATCCGCAGCCTTGGTTAACCACAGGACAGCCTTTTCCGGATTTCTGTGTCCGCCGTCCTCGTCGAGATAAACCTTGCCCAGCATATACTGCGCATGGACGTTGCCGAGGCGGGCAGCCTTTTCAAAGTACGCGATTGCCGCTTCCACATCCTTATCCGTTCCGGTTCCGGTAAAGAGCATCTGCCCAAGGCGGTATTGGAGCTTATCGTCATGGCTTTGTTCCTCCAAACGCTTAAAGCCGTAAAAGGCTTCCTCAAAATTCAGCTCCGCTTCCTTGGCGTCCTTCTCTGTGCCGATACCGTCCCGGTACATTTTCGCCAGCTCGTAATTGGCGTAGGGAACATGCTGGGCGGCGGATTTACCGTAGAGCCGGAACGCTTTTTCGTAGTCCTGTTCCACGCCTTGCCCCCGGTAGTACAGACCGGCGAGAGAATATTGGGCATACTTGTGATTGCGGGAAGCCGCCATTTCAAACCATCCGGCCACTTCCTCATAGTCCCGCTCCGTGCCAAGTCCCGCCGCGTGCATTTTGCCGATGCGGTATTCCACATAGCGGCTATTCCTGTTCGCTTCGATGTCCATGAACGCGGAGAGCGCTTTTTCGTACCAGCCAAATGCGATATCGACGTCCATATCGACGCCAAGCCCGTCGGCGTACATCCTGCCGAGGTCGTGCATGGCGAGAGCGTTCCCGGCTTCAGCTTCCTCCAGAAACAAACAGAGAGCCTTCTCAAAGTCAGGCTCCAGTTCATCGCTGCCATAGAGAAAAACACGGGCTTCCTTGTAGCGGGCACTCCATTTGATATGCGGTCTGCCGGATTCACCTTCATTGAAATCCGGACGGGAGGAACCCTCGGGAGCAGAGCACGGTATATTTCCATTGTCCTCTGGCGCTTCATCTATGCCCGTTTGGTATTCATCCTCCGGCGACAGGGCTTCGGATTCTACCGCCGCTTCATGTATATCCTCCGCCGACTCATCGCCCTCCAAGGTGAAATGCTGACCGCCGATATTCACGGCTTCCGCAATCACCATATTTTTTATGTGTTTGAATTCCTTTTGCCGTGAGAGCGGAACGGGATCGGGGAGCTTATTCATATATGTCCGCAAAACTTCATTGCGAAGCTCTTGCCATTTCGCGTAGGCTTCCGCCACCCGAGTGTCCTTCGCCAGTTCATCCACAATCTGATCCACGACGGCTTTTAGAGGCGCCTTGAGATAGCCGCACTGCTTTTTGCCGGAGGTATGCTTCAGACGCTCCGCCAGATGAAAGAGCAGGGACTCAATAGTTTCGTTATCATAAACACTACCGCTCATTCTGCTGATGATTTCTCTTAGGACTTCGCGGCTGTGCTCGGCAAGCGTATTTCTCTGTTCGGTCTGTCCTGAATATATTTGAATGAGATCCTGCTGAAGGATTTCCCTTGCCAGGCTACTCCGCATCTTTTCGATGGCTGGTTTGGTGACATACCCCTCGCGGGGATTCACCGAATAAACCAGCATGTGACAGTGGGGATGATGCCCTTCGTTGTGAAAGGCGGCGTACCAGCGCAGGTTTTCCGGAGCGATCTTCATCTGCTCGGCGAAGATATTCCGCTGCTTGCGGATGAGCGCCATCCACGCGGCGGCATTGTCATACCCCAGCCGTGCAGCGTCCTCCCGCCGCAGAGATATGATGGGCGTCCATACATTGCCAGTGTGTTCACCGACCTCCCTCATCACCCTTGACAGCACCAGCAGATCATCCGTATCGGAGAACAGCCCATGTGTTCCCAGCTTTTCAGCACGGGGACGGGTAGCGATGTAGCTGACATAGGTTTCCTGATGTGACAACTGATCCATATTCTGATCCAACGCCGCGGTGATAAACTCCGAGGCGTTTTCTACGGTTGGCTGCTTGATATAGTCCTCATATTCAAACAAATCTGCTGTATCCGGAAACTGTGAGAGGATGTCTGCGATGAGCTGCTCCTGTTTTTCTGTGGCAGGGCGTTCGCGGAGGGCGGGAGAGATTATCTCCGCGCCATCCCGCGTCGCGACGTATTCCACAAGGTTTTCAAGATGTACCGCGGCGTTTTTAATGTATCTGCATTTAAAGACAATTCTCGGCATGGCTATTTCCTGTCTATAGATTTTGCGACATCTTCAAAGGTCACCGCGCCAATGGACTTCTTCACGTCCTCGACGCATTTGCCGCGCAGCGTGTGAAGGGAGGCGGGGTTGTAGTCCGCGTTGAACGCTATGACATTCATTATCATGGACATCTCCACCGCCAGCTTGAAGATGAGGCGCGCCATACGGTTTTCGAGGCTGTCCATCATGCCAGTCATGGCCGAGGTGATAGCCGCCGGCAGGAAGCGCATGCCCTCCTCCGCCGAGATATATCCGGTGTAAAACTTGATGGCCTTTTCAATGAATTCGCTCTGGCTCTGGCAGTTGTCTTTTTTGTACCAGTCCTTCACCAGCTTTCGGGTTTCCGGATAGATCCACAGGGCAAATTTATTCTTTAGCTTGTTTTCTTCTGTCATGCTGCTGCCTCCAATCGTAATAAAAGGAGCCGCAACCCCTGTCGCAGCCCCTATGTAAATCCTTTATTTACGGCGTTTTTCGAACTCACCTTCGTTTTACAACCCCGCAAGCGACTCCAAGGGGTAAAATCTGACCCCGGAGAAAAACGTCCTTCGACCCGCGTTGCGGGGCGATGTGAGCCGGAGCGGGGAAGCTCTGCGACCCCGCTCCTTTAACCCGCACCGTTTTCGACCCCATGGTTCCCCTCTGCAAATGGAAGGTGATTTCCATGCTCAAGCCTGTCTTTTTGCTCTCCCCCTCACAAAGCCCCAAAACGCGGCTTGAAACTGCCCATTGGTATTGGGGTGCCACCCTTGCCCGGAAAATCGCACACAGGGCGACATACCCTCCGACAAAGGGCCGTCCTTCCTCGTCCATAAGTATACGTCAAGCCGATATGGAAAGGTCAATATTTCTTTTGCATAGTCCCTTTCTCTGTGATGCTTTAGGTTCAAATTTTCAGGGCATCTCTTGTAACATAACGCAATAAATGGTAAATTAACGTATTAACAAAGTTGTTTTAAAGGTGGGGTGAACGATGATATGCACCTTAATGAACAAACGCACTCCTTTGGTGGAACTGGATATAGACGATGATACTGCCTCTATCCTGAAGGTCTTTGAGGTAATTCATCCGGAGCACCTTCCGGTTGGCATCACCATTACCAAGGGGCTTCCGGATAGAATAAGTCTGAACGATTGGTGGCTGGGACGTTCCATTCCTTCCAACCGTTCCGGTATCCGTGAGGCTCTTGACATCATGAATATATCTTACACGGAGCAGCTACTTACAAAATGTTATGGCCTGAGTCTTACCGATCAGTATTGGATCAGTTCAAAAGCTCATCCCCTTGATTGGGATCGCCTTAACTTTTTTCAGAACCAATTTTCAGATGATGTGGGCAATGCACTCTTTGGAAAGGCTTCCCCTCATGAGGAGCTTGACTTGATGTCTCCCTGCAATACTTGCGATGGGTGGCTCCGAAAAAAGTGGAAAATCATTGACGGAAAACGTTGCCTGATCAAGTCCGGAAGCAATCCATTCCAACAGGAACCGCTCAATGAGTTGCTGGCAACTTCTTTGCATCAGCGCTTAAGCCATGCCGCTTATGTACCATACAGCCTCATTTGGGAAAATGAAATCCCCTACAGCGTATGTGAAAATTTCATTACGCCTGAGACAGAACTGGTCAGTGCTTACAGCATTTTTAAGAGTGAAAAGAAGCACAATCATCACTCCTTGTACGAGCATTTTCTGCTTTGCTGTGAACACCTTGGCATCCCCGGCATGAAGGAATTTCTGAATTATCTGCTGGCTTTTGACTTTCTCATGGCCAACACAGACCGCCATTTTGGAAACTTTGGTGCTGTCCGGAATGTGGATACCCTTACATGGCTGGGAGCAGCGCCTGTCTTTGACAGCGGCACAAGCCTCTGGCATGATCAGGTCTCAAGGGTAATTCATCCGAATGGTGATGTGCCAAGCCATCCGTTTAAACCGATGCATGCCGAGCAGATCGTTTTGGCCGGCAGCCTTGACTGGATTGATTTTTCCGCGCTCCGGGATATCGACGAGGAGTTTCGAATCCTTCTTTCCGCTTCGCCGTATATTGATGAGCCGCGTACAGATAAGTTGTGCAATGGTTTGAAAGGGCGTGTGCGGCAACTCGAACAACTTGCTTTGGAGCAGAAACATCAAGTAACCGTCAGCCATCCGAAGGAGACAACAGAGGTTCATCCGGAATCACAGGACTTTGAAAAAAACTATAATGCATATTATGTGACTGCCCTAAAAGGATAGGACAGTCACTTTTTTCTGCGCTTATTGCTCGTCCTCTGCAGCATTTTTTTGTGCTGCAGCCAAGCTGGATGGTCTTGCTGGCTTCGGTTGATCGTCTGCCTCGCGGCTTTCGATGTACTCACGGACGGGAGCCGGAACATATTTTTCATAGAACTTCTGCATCACTTCGTCCAGTTCCGTTTCGATGGACGCTTCCTTTTTGGCCATGTATTGCTTTAAGGCTCCGAGCTTTTCGCTATCGAAGCTGATTTGCAAGGTCGCTTTCTTCAATGTACTTTCCTCCTATAAACTTATTTTTTGCACCTGTGGTGCTTCATCATTTGCTTCCTCCTGGGGAGAAAGCTCTAGCTGCGCATCATACATTTTTTCAATTTGCTTTGCAAAATGGTTTATATTCACATAGCTCTGACTGTTGTTCTTTTTGCGGAGCGATCCGGAGTAGGCATCAACAATAGCCGTGATCGGCAATGTTAATCGAGCAGCTTCTCCATGATTGTCATAGAGAAAGCCAAGACTGCCTGTGTCGAAATTTGCTTCGATATGGGCATCTTGGCTTTCTCCGTCCTCAATCTTTTTAACGGCTTCTGCAAATTCTCTGTCCTCCAGAGCATGAAACAGATTATAGCTTTTGCCTTTGAGTGCTACAAAGTTATAGTCTTTATCCAACGCTTGAAGCACAGATGTCCTGCTTCCTTTCGGAAGGTTTCTCTTTACTTGCTCCGAGGTATGGAGAAGTTTTGCTGCCGAGAGCAAGCTACCGGCATTTTGGGCAATGTAATTGCGGCTTTGCCCATTCTCCGTAATGGTATATATTCCATGCTGCAACATGTCGCCACCCTCCTATAAACGCATATTCATGCCTTGATCTTCTTCCTCGCATTCATCAGATTCCTCGGTAAAATTCTCCGGCCATACATCAAAAAGTGATAGTTGCTCATTGTCCCTCGGTTTTAAGGATTTGACACGCTCTGCACATTCGAGGAAGGATTCAATATAGCCCTCCGGATTTTCATGCCGCCGCATGGATATTAAATCATCCGCAGCGATTGCTTGCTCCAGCCCTTTCACATAATTGATCACATTTCGAATGCTAGTCGTTTTGATATCCTTTGGATCAAGCCGTTCTACATGAGATAATAAGAATTGATAGTTCTCATCTTTTTTATAGAGCTGTATCACTTTTTTTGCATTCGACCAGATTTCCTCGCTCCTTGCCATGTAATCCTGGGAGACTTCAGGCGGTGCCTCTCGATAGAAGATAGCCGGGTAGTTTTGCGGCTCATAGGATTCCTCAATCTTTTGTTTGTAGTGGCTGATGTGATTGCGCACAAGGTTTAAATTGCAGCCGTCCGACCAGAAGGGATCATGACCTCCAAATTTATAGAGCGCCTCCCATCGATCGAACGCCTGCTGTAGTTCTGCTTCAAGATTCTGCGGATGCTTTTCCTTCTTCATTGGACTGCCTACAAGCTCATACTCATGCCCTGATTTTCTTCCTCGACTTCTTCCGACCCGGCAGTCTGTTCCTGTTGCGATTCGGCCTGTGCGGCAGCAGCCAGCTCCTTTTCACGCTGGCGCTTGCTTTGTCTTAGCTGCTTTTCCGAGTATTTTTCCTCGTCCACTTTGACTTCCTGCTCGGGAGCATTCCCCTCTGCTTTGATCTCCTGCTTGACAACATCCTCTTCTACTTCGACCTCCTGTTTGGGAGCCTCGCTCCCGGACTGGCTTTCCACATACTCTCGTACTTGTACGGGAACCATCTTTTCATAGAGCCTGTCGAGGTGGACCTGCAGTTCATTCTCTACGTTCAGTTCTTTCTTGGCCATATAAAACCGCAGTGCATTGAGCTTGTCGGCATCAAAGGATACCTGTAAATTTGTTTTTTCCATGGGTTCATTCCTCCTTAAAATGATATAGAGGTAAATCCAGTAGCTTCATCGATTTGCTCTTTGGTGAAGCTCTCTGGAGTAAGAAATTCTTGCGTATATTCTTCAATTTGTTCCTCAGTTAATGAGATAAACTCACCTTCATCGTTATAACCCGCAATAAAAAAGTTGCCGACGAGGATGTCATTGCCCAGGGAGCGGTTGCCCTCCATTTCTAACAGCTTGCCTTCTTCATTGCAGACAAGGGAAACATAGGACGCTAAATTTACCGCCTGAATGTTCCCTCCAACCGCTTTCTGCATGGAGGCAAGATCATTGCCGATCTCCGCAACATAAGGAGTCTCATGCGGCTCAACCATTAAGACTTTTATTTTTTGATGTTCTGGTTGTGGTTCACTACTAGTTTCAGCCAATGTTGCTTCCGGCTTCTCCGTTACCCATTTTTCATAGTCCTGCACGGAGCAATATCCGGCAAGCATGTATGAAAAGTCCGATAGCCTTTGAGGTTTTACATCGCTGACCTCTATTTGCAGGCCATATTCACCAGTAAATATCCGGTGCACATCAGCCTCCAAAATGTCAGCCCAGTCCTTCTTTCCGGCATCGGTCAGGGTATCATTTTTCAACTCGCATAGGGTAGCCAGATCTATATCTTCATCGCTGTGAATGAGATGGATGTCCTCCCAGGGCATCGACATTAAATCTTTCAGCTTAAGGCCGCGAGCTACTGTTTTTTTCTCTGCTGATTGTTCCTGCTCCATAACTGCCGCTAATAACAAAGAGGCATTCGGCAGGAATGCAGCATAACGGGCATAGTCATATCCCTCTCCTTGGACAAGGATACCGTCATCTCTTTCTTCTCCCACCACTAAAATGCAGTGGCATGTGCCATTCTCGCCAAAATGTTGCAGGTCTTTGTTATCCCTTATAAAGTCATAGTCAGCCAGCATATTTTTGGAAAATTTATCGTATTCGTGAGACGTAAGTACAACAACTTTTTCAATAACGCAGTTCTTAGGCTCAAAGTCATCCAATTTTCTATTAAAGACCGCTTTGGTTGTTAACATAGTTTCACCCTTTCTTTTATGGTAGATAGTTTCGTGGGTTTTTTTCTTATTGATCCGCACCCCAAAGTGATGGTGCGACCCGGGGTTATGGTCTGTGGAGTCAACCTTGACGATTATATCGCCTTGGCTCGCAATTTGGAGCAGCAGCCTGATTCTTTGATTCAGAAAGCTTTCAAAGCAAAATAAAAAAGCCATCCCTTTCGAGATGACCTTTGCTTCCCTATTATTCTGTTGGTTACATGCTCTGGATAAAATCTGACAAGCCTTTGCGTTTCAGTTTCATGCCGTCGGCAAGAGCCAGCGCCTTTTCCCAAGTTTTTCCCGTTTCATTCTTGAGAAACTCACACAGAGGATTTAATTCCTCGGCTTCATCATGCTTTTGCAGGCACTCATAATATATCCGCTTATCCTCGTCATAGACGATAAGGGGTGGGTGGCTATGTGTCATGAGATAGTAATTCATGAGCGTCCTGCCGACACGTCCGTTTCCGTCTGCGAAGGGATGGATAAACTCAAACCTCGCGTGAAGATAAGCGGCGGCTTTCAAAACATCCTTACCCTCACACGCATTTGCTTCGGTAATCAGTTCCGTCAGATCCTTTTCCACATTTTCTACAGCGGAGCCGACCTCGATGCCAGTTACATAGTCGTGCTTTTTAAACTCTCCAGGTCGTTCCTCATTTACAATATACCTGCGCTCATCGTATGTCCCGCCAGTGAGAACCTTGTGAATTTCCTTGACCAGCTCTATGCTGAGAGGCTCTTTTTTTACGATTTTTTCTTTCAAAACCTCGTAACATAGCTTCTGATTTTGTTGTTCAAACAGAGCACGGGGACTTCCGGTATAGTTCACAACTCTGCCATTTTCAAAGATTTCCTTTGTATCGTAATAGGTGATTTCCTCGTTCTCAATCTTTCCGGAGTGAAACGCAAACAAGACTCGGAAACTGTCAAGGTATTTATCCAGAGCGGCTGCGGACGCAATTTTGTGCGACCGCCACAGCCCGACAACCCGGCTATATTGCTCCAAGCGCATTTCTCCTTTCTCAGATTACCGGTTTCATTATACCGCAGTTTTAATAAACAGCCACCCAGACTCCCGATGTATTTTCTCAATGATGCCTTACGGCAGATAACTTCTTGGATTCTGTGGTGTGCCGTCAACAATAACTTCTAAATGCAAGTGATTTCCGGTCGATTTGCCTGTCGAACCTACTTGTGCAATAACCTCACCCTGCCTTACCGCCTGCCCCTCGGTCACAAGGATTTTAGAGCAATGACCATATAAAGTAACGATGCCTCCGCCATGATCGATTGCCAGGTGGTATCCGTAGCCGGTGGTTCTATAGCGGATAAACAGGACAGTGCCTCCATTGGCAGCATGGATATCGGTGCCTTTCGGCGCGCCCAGGTCAATTCCTGAGTGAAAATTTTCAACAGTGGGATGAAAAGGATCACGCAGGTATCCAAATTCGGAGGTCACCATGCTGCGCCAACTGCTGCCGAGGGGACTGATAAAGTCGCCGCCAATAAAGGGAACCTCAGCAGGGTTTGCAGTGATGGTGTTGACCCAATTCTGGAGTCCATCCCCTTCTGTGGGAATGTCGCCATAGAGGATGCGGTTGTAAATCTCCGAGGCATTGGCCTTGTCCTCACTGGTGATTGTCCTGCCGAGTGTACTTTCCAGGTTTGAGTAAATCTCCGGCAAGGAGGTTAGCGGGATGGCCACCTTAGAGCTGCCACCTGTTGCTTCATCGGACCGGGTTTCGTACCGCACGAAGCAATCTACAAACGCACGGTAGTCATCGCTGTCCCTAGAGGGACTGCCCGAGCCAAAAAACAGAGCATAAAAAATTGCCTTGACTCTTGTGCTGTCAAGACTTCCGCTTTCAAGCTCCGTACTTATATTCCCTATGGCAGTGTCAAGCTCCGAGAAGCTGTCCCGCATGTTTCGGATGTAGTCGGCGTAATCCGCAGGCATCTGCGAGGAGATTGCACCTCCGTGAAAGGTCAGATTAATGGCAGCATTGTTATGACTTGCTGTGGCAGAGAGCAGGCTCATAATCACAACCACCATTAGAATAACGGGAGTCAGCAGAGCGGCGATGATGGCACCGATCACCTTCCACGTCCGTTTGTCGGTCCCGGCTGGGATAGCAGCCCTGGCAATCAGGGCAAGGGTTGCGGGATCAGCCAAGGTTCATCCCTCCCAATTGTTCCGGGGCTTCTGCCTGTACATGGCTTTGCTTGATATCGTAGGACTCACGCCACAGTTCCAGCTCGTTGTTTTCCTTTGCATACTCGATGGAGGGGTAGTACACAGGGGTATTGGCAAACATGAATTTTTGCCTCCTTTCCGTTAATTTTTAGCTGCAACGGTTACCGTCCTCCCGCCGTGCCGAACAATTTTTCCTTATATTCCGGTGCAGAAACCATGAGGTTGTACCTCTCGTTGCCGCATTTATAGAGGCAGACACCCCGCTGCGGATAACGGATGAGGTTGTATTCACTCTGTTCAAGCTGCAGGGTATCCATATAAAACTTTGCATCAATGTTTCCGGCGTTGAACAAGAAGGCGTGAGTCGGGATGCTGAACAGGGGCTTCGTGTATTCTCTGATTCCATCCAGGTTGAAGTCTTCCAGGTTCTGCGAGGCAAGGATGACGGCGCTGTCTTTCTTACGAACTCGCTTCATAAAATTGCGGATGTACTCAATGGCTGTAAGGTTGGAGAGGAAGAGGTACAGCTCATCAATGCTGGCTACCGTGCTGCCTGCCGTCAGCAGCTGGTTGGACATGAAAGAGAGTACGTTGAAAAGCAGAGCGTTTTTGATGTTCTTGCTGGCCTGCAGCAATCCTTTTACGCCAAAGGTGATGAAGTGGCTGTCGGTGATATTCGTGTGTCCGTCAAAGAATTTGCTCTCCGCACCCACGCAAAGCGAGTGGAGTCCAAGGCAGATTTCCTGCAGGGTTTCTGCAGTGTAGAGCTGTTTGTGGCTGCTGTCATAGCTTTGATACTCCCCTTCTATCAGCTTATACAAGTCGGACAGGATAGGATAATCCTTGGGTGTCAGCCGGTCAAAGTTGGTATGGTCGGTAATGTTCCACTTGTCATAGAGCTTGGTAAGCATGATTTCAATGGTGTCAATCTGCCTGTCATTAAAGTCCTTGTAGCTACGAAAGAAATCCTTCAGGAAGGAGATGTGCTGCGACAGCTTGGAGGCACAGCGGAAGGCCTGGGGTGCTTCCTTGTCCTCCGGCGATCCGTTTTCATCCCATGTCTTAGGCTCTAGTACATTGATAATGTACTCGCCGGACATCAAGTCGATAAAGCAGCCGCCCAGGTTGAGGGTTAAATCCTCATATTCATGTTCAGGGTCAAGGACAATGACCTTCATACCGCTTTGCCTCATATTGCAAAGGATGAGCTTCATAAGGTAACTTTTGCCTTGACCGGAGTTCCCCAGGATGAGAATGTTGGCATTGGTTTTGTCGTCGGTCCTCTTGTTAAAATCTACAATGATATTGCTTCCAAACTTATCCCTTCCAAGGTAGAATCCATTGGCATCGGTTTTCCCTGAGTAATTGAAAGGATACAGATTGGCCACGCTGGAAGCGGGGAGTACCCTCTCGAACTGGTCGCCAAATATGTTGTAGCCGCTTGGCATCACCGCAATAAACCCTTGCTGCTGACGGAGCATGAGCCGATCCACATTGAGCTTGGAACGGATCAACTCGGTCAATACTTCGGTTTGAAGCTCCTTTAAGTGGTCAAGATCGGAGGCTGACAACTCAATATATACCGCCGAGTGCAGGAGCGGCTCCCGGTTCCGATGCATGGCGGCAACGATATTTGCAACGTCCTGCAGGTTGCTTTCGGCAGTGACGGTCTGCTGCAGGTCATTGGTGTTGCTCTGCTTCAGCCTGTTCTTGTTGGCCGCATTACTGATAATTTTCTTTTCCTCAATCGGGGTTACATGGCGGGTATAAATCTTTAAGGTGATGCCATCCTTTTCTCCAAGGTGGCGCAGGATGGCCTGCTCATCGGTGGCGGTAGGGTATTCTCGTAACGCCCAGACGCAGCGGTAGGTGTTGCCGCAGATGAAGTGATCGGTGTTAAACTTGATCACCGAGGGGGCGATCATGTCCAAAAACTCTTGGATACGAACATCGTCTTGCGGGGGTGATTGAGTTTTGAGCATAATTCTCTCCTTTCTGTTTTAAATTTGGATATCAAAAAGCCGCCACGATATGTGACGGCTTGGAGGAAAATAATTTACTTTTACAGCGTTTCATGATAAATATTTTATTAAAGATATGCTTTGTCTATAATCGGTAGTTGGAAGGAGTTTATATGGGAATTTTTCATAATGATCAGATCGATCGTATAGGAATATCACATTGCGAAAACGCAATTACCAAAATAGGTTTGATTTTTAGAGAACAACCAATTCGAGACTATGGAATAGATGCGCAAATTGAAACTATAAATCCAAAACTGCATACGCATCAGGAAAACTTGTAGCCGCACAAATCAAAACAGGCCATAGCTATTTTTCCGAAATTCAAAAGGGACACGTAATATTTAGGGGAGAAAACAAACATTATGACTATTGGCTCAAACACTCATTACCAGTTATACTAATCTTATATAACCCTGATACTGATGAGTGTATTTGGGAGCATGTTAATTCTCAAACTACTAGAAGAACACAATCGGGATGGTTAATCAGCGTTCCCAGGAATCAGAAATTATGTGAATGCAAGGAATTAATCGAAAATATTTCTGAAAACCTGTCAGATTATGAGAAAAAACTTCTTACTTTAATATTAGCTATGCCTTGGATGGACGCCATTAATAATGGTGACGATGTCATTCTTGAGGCAGATGAGTGGGTTAATAAATCATCAGGGCGTGGCTCGTTCATATTGAAGATTATAGACAGTAATCAAAAAGAAAAGATAGTAATTGAATGGCCGTATGCATATTTTGGTATGCAGAGTTATGAAGATGTATTTAGACGATTGTTTCCTTGGGCAGATATTCATATTGATGATGACTTTTATTATGATTATGAAGTAGATGAATATAAGAAGAGCAATTGTCCTTATGATAATGAAACTGGTGAGTATCTGTATTTTGATCACGAAGAATTTGAAGAGTGGAGGAATGAATTGCCGGATATTCGTGCATATAGCAATTCTTCGGGTGAAGTTGATCATTACCGCTTAAAACTGACATTAAATAGGATTGGTGAAATCTTCTTAGAATTGGATAATTTCCTTGAAACTGAATCGTTTTATAATCTCAATGAGAATGATATTAAATAGATTGATATA
Source organism: Dehalobacter sp. DCA (assembly GCF_000305775.1). Lineage (NCBI taxonomy): Bacteria > Bacillati > Bacillota > Clostridia > Eubacteriales > Desulfitobacteriaceae > Dehalobacter > Dehalobacter sp. DCA. The sequence continues at coordinate 1,298,884 of NC_018866.1, forward strand.
GTTTTAATTATGAGCCCTGAACCTACCAAACCGCCCATTATGCATACTATCCATCTACTTACTATTTTCGTCGTCTATAACAAACAGATCGGATATTCTCGTAACGCCCAGAAGCATCTATAGGTGTTGCTGCAAATGAAGTAGTCGGTGTTAAACTTGATCACGGATGGTGCGATCATATCAAGGAATTCCTGGATGCGGACATCATCCTGCACAGGCGTTGGTGTACCAAGTTTTCTTTTTACCATAGACTTTCACTTCTTTCTGCTTGAATTTGAATATAAAAAAGCTGCTTGCTCTATTGATACAATAAAGCAAGCAGCTTCTTTTATCGGATGATATATGAAAAGGGAGCATTAGCCTAAACTAATACTCCCTTGCCTCTTTTTGGCAGTCATCCTCATTCTAAGTTTTGATGATGATTTGAATTTATTCCATGAAAGTTTGAGTCATGTTATTCTCCAACAGAGGTTCGGTTATTGCAGTGAAAATCTCATTCATTTTATTATAATCACACAGGAAAGAAGCGGCACTAGCTTCAATCATTTGCTTGTCGGTCACCTGAGAAAAGTCCACACTATAGCCTGCGTTTTCGGCCAGATAGTCAATAAAGAGTCTTTGCGTTCTGCCATTTCCTTCTCTGAAGGGGTGAAGGACATTGATTTCACTAAGATAATATGCAAGACGGAGCGGGACTTCATCTTTGGAGGCATCTTTCAAATAATACTCTTTTTTTAGCTTCTTGAAGAGCGAATCAGCATTTGGTTCTATAAACTCACAGTTGCAAAACATATTGCCTTTTGCTATGTTTACCCATCTGATTTCGCCTGCCCATTCGTAGATATCACCAAATATATACTTGTGAATCTTTCTTAAATGGAGTAGATCAAAATCGCCTTTTATAACACTTACTTTTGCATTGGCAATTCTCAAAGAGGTTATTTCTCTTTCAGCTATGTGCAGCTTTTCTGCATCCTCAATACCCAGCTTGTTTATAAGCACATTTGAATGGGGGTAACAATATCTGTGATCCCACTCATAGCTGTAATCATAATTGTTGTTCATGGCTATAGCCCCTGACAGCCGTGTGCTTTTTTATGAGTTCAGCTATCGTTTCTTCAACCAGTTTATCATTACCTACGCAATGTCTGATTCTATCTTTATCAGTCTGCGTAAGCGGCATGCCTTCCATTGACATTGAGCCGTTAACCTCATCAATGAGCTTTTCCAAATCTCTCATATGAACACCACCTACCTATATATTATACTATATTTTCACTAAAAATTAAAACTGTCTATCAGCTTCTTTGTTTGGGATGTGGACGCCATCTGGCGACCTGACAGCCGTAGCTTTGTCGGTACGATTTTAGGCTTGGAGTTCATAATGAATGTGTCAGGTTAGTTGCTGCCCTGCTGCATTTTCCTGCTGCTCTTTTTGTTCATCGTCCTTATGTGTAATTTCCTCGGCAAGCTGAAGCCTTTGAAGTACGAATGCCATTACACGGTCAGCATCAGCAATGGCTGTTTTCATATCGTTGTTTGAAATTTGCATCTCGAAAGGATATATCGGCTCGCCATATCGCGCAAGTCTCTCCCAAGGCCCCATCAACCCCTCAAAAGCCTTGTCGAATTTCAGGCACATGCTGCATAACCTTTCTAAGTCTTGAGTCTGAGACGGTTCTACATTTTGATATAGGAGATATCCCTTTAGCGCTTCTTCGGCGGCCTGTTCGCTGTGATAACAGACAATTTCCAAGGGAACCGGACGCATACCCAAGAGATGCTTTGCGCAACTGATATCTTTGTTTGCAAAATCAAGCCATCCTTTGACTCTATTGATTCTCTCCATATAACATGCTCCTTTCTCAGTCAGTTGTTTTTTCAATGGGTCCTATAGTTTGCTTCATCTCCCTTCTTTTGGCTGATTATATTACAAAACCATTGCGCACTGGACGGTTAGTCACCTAAAATCACCCACCTTTGCCCGTCAAAGTCCTCGAACCTTTCGGTGGTCACGTTCTGCTCGAAGTACACTGCCAGGATTCGTTTGATATCCTCGCTTCCGGATCGCTTCACAGAGAAGCCCTGCTCACGCAAGGTTTTTTCGATGCGGTTTAAGTACGGGAATATTTCTTTTTGCTTTTCATCCTTAAGCCGTATGATAATAAGAAACTCACGGGCGGTTGCCATCTGCACCTGTATCCTATCGAGGAAACCCAGGTCAGCCTCCAGCAGCTTGCGGACGGTGGGGCTGCCCTCCTGTTCGATGCGTTCCCGGAGAAACTGCTTGTTGTCCTCGAAATTTTCACGGGAATTCAGGCAGCACATTTCGATCTCCGCCATGCCTTTCAGCACGGTCATGAGGGCATAGATTCTTGCGGAGATGCTGGCTTCCGACTGGACCGAGATATTGCTCGGCTTGATGATAAAATATACAAGTTCTCCGTGCCCATAGGTCTGCAGACTGTAATCGGTAATGTCTTTTGTGCCAATGAGCTGCCGTGTAGAAAGCTTTTGCTTGGCTATCTTTTTTTCTTTTCTGCTCATTTTTCCGTGTACCTCCATTCATACATTTGCTGCTTGGTGATAAAAAAGCCACAGGCATACTTGATAAAATCGAGGATAGAGGTGTCCTCAAACCGGATAGTCAGGAAGCCGTAAAGAGCAGTCGCCACTATCGGCAACAGGAGGCCGAGCTGTGCCAGCGCAAAAACAGAGATAAGACACCCGATACCGATGATGCCGATATCTTGAAGCTGCCACAGCCACAGCACCGCTTTGGATTTTAAATTATCGGGGTAGATATACATGGTTCAGCCCTCCTTACAGCTTCATGCCCATGCCGGAAGATGGCTCTTCATCCAGCTCTAGCTCCATTTTCTTAGGGAAGTAGGAGACATTTACCGTTCTAATGTTATTCATAAGCACATTTGCTTTCTCAGCAGCTTCCTCACAAGTGTCAAAGGTCATGGGTTTCCCGTCTGATTTCAGCCAAGCCTCCGCAGCTCCACAGATGGAAGCAGCGTTGCGTTTTGCCCAAATACCCCATTGCTTCATATTCATTACTCCTTGGTTTTCAATAAATTTGATGTACCTTATTTTGATGCTGAGCCTTTGGGCATCCGCAATCTCTCGTCCCATTCCCTCAGATATCCGGTCACCGAAGACCCACAGCTCATCGCAGGAGAGAAGGAAGCGCAAGCCCATTTCAATTCCTTTTTTTCTTTATTCCGGATTACTGTCATGTAAAAATAAAGGAAACAAGAGGTGGGGAGCAATTGGAGCCACACCGGCGCTTGCAGCAAAGCGGCAGTACTCTATCGCCATCCTGGTATTGTGCTCGATATTCCCAGCGTAGGGCGAGGCAATATATACGAGTTTCATCATTTCGCCACTGCCTGCACTACCGTTCTGGTAATGTTCACCGCAGACTGGGCCGCATAGATGGTGCTCATGAGGTTGGCCTTGGTGGAAGTGTCCAACCCAAACTGTCCGGCGATCCTTGGTATCTCAGATGCTGCCAGCATTAGGCCGAGACCGAGGAGCATATTCTGATTCCACACCAAGAGTCCGGCGATGAGGATGGTTGCCTGCAAAAATGCGGTGAGGCACAAGCCTACCACCTGTTTGCTCCAGGATACAAAGCCGTCGATGTATCCACGGGGTACCGAGAACATATACAGGCTCCCTACTGCAATCTGGATCAGCAGGATGCCGCCACGCTTCAGGTTGGCAAAAAACACTTTAATCACAGCGTAGCCCATGAGGATAACGCAAAAAATGCCGAGGATTGGATTCAGTCCAAGCCCCCCTAAGTTGGTAAGGGCTCCAATAGCCATGGTGCTGATGCCTCCGCTAGCTCCCATCAGGTTTGAGATTCCCGAAGTAAAGCTGCCCTGCAGCGTAACAGATAACTTGTATAGCTCCACCGGCACAATGGTGAACAGGTTCACAGCCATAAAACCCTTGATGGCGTTCAAGGCAGTATCTTTTATGCTTGCCCGACCCGACTGTGCTTCGATGGCACATTCAAACAGTGCTACCACCAGTCCGGTTCCATACAAAGCCCAGGCCAGATAACTAAATAATGTTACGATGGCCTGCACCCAAGTCATGCCGAACAGATCGGCTCCCATATTGCCCATCATGGAAAAGAAATCACCGAGGAAGCCGATCAGTTGCTGATATATCCAGTCCATAATCTGTCCAAGGACAAGATTTGCAGCAAAATCCCATATAAACATTGAGCGCCTCCTTTCATTAAAAATAAACGCCGCATCGTTTAACGATGTGCTTTTCGGAAGTTCCTTTTATTATTCAAAAAAAACCACGCTTAATTACTTTAGATTAGCGTGTTCTTCTATTTGATATACCTGGATTTTCTTGCTCTCTTCGTTGCAACACACAAAGAGCAGTGGCATTTTTATTAACGAAATCCCTTCAAATACCG